>CAYLMM010000030.1:0-32921 GCA_964384825.1 uncultured Fibrobacteraceae bacterium
TGATGTAGGGCCGGATCACCAGCGGGGCCTCGGTCTGGCCGACGAAGATGTTGGCAGCGCAGGAGAGGCTCTCGGAGCCGCTTGTGCCCATGGTGCGGCGCATCAGCCAGGCCATGGCCTCGATCAGCTTCTGCATCACGCCCAGGTGGTAGAGGATGGCCATCAGGCTGGAGAAGAAGATGATCGTCGGCAGGACATGGATGGCGAAGACCGTGCCCAGGGGGATCAGCTGGCCGGTGGCCGAGCTGGTGACCTGGACGAAGCCCGCTTCCGGGCCGGGCGTCACGTACTGCACCAGGCCCTCGCTGCCTCGGAAGAGGTTGCCGAACAGGAACGAGGTGCCGGCGTCGGTGAAGCCCAGGATGCGGGCCACGACGATCCGCGCGCCGTCGAAGACGGTCCGGCCGGCGGCGGTGCGCAGCAGCAGCAGGGCGAAGACCAGCTGCAGGCCCAGGCCCCAGGCGACCGTCCGCCAGGGGAAGCGGCGCCGGTCGTTGCTCATCAGCCAGGCGATCAGGATCAGCACCAATATGCCGAGCAGCGACGTCAAGTTGTTCCAGGTCATGAGGCCTCCGGGAGGCTGGCGACGGCTTTCCCGCCGGGTGAATAGGACCGGGGCGACTTACACTAATCGCCCCAATGGCCTTTTCCAAGCGGATTCCGCCCCCCGATCGTCCGCGGCGATTGACAGCCGCACACCGTCCGGGTATCGTATGCGCCCAAGATGAACGCCAAACCAACCATTCCACCTCCCGTGATCATCGGTATCGCCGGCGGCTCGGGCTCCGGCAAGACCACCGTCGGTCTGCGCATCATGGAAGAGGCTCCCGGCCAGACGGTCCTCATCCTGCACCATGATTCGTACTATCGCGACAACAGCCACCTGCCCCTGAAGGACCGGGCCAAGATCAACTACGATCATCCGGCCGCCTTCGAGACCGAGCTGTTGATCGATCACCTGAAGTCCCTGAAGCAGAGGCGGGCGGTCGAGATCCCCACCTACGACTACGCGGCCCACAGCCGCCGTCCCGAGACGGTGCACCAGGATCCCGCGGACATCATCTTCGTCGAGGGGATCCTGGTCCTGGAATCGCAGGCCCTGCGGGAGCTGATGGACATCCGGCTCTACGTCGACGTCGACGCCGACGAACGGTTCATCCGCCGCCTGAGGCGCGACACCGCCGAACGGGGCCGCACGCTGGATTCGGTCGTCGAGCAGTACCAGAAGGTCGTCAAGCCGATGCACCAGCAGTTCGTCGAACCGTCGAAGCGGTTCGCGCACCTGATCATTCCGGAGGGGGGCCACAACCGCGTGGCCATCGACCTGATCGCGAACAAGATCGCGGGCGTCCTGCGCTCGCGGCTCAAGGACGGCGAGCCCGGCGCCCCGGCGGCGCCCGGCAGCCCTGTCGGCGCCTGAGCGCCCGGACCGGAGGCCAGCATTGCAGTACGACGACCAGGAACTGATGCAGCGGGATCCCCTGATCGAACGGATCCTCATCTCGTCCGACGAGATCCACCAGCGGATCTCCCAGCTGGGCAACGAGATCAGCCGCGACTACGAGGGGACCGTGCCGATCCTGGTGAACATCCTCAAGGGCGCCTACGTCTTTCTGGCCGATCTGACCCGCAGCCTCTCGCTGCACCACGAGGTCGACTTCATGGCGATCTCGAGCTACCACGGCGGGACCGAGAGCAGCGGCGTGGTCAAGATCGAGAAGGATCTGAAGGCCAACATCACCGACCGCGACGTGATCATCGTCGAGGACATCATCGATTCCGGCCTGACGATCAACCACCTGCTCGATCTGCTGAAGACCCGCAACCCCCGGAGCCTGCGCGTCTGCTCGTTGCTGGACAAGAAATGCCGCCGCATCAAGGGCGCGCAGATCGACTACTGCGGTTTCGAGATCCCCGACGAGTTCGTCATCGGCTACGGCCTCGACTACGACGAGAAATACCGCAATCTGCCGTTCATCGGGGTTCTGAAACCCTGATCCCGGCCGCGCCACGCCCAGACAAAGGATCTCCGCCATGGACCGGATCGCATCGGACCGCCCGGATGCCGTGCAGGGTTACCGGGAAGGCCTGACCTTCGACGACATCCTGCTGGTCCCCCGTTATTCCGAGGTCATCCCGCGCGACATCGACCCCGCCACCCGCCTGACCTCGCGCCTGGGCCTGAACGTGCCGCTGCTCTCCTCGGCGATGGATACGGTGACCGAGGCCGACATGGCGATCGCCATGGCGCGGGAGGGCGGCCTGGGCGTCATCCACAAGAACCTGACGCCTCGGGAGCAGGCCGAGCACGTCGAGCGGGTCAAGCGCAGCGAATCGGGCATGATCACCAATCCGATCACCCTGGGCCCCGACCGCACCATCGACGAGGCGCTGGCGCTGATGAAGCGCTACCGCATCTCCGGCGTGCCGATCACCGAGGGCGACCGCCTGGTCGGCATCCTCACCAACCGCGACCTGCGCTTCGTGCGCGACACGTCGCGCCTGGTGCGCGAGGTCATGACCAGCGAGAACCTGGTCACCGTGCCGGTGGGCACGACCCTCGAGGACGCGGCGGTCAAGCTGCACGAGCACCGCATCGAGAAGCTGCTGGTGGTCAACGAGTCCGGCGATCTGCGGGGGCTGATCACGGTCAAGGACATCCAGAAGAAGATCGACTACCCCGACGCCAACAAGGACTCCAAGGGGCGGCTGGCGGCCGCGGCGGCCGTCGGCGTCGGCGCGGGCACCGAGCAGCGCGTCGATCTGCTGATCGAGGCCGGGGCCGACCTGCTGGTCATCGACACCGCCCACGGCCATTCGCGCAACGTGCTGGAGATGGTGCGCAAGGTCCGCGGGCGCCATCCCGAGGCCCAGATCATGGCCGGCAACATCGCCACCGCGGCGGCCGCGCGCGACCTGATCGCAGCCGGCGCGGACGCCCTGAAGGTGGGCATCGGCCCGGGCTCGATCTGCACGACGCGCGTCGTGGCCGGGGTCGGCGTGCCCCAGGTGACGGCGATCGCCGACGTGGCCCGCGCGGCCCACGAGGCCGGCGTGCCGGTGGTGGCCGACGGCGGCGTGAAGTACTCCGGCGACATCGTCAAGGCGATCGCCGTGGGCGCCGACGCGGTGATGATCGGCTCGCTGTTCGCCGGGACCCACGAGGCGCCGGGCGAGAAGGTCCTTTTCGAGGGCCGGGTCTACAAGAGCTACCGCGGCATGGGCTCGCTGGCCGCGATGGAGAAGGGCAGCAAGGACCGCTACTTCCAGGATTCGGTCACCGACCGCGACAAGCTGGTGCCCGAGGGCATCGAGGGCCGGGTGCCCTACCGCGGCCGGCTGCACGACATCCTCTTCCAGCTGGTCGGCGGCCTGCGCAGCGGCATGGGCTACTGCGGCTGCCGGACGATCGCCGATCTGCAGCGCGACGCCGACATCGTGAGGATCACCGGCGCGGGTCTGCGCGAGAGCCATCCCCACGACGTGAACATCACCAAGGAGGCGCCCAACTACGGTACGCGGGCCTAGGTCCGGGCCGGGGCGAGCGCCATGTTCGAGAAGCTTCGCGGCATCCATCCCGATTTCCGACGCCTGCTGCTGGCGACCCTGTTCTTCGGGGCCGCCAACGGCATCTTCCAGGCGACGTTCAACAACTATCTCAACGAGGTCCACGGGCTGGGCGCCGAGGCGCGCGGCTGGCTGGAGTTCCCCCGCGAACTGCCGGGATTCCTGATCATGTTCGTCTCGGCCGGTCTGCTGACCTTCCTGCGCGAGACGCGGATGGCGGCCCTGGCGATGCTGCTGACCGCCGCCGGCGCGGCCGGATTGGGACTGGTCGCCCGCGAGGTGGCCCCGCTTGTCTTCTTCCTGGTGGTGTGGTCGGTGGGCGACCACGTCATCTTCGCGGTCGAGGGGCCGGTCGGGCTGCTGCTGGCGAAACAGGGCGGCGAGGGGAGGCGTCTGGGCCAGATCGGCGGCGCCCGCAATCTGGGCGTGATCCTCGGCGTCGGCGGCATCTTCCTGCTGGCCCGGACCCTGGGCGACGTCTATTCGATCTTCTACCTGATCGCCGCCGGCTGCGCCCTGGTCGCCGGCTGGTTCTATCTGCGGCTGCAGGTCGGCCGCGGGGCGGTCCCGTCGCGGCGGATGGTGATCAAGCGCAAGTACGGGGTCTTCTACGCCATCAGCGCGCTCTTCGGGGTGCGCAAGCAGATCTTCATGGCCTTCGGCGGCTGGGTGCTGGTCAGCATCCACGGCGTGCCGGTCTCGACCATCGCGCTGCTGTACTTCCTGGCGGCGCTGGCCGGGGTGGTGCTGCGCCCGCTGCTCGGCGACGTGATCGACTGGCTGGGCGAGCGCACGGTCCTGTCGGCCGACGAGGTGCTGATCCTGCTGATCTGCCTCTGCTACGCCTTCGCCTCGGACCTGCTGCCCGCGCCCTGGGACCTGCGCCTGCTCTACGGCGCCTACATCCTCGACAGCGTGCTGTTCGCCCTGCGCATCGCCCGGACGACCTACCTGAAGAAGATCGTGGACGATCCGAGCGAGATCACCCCGACGATCTCGATGGGCGTGACCATCGACCACGTGGTGGCGATGTCGCTGCCGATCCTCTCGGGCTATGTCTGGGAGGCCTTCGGGTTCCGCTGGGTCTTCCTGATGGCGGCGGGGATCGCGGTGGCCGGCTTCTTCGTCTGCCTGCGGATCCGGGTGCCCGCCGTTCCCGCGACGCCCGCGGCCGCGGCCGGAGGTTCCCGATGATCCGCCTGCTCGCCATCGCCGGCGCCGGGGCCCTCGGCGCGCTCGCCCGCTACGGGCTTTCGGGCCTTGTGCAGCGCTGGTCGGGGTCGAACTTCCCGGCCGGCACCCTGACGGTCAACCTGGTCGGCTGCTTCCTGCTGGGTCTTCTGGCCACCCTCGCGGCCGAGCGCTGGACCCTGAGCCCCACCTCGCGCGCCGCGGTGCTGATCGGTTTCCTGGGCGCGTTCACCACCTTCTCGACCTTCAGCTGGGAGACCCTCGCCCTGCTGCGCGGCGGCGACGTCCCGCGCGCGCTGCTGAACGTCGCGGCCTCGCTGGGGCTGGGACTGGTGGCCGCCTGGGGCGGATATGTGCTAGCATCGCGCCTGTGATCCATCGTCCCATCCGAACCCGAATCTCGGAGGTCCGCCATGCGCGTCGAGGACCGCGGCAAGCTGTTGCGCATCTTCGTGGACGAGGGCAAGCGGCACGAGGGCCGGCTGCTCTACGAGGCCATCGTCGAGATCTGCCGCGACGAGGGCATCGCCGGCGCCACCGTCCTGCGCGGCATCCTGGGCTACGGCGCGGCCCAGAAGATCCATTCCCAGCGCGTGCTGCGTCTGAGCGCCGACCTGCCGGTGGTGATCGAGGTCGTCGATTCGCCGGAGAACATCGACCGCGTGCTGCCGCGGCTCGAAGAGCTGATCGACGACGGCCTGATGACCGTCGAGAACCTGCGCGTGATCCGCTACAGCGGCGAGCAGGGGGAGCCCTGATGGCTGCCCGGGCCGGCGACCGCATCCGCGAACTGCTGGAGATCGAACATCCGATCATCCAGGCGGGGATGGTCCACAACAGCGGCGCCGAACTGGCCGCGGCCGCGGCCGCCGCGGGCTGTCTGGGCGTGCTGGGCGCCGGTTCGATGAGGCCCGGTTTCCTGCGGGACCAGATCCGCGCCGTCCGGTCGGCCGTCGGTCGCCCGCCGGCGGTGAACCTGCCCCTGCTGTTCAAGCACGCCGGCGATTGCCTCGAGGCCGCGCTGGAGGAAGGCGGGCGGATCTTCATCACCTCGGCGGGTTCGCCGCGCCGGGTCGTCGGCCGTCTGAAGAAGGAAGGATGCGTGAGCCTGCACGTCGTCGCCTCGCCCGATCTGGCCCGCAAATGCGAGGACGCCGGCTGCGACGCGGTGATCTGCGAGGGTTTCGAGGCGGGCGGCCACAACGGCCGCGAGGAGCTCACGACCATGGTGCTGGTGCCCGAATGCGTGGCGGCGGTGTCGATTCCGGTGATCGCCGCGGGAGGCATAGCGACCGGATCGCAGATGGCCGCCGCGATGGCCCTGGGCGCCGAAGGGGTGCAGATCGGATCGCGTTTCGCGGCCACGGTCGAGTCGTCGGCCCATCCCGCCTTCAAGAACGCGGTGGCCGCCGCCGGACCGGGCGACACGATGCTGATGATGAAGCGGCACGTGCCGGTGCGCCTGCTGCGCAATCCCTTCGCCGACCGGGTGGCCGAGCTCGAGGCCCGCTGCGCGACGCGCGAGGAACTGGTCGCCCTGCTGGGCGAAGGCCGGGCGCGGCGAGGGATGGCCGAGGGCGATCTCGAGCAGGGGGAGCTGGAGATCGGGCAGGTCAGCGGACTGATCGACGACGTGCCGACGGTCGCCGAGGTGGTCGCGCGACTGCTGAAGGGCTGCGACGAGGCGCGCGCGAGGTTGGCGCGATGACCGGCGAGTCGATCAGCGTTCCGGCCGGCCGGCTGCGGTCGCGGCTCGACGGGCTCTGCCGCGCGGCGGGGATCGATCTGGCCGGGGCGGTCGCCCTGCCGGTCGAGCTGCCGCATCGCGGGGCCTGGGATTCCTGGATCGAGGAGGGCCGCCACGGGGGGCTGGGCTACATGCTCCGCGATCCCGCCGCCCGCGCGGATCCGACCATCGAACGTCCCTGGGCCCGCACCGCCCTGGTCTTCGCCCAGCGCTACGTTTCGGGCTGGGATCCCAACGATCCGGCCTCGCTGCACGGCGTCGTCCGCGGCCGTCCCTGGACCGACGGCGTGTCCCGCTACGCCCGCGGCCGCGATTACCACGATGTGCTGGGCGGGGCGATCCGCGGCGTGCTGGCCGGGCTGCGCGAGGATCTGGCCGATGATCACGGCAAGGCGGCCGTCTCGCTGCGGGCGAGCGTGCACGTCGACGCGGGGCCCCTGCTGGAACGCGAGCTGGCCTGGCTGGCCGGGCTGGGCTTCTTCGGCCGCAACACCTGCCTGATCCATCCCCGGCTGGGATCGGGCCTGTTCCTGGGGGTGGCCCTGGTCGGATTCGAGGTCGAGGGTCTGGTCGACGCTCCCCGTCCGCTGGTCGGACCGCCGGTCGCCGGCAAGGAGCCTCCGCCCGGCGAGGGACCGGCGAACCTCTGCGGGAACTGCAGCCGCTGCCTGGACGCCTGCCCGACCGGAGCGCTGGTCGCGCCGCACGTCCTGGACGCCGGCCGCTGCCTGTCGACCTGGACCATCGAGCGCCGCGGCACCGCTCCGGAGGACGAGCGCGGATTGCAGGGAGGGATGATCTTCGGCTGCGACATCTGCCAGGCCGTTTGCCCCTGGAACGGCAAGGCGTTGCGGCTGGCCGCCGGCCGGCATCCGCCCGAGGAGTACCGGATCGAATCCGCGCACGCCGAGCTCGAACTGGAAGACCTGATCGCCCTGGATGCGGAGAGGTTCGAGCAGCGATTCCGGCGCACGCCGCTGTGGCGGGCCCATCCCGAGGGATTGCGCCGCAACGCCCTGGTGGTGGCGGCCAACACCGGCCGCACCGACCTTGCCGACGAGGTGCGCGCCGCCGCCGAAGCGGACGATCCGCAGACCGCGGAGACTGCCGCCTGGGCCGTCGATCGCCTTTGGGCTGGAGGCAAGCCGTGACTCCGACCGTCGAAGCAGCCTGGTGGACGCCTCTGGACGACGGGGCGGTCCGTTGCGGACTGTGCCCGATCGGTTGCCGCCTGCGCGAGGGCCGCGACGGCCCCTGCGGCACCCGCGGCAACCGCGAAGGCAGGATGGTCGCCCTGCAGTACGGCCGGATCGTGGCGGCCGGGATCGATCCCATCGAGAAGAAGCCCCTCTACCACTTCCATCCCGGAGCGCCGATCCTCTCGGTGGCCGCGCCCGGATGCAATCTCGCCTGCCTCTTCTGCCAGAACTGGGACATCAGCCAGCGGACCGACCGCCCCGTCGAGCGGATGACGCCGCGGCAGGTGGTGGCCGCGGCCCGCGATCAGGGGTCGCTGGGCATCGCCTACACCTACAGCGAGCCCCTGGTGTGGTTCGAATTCCTGCGCGACACGGCGCGGCTGGCCCACGCCGAGGGCCTGAAGAACGTCGTGGTGACCAACGGATTCCTCGAACCCGGGCCGCTGGCCGAGCTGCTGCCCCTGCTCGATGCGGCCAACGTCGATCTCAAGGCGATGGACGATCGCTTCTACCGACGCGTCTGCAAGGCGCGGCTCGGGCCCGTTCTCGACGCCATCGAGGCGATCCACGCGGCGGGAATCCATCTCGAGGTGACCAACCTGGTCATCCCAGGCCACAACGACCAGGACCGGCAGATCGCCGAGGTGGTCGATTTCGTGGCGGGCCTCGGCCGCGGCGTGCCTCTGCATTTCTCCGCCTACCGGCCGGCCTGGAAGTTCGAGGCTCCGCCCACCCCGCCGGCCACCCTCGCCAAGGCCCTGCGGCTGGGCCGCGAACGCCTGGATTTCGTCTACGCCGGCAACGTGCGGCTGCCCGGCGGATCGGACACCGTCTGCCCCCGCTGCGGCACGACGGTCATCCGGCGCGACGGTTTCTCGGTGCGCAACGAACTCGGCCCCGGAGCCGTTTGCGGCGGCTGCGGGGCCGTGCTGCCGATCAGGGTCTGACCGGGTCGGTTCCTACCAGGGGCGTTCGGGAGCGGCCGGCGTCTCGCCCCGCCAATCGGGGCTGCGGTGGCGGGCCAGCACGTAGGTCGTGATCCCCCCGCGCACGTACCACTTGGCGTCGATCTCCAGGAAACGCGGATCGAGCAGCTCGGCCAGGCGGTCGGCGATCAGGTTGGTGACCGCCTCGTGGAAGGCGCCCTCGTTGCGGAAGGTCCACAGGTAGAGCTTCAGGGACTTCAATTCGACGCAGGTCCGGTCGGGGATGTAGCGGATGCGCAGGTGCGCGAAATCCGGCTGCCCGGTCAGCGGGCAGAGGCAGGTGAATTCCGGACAATCGAAGACGATCTCGTAGTCGCGATCCGTCTGGGGATTGGGAAAGGTCTGCAGGTCCGCGGAGGGTGCGCTGGGCATCGGGAGTCCTTTCGCAGCGGCCGGCCGCGCCCCCGGCGTCGGGAGCGCGGCCGGCCCGGGATCAGCGGATCAGGGCCATCCTGCCGGCGTGCAGGAAGGGGCCCGATTCGACGCGGTAGAAGTAGACGCCCGACGGCGCCGCGCGGCCCGATTCGTCCCGGCCGCGCCACTGGACGACGTGCGTCTCGGCGGCCAGGTCCTCGTCGACCAGGGTCTTGACCAGGCGGCCGGCGAGATCGTAGATCCGCACCGTCGTGCGGCCGGCCTGCGGCAGGCTGAAGCGGATCGACGTGGCCGGGTTGAAGGGGTTCGGGAAGTTCGGATCGACGGTGAACATGGCCGGACCCGAGCCCGGCACGTCGCCGTCGCCCACGCCCACCGGGACGCAGCCGACGCCGCGCGCGCCGATCACGCCGCAGCCGCCGCTGTTGGTCTCCTGGCAGGGCGATGGGTCGAGCAGGTAGTATTCCGCGCCTTCGAGGGGGCAGAAATTCGGATCGGCCGCGATGTTGCCGCCGGTCCCGGTGGGGTCGTCCATCCCCGAATAGGCGGCGTTGTCGTTGCCGAAGACGTCGTTGCAGCTGAACACCGCCGGTGCCGCGTCGATCGAAACGCCGTTGGCCAGATTGGAGCCGCCGGTGTTGAAGGCCATGATGTTGTTGGTGATGTCCACCGTCGAGGAAGCGACGTACAGCCCGGCGGCGCCGTTGACGCTGCTGTTGCCGGCCACCGTGTTGTGGCTGAACGATCCCGCGGACACGTTCTGCAGATGGACGCCGCCGCCGAGGAACGCGGCGTCGTTGCCGGTGAACAGCGAGTGCGTGACCGCCAGGTTCGCGACGCCGTTGAAGTCGACGCCGGCGTCGAGGTGCGATGCGTTGCCGGAGACGTCCAGGCTGTCCGCGTAGACGTCGGCGTTGTAGATCGCGAGGCCGCCGCCCTTCATGAAGGTCGCGGCGGGGGTCTTGCCGTTGCCGGTGACCGAGACCGCGGTCGCCGAGAACGATCCGCCGTCCTGGTAGACGCCGCCGCCGGCGGTCTTGGCCATGTTCCCGCCGATATCGGTCCCCTGCAGGGTCAGCGAGACGTCGCCGGTGTCGATGCCAGCGTAGACGCCGCCGCCCTGGTCGACGTCGAGATGTCCGGTGATCGAGCAGTCCTCGAAGGTCACCGCCGCGTCCATCACGTAGACGCCGCCTCCCTGGGCCGGATAGCTCATGTTGTCGCCGTGGACGGTGTTGTCGCTGATCACGCAGCGGCGCAGCACCGGGCTGCCGCCGTAGATGTAGACGCCGGCGCCGCGGACGGCGGAGTTGCCGTGGATCGTCAGATCCTCGCAGACGGCGTCGGACTGGTGCAGCAGCAGGCCGCCGCCGCCGCCGTAATCGTGGGTGCCGCCGACGGAGTTGCCGGTGATGTCGATGCGGCGCAGGGTCGGGGCGACGCGGTTGATCACGATCCCGCCGCCGAACTTGCCGCTGATCGGGATGTCGGAGAACGACTGTCCGCCGCCGCCGGAGCAGCGGAAGCCGTCGACCACGGTGGCCGGCCCGACGCCGGTCTGGAAGTTCATGGCCGTCTTGGCCGCGTTGGCCTGGATCAGCGTGGGGGATCCGGCCGGATCGCGGTCGCTGAAGTCGGCGTTCCATCCGCCCCCGATCCAGATCTCCTTGTCGATCACAGTCAGCGGCCCGTCGATCACGGTCGTCGCCGCCACGGCCACCGAGTCCCCGGGCGCGGCCTCGTTGATCGCGTCCAGGACGGTGGGCAGCTCGTCCGGCACCTGATGGAAGTTGTCGCCGAGCGCCTTGAGCAGGTTGACCCGCCCGGAGCCCAGCTTGCCGGCGTAGATCGGATTGGCGCCGTCGATGTCGTCGACCGCGGAAAGCAGCGCGGCCCGCACCTGGGCCCGGTTCCAGGTCGGATGGACCGACCAGATCAGCGCCGCCGCGCCGCAGGCGATCGGCGACGAGAACGACGTCCCCTGGACGCTGGCGTAGGTGTGCTCGCCGGTGGTCTGGTTCCAGGCAGTGGTGTAGATGTCGATGCCCGGGGCGGAGAGCTCGACCCACAGCCCGTAGCTCGAGAAGTCGGTCTTGCCGTCGTCGGGGCCGGTGGCCGCGACCGCGACCACGTCGGCGTGGTCGCCGAGGAAGTCCGATTCCTGGTCGTTGTCGTTGCCGGCCGCGGTGATCACCAGCACGCCCTGGCTGGTGCAGTAGTTCGTGGCGTAATCCAGGTAATCGCTGCTGCCCCAGCTGCAGTTGACGATCTTCGCGCCGTTTCTGGCCGCGTAGACCATGGCCGAGGAGCAGAAGTCCATCCGCACCACGCCGTGGGTCTCGTTGCGGGGCAGGTAGCCGGCGCGCAGGGCCATGACCTTGCAGTCCCAGCCGGTGCCCGCGATGCCGACGCCGTTGTCGGTGATCGCCGAGACGCAGCCCGCGCAGTTGGTGCCGTGGCCGCCGAAGTCCATCGGATCGTTGTCCGGAGTCATGGTGTCGGCGTCGTCCCAGCCGCTCACGCCGGTCACGAAGTCCCAGCCGCGGAAATCGTCGACGTAGCCGTTGGAGTCGTCGTCGACGCCGGCCGTCCCGTTCCACTCGGCCCAGTTGATCCAGATGTTGCCGTCGATGTAGTCGGGGCCGGTGCCGCCCAGGTCGGGATGGCGCCAGTCGACGCCCGAATCCACGACCGCGACGACGATGCTGGTGTCGCCGTGGGTCTCGGCCCAGCCGCCGAGGGCCCGGATGTCCTTGCCGCCGGGGTTGGTGTTGCGCAGATACCACTGGTTGCCGAGATTCGGATCGTCCGGCAGGTCGTCGTTGCGGAAGATGTCCACCGGGTATGCGCGCGCGACCTCGGGCAGGGCCTCGAATTCGGCCAGCGCCGCGTCCAGGTCGGCGGCGGGGTCGATGTCCAGCGTCCAGTGCAGGCGCAGGTCGGGCTCGTCCGACTTGGCGGGTGCGGCGGCGGCGCGGTAGAGCCGGTCCATGGCCACGGCGCCGAGACGGTCGGCGGTCTTGTCCAGTCCGGGCAGCCCGGTCGAGACGCTCTTGCCGTCGGTTTCCACCTTGGGGAAGGTGTCCGGCGCGAGCACCAGGATGACGCGGCCGGGCACGCGGCCGACATGGTCGCCCGCGAAGGCGTTCCCGAAGAGGGCCGGAATGATCAGGGCCGCCATCAGCAGCAGGCGAGTTCCGCGGTTCATAGATGTCCTCACAGACTCTGGAATTGGTTCCGGGGGCGGGACCGGAGGCGGGGGAGTTCTCCTGTCCGAATATATTCCAAGATTGCTGCGTCGTGCAATTTGTCAAAGGATGCTAGATTGGGTTCGGCGGTCCGGGAAGGCCGCGCTGGAGGTGTTTCTTGCGGATCCTGTTCATCGAACCCTACGACGGCGGTTCCCATCGTTCCTTCCGGGAAGGTCTGACCGCACGCTCGCGGCACGGGATCGAGGCTCTGACCCTGCCGGCGCGGTTCTGGAAATGGCGGATGCGGGGGGCCGCGGCCTGGTTCGCCGACGCCGCGGCGGCCGGCGGGCGCGACTACGACCTGATCCTGGCCACCGACTACCTGAACCTCGCCGACCTGCGGGGACTGCTGCCGGCCGGGATGCGCGACCTGCCGGCGGTGCTCTACATGCACGAGAACCAGCTGACCTACCCGCTCTCGCCCGACGAGGAGTTCGATTTCCATTTCGGATTCACCAACATCATCAGCTGCCTGGCGGCCGACCGGGTGGTCTTCAATTCCGCCTGGCACCGGGACCTGTTCCTCGACGCCCTGCCCGAATACCTGGGCCGGATGCCCGAGGCCGTGCCCCGCGACGTGCGCTCCCGGCTCGCCGGACGCTGCGAGGTGCTGCCGGTGGGGCTGGAACGCAGTCCCCATCCCGCCGAATCCTTCGCCCCCTATGCGGGAGGCGCCTGCGATCCCGGGGTGGGTCCGTCCTGGCCCCGCGACGGACGCTCCCACGTCATCCTCTGGAACCACCGCTGGGAATTCGACAAGCGCCCCGACATGTTCAGCCGGGCGCTGCTGCGGCTGGCCGAGGCCGGTTTCGATTTCCGGCTGATGCTGCTCGGGGAATCGCGGGGCAACGAGGACGCCTTCGCCGAACTGCGCGACCGGCTGGGCGACCGGATCGAGGCCTGGGGCCATCAACCCTCGCGGGCCGACTACGAGGCCTGCCTCGAACGCGCGGACATCGTGGTCAGCTGCGCCGCCCAGGAATATTTCGGCATCTCGGTGGCCGAGGCGATCCACGCCGGAGCCTATCCGGTGCTTCCGCGCGAGCAGGTCTATCCCTCCCTCTACGGCAGCCTGTGCCGCGGGAGGCATTTCTACACGGGCGAGGACGAGCTGGTCGCCCTGCTGCGGGATCTGATCGGAGGCGACGCCTGCGGGCACGTCTGTTCGCTTTCGCTGGACTGCGACGCCTTCTGCTGGGACCGGCTGATCGAACGCTACGATGCGCTGCTCGAGGAAGCGGCCAGGAAGGGACGGCGCCATGGCTCGGCCGCGACGGTATGAAAGCTATCTGATCGACATCGAGGGCGTGCTGGTGCGGGACAAGCGCTACGAGCCGATCCCCGGATCCCTGGAATGGTTCAACGGGCTTCACGCGGCGGGCGTCGGCCGGGTGCTGGTGAGCAACAACACCAGCCACCGGCCCGAGGAGCTGGTGGCCGATCTGGTCGAAGCCGGATTCGAGATCGTTCCGGACATGCTGGTCTCGGCCCTGGTGGTCGGCGCCGAGCTTCTGAAATCCTGGAACAAGACGACGCTGCTCTGGCTCGGGATGTCCCGCCTCGATGGATGGTGGCGAGAGCAGGGTTTCACCCTGGTCCGCGAGGGCCCCTGCGACGCGGTGGTCCTGGGCATCAATCCCGATCTGGCGGTCGCGGATCTCGACCGGGCCCTGCCGTCGCTGGTGGATCACGACGCCGAACTGGTCGCCCTGCACCGCAATCATTTCTATCTCGACATCCACGGCGAGCGGCGCTTCGGCCCCGGTTTCTACTGCGCCGGACTGGAGTCGGTGGCCCGCAATCCGGCCGTCGTGGTGGGCAAGCCGCGCGAGCGGATCTACCGCGAGGCGCTGAAAAGGGTTGGCAGTCGGGCCGAAGACGCCCTATTTATCTCGGATGACCCCGTGGCCGATCTGGTGACCGCCCACCGGCTGGGAATGGGCACCGCGTTCGTTCTCAGCGGCAAGCATCCCGACCACGGCGTCCTGGCCCGTCTCGACCAGGAGGACTGGCCCGATATCATTTGTGATCGTCCCGCCGCGCTGGATCTGCCCGATCCCGACGCACAGGGTGACTGAACGGAGATCGATTTGCCGAAAGCACAGGACTCCCGGGATCGCGGATCGCCGGAGAACGGAAAGAAACTGCCCTCGGCGCGGCTGACCCAGCTTTCCCTGACCGCGTGGGAGCTGGAGCAGTCCCGCGGCGTCGATACCCGGGGCATGCAGCTGCGCACCCAGCAGGGCCTGCAGGCCGAGATGGAGCAGGACCAGGGCATCGCCCGCGAGCACCGGTCGATCATCCGGATGGTCAAGGGCTCCCAGGATGCAGTGCTGCTCATCCACGGGTCGACAGGATCCCCCGACGATCTGCGGGGGCTCGCCGACCACCTGCATCGCGAAGGCATGAGCGTCTACGTTCCCCTGCTGCCTGGCCACGGCCGCGGCGAGGGGGTCCCCGAGCACGTGAAGTGGCGCGTCTGCATGCAGGAGGTGCTGCTGCGGTACCGCCAACTCAGCCGGGAGCACCGCCGGGTCCACGTCGTGGGCTTCAGCTTCGGCGCCGCCCTGGCGATCCTGCTGGCCCGCCGCGAGTCGATCGGTTCGCTCTGCCTGCTCTCGCCGGCGCTGCAGCCCAAGCTGCCGCTGCCGATGCGGATGCTCATCTCGCTGCGGCTGCACAAGCTGCCGCTGCTGCGCCGCCGCTTCGGCTGGGATCTCGAGGTTCTCGACGCCATGGAGAAGGCCCGCGGCGAGGTCGGCCGCCTGAAGATGCCGGTCTACGCCGCCCACTGCGCCGATGATCCCCGCATATCCTCGAATTCCCTGCGGATCCTCCAGAAGAAGATCCGCAACCGGAATTCCCGCTTCCGGCTCTATCCCGAAGGCGGGCACATGATCCTCGCGGCCCACGGCAGGGATTCCCTCGAGCAGGAAGTCCGCGGCTTCCTGAAGGGCGGAGCCTGAGCCCTTTCGCCGCGCGATCCCGAACCGCCACGTGACGGCCGGTCGCCGCCGCGGGGCGGTTTTTTCGTTCCTCAATGGGGTCGACGCGCCCTCGCGATCGGGGGATGCGGTTTGCAACGTCCCGCCGGGGCTTCCGCTGCCTTCCGCCTTCCGATGATTTCGCAGAACGGTTCCTGATGTCGTGAAAACCCGCTTTGCGGGGAGATTTCCGCGGTTCGCGCGGAGCGGTTCCGGGGGCACGGGAGTTGCTGAAACGGCTGCGACGACATCCCGCACCCCGTGTGCTTGAGAGGAGAACCGCACCCATGCTCGACACCAAGGATTACGCAGGCATCTACGTCGGAACCGAAGATGCCCCCGCTCAGGTCATGACATCCCTCGAGGCGGCCGAATATCTGAAGATGCACGTCAAGACGATCTGCCGCCTGGCCAAGGAGGGGAAGATCCCCGCCAAGAAGGTCGGCAGCGAGTGGCGGTTCCTGCGCCGCGTTCTGGACGGCTGGCTGGCTCGGGAACTCGTCTGAATCGAGGTCGGGACGTCTTGCGCGGCCGGATCCCCTCCTCCGGGATGGGAGCCGGTCGCGCATTCGTTTGATCCGACCCATTATGCGGTCTGTCCCGCCCCCGCGCGGCCGTCATTCCCCGGTGCCATCGCCTGAATTCCCTTTCTCGGCAAGACTTGAGTCCCTCGGTTGACATCATGCCCGCTTGGCTATCCACGTTGGTTGACACCGGTGGAAAAGCGAAACGGTCCCCTCTGCGGACACATTCATTTAAGTTATTATGTTTGAGTTGGTTACGTGTCCGAAATTCTCGTCGTGAAGTTTCGTTTCCGGTATCCCGATTGCTGAAAGCCGGCGGGGGCGGATGGACGGGGAATGGGAGGTCCTGTTCGTTCGCGCGGGTCCGTCGGCGGGAGGGTGAGGGCGCCCTCGCTTTCCGGCCGACGGCCCACCCCGAACCGATCTCTCCCGGCTTCCCTCCCCTTATTCGAAAAATGAATCGATGGGCAGCCGAAATTCTCCGCCAAGGCTTCGCCCGGATCCGGGCCCGCCTGCGTCCGGGCTGGACGCTGGAACCCCCTTGTCTGCGGCGGTGCGGCGGGGAGTGGACGATCCGTTTGCGGGGGCGGAGCCCGGGGGGCGTCACGGCCTCGAGGCAGGTCGCCGTCCGGCTGCCGGCGCGTTGCCGGCCCGGTCATCCCGAAGCGCGACGGCTGCTGCTGGGCGCACTGGCCGGCGCGGTGGGGGAGGTCGCCGCCGCGACCGGCGGCGGGCTGCGCATGGCCGATTGGTCCCGCACCGGCGCGAGGCGGTGAATTCCTCCGGCCCGGGCGGCGCGCCGAATCGCTTGACGGGGCGCGAAGATTCGATGGATACGCGGTCGGAGGGGGCGGGCGGAAGGACCGGCCGGGAAGCGGCGATCAGGAAGCGGCGGGCTTGCGGGTCTTCTCCTCGCCGGCGCCGGAGATCGAGGCCAGGGCCAGGATCCGGTTTAATTCGGCCGACAGATCGGTGATCGACAGCCCGCGCATGATCTCCCCGTTGTAGGCCAGCGAGATCGCCCGGGTCTCCTCGGAGACCACGATCACCAAGGCGTCGGAGATCTCCGACATCCCGATCGCGGCGCGATGGCGGGTGCCCAGGTAGTAGCCCAGTTCGGTCTTCTCGCTGTTGGGCAGGATGCAGCCCGCGGCGGCGATCTTGTGCTGGCTGATGACGACAGCCCCGTCGTGCAGCGGCCCCGGGACGGTGAAGATGGATTCGAGCATCAGGGCCGAGATGTCGGCGTTGATCGGCGTGCCGCTCTTGATCCATCGGCCCAGCCCGATCTCGCGTTCGATGACGATCAGGGCGCCCAGGCCCCGGCGCGAGAGGCGCTCGACGGCCCGCAGGATCTCCTCTTCGGCGGGAATCTCATCGGCCGGCGCGAAGAAGGCCAGCATGCGGCGGCGTCCCAGCTGGGTCAGGGCGTTCCGCAGTTCGGGCTGGAAGATGATGATGAAGGCCACCACCCAGACCGTCTGCAGCGACGAGATGATCTGCTTGAGCACGATCATGTCCAGCCGGTCGGCGAGCCAGGAGAAGACCAGCAGCACCGTCAGCCCGATGAACATCTGGGAGGCGCGGGTGCCCCGGACCAGCAGCAGCAGGCGGTAGAGCAGGAACGCCACGACCAGGATGTCGAGGATGTCGATGGCCAGGGAGTTGGTGATGGATTCCCACATCTTCGGTGTCCGTGGTCTGGGTCGTTCTCGCTCCGCGGGCGCCCGGATCGGGAACGCCGCTCGCAGATTAGCACCGGTCGGATCGGCGGACAACGGCGAACTGGATGGTTCGACGTCGTGCGGCGCCGGCCGGGGTCAGCCTGCCTCGCGAATCGCCGCGAGGACTTCCAGGAACTGGATCGTTTCCGGTACGTCGTGCACGCGGACAACGGCGCAGCCGGCGCGGAACGCCGCGGCGGCCGCGGCCAGGCTGCCGGGCAGCCGGTCGGCGGGCTCGGCGCCGGTCAGGTCGCCGATGAATCTCTTGCGCGAGGCCCCGAGCAGGATCGCCCTGCCGGGCGCCGTGCCTTCCAGCCGGGCGAGCAGGGCCATGTTGTGTTCGAGCTTCTTGCCGAAACCGATCCCGGGGTCCACGAGGATCCGTTCCGCGGCGACGCCGGCCTCTTCGGCGGCCAGGGCCCGCCCTTCCAGATAGGCGCCGATCTCGCCCGGGGCGTCACGGTAGGCGGGGGAGTCCTGCATGGTGCGGGGCGTGCCCAGCATGTGCATCAGGACCAGCCCGCAGCCGGACCCGGCGGCGACCGGCAGCATGTCCGGGTCCATCGTGCCGGCCGAGATGTCGTTGATCCCGTCGCAGCCCAGGTCCAGGGCTCGTCGGGCCGTGTCGGCGCGGTAGGTGTCGACGGTCAGGGGCAGATCGCAGCGGCGCCGGATCTCGGCCAGGACCGGCAGCAGGCGGCGCTGCTCCTCGGCGGTGTCGACGGGCTCGGCGCCGGGCCGCGAGGACTCGGCGCCGAGGTCCAGGATTTCGGCGCCGCCGGCGGCCATCTCCTCGGCCCGGGCGGCGGCGAGGCCGGGATCGGGCGTCCGGGAGGCGGCGTGGAAGCTGTCCGGAGTCGGGTTGAGGATGCCCATCACCCGGGGCCGGCGATCGTATCGCAGCGGGCGCCGGCCCAGCAGCCAGGTCCGATTCGCGGTCCCGGTCACGGCAAGGTGTCCTCTTCGGCTGTTTCGGCGGACTCTTCAGCCGGGGTTTCCGCGGCTTCCGCGGGCTCGTCCACCGCCGCGCCCTGGGGCTTCGGGAACGAGTCGTCGCCGGTCGGGACCTCGGGCTCATCCGCGATGACCGGTTCCGGCAGGGGCTCGCCGGCCATGATCACCTCGACCTCTTCGCGGCCGATGGTCTCGCGTTCGAGCAGGGCCTCGGCCATGATCTCGACCTTGTCCCGGTGCTGCTCCATCAGGTCCCTCGCCCGGCCGTGCTGCTCCTCGATGATCCGGGTCACCTCGTCGTCGATCTGCTGCAGGGTCCGTTCGCTGACCGAGCGGCGGCGGGTGAATTCGCGGCCGAGGAAGACCTGCTCCTGGCCCTCGTCGTACGAGATGGGGCCGAGCGAATCGCTCATTCCGAGCTGGGTCACCATGGTTCGGGCGTAGTGGGTGACGGTCTTGATGTCCTGGTACGCGCCGCCGTGGATCCGGCCGATGAACAGCTCCTCGGCCACGCGGCCTCCGAGGGCCATGCAGATCTTGTCGAGGATCTTCTCGCGGCTGGTGTGCAGCTCGTCCTTCTCCGGCAGGGTGAAGGTCAGCCCGAGCGCCTGGCCGCGGGGGATGATGGTCACCTTCTCGATCGGGTCGGCGAATTCGCAGAGCTCGGCCAGGATGGCGTGGCCCGCCTCGTGGTAGGCGGTGATCCGCTTGTCCTCCTCGCTCATCACGCGGCTGCGCCGCTCGGGTCCGAGCATGACCTTCTCGCGGGCGTCCATGAAGTCCTCCATGGTCACCTCGGTGTGGTTCTTGCGGGCGGCGAGCAGGGCGGCCTCGTTGACCAGGTTGGCCAGGTCGGCTCCGGCGAGGCCCGGCGTGCCGGCCGCGACCTTCTTGGCCGAGACGGTTTCGCCGTGGAGGATCTTGCGCATGTGGACCTTGAGGATCGCCTCGCGGCCGTTGAGGTCGGGCATGTCGACCACGATCTGGCGGTCGAAGCGTCCGGGGCGCAGCAGGGCGGGATCGAGCACGTCGGGGCGGTTGGTGGCCGCCACCAGGATCACGCCCTCGTTCGATTCGAAACCGTCCATCTCGACCAGCAGCTGGTTGAGCGTCTGCTCGCGCTCGTCGTGCCCGCCGCCGAGGCCGGCGCCGCGATGACGGCCGACGGCGTCGATCTCGTCGATGAAGATGATGCAGGGCGCGTTCTTCTTGCCCTGGTCGAAGAGGTCGCGCACGCGCGAGGCGCCCACGCCGACGAACATCTCCACGAAGTCCGAGCCGCTCATGCTGAAGAAGGGCACGGCGGCCTCGCCGGCCACCGCCCTGGCCAGCAGGGTTTTGCCGGTTCCGGGCGATCCGACCAGCAGGGCGCCCTTGGGAATGCGGCCGCCGAGACGCTGGAATTTCTTGGGCGAGCGCAGGAAGTCGATGATCTCCTGCAGTTCGATCTTCGCCTCGTCGCAGCCGGCCACGTCATCGAAGGTGATCGTCGGCTTGTCCATGTTGATGAGCTTGGCCTTGCTCTTGCCGAAGCTGAACGCCTTGTTGCTGCCGCCCTGCATCTGGCGGATGAAGAAGAGCCAGAGCACCAGGATCAGCAGGAACGGCAGGTAGTAAGTCAGGATGGTGGTCAGCCAGCTCGTCTTGGGGACCTCGCCCTTGAGCCGCGCCTGCGGGTTGTGCTCGCGCACCCAGTCGGGGAAGTCGGGATTCTCGGTCATCAGCGTGACGCGGAATTTCTCGATCTGCGGGCTGGTGCCGTTCTCCAGCTCGATGGCCGTGGTCTCGGTGAGGGTGCCCTCGACCTCGGGTCCGATCTTGACCAGCGATTCGATGTTGCCGTTCTCGACCTGCTCCTCGAACTGGGTCCAGGTGATCTCGTAGACCTGGTCGCGGTCCAGGCTCATCATCTGGAAGGCGAAGAAGACCAGGATCAGCAGGACGATCCAGAAGCCCGCCGTCTTGCCGGGCATATTCGGGCCGCGGCCGTTGCCGAACGGGTTCTGGGGCTTGCGGGGCGGCTGGTTGTCGGCCATGGGACTCCTTGTTTCCTGATTGCGTTCACGGTCGCGGCGGACATCCCGAAACCGTCCGGGGGCTCAACGCCCGGAATCGGATTCGGGTTCCCCGGCGGGGGGCTGCTCCGTCTCGAGCAGCGTGAGTGTAACCCCGGGTCCGGAGCCAGGCAACAGGCGGGTCCGCTCGGCGCGGGCGATTCCCGCGACCCAGAGGATTCCCGCGTCGTCTTCCACGACCAGGGCGCGGGCCCTGTCGGCGTGGGGGATTTTCCGCTCGGCGAGCAGATCCGACACCTTTTTGCGGCCTTCCATGCCGAACGGAACGATCCGGTCTCCAGCCCGCCATCTTCGCAGACGCGGACGTCCGTGCAAGGCGTTCCGCGGCACTGTCAGGCGCCAGACAAGATCGGATCCGGGATGCGGCACGATGCCGGGCTCGGGCTCGGTCCCTGGGCCGCCGGCGGTTTCGGGGCCGCACTGCTCCTCCAAGATATGAAAATAAGCGTTCGGCGACAGGTCGTTGCCGCGGCCTGCCGGGGGATCCCCGGGAGCGAGCAGCAGCAGCCGGTCCCCGTCGCGCAGGGCGCGCCAGCCGCGGATCAGATCGAGGGCGCCGCCGGATCGGCCCGTCGCGAGCCAATCCAGCAGGGCGTCGAGATGGGCCATCTCGAGATCCCGCTCCAGTCCGCAGCGTTCCGCCAGGATCCGCCGCAGGATGCGGGTTCCCAGGGGACGGGGCAGGGCCGCGGTCGCGGCCGCGGGCAGGGCCGGCGGCTCGGATTCCGGTCCGGGCTCGCCGCGGGCGGCCGCCTCGTCGGTCATGGCGGCCAGGGCCTCGTCGGCCATCGCATCGAGCAGGTCGGCGTCGCGGCCGGCGAGCCGCGCCAGCCGGGCCGGACCGGCGTCGACGCCCGAACCCAGGATTTCGCGCGCCAGGGGCAGCAGCTCGTGACGGATCCGGGAGCGCGCGGCGCCACCGTCCAGATTGGTGCGGTCGGTGCGCCAGGGCTGGCCCGCGTCGGTCAGGAAGGAAGCGATCTCGTCGCGGCCGGCCGCCAGCATCGGATGGATGAAAGGGCCGCAGACCGGGCGGATGCCCCGCAGGCCGTCGAGGCCGGTGCCGCGGAAAAGTCGCATCACGATCGTTTCGACCTGGTCGTCGCGATGGTGGCCGGTGGCGCAGCAGGCCAGCGAAGGGTCGGCGGCGAGGGTTTCGAGCAGGAATTCCCGGCGCAGATGCCGTCCCGCCTCCTCTTCGCCCCGTCCGCGCTCGGCGGCGGCGGCGCGGGCGTCGGCCCGGCGGACGGCCAGCGGGATGCCGAGTCGTGCGCAGAGATCGCGGCAGAAGGCCTCGTCGGCGTCGGAATCGGACCCGCGCAGCAGGTGGTTCAGGTGGGCGGCCGCGACCGGTCCGCCGCCGCCGTCGCGCCGGGCGGCGGCCGCGAGCAGCAGGGCCGTCGAATCGGCGCCGCCGGACAGGGCGATCAGAACGCCGTCGGAAGCCGGAATATCGTTCGTCGGGGAGGATTGCGCACCGGCGGCCAGCCGCACGAGTCGGTCGAGCTCGGGCAGGATCCGCTCCAGGAATGGATGCAACGTCTCCATGGCGCGGGTTCTGGTGGAAGGCAAAAAAAATGGTAGCGGCGCAGGGATTCGAACCCCGGACACGTGGATTATGATTCCACTGCTCTAACCAACTGAGCTACGCCGCCACCAATGGTATGTATAAAGCCCGCCAGACGGTGAGACCGCCCGAGCGGAAAATCAATCTAGACGGGCAGAGGCGGCTTGTCAAGACGGTCCCCCGCGACCTATTGTCCGGGAGTATTCGCCGTGGGCGGCCCGAACGGGCCCATCGCTCGGGGGTTGGAGATGGATATGGATGAATTGAGCCCTCCGGTGGGGGTTTTCGAGGAGGATGCGGTTTCCCTGGAGCCGCTGCGGGATCGGACCGTGGCGATCCTGGGCTACGGCAATCAGGGGCATGCGCACGCCCTGAATCTGCGCGACAGCGGGATCGAGGTGGTGGTCGGGGCGCGCGCGGGGGGCGCCGGGGCCGCCCGGGCCGTCGATGACGGCTTCGTTCCCCTGGAGATCGGCGACGCCGCGGCCATGGGAGACATCGTGATGATCCTGCTGCCCGACGAGGTCCAGCGCACCGTCTACGCCGACGAGGTGGCGGCGCGGATGCGTCCCGGCGCGGCCCTGGCGTTCGCGCACGGATTCGCGGTGGCTTTCGACGGCGTCGAGACGGAACCGGGCCGTTCCTGTTTTCTGGCCGCTCCCAAGGGACAGGGCGACATGCTGCGCGAGGCCTACGCCGGCGGCGGCGGCCTGCCGGGGCTGTTGGCGGTGGCCCCGGGTTCGCCGCCGGAGACCTGGGATCTGGCCGCGGCCTACGCCAAGGCCGTCGGCTGCCTGCGGGGCGGGGGATTTCCCACCACCTTCCGCGAGGAATGCGTCGCCGACCAGTTCGGCGAACAGGCCGTGCTCTGCGGCGGTCTGGTGGAACTGCTGCGGGCCGCCTACGAGACTTTGATCGACCGGGGCTACGCCCCCGAGAACGCGTATTTCGAATGCGTGCACGAGGTCAAGCTGATCGCCGATCTTCTCCATCGGGCCGGCGTGGACGGCATGCGCAAGCTGATCAGCCCCACCGCCGCCTACGGGGGGTTGACGCGCGGTCCCCGCCTGGTGGACGATCGCACCCGAGCCGAGATGGGTCGCATCCTCGACGAGATCGAATCCGGCGCCTTCGCCGCGGAGTTCATCGAGGATTCGCAACGGCCCCACGGCGCGTCGGTTCTCGAGGAGAAACGGGCCCTCGAAGCGCGGACCGGCCTGGCCGAGACCGGCCGCCGCCTGCGGGACCGATTGAACAACCTGGGCCTGGGAAAAGGCCCCCGAGGAGGAAGACATGACCGGGATTGAGACGCCCCGTGCCCCCGACACCCTGCTTGGCCGCATCGTCGCGGTGTTCACCAACCCGCAGGCGGCCATGGAGGCCGTTCGCGAGAACCCGCGCTGGACGGTGGCGGGGCTGATCCTGATCGTCCTGCTGGGCTTCTACGGCGCCACGACGCTGCAGATCTCCGGCCCCGAGCAGCTGGACGTCATGAGCGAGACCCGCCTGGGGCAGATGATGACGCCCGAGCAGCTGCAGGAGCAGTACGATTCCTATCTGGATCTTTCGTTCACCGACCGGCTGCTGGCGGGAATGCAGGCGGGGATCGGCGTTTTCATCGGCATCATGATCAACGCGCTGATCCTGCTGCTGTTCACCAAGCTGGCCGGCGGGATCGGATCGTTCGCGCAGGTGATGGGCGTGGTCTTCTGGGCCAACCTGATCGGGATGGGGCTCGGCACGCTGGTGAAATGGCCCCTGGTCTTCGCCAAGAACTCCGTCTTCGGGGTCTCGACCGGGCTGGCGCTGCTCGCTCCGCAGGCCGACCCGACGACGCTGCTCTACCAGGTGCTGTCGATCTTCGACGTCTTCGCCATCTGGGCCCTGTACGTCATCGCCGTGGGATTCGTGAAGATCCACGGCTTCACTTTCGGCAAGGCCCTGACCGTGACGGTCATGACCTGGGTGCTGCTGAACGCCATCATGGTCGGATTCAGCCAGATTCTCATGTAATCGAGCCGCGCGGGCACCGCGCCCGCGCCCGGACCGGGAGGACCGCGTGAAGAAGAAGTGGATCATCATCGGGGTCGCGGCCGTGGTCGTGCTGCTGGTCGCGGGCAACCTCGTGCGCAGCGGCAACGGCAAATCCGTCGAGGTCGATACGGCCGAGCCGCAGTTCAAGGACCTGGTGGCCACCGTCACGGCTTCGGGCACCCTGACGCCCAAGCGCAAGGTCGACGTCAGCGCCGAGGCGATCGGGCGGATCACGCGGCTGAGCGTCGAAGAGGGCGACGCGGTCGAGGTGGGCGATTTCCTGCTGGAGATCGATCCCACCGAATACGCCTCTCTGGCCCGCGGCTACGAGGCCGCGGTCAACACCAGCCGGGCCAACCTGCGCCTGGCCGAGGCCTCCGCCCGCAAGGCGGACATCGATCTGGAAAGGACCCGCGACCTCTTCGCCGAGGGCCTGGCCTCGCAGCAGGAACTGGACGCCGTCGAGACCAACGCCCGGGTCGAGAAGGCGCGCGTCGACGCCAACCGGGCCAACCTGCAGCAGGCCGAGGCCAATCACGAAAAGGCCCGCCACGACCTGGACAAGGTCACCATGACCGCCTCGATGGCCGGCGTGGTCACCCGCCTCAACGTCGAGGAGGGCGAGAACGCCATCATGGGCACCCTGAACAATCCCGGCACGGTGCTGCTGACGATCGCCGACCTGAGCACGATGGAGGCCGAGATCGACGTCGACGAGACCGAGGTCGTGGACGTGGATCTCGGGCAGCTCGCCGAGGTCGAGATCGACGCCTTTCCCGACACGACCTTCGCCGGCGTGGTGACCGAGATCGGCAACAGCCCGATCTACACCAGCACCGGCCAGAGCCAGCAGGCGGTCGATTTCAAGGTGACCGTCACGCTGACCGACCGCATCGAGGGGGTGCGGCCGGGGCTGTCGGCCGAAGCCGAGATCACCGTCGCCGCGCGGGATTCGGTCCTGGCGGTCCCGATCGGCGCTGTCGTGGTGCGGGAATGGCCGCCGCGCGAACGGACCCGCCGCGGGCGGCCGCGGGCCGCGGGCTCCGGGGACGACGACGGCATCGAACGCGAGGACCGCGAGGGCGTCTTCGTCATCGTCGACGGCGAGGCCCGTTTCACGCCGGTGCGGCTGGGCATCACCGGCGAGGAGGATTTCGAGATCCTGGACGGCCTGGCCGCCGGGGGGACCATCGTCGCGGGACCCTTCCGCGTCCTGCGCGATCTGCAGCACGGCGACGCGGTGAAGCCCGGCAAGAAACAGCGGCGCGGGCGGGATTGACATGAATCTGCTCGCGGGGGTCCGCATCGCCCTGGCCAGCCTGCGGTCGCACAAGCTGCGGACCTTCCTGACCCTGCTCGGCAACATCGTCGGCACGATGTCGGTGATCGCGGTGGTCTCGCTGATCAACGGCGTCGACATCTACGCCCGGCACGAGGTGCTGTCGGAGGGGTCGAACGTCTTCACCCTCTCGCGCGTGAACTTCTTCGAGATCCTGACCGACTTCGACGCCTTCCTGGATTCGCTGAACAACCCCGACCTGACCCTCGACGACCGCGACTGGCTGGCCGAGCGGATGGAGCAGGCGTGGGCGGTCGGGGCGTCGATCGACCGCGGCGCCGATCTGCGCGCCGCCGGGCGCGATTTCCGCGGCGTCGAGGTCCGCGGCAAGACGGTCGAATATCCCCTGCTCGAGGATCTGCCGCTGCACGCCGGCCGCCATCTAGACCGGCGGGACGTGGCGGCCAGCCGGCAGGTCGCGGTGCTGGGCTGGGAGGTGGCGCGGGATCTGTTCCCGCTGCTCGACGACCCCACCGGCCAGAAGGTCAAGATCGGCGGGCGGCATTACCGCGTCGTCGGCGTGGTCGAGGAGAAGGGCACCGTCCTGGGCGACAACCGCGACCGTTTCGCCGTGATCCCGATCACAGCCTTCATGAAGACCTTCGGCTCGCGCGCGAGCATCGACATCAAGATCGCGGTCTCCGACCTGACGCTGATGGAGGAGGCCAAGGACGAGGCGCGTTTCCTGATGAGGCTGCGCCACCGGCAGCGTCCGACCGAGCAAGACGATTTCGGCATCGTGACCATGGACGAGCTGCTGAACATCTGGAGCGGCGTCTCGAACACCATCTACGCGGCCCTGGTGCCGCTGGTGGGGATCAGCCTGGTCATCGGCGGCATCGTGCTGATGAACATCATGCTGGTGTCGGTCACCGAACGGACGCGCGAGATCGGGGTGCGCAAGGCGGTCGGGGCGCGGCGGCTGGCGATCATGTGGCAGTTCCTGGTCGAATCGATCACGTTGTCGCTGACCGGGGGGTTGCTGGGCATCGGAATCGGGCTGGCGCTGGCGTTGCTGATCGCGGCCGCGTCGCCCCTGCCCTTCGCCTTCGCCGGCTGGTCGGTCGCCCTGGGTCTGGCGGTGACCTTCGTCATCGGCCTGGTCTTCGGCACGTATCCGGCATGGAAGGCCGCCGGGCTCGATCCCGTGGAGGCTCTGCGCCATGAATAACGCCATGCCGTTGGCCGAGGGATTCCGCCAGGCGGTGCAGATCGTCACCGGCCACAAGATGCGCAGCTTCCTGCTGATCCTCGGCGTGGCGATCGGCGTGGCGACCCTGCTGGCGATCTACACCATCGTCAGCGGGCTGAGCGGGCGGATCCGCGACGACATCGTCTCGGCCGCCCGTCCCTATCTCTACGTCGCGCGCTACGACGGTCTGGGCGGCGACGTCGAGGAGAAGATGCGTCGGCCCCGGATCGAGCCGGACTGCGCCGAGGCGCTGGAAGGCGTCGCGGGGGTCGCGGACATCGACTACATGATGAGCAACAACCGCAACACGGTGCTGACCTACGGGCAGGAGCGCACCAACCTGGTGCAGGTCTTCGGCGCCTCGGCGGTCTTCCCGAGCATCTACTCGTTCACCCTGGCCCAGGGGCGGTTCTTCACCTGGGACGAGCAGGCCGGCCGCCGGCGCCTCTGCGTGCTGGGCGACGGTCCGGCGCGGACCCTGTTTCCGGCCGCCGATCCGATCGGCAAGAAGGTGCGGCTCTTCGGGGTGGAGTACGAGATCGTCGGCACCATGGAGAGCCGCAAGCACGTCCTGGGGCAGATGGGGGACAACTGGGTCGTCGTGCCGTGGACCGCGTTCGAGAAGGACTTCTCCTTCGGCGACCGGGACGACCGGTCGCTGGCGGTGACCGTCGCCGAAGGCTGGACGGTCGACGAGGTCCGGCCCGAGGTGATCGGGGCGCTGCGCCGGGCGCGCGGCCTCGGCCCCGGCGAGCCGAACGATTTCGACGTCGTCGCCTCGGAGACCTACGGCGAACTGGTCGACCGCCTGACCCAGGGCGTGGCGCTGGTGCTGGTCGTTCTTTCGAGCATCGGACTGATGGTCGGCGGCATCGGCGTGATGAACATCATGCTGATCTCGGTGACCGAGCGCACGCGCGAGATCGGCGTGCGGATGGCCGTGGGCGCCCGCCGCGGCGACGTGCTCCGGCAGGTGCTGATCGAGGCCTCGATCCTGACCGGGATCGGCGGCCTGATCGGGGTCGTGCTGGGCTACGGACTGGCCTGGCTGGGGACCCGGCTGCTGGAATTCCCCTTCCGTCTCGATCCGGTGGTGGTGGTCGTGGCGGTCATGTTCTCCGCTTCCATCGGCATCTTCTTCGGTCTCTATCCCGCGAACAGGGCGGCCCGCATGGACCCGATCGAGGCTCTGCGGCACGAATGATCCCCGGCCGGCCCCGCGGCGGTGGCGGGGGATGTATGCATGCGACTATATTTAGGACTTCATCGGTCCTAATTTTTGTCCGATTCTCGACCCGGGATCCTTTCCTCGCCCTTTTTGCGGTTGCCGGTTTCCCGATACCGGTATCATCGATCGAATCATCCGGCGCGGCATTGCGCCGTCGTTGGTGGAGGCGCAGCGATGACCCATGCGATCGGCAGGAGCGTGAAGGCGTTGGCGGCTTTTCTGCTTCTGCTGGGCCCGGTGGTCGGCGTGATCGCTTATCGCGCCGCCGTGCAGGAAGAGCGGCATCAAGCGCGTGACGAGTTCGACGACTACCTGTCCGACCGGATCGATGTCCTGGAAACCGAAATGGCCACCCTGGTCGAAGCTCTCGAATCCCTCAAATCCTTCTACGATTGTTCCGAGGTCGTCACCCGGGACGAATTCGCCCGTTTCACCTCGGGGATCCTCAGGCGCCATTCGCCCGTCCAGGCCATGGAGTGGATTCCCGGCGTTTCCGGCGGCGAGAGCCTGGAACACGGACCGGCTCCGGGGCACGACTTCGCATCCGAGCCGGTGCGCGAGGCCGCCTTGAGGCGGGCCGTCGCAACCGGGGAGGCGGCGTTGACCGATCCGGTGGAACTGGTCCAGGGCGGCGGGGAATCGCCGGGGCTGCTGCTGCTCCTGGCTCTCGGCCGCAACGCCCTGTCCGGGGCCGGATCGCCGCTGGCGGACGACGGCCTGGTGCTGATGGTCCTGCGCGTCGAGGAGATCCTGAGGCCTCTGGCCGGGACCGGATCGGATCGGGATTGTCCCCGGCGCTCCACCATGCTGGAATTCGATCTGGTCGACGCCGACGCCTCTCAGCCCCTGCGCACCCTGGGCCGGACGGCGGGCTACGGTTCCGGCCGCGCCGCCGCCGATCCCCCGTCGCGGCGCGAGATCGTGACCGCCGGGCAGACGTGGATCCTTTCGGCCCACCCCACCGACGCGTTCATGGCCGCCCGCCTGACAGCCCGGCCGGTCGCCCTGGGGGTGGGCGCGGCCCTGCTCTGGGAACTGCTCTGGATCGCCCTGATCGCCGTGAGCCGCTGGTCGCGCAGCATGCTGCTGAACCGCCAGAACCGCCTGACCCGCGCGGTGATCGGCGGCATGACCGAGGGGATCGCTGTGGCCGACGCCGACGGCGTGATCGTCATGGCGAACCCGGCCGCCGAACGCCTGCTGGGGATCGTCGCCGGCGACGTGCTGGACGAGGGCTGGGCGCTGAAGCACCGCTGCCTGCGCCCGGATCGCGAAACTCCGTATTCGCTGGAGGAGCTGCCCCTGCGGCGGGCGATCCGCGGCGAGAACCTGCACGGTGAGACCGTGTACGTGGGCGGTCGCGGCGACGGAGCGGGCATCTGGATCAACATCGACGGCAAACCGCTGGCCGGCGTGTCGGGAGAACGGCAGGGGGGGATGATCGTCTTCCGCGACATCTCGTCCCGCAAGCGATCCTCGGAGGTCGTCAAGCGCCTGCTCAACGCGGTCGAACACACCGACGACCTGGTCTTCATCACCGATCGCGAAGGCTTGATCCAGTACGTCAACGAGGCCTTCGTGCGGGCCACCGGCTACACGCGGGAAGAGGCCGTCGGCCGGACGCCGCGCCTTCTCAAATCCAACCGGCAGGATCCCGCCCATTACGCCGACCTGTGGCGCACGATCACCGCCGGCGGCGTCTTCCGGAAGATGATCGTCAACCGGCGCAAGAACGGGGAGATGTTCCAGGCCGACCAGACCATCACCCCGATGCGCGACATGAGCGGCGCGATCACGCACTTCGTGTCGGTGGCCAAGGACATGACCGAGACGCTGCGGATGGAGCGCAGCGAGGCCGAGATGGAGCTGGCCTCGCGCGTCCAGCGGAAGCTCTATCCCCAGCAGCCGCCCCGGATCGCGGGCCTGGACGTAGCCGGGGCTGTCCTTTCGGCCGATGCGACCTGCGGCGACTATTTCGACTATCTGGAGATGCCCGACGGACATCTGGGGATCGCCGTCGGCGACGTCAGCGGGCACGGCATCGGATCGGCCATGGTCATGGCCCAGGTCCGGGCCTATCTGCGCAGCCTCGCCGAGACCTGCAAGGCTCCGGAGCGGATCCTCGAACGCATCAACCGGGTCCTCTTCGCGGATCTGGAGCGGCACCGGTTCGTGACCCTGATCCTGGCCTTCATCGACCCGGGGACGCGGCGCCTGTCCTACGCCAGCGCCGGGCACGAGCCGGGCTACATCATCGGCGCCGACGGCGAGTTGAAGGCGGAGCTTTCGAGCACCGGGCTGCCTTTGGGAATCCTCGAACGGAGCGATTTCGCGGCCGGGGCGGGCAGGGCCCTGGAGCCGGGCGACGTCCTGCTGCTGGTGACCGACGGACTGACCGAAAGCCAGGCCCACGAGGACCGTTTCCTGGATGCCGCGGATTTCCTGGCCGTGGTTCGAGAGCACCGGCGGAGCCCGGCCGCGGAAATCGTCGAAAGGCTGCGCGAAAAGGTCGACGCCTTCGCGCAGGGGCGGCCCCGCAACGACGACATCACGATCGTGGTCTGCCGGGCCGAGTGAGGGGTTCCGGCGGCGGCGGGATGCGGCGGAGGGTTTCGATCCGTATCCTGATGTAGGGACCCGCCCCCGCCGCGCTCATCCGAATCGCCAGGGAAGGGGGGATCATGAAATACAGGGAGAAGACGGCCGGAGACGTCGCCGTCCTGGCGCTCAACGGCAAGATCATGGGCGGACCGGATTTCGAGAGATTCCACAAGGACGTCAAGGACATGATCGCCGAGGGTCGCCGCAAGTTCCTCTTCGACATGACCGGAGCCACCTGGCTGAACTCCACCGGGGTCGGCATCATGGTCTCGGCCTACCTGTCGATCAAGTCCGAGCACGGCCGCCTCGTGATCTGCGGCGCCAACAAGCGGATCAAGGGGATCTATTACGTGTCGCAGCTCGACAAGATCTTCGAGACCTACGATTCGGTCGACGAGGGGATGCAGGCGCTAGAGCGGGAGTGAGCGGGCCGGTCAGGACGGCTCCTCGATCATCGACAGGGCTTCGGACACGGTGCTCGCGATCTCGAAGACCTCCGACAGGCCCGAGATGTCGAAGACCCGCTGGACCCGCTTGTTCAGGTTGGCCAGCACCAGGCGTCCCGAGTGGGAATGGACGAGCTCCCGCAGGGCGATGAACTGCGACAGACCCTCGCTGGTGATCCATACGGTTTCTGACATGTCGACGATGATCCGCTCGATTCCCCTCTCGAGAGCCCCGGCCACCGTCTCCTTCATGCGGGCGCGGTCGAAGATCTCCGGCCCCAGCGTGCGGTTGTCGATGCCCTCGTCGTCCAGCAGACGGCTGGTGCAGTGATCGGGCGTGCCTAGCTTGGTGACGCATTCGATCAGAAGCGCGTGAGCGGGCTCCACGTTTCCCTCCCCTGGTGAATCCTTCGCCGGCGAGCCTGCGGTTCCATGTGATGTCATTGAGTATAAGGAAGAAATGCGCCGCCGGGCAAAACGGCGCGAGAACCGGTCTAGAATTCCACGCGCAGCAGCTTCTTGACCGCCAGTCCCCCGACGATCGAAAACAGGCAGAAGCCCCAGAACCAGCCCTGGCGGAACCAGGGGGATTCGGCCGGCGGGACCATCGCCAGCGCCAGCAGCGGGGCGTCGCCGGGAAGGGGCGGCTCGGCGGGATTGCCCAGGGCGGTCCACAGACCCGAGCGCGTGCGGGTCAGGGCGAAGCGGCGCGTCGAGGTCTCGGCCTTGATCTGCTTGGTCCAGCGTTCGCCGCCGGGCGCGCCGACCGCGACCTCGCGGCGGCCCGGCTCGTCGATGCGCACCCGCCACCAGACGGTGTTCCGTTCGGGATCGCGCACGGCCGGGGAATCGATCGTCAGGCCCTCGGCGGCGGACAACGAGAGGACATCCAGCAATTCGGGCCGCGCCGGATCCACGGTGGCCGCGATCAGCACCTTCGCGCCCGGCGGCACGGCCTCGTGCTGGTAGCGGGCCTCCAGTTGCACCACGATCAGCCCCACCACCGGCACCATCACCAGCAGCGCGGGCAGGGCGGTCGCCAGGTAGCGCAGGTTGGCCAGGGCGAAATCCCGCTGGATGCGCATCAGCACGCCCAGGTCGTCCTGGTAGAGGCCCTGCTCGTAGAGATGGCCCATCAGCCGACCCCGGGCGCGGGCCAGACGCTTCTGCGGCGTGGCCAGCTTGAACAGCCACAGCAGCAGCACGCCCGACAGCAGCGAGACGAAGATCAGCCCCGGCCAGGCATGGTCGCCGAAAGGGGCCAGCAGCAGATCGAAGATACCGTTGAGTGCGCGGGACAGGATGTCCACTTCGTCGATCCCCTCCCGCTAGGAGATGTAACCCAGGCCCTGCATCCGCTTGCGGATCTCGTCCTCGGAATCGCCGCCTTCCTCGAACTTGGCGATCTCGCGCTCCAGCACGTGGCGGACGAACTCCTCGGGGCTGCTGTAGCCGGCCATCCCGGCGTACTTCCTGATCTTCTCCAGCAGGTCCTTGTCGATCTTGATCTTGCTCCCGAACATCGGGCGCCTCCTCTAGAAGATGGGCTTGCCGGCCATCGCGGCCGGGGGTTCCAGCCCGAACAATCGCAGGAAAGTGGGTGCCAGGTCCAGCAGTTCCGGATCCTCGGCCAGGATGGGGCGGTTGGCGAGGATCACCCCGGGAACCACCTCGAAATCCATGCAGTGGTCGCCGCTCCACTTCATGACGTTGTCGGAGAACACGGTCGCGGGCACCGCGCCGAGGGCCGATTCGTTGCTGCCCCGGTAGCCGCGGTCGTAGCCCACCACGATGTCCGGGGCCTCGGCGGAGCGGGGGCCGTGGTAGATCTCACGCGCCAGGTAGGCGCGGCGCACGGCCCGGACGCCGGCGGCGGGATCGATCTCGGCCTCCAGCGCGGTGGCCAGTTCGGCCAGCAGGGCGTCGCTTTCGGCGCC
>CAYLMM010000031.1:0-32831 GCA_964384825.1 uncultured Fibrobacteraceae bacterium
TCCAGGGACTTCTCGTAGTTGCGGATGGCGGGCCCGGTTTCGCCCGCGGTCATGTAGGCCTCGCCCAGGCTGTCGTAGGCGTTCGCCGATCCGGGTCGGCTGTCGGCGCAGTACTCGAAGTACCCGATCGCCTCTTCGGTCCGCCCCGCCCGCAGCATTTCGTATCCGATCAGGTTGACCCACGCTTCGGATGGCCTGGCCGCGAATCCGTACTTCGCCGCGAGGGCCGCGTACTGGCTGCGCATCCGGTCGGGATCGGCGCCCGGCGCGGTCGCGTCGAAGAGCCATCCGGCGAACAGCCATTCCAGGCCGTCGTAGAAGGCCCGGTACGATGTCGTGGGATGGATGTCGCCGGGCAGGCAGGCGAACTTCCATTCCAATTCCGGCGGGGCCTGCGCCGCGAGCAGCCCGGCGAAGCGGTTCACGGACCTGACGATGTCCACGTTGTAATCCCGGGCGTGCGTGAAGTAGAGGAATCCGTCGAGGGGATCCCGCCGGTCGCAGGCCGCGAGCATCTTTTCGACCAGCATCCCGTCGTTCCGATACAGGCTCGGGCTGGCCGCGATGTGGGCGTCGAAGAGATCCGGATGGTTCAGCAGGGTGTGCACCGTGAAGTATCCGGCCAGGGAATGGCCCATCAGCACGTTGAAATCCTCGGTGCGGTAGCGCTTGTCGATCTGCGGCATCAATTCGTCGCCGATGAACGCGGTGAACCTTTCGGCCCCGCCAAGGTCGCCTTCGCCGCCCTCGGGATCAGGCAGTCCGGTCATGTCGAGCGTGCGGTGGGTGTTGAGGATCCCGACCACGATCATCGCCGGGGCCGTATTCGCGCCGGCGAGGAAATCCGCCGCCCCCGAGACGTGCAGGAAATGGGTGCGGCCGTCCAGCACGTAGACCACCGGATAGCGATCGGTCCCATCCTCGTATCCGTCGGGCAGATGGACCATCACGCCCCGGTCCTCGCCGAGGACGTCGGAGTGGATGACGATCCTCTCGCCGAGCACGATCTCCGAATCGCCGGCGCCGGCCGACGGGACGGAGGCGAGGCACAGGCATATCAGCAGCGCGTATTTCATGGGGCGGATCTCCTCTCGCGGGTTCGGCGGCCTGGATCTCGCCATGCTGCGGTCGTTGGGACGCGGCCGCCCCGAGACCGGCGCATCGCTCAGGCTAGCGTATACGGATCGGCCCCGGATTTGTTGGAGGATCTTCGTCGCCTCTCACCGCCCCTCCGGCGCGCTCCCCCCGTCAAAGAACACTACCGCATCGGCCTGCTCCCTCAACACCGCGCTCGATATCGACCCGTTCTGCCGGAACATCCGTTCGCGGTCCAGATAGGCGGCGCCGTCCGCATCGCCATCGAGATCGATCAGAAACCCAGTCCCCACTCCGGCCAGCAGGCTCTCGACCGTCCCCGGCACCGAAGCCACATCCTCGAAGGCCGCCGGCGAGAGCACCGAGCCGTGCCGCCCGTGGTCGTAGGTCATCCACACCGCGTGGATCTCGCCGGGAAAGCGGCGGGCCATATGGGTGCCGATCGAGCGCCACATCGTCGGCGCGGGCGATCCCGGCGGCCCGAAGCGGATGCTCTCGCTGTCGAGGTTCAGATGCAGGTTGTGGCCCAGCAGGATGATCTTCTCGTCCGCGGGCAGGCCGGCCAGGATCTCGTCGGTCAGCGCGCACATGGCCCGTTCGCGGACCGGCAGGGCGGCCATCCATTCCGGGGTGCTCGGTCCGGCCATGGCCGCGTCCAGGAACCGGTAGGCTACGGCCATGTGTCTGAGGAACCGCAGCGTCAGCTTCGTCGGTTCCAGGCCGATCAGTTCGGCCAGCCGCCCCGAGCGCGGCACCAGATCGGCGTGCAGTTTTTCGAGCCGTCCGGCCTCCTCGAGACGGGATTCCCCCGGCGCCCTTTCGAGACGGTCGAGGATCTCCCGGACCAGGAGCTGCGACCGCTGATCCGCCAGAAGTTCATCGAGCTCCTCGTACCCCACCGTCGGCATCATCCCGATGTCGAAACCGAACCAGCGCAGCCGCTTCCCGTCCGGCGGCAGCGCCGCGTTCAGGCTCCGCAACTCGCCCAGGAACCGGTTCTCCTCGGCCCGGAACGAGGCCCGCAACGCGGGGTTCTCGAAGCCCGCAAAACCCTCGGGCCGGTCGTTGCGATCGGGGCGCTTGCCGCCGGTGTAGCCGTAGAGGGCCACCCGGTCCAGTTCGCCGGAGTCGCCGGACGCCAGGTAGCGGTCCACGCGCCGGCCGTCGAGGTGGTCCATCTCCATGCCGATCGTCCGCCAGCCGCGGGCGAACAGCAGGCGGATGAAGCGCAGCCGGTAGTCGTACTTCTCCCTGATCCAGTGGTCCGAGGCGCCCAGGTAGATGATGCGTTTGCCGGCCAGCGCCTCGTCGAGGTAAGCGGCCAGTTCGCTGTCCTCGATGTTTCCGGCGCCGGGCGCGATGGGGATCCGGGCGCTCTCGGCCCAGCGGACGAATTCCTCGGCCGCGGTGTCCGCCCCGCCCGCCGCCGGCGCCGGCGCCAAGACGGCCGCGGCCATCGCCGGCAACAGCCATCGGATATGCCGGATGATCCTGTTCCAGTTCATGTCGTTTTCCCTTCGTCGGGGGAGAAGGCGGCGCGCCGCCCTGCATGCTCGCACCCAGGAAAAGACATCGGACCGGCGTGTTCCATCGCCCTCGGGGGTGATTTCGGGGTCCGCGGCGGTGATCATGCCGAAGGGTGAGCGGGGCGTATCCGCGAACGGAATGGCGGGCGGGCGGGTCAACGGGCGAGATGCCGCAGCTTCATGACCAGCTCGAAGCGGCTCTTGACGCCCAACCTCTTGAATATGTTGCGGTTGTGCGTCTTGACGGTGTTCGGCGAGATGAACAGCTCGTCGGCGATCCGCTGGTTGCCGTAGCCTTGGACGATCAGCGCGACGACCTCGCGCTCGCGGGCCGAGATTCCGGCTTCGTCGAGAATCGTGCCGACATCCGCCAGATCGACGGCCGCCTGCCCGCCCGCGGGGGTCGAAAGGAACCGCCGGCCGATGTAGATCGCGGCGACGACGCAGAAGCAGCCGTAGATCAGCGGGGTGGCGAGCATGACCCGGTGGCGGGCCAGCAGCAGCACGTCGAGCGGGAACGCGGTCACCAGCACCAGGTTCAGCAGCAGGAGATTGCGGACCACGAGCCGGGCCTCGCCCGCCAGCCGCCGCAGCGAGACCAGCTTGACGACCGTCGCGTAGACGATCACCAGCAAAAAAAGGATCAGCGACAGGTACATCCAGAATCCCCGGTCCTGCGCGATCGTTTCGGTGGCCGTGTCGATCCGCAGCGACAGCCGCGACGACACGAGGATGGCCGCCGCCGCGACCGCGGCGATGACCGTGCGGATCCGGCGCGGATCGTCCTGGACCAGGGCGTGGGTCAGCGCGGGGATGGCGAAGGCCAGAGCCGCGGTGGAAACCATGGCGACCGCGATGATCGCCAGCAGCACTCCGAAGGGCGGCTCGTCCACGTTCAGGTTCGTGTAGGAAAGAGCCAGCCCGTAGCTCAGCAGAAAGGCCGTGAACGCGGTGATGTGGAGGATGAAGGCGCCCAGCACCCTTTCGCGGGTCCGGACGAAGGCGGACACGGCGACCGCGATGGCCGCCATCGCCAGCAGGATCACCAGCAGGTACAGCAGGATGAAGGCGTGCCCCACGGGAATTCCGGTCCTTTCGTGATGATCCGGGCGCCGGGCGGCAAGGGCGCGAGGCGTTGACGAAGCCGGCAAATTCCAGCATAACACCCATTTTCCCGGTCAGACAGCAGATTCGGCCCCCGTTTTATTGCGGACAATCTCAATCTTGTATATCTCTGGCGACGTAATTTTCGATCATGACCCCAGCGTCGGAACGCCGCCCCCGCGGGGAGGCGGACCGATTCCGAGGAGGAATTCCGAATGTCGCAGTTCATCGGCCGGCAGGCCCCGGATTTCGAAGCGGCGGCCGTCATGCCCGACGGCTCGATCAACGAGACCTTCAAGCTCAGCGACCACCGCGGCAAATACGTGGTCCTGTTCTTCTATCCCCTGGACTTCACCTTCGTCTGCCCGACCGAGATCATCGAGTTCAGCCGCAAGGTCGGCGAGTTCGCGGCGCGCGGCGTCGAGGTGGTCGGAGTTTCGGTCGACAGCCAGTTCAGCCACTGGGCCTGGCGCAACACCCCGGTCGATCAGGGCGGCATCGGCGATATCGCCTATCCGCTTGTGGCCGACATCACCAAGAGCATCAGCCGCGACTACGGCGTGCTGGCCGACGACAGCGTCTCGCTGCGCGGCACCTTCCTGATCGACAAGGAAGGCGTGATCCAGCACATGACCGTCAACAACCTGGGCCTGGGCCGCAACATCGACGAGACCGTCCGGATGGTCGACGCCCTGCAGCATCTCGAACGGAACGGCGAGGTCTGCCCGGCGGGATGGACCAGGGGCGACGAGGCCATGGCGCCCACCGCCGAGGGCGTGGCCGGATATCTGGCCAAGCACGGCGCCTAGATCAGGCATCGGAGCGGGGGGATGGGGGATCGGGCCGGAAGCCTTCGCGCTTCCGGCCTTGAATTTTCCGGGCGGGGGCGTTTCCGTTAAGGGGAACCCGCATGGGGGAAACAAGTGCAGCCGGAACCCGCGCAGCCGGAGGATGGATTTGAGCAGGGATGGCCGACAGCCGCGTCACGCGGTTCTGGTCTTCGTGGACGGGCTGGGCTGGGGCGGCGCGGATCCGCAGCGGAATCCTTGCCTCACCTACGGCGGCGACGTGTTCCGCCTCGACGGCGCGCCTCCGGGAGAGGCCTCGGGCGCCGATCCCCGGCCGGCGGCCTGCGGCGGCTGGGCGCGGCCGATCGACGCCTGCCTGGGTGTCGACGGCATCCCCCAGAGCGCCACCGGCCAGACCTCGCTGTTCACCGGCGTGAACGCCCAGCGCCGCGTCGGCGGCCACGTGACCGGTTTCCCCTCGCCCTCGCTGCGCGAGATCCTGCTGGCCGAGTCGATCTTCCTGAAGCTGCGCGACGCCGGCCGCGACGGCATCTTCCTGAACGCCTTCCGGCCGCTGTTCTTCCGGATCCCGCGCGAGATGCAGCTGCGCCTCTCGGCCACGACCGTCGCCCACTTGGCGGCCGACCGGCCGTTCTTCGGCATCGGGGACATCCGGGCGGAAAGGTCGATCTACCAGGAATTCACCAACCGCGAGCTGATCGAGCGCGATTTCGACGTGCCCGAATTCACGCCCGAGAAGGCCGGCGCGATCCTGGCCCGCAACGTCCCGCTGCGCGACTTCACCCTCTTCGAGTACTTCCAGACCGACCGGGCGGGCCACGCGCAGGACCATGGCCGCATCGAGCGCGAGCTCGACGGCCTGGACCGTTTCCTGCGGGCCGCGCTGGACGATCTGCTGCCCCGCGGCGACACCCTGGTCGTGCTGACCAGCGACCACGGCAATCTCGAGGACACCGGCACCCGCAGCCACACCCGCAATCCGGTGCCCCTGCTGGCCTGGGGGCCGGGAGCGGCGGAATTCTGCGCCGGGGTCGAGGCCATCGACCAGGTGGCCCCGGCGCTGCTGCGCGGGCTGGCGGCGTCCTGACGCTGCATCCGGGCGGCGCCGTCCCGAACGCGAAAAACGCCGGCCCCCGTGCGGGAGCCGGCGTCGTGATTTCCGGAACGCGATGCCGCTAGGGGCGCTTGCCCTCCAGGTAGAAGACCTCGAAGACCTTCTTGTGGAAGATCGGGCCGTGGCCGAAGAAACCGTCTTCGCCGAAGAGCTCGCCGTGGTCGCTCATCACCAGGAAGTAGGTGTTCTTCGGGCAGCGCTCGAGGAACTTGCCGACCACGCCGTCGAGATATTCCACGTTGGCGATCTGCTTGTCGTAGAAGGCCTTGAACTGCTGGGGCGTGAAGAACTCGTCCTGCGGCTTGTCGGTCATGAACTCCGAGGGGTTCTTCAGGAAATCGTCGAGGTGCTTGAAGACGCCGTGCACTCCCGAGATGTGGGGCAGGTCCTCGGCCTTCTCGCCGGGGATCAGGTACGGATAGTGCGTCTCGCCGGTGTTGATGAAGAAGAACGACGGCTTGTCGTCGCGGAACTTCAGCTGATCGAAGATGGCCCCGAGGTCGTTGTGGCTCGGCGCCAGTTCGTACTTGTCGAAATGCTCGCTCATGCTGGTCATCGGGTTCAGCACCGGCAGGCTGACCCATCCCTCGCACCAGTACCCGTTCTCCTTCAGGAAGTGGGGCAGCGACAGCTGGGGGACGAACTTGCCGAACTCCACGTCCGGGATGTTCAGGCGCGTCGACCAGGTGGCGAATTCCTCGCGGTAGACGTTCGAGGCGAAGACGCCCTTGGGGCTGCGGTGCGGCACCATCCCCATCAGGAAGGTGTAGTGGCTCGGACTGGTCCAGCTGGCGTAGCTGAAACGCTGCTCGGCGCCCGCGATGCGGTCGAGGTTCGGCGTCCTGGCGGCCATGTAGGCGTCGTAGCGGCAGCTGTCGAAGACCAGCAGCACCAGGTTGTTCGGCTTGTCGCCGGCGTGGAAAATCTTCTTCACGTTGTCGATCAGTCCGGCCATGGGTTTTCCCTTCTTGTGACTGGGCCCGCGAACACAGCCATCCATTATGGACTCCCGATGCGGGCGGGGCAAGACCCGGACACAATGTACGGCAAAAGAAACGCCGCCGGCAGGGGAGGGCCGGCGGCGCGTCTCGGGCAACGGTGGATCCGCGCCATCGTTCTGCGGAGGATCAGATGGCCCCGTCGATGATCTTGGCGATCTCGTCCTTCGGCTTCAGGCCGACCATGGTGTTGACGACCTTTCCGTCCTTGAACAGCAGCAGCGCGGGGATGCCGCGGATGCCGAACTGCACGGCCAGGTCCTGGTTGTCGTCGACGTTGACCTTGGCGAACTTCATCTTGCCGTCGTACTCGGCGGCCAGCGATTCGACCGTCGGGGTCAGCATCTTGCAGGGGGCGCACCAGGGGGCCCAGAAATCGACCAGGACGGGGATGTTGCTCTTGAGGACTTCGTTCTCGAAGGTGCTGTGCTCGATCTTGATGGGCTCGGACATGGGTGACTCCTCTTGTTCGATCTGTCGTGTCTGCTCTCGGAGAATGCCGCCCGGCTTGCGTCCGGCGGCCGTCGTATTGCGATTCCTATGCCCCGCCTATTGCAGTCGCCGTGCCAGATCGGTCCGCGATGGTCCCTTGATCGAAGTATTTTCCATCTACTTTTTCAACAACGGCTTGCGGCTTCGTCTGCCGGGTGCGCCGCTCCGATCCGATCCCGCGGAGGATGGCTATGGATGGAAAAAATGTTGCGGCGCAACGTTTCTGTTGCAACACTATCGTTGTATTCCAACACATGCAGGCGGGAGGTTCGTCATGATTGCGAGAGAGAAGGGCGGTGATGGAGCAGGGCTGGGGCGACTCTGCCGGTTCCGGGCCCAGAGCGTCCAGGATATCCTCGACGCCCTGAGCGAGGGGGTCCTGGTGGTCGATGACCGGCTGCAGATCATCGCGGTGAACCGGGCCGTCGAACTGCTGCTCGGACGCGGGGCCGACGACCTGGTCGGCCGGAACGTCTGCGAGATCTTCGGCGAGGATTCCTGCCCCCGCGAATGCCTCGACCAGACCCTGCGGACCGGCGAGACGATCTCCGACTACCAGACCGAGGTCCGGCTCGCCGACGTCCGCCGGGGCCAGGTGCTGATCCGGACGGTCGCCCTGCGCGACGTGAAGAGCGACGACGAGGCTGTGTCCGGGGCGGCGATGATCCTGAGCGACGTCTCGGAGGTCGTCAGCCTGCGCAAGGAGGTCGCCCGCCGCCGGTTCGGGGGCATGGTGGGCGAAAACGTGCGGATGAAGCGTCTCTTCGGCCTGATCGAGGACGTGGCCCCGAGCGACGCTTCGGTTCTGATCCGCGGCGAGACGGGCACCGGCAAGGAGCTCGTGGCCCGCGCCCTGCATTTCGCCGGTTCGCGGCCCGACGGGCCCTTCGTGATGGTCAACTGCTCGGCGCTGTCGGAAACGCTGCTCGAGAGCGAGCTCTTCGGGCACGTCCGCGGCGCCTACACCGGTGCGGTCGCCGATCGCGCCGGCCGCTTCGAGGCGGCATCCGGCGGAACGATATTCCTCGACGAGATCGGGGACATCAGCCCGGTCGTGCAGGTGAAGCTGCTGCGCGTCCTGCAGGAGAAGGTCGTCGAGCGGGTGGGGGACAACAGGCCGATCCCGGTCGACGTGCGCATCGTCTCGGCCACCAACCGCGATCTCGAGGCCCTGATGGCGGCCGGGCGCATGCGCGAGGATTTCTACTACCGGATCAAGGTCGTGGCTCTCGACGTCCCGCCCCTGCGCGAGCGGCGCGAGGACATCGCCCTTCTGGTCGAGCATTTCCTCGAGCGGCGCGGCGCGAGCCCGATCGATCCCGAGGCCATGCGTCTGCTGATGGCCTATTCCTGGCCCGGCAACGTGCGCGAACTGGAGAACGCGATCGAGCACGCGCTGGTGCTGGCGCGGGGCGGAGTCGTCGGCAGGCGCCATCTGCCCGTCGAAGTTCTCGAAGCCGATTCCCGGGAACGTCCGGCACGGCGCCCGCGGCCGCATTCCGATCAGGAGCGCGAGATGATCGCGGCCGCCCTGGACGCCGCCGGCTGGAACCGCAGCCGCGCGGCCCGGCGTCTGGGCATCGACCGCAGCACGCTCTGGCGCAAGATCCGCGAGTACGGCCTGAAGCCCGAAGACGATTGAATCCGAAGCGATCGCCCGCAGCGGGAAGGAGAACCGATTGAGCGGAAAATCCTCGAATCTGATGATGGGACTGGGCGTCGGCTGCGGCGTGCTGGTGCTGGTCCTGGTGGTGGGCGTGGTGCTGTTCGTCGCGGCGGTCCGCGATCTGGACCGCGACAGCAAGGAATCCGAGCGGCTGCAGGAGGAGCTGGTGCGGGCCTACGGCGAGGTCTCGGCATTCGTTCCGCCGGCCGACGGCGCGATCGATCCGCAGCGGGTCGAGATCTTCCTGGCGGTGCGCGATTCGCTGATCGCCCCGCGCAGGGAGATGCTGGCCGAACTGGCGACCCTGGTCGAGATTTCCGGCGGCGGCCGGGGGCCGGGCAAGGTCGTTTCCGGCCTGAAGAGCGGCCTGAGGTTCGGCGGTTGCCTCAGCGCCTTCATGGCGACCCGCAACCGCGCGCTGCTGGCCCGCGGGATGGGCCCCGGGGAATACTGCTGGCTCTATTCGCTCGCGTACTACGGGATGCTGGACAAGCCGGCGCGGCCGATCCTGGGGGCGGGGCTGCTCGGCGGCGAGGATGTCGAGCGGATCGACGACGGCCTGCGCAGCTCCTGGCGCGAGGTCGCCCGCGAACTGCGCGGGATCACCGCCAACCATCTGGCGGCGGTGGAGCAGCAGGGGGATCCGGCCGGCCTGGCGTCGGCCCTGCGCGCCGAACTGGGACTGCTGGAGGCCGATCCGAGCCGGTTCCCCTGGGAGGACGGCGCGCCCGAGATCCTGACCGGGGGCCTCGAACCGTTCCGCGTCCGGCTGGAAGCCTCCTACGATCCGGCGGGCGGCCCGCTGGAATTCATGACCGACGACGACGAGGTGCGGTTCTCGTTCTGACGCGGCCGGGGCGCGGCTGCGGCGTTCCAGCCGGCCGCGCCCCCGTCCCGAAAGGGCCGGTCGATCTCGCGCTCAGGATCGTTCGCCGTTCCTTCGCCCGCCGGCCGGCTTCCGGTCCGATCCCCGCCGCCGGACCGCATCGCGCAGCAGGAACTCGATCTGGCCGTTCACGCTGCGGAATTCCGCCTCCGCCCACCGCCGCAACTGCTCGTAGAGCTCGGGGCTGATGCGCAGGGGGAATGACTTGCGCGGGGGCACGGCGTTCTCCTACTGGTAGAGCGTTCCGGTGTTCACGACAGGCTGGGCCGCGTGCTCGCTGCACAGGACCACCAGCAGGTTGCTGATCATCACGGCCTTGCGATCGGAATCGAAATCGGCCAGGTCGCGGTCTCCGAGCTCCTTCAGGGCCATCTCCACCATCCCGACCGCTCCCTCGACGATCTTCTGCCGGGCGGCCACCACCGCGTGGGCCTGCTGCCGCTGCAGCATGGCGCCGGCGATCTCCGGGGCGTAGGCCAGGTGGCTCAGGCGCGCCTCGACGACCTTCACGCCCGCGCGCGACAGCCGTTCCTGCAGCTCGGCTTCGAGCCGCTCGTTGATCTCCTCGGTCGTGCCGCGCAGCGTCAGCTCCTCGTCGCCGCCGTCGTAGGAATAGGCCGAGGCCAGATGCCGGACGGCGGCCTCGCTCTGGGTCGTGACGTATTCCTCGTAGTCGTCGACGTCGAAGACGGCCTGGCTGGTGTTCTCGATCTGCCAGACGACGACTACCGCGATCTCGATGGGATTGCCGTCCTTGTCGTTGACCTTCAGCCGCTCGCCGTTGAGGTTGCGGGCGCGCTGGGAGATGGGGGTCTTGGTCATGAACGGATTGGTCCAGCCGAAGCCGTTGCGCTTGCAGGTGCCCTTGTAGCTGCCGAACAGCAGCATCACGCGGGCCTCGTTGGGGTTCACGATGAAGAATCCGCCCCACATGATGAAGGCGACGACCATCAGGACGATGCCTGCGATCAGGCGGAACGCATCGCCGCCGCCGATGCCTCGGATGAGCAGCAGGATGCTCACCGCATGCAGCACGATGACCAGCGGCAGCATCAACCAGCCCGATACCGTGGATATGGTTCGCTCCTCGTGCATCGTTCCATCCTCCGGATTAGGGGTGCGCGGGGAAGGTGTCTGATATGTTTATGATATCATATAGATATCTCATACGTCAATAGGCGAAAAAGGGCCCTCCGTCGCGAGGACGGAGGGCCCGGCGGATTCGGATGCTCGGATCCGGGGATCAGGCTTCCTTCTTTTCCTTCCCGGCCTCGGCGGCGGGACAGACGCAGGCGCCGCCCGCGGCGGTCGAGATGCAGCAGTGCTTCGCGGCCTGGGCCTCGCCCTCGGATCCGGCGGCCGCGGCGCGGGCCGGGCACAGGCTCGCATCCAGGCAGACGCCGTCGGTCTTGCAGCGGCTCATCGCGGCGGCGCGCAACTCGAGGCAGCCGGGGCACTCGGTGTCGCCCTGCTTGCATCCGGCCGAGCAGACGATTCCGTCGCAGGCCTTGGCGCAGGCGGTCGCGCAGTCCTCGGGGCATTTGGCGCAGCATGAGGCGGCGTCCTTGCCGGTGCAGCGCTTGGCGGCGACTTCCTTGGCCGCGTCCGAAGCCTTGTCCTCATTGCCGGCCTTGGCGGCCTTGGCGGCCTTGGCGCAGCCGGGGCTGCAGTCTGCGGTCGAGGCCGTGATGCCCGGGTCGGCCTGCGCCGCCATCACGGGCACCGACAGCGTCAGCGCCAGCGCCAGCGCGATCAGGGTAGCAGAGAAGCGTTTCATGGCGATCTTCCTTTCCGGTTTCCCCCGGCCGGAGGCGTGGGGGAGGGGGAGTCGATATCCAAAAGGTTCAGTTAATCCTAGTTGACCGATGGGATTTCGGCAAGGGTCAGGGTTCATTTTCCGTCCGGCGAAGGAATCGTCTTTTCAATTGCGGGACAAGGGGTTGCGGGCATGAAAAAGGGCCCGGCGCGCGGCGCCGGGCCCGGGGGACGGATTCGGATCAGGCTTCCTTCTCGGCCCAGACCGCGATGGTTTGCAGGACGGTGTCGGTGGCCAGCACCATGTCCTTGACGCAGACCCACTCGCCGAGGCTGTGGAAGCTCTGCTCGCCGGTGAAGATGTTCGGCGTGGGCAGGCCGCGGGCCGAGAGGTTCGACCCGTCGGTGCCGCCGCGGATCGATCCGAGATGGGGATCCATGCCGGCGCGGCGGATGGCCTCGGTGGCGTAGGCGATCGCCCGGGGCTCCTTCTCCAGGTCGTACTTCATGTTCCGGTAGTATTCCTTGATCTCGACCTCGACCTTCGATCCGGGCCAGGCGGCGCTGGCGGCCTCGGCCATCTCGCGGATCCGGTCGGCCTTGGGGCCCAGCTCGGCGGCGTCGAAATCGCGGATCAGCAGCGTGACCACGACCTGGCTGGTGTTGCCCTCGATGCCGATCGGATGGATGTAGCCCTCCATCCCTTCGGTGGTCTCCGGCGCGCCTTCCCGCGGCAGCGAGGCCACGAATTCCGCGGCGACCTTCACCGCGGGGACCATCTTGTCCTTGGCGTATCCGGGATGGATGTCGCGGCCGGTGAAGGTCACGACGGCGCTGTCGGCGCAGAAGGTCTCGTTCTCGATCTCGCCGCGCTTGCCGCCGTCCATCGTGTAGGCCACCGTCGCGCCGAACTTCTCGATGTCGAAGTACTTCACGCCCGCGCCGACTTCCTCGTCGGGGGTGAACGCGACCTTCACGGTGCCGTGCTTGAAATCGGGGTTCTCGCCGATCAGGGTCAGGGCCTCCATGATCTCGGCGATGCCGGCCTTGTCGTCGGCCCCCAGCAGGGTGGTGCCGTCGCTGGTGATGATCGTCTCGCCGACGCACTCGTTCAGGTACGGGTTGTCCTGCACGGTGATCGTGGGACCGTTGGGCAGGGGGATGTCGCCGCCCTGGTAGTTCTCGTGGAAGGTCGGCTTGACGTTCTCGCCGGAGACCTCGGGGTAGGTGTCCATGTGCGAGATGAACCCGACGGCCGGGACCTTGGCCAGGGCCGGGTCGTTGGCGGGCAGGGTGGCGGTCACGTAGCCGTACTTGTCCATCGCCGCGTCGGCGAGGCCGAGCTCCTTCAGCTCCTCGACCAGGACCCGGGCCAGATCGAGCTGGCAGGCGGACGAGGGGTAGGAATCGGATCCCTCGACGGCCTGCGTGTTGATGCGGGCGTATTTCACGAAGCGCTCGACAAGGGTCGGGAACTTGGTGTCCGGCTTGCGTTCGAGCATGGAAATCTCCTTTTTCTTCACGCAGGTCGATGGCGGGGGCCTGCATTCAAATAGAACCGGCGTCGCGCGGGACGAGGCCGGGATGGGACCGGTCGGGCCGACTGGCCGCCGACAAATGTATCCTTTCGGAGCGGAGGTAGCAAGAAGCCTCCCCGGCAACTTTTCTTGTCTGGGTCGGTCGGCCATGCTAATTTTCGGTGATCGGGCCGCGGCGACGCGGCCTTTTCCTGCCTACACCCGCGCGCATTTATGGAGGTATCCATGGACGTCAGTGGCAACGCCAACCGACTGCCGGAGAATGCGTACCGCAAGCTGAATCCCGGTGAGGAATTCGTGCCCATCGTTCCGGCCGCCAAGATCGTGCCGGAGCTGACGCCGTACGCCCTCTTCTGGGGTCTGTTCTACGCGGTGCTCTTTTCCGCGGCCTGCGCCTACCTGGGCCTGAAGATCGGACAGGTCTTCGAGGCGGCCATCCCGATCACGATCCTGGCCATCGGTCTGAGCAGCTCCCTGAAGAAGAAGGACGCGCTGCAGCAGAACGTGATGATCCAGTCGATCGGCTCGGCCTCGGGCGTGGTCGTGGCCGGCGCGATCTTCACGCTGCCGGGCATCTACATCCTCGGTTTGGCCGATCAGACCAACTTCATGCAGATGGCCCTGGCGTCGCTGCTCGGCGGCATCATCGGCATCCTGTTCCTGATTCCGTTCCGGCGCTACTTCGTCAAGGATATGCACGGGGAGTTCCCCTTCCCCGAGGCCACGGCCTCGACCGAGGTCCTGATGGCCGGCGAGTCGGGCGGAGGCCAGGCGAGCATCCTGCTGAAGTCGGGCTTCATCGCCGCGGGCTACCAGCTGCTCTCGCAGACCTTCGGCCTGTGGCGCGAGACCTTCGTCACCACCGCCTTCAAGTGGGGCGAGACGGTGTCGCAGAAGGTGCGGCTGGAATTCCACATGATGACCGAGGCGGCCATCATCGGCCTGGGCTACATCATCGGTCTGCGCTACGCGCTGGTCATCGCCTGCGGCTCGTTCCTGAGCTGGTTCGTGATGGTGCCGATGGTCGGCATCCTGGGCAAGGGCGTGAACATCGGCGACCAGGTCTACAGGATCGAGGCCCTCGACGCCCTGAGCACTCCGGACATCTTCGCCAACTTCGTCCGTCCGGTCGGCATCGGCGCGATCGCCATGGCCGGCCTGATCGGCGTCTGGAAGAGCCGCAGCATCATCGTCGGGGCCTTCAAGCTGGCCGCCGGCGGCGCCAAGACCGAGGGCGCCGGCGACGGCGCCGCGCAGAAGGTCGAGCGCACCCAGCGCGACCTGTCGATGAACCTCGTCACCTCGCTGATCATCATCAGCCTCGCGGCGATCTTCGCCTTCTTCCTGTTCCTGGTGCCCGGCGTGAACTTCGGCCAGTCGGTGACCGGCCTGCTGATCGTCGCCGGCATCGCCTTCCTGTTCGCGACCGTCGCGGCCCGGGCCATCGCAATCGTCGGCACCAACCCGGTTTCGGGCATGACCCTGATGACCCTGATCATCAGTTCGGTCATCCTGAAGGCCGTCGGCGTCGAGGGCGAGAGCGGCATCGTGGCCGCCCTGCTGATCGGCGGCGTGGTCTGCACCGCGCTGAGCATGAGCGGCGGCTTCGTCAGCGACCAGAAGATCGGCTACTGGCTGGGCACCACGCCGGCCACCCAGCAGAAGTGGAAGTTCCTGGGCACCTTCGTCTCGGCGATCTCGGTGACCCTGGTGATCATGCTGCTGGACAAGACCTACGGCTTCGCCGAGGGCGGGCTGCCCGCCCCCCAGGCCAACGCCATGGCCGCGGTGATCGAGCCCCTGATGACCGGACAGCCCGCTCCGTGGCTGCTCTACATGGCCGGCATCTTCATGGCCCTGATCCTCGAGTGGACCGGTCTGCCGGCCCTGGCCTTCGCGCTGGGCATGTACCTGCCGATGTCGGTCAACACCCCGGTGCTGGCCGGCGGCCTGATCGCCTACTTCGTGACCAAGGGCGGATCGAAGGAGGAGCAGGGCAAGCGGCGCGAGAAGGGCACCCTGATGGCCAGCGGCTTCGTGGCCGGCGGCGCCATCATGGGCGTCATCTCCGCCATCGTGCGGTTCGCGGGCATCAGCGCCACCGGCGAGTCGAACTGGAGCGTCGAGCACGCTCTGGGCATGACCCACTGGATCGAGGCCAATCCCCTGTCCGCCATCGTGACCCTGGTCTGCTTCATCGCGCTGGGTTACTACCTCTACAAGGGCGCACGCAACGCGGCGGCCTGATGATTTGGGGGCCCCGGAGGGGGCCGGACGAGTGATGGTCGTCTTGTGAGGCCGGCGGGCCCGCACTTCCTGTGCGGGCCCGCCTTGGCGTTCGGGCGGCTTCGGCATCCTGCCTTCGCTCGCCCTCTCGACACCTCACAAGACGACCATCACCCGTCCGGCCCCCAGGCCCCCCCTCCGACCGGGGACCGCCTCACCCTTCCCATCCGCCTCACTCGGAATCCCGGAGGACGCCCCACAAACCCCAAGCCCCGTCGCTCCGCCCGTAATGCCCGTCGCTAGGCGGCATGGCCCGCCCGTCGGTGGCCGTCGCGATCCAGCGCACGATCAGGTAGTCGCGGCCTTCGAGCAGATCCGCGGGCACGGTGACCGCCGGGGTCGCGGAGCGGTCGACCAGCAACCGCAGGGGGCGATGATCGGCGTCGAGGGCTTCGATCCGCCAGGTCAGGCCGCGGATCAGGCCGCTCTCGGCCGGGAGGTCGCGGGCCTTGATCAGCAGTCCCGCGGGAACAGCGCGCGCGTCGGAGAGCCCCTCGACGGGCGAGACCCTGGTCAGGGCCCAGCGCAGGGTCTTGTCGCGGCGGCGTTTCAGGACGTCGACCAGCAGCGGGGCCGCGGCGGGGTCGTGGTAGCGCCCGCTGGCGACGGCGGCTTCGATCATCTGGTCGGTCATCCGCGCCAGAACCGTCCCGGCCCAGTAGATGTCGGCGGCGCGGGCGTCGCAGAGGGCGTCGTTGACGTAGTTGGCGCGCCAGGCGGCGGGATCGTAGATGTCGGCTTCGAACATCCCGATCTCGCGGTTGGCCGGCCCTTCGAGACGTTCGTAGGGCCGCACCCACAGCCCGAGGGTGGGCATCGAGGTCAGGATCTCGCGGAAGTCGATGTCGTAGGCGAAGCCGATCCTTTTTTCGTGACGGGCGGCCCAGTAGCCGCCGAGGCAGCCGTCGAAATCCACCAGGTAGTGGCGCAGGAAGCGGCGGCCGTCCTGCTCGATGTAGAGGTCGAGGGTGTTGTCGAATTTCTGGTCGACGTGGTTCAGCCAGGCGCCGAAGACCCGCAATCCGCGCAGCGACCGGCGGCGCTGGTGGGGGATGCGGTCGTTCGGATCGTCGTCGCGCACGCCGGCGTAGTCGTAGCCTCCGCGCGGCGATCCTTCGAGAAAGCGGCTGACCAGGGCGCGGTACCCGCCCTCCTCGGTGCGGCAGGGCAGCAGGGTCATCAGCCGGTCGATGTCGTTGCGGTCCAGGGGGCGCTTGCGATCCTTCTCCTTCACGGTCGCGCCCGCGGCGATCTCCAACTCGCCGGGCCGGAAATAGACGATGCGGTCGTCGGGCACGAAGTAGCCCAGGGCCCACAGCAGGCGGGCGGCCACCGCGCCGGCGGCGGTCGCGGTCACCGGTTCGCCGCGCTTGTCGAACTTGCAGATGTACCGCGCGCCGCGGGAATCCTCGAAATTGAAGCCCGGATTGCGGCCGCCGATCTTCAGGCCGGTCACCTTCCAGGGCTTGAAGGCCTCGGGCCCGGGATCGTCGCCGCCGGGCCCGGCCGCGACGTCCCGGGGCGAGAGCGCGCCGATGCGGTTGGTGTACCACGACGAATCCGGCACCCGGCCCAGGCGGTTGACGTCCTCGGCGGGCATCGCCCGGGTCGGCGAGAGGCCGGTGCGGGCCTGCCGCAGCACGAAGTTCTCGATGTGATGGCTCAGCCGGCGGAACTCGTTCTCGGACGGTTCCGGGATGTCGGCGTCGTCGGCGATGCGCGTGATCACCGTTCCGGGAACGAAGCGCGGCGGCGCCGAAGAGCATCCCGGCAGGGATGCCGCCGCGAGGGCGGCCAGGGCCGCGCCGAGCAGCACCAGGATGTCGCGGCGGGCGTTCATCGCAACCTCCTGGATCTGAGGTCGAAGATCGAGCCGGTGCCGATGTAGAACTGGGCGCCCTCGTCGCTCCAGGCGCCCTGGACCGACACCGAGGTCGGCCCGAGGCGCACGACCATCGCCAGTCCCATCGAGCGCTTCATCTCGTCGAGGTGCAGCGCGTCCCATTCGGGAACGGCGGCGCCCCATTCGGTGAAGATCCGACCCTGGATGTAGTTGCACAGGGGGTAGCGGTACTCGAGGGTCGCGAGCAGGATGTCCGCGCCGGTGAAGCGGTCGCGGTCGAAGCCGCGGCCGAGCCGGCGCCCGCCGAGGCGGCAGAATTCGGTGAACGGGATCTCGGTCGGGTCGTTGCGGCTCATGCCCTCGGCGTAGACGCGCAGCGCCAGGCTGCGGTTCTCGCGGTAGATGTCGGCGAAGAGTTGGGCCTCGGCGCTGTAATGGCGGTAGGCGTAGTTCCCGACCGAGCGGGCGTCGTTGGTGCCTCCGATCAGACGCAGCAGGCCGCCCCGGGTGGAGAATTCGCCGTCGTTGCGGCGGTCGAACTCGATCCCCGCCTCGAGCCCCACGTAGTCGCTCTGTTCGGCTTTGGCGTAGAGATCGGGGAAGCCCTCGGAGATCCGGGGGCCGTGGCCGGGATCCTTCAGGGTGATCTCGCGCGCCCAGGCCGAACCGAACACCCGCACGCGCGGATGGATCCGCCACCCGAGCGTGGTTTCGAGCAGCGAACGGCGTCTGCCGGTGTCGTGGCGCACGTCCGGCGCGTCCATCCCCAGGCCGTAGAACGGGACGTCGTCCTTGCGCTCGGAGCGGGCCACGACGTCGAAGTCGAACGGGCCCGAGGCGGTCTCCATCTCGAAGATCAGCAGGTTGTCCTCGGAGGTCAGGTAGCTGCCGCCGGCGGTGAAGTCGATGCCGGTGCCGAGCCAGTCCCGGGATTTCGCGCGCAGGCCGGCCACCGACCAGCCGAAGCCCGTCTCCCAGCCGAAGCTGGCCGCGATCTTCGTGTCCAGCGACGAGATGTTCCAGACCATCAGCTTCTTCAGCTTCCCGACCAGGTCGTAGGTGTCCTGGAGGCCGACCAGGTAGACGATCGGCCGAAAAACGGTCTCGATTGCGATGTAGGGGACGAAGCCCAGTCCCGAGACGATGTCGCGCTGCCTGCCGCCGGCCCGGCCGAGGGGTTCGGCGGTGCCGCGCAACAGCTCGGGTCGGCCCGGCACCGGAGTCCGCACCGCGGCGGAATCCGGCCCCGCGCCGGCGGCTTCGATGGCGGATCCGGCGGCGGCCGAGTCGGCGGCGGCCGCCGCGCAAAGGGCGTCCGCCGGGGAAAGAGCGGCCGCGAACAGGACGGCCAGGACCAGCGCCGCGCGCGTCATGCGGGATCCTCCCGCGTCAGGCGGCGGTGGCGGCGGGCGATGTCCACGACCAGCGCCAGCCACACGACGACCAGCGCCACGTTGGCCAGCGCGAACTGCCGGGTGGCGAAGCCGAAGCTCGTTCCCAGCAGCACCACGCCGGCCGATGCCACGTCGCCGGTGCGGACGAAGAAGGTGTCGATCGCCTGCTTGGCCTTGTACTTCGCCGCCCGGCTGGTGGGCAGGAACAAGGTCTGCCGCACCGTGTTCTGCAGCGAGTAGTCGGTGGAGTTCTCCATGATCTTGGCGATGCGGATGACGCCCAGCACGGCGCTGAAGGCCATCAGGGCGTAGCCGCCGATGGCGATCAGCGGCAGCACGAACAGGGCCTTGCGCACGCCGGCGTACTTCAGGATCCGCGAGACGGCGAACAGCTGCAGCGCCGCGCTCAGCAGGTTGACCCAGGTGAAGAACCCGGAGTAGAAGCCGCCGATCATCTGCTCCGCGTCGCCGCCGGAGGCCAGCGCCACCTCGGTGATCTTCGCCCCGAGGATGTACTCGCCGTTGGTGTTGACCACGTTGGTCACCAGCAGCATCAGGGCGATCGACAGCAGGTAGCGGTCGCGCAGGACCATCGTGAAACCCGAGGCGTCGTCGTCCGCGGCGGGGGAGCCGTCGGCGCCGGTCCCGGCCGTCTCGGCCCTCGGCGGCGCGGCTTCCCGCCGTTCCAGGGCCGCGCGCTCCCGCCGGCTCACGACGTTGATCAGCAGCATGCAGACGCCCAGCAGGCCGGCGGCGATCAGCATCATCTCGTAGGCGCCGATCCCGACCGCGAACAGGCGGCCGGCGACCACCGCGCCGAGGATCGCGCCGAGCGAGCTGCCGAAGGCCACCAAAGGGAACAGGCGCTTGCCCTGCTCCTGGGTGTAGATGTCGTTGGCGAAGGACCAGGCCTGGGCGATGATCATCAGGCTGAAGATCCCGACCCAGAGGAAGAAGGCCACGCCCAGATAGGGAACGCCGGCCCGGGCCAGGAGGTAGAAGAGCGCCAGGTTGCCCATGAAGAACAGCGTGACCCGGTTGATCAGCCGGACGCGGTCGATGCGGTTGACCAGGGCGCTGTAGAGCGGAACGATCCCGATCAGCAGCAGGGCCTGGCCGGCCGCGGCGTAGCTCTTCAGCTCGGCGCCGCCCCCCATCAGGATCAACGGTTCGCGGACGGTCTTGAGGATGTAGTAGGCGGTCAGCAGCAGGAACAGGTTCAGCATCAGCAGCAGGGCCGTGCCGGCTTCACCCGGGCGGACGGGCGTGAAAACCGAAAGCAGGCGGGATGCCCAGGGGGCACCGTTCGGCGTCGGGGCGTTCGATCGCTCCATGAAAGTCCTCCGTACGGGTTCCCAGCCCGTTTCAACCTAGCCATTCCGGCCCGGATTGCCTACAACTTTCCGCTGGCCGTTGGCGCGGGCGGGATCGGTGTGCTACCGTCGGGCCGACATCGTTGACGGCGCCGGCCGGCGGGAATTCCGAGCCGGGAAGCGCAACATCTTCCGCACCGAGGATCGTGATGAAACAGGTATGGATCACCAGGGCGGGCGAGCCCGAGACGATGGCCGTGCGCGAGGCTCCCGATCCCGTCCCCGGCCGGGGCGAGGTCCGGATCCGCGTGCATGCCGCGGGCGTGAACTTCGCCGACGTCATGATGCGCTTGGGGATCTATCCCGACGCCCCCGCCCTGCCCGCGGTCCCCGGCTACGAGGCCGCTGGCGTGATCGACGCGGTCGGCGAGGGCGTCGACGACGGCCTGGTCGGAACCGGCGCGGTCGCCTTCCGGGCCTTCGGCTGCTACGCGGACGTGATCTGCGTGGACCGTCGCTTCGCCTTCCCGCTGCCCGAAGGAATGCCGGCCGCGGTCGGCGCCGGGCTGATCGTCAACTACGTCACCGCCTGGCAGATGGTCGAGGCGATGGCTCCGGTGCGCGAGGGCATGACCGTGCTGATCCACGGCGCCGCCGGCGGGGTGGGCCTGGCCGCGGTCCAGCTCTGCCGCCGCCGCGGGGCCCGGATCCTGGGCTCGGCCTCGCCCGCCAAGCACGCCTTCCTGCGCGAGGCCGGGGTCGAGGCCGTCTTCGATTCCCGCCGCCGGCACTATGCGTCGTCGGTGCTCGCGGCCACCGGCGGGCTCGGCTGCGACGTGGTGCTCGAACCCCGCAACGGCCGCTGGATCGGCGAGAGCTACGACTGCCTGGGCGCCACCGGGCGCCTGATCCTTTTCGGCTTCTCGGACGCCGCCGTCGGCAAGCGCGGCTCGAAGCTGGCCGCCCTGCGCACCCTGGCCTCGGTGCCGTGGCTGCGCCTGAACCCGATGCGGCTGATCAACGACAACCGTGGCGTGATGGGGGTCAACGTGGGCCGGCTCTGGGACCGGCGCGAGATGGTCGCCGGCTGGATCGCCGAGATCCTCGCCGGAGTCGAGCAGGGCTGGATCGCGCCGCGCATCGATCGCGGCTTCAGGCTCGAGGACGCCGCGAAGGCCCATCACTTCCTGCAGGACAGGCGCAACGTCGGCAAGGTCGTGCTGCTGACCGGGGCGGGGCTCGCCGCCGGACCGGGTTGCCGGATGGACGGGGACGGAAACGGGAACGGAAACGGGGGGGAAGAGGCGTGAAGATCTCGGCCGTGCTGATAACCCGCGACGCCGCAGCTCATCTGGAAGGCTGCCTGGCCTCGCTCGATTTCGCCGACGAGATCGTGGTCCTGGACCAGAACAGCTCCGACGGCACCGTCGCGATCGCCGAGAGGATGGGAGCGAAGGTCCACCAGGGAGTCTGGCGCGGCTTCGGGCCCACCAAGCGCGCGGCGGTCGATCTGGCCCGCAACCGCTGGATCCTGAGCATCGACGCCGACGAGGAGGTCACGCCCGAGCTGAGGGAGGCGATCCTGGCCCTGCCCGCAGCCCCGCCCGAAGCCGCGTTCGCGATCAACCGCCTCTCGCGTTTTTTGGGCCGATGGATGCGGCATTGCGGCTGGCATCCCGACTGGGTGGTCCGCCTCTTCGACCGCGAACGGGCCGGATTCGACGAGAAGATGGTCCACGAATCCGTGCGGACCGAGGGGTCGGTCGGCAGGCTCGACGGCCTGCTGCGGCATTACACCTACGACAACCTCGAACAGTACCTGGACAAGGTGAACCGATACACGACCCTGTCGGCCGAGGCCGCCTACGACGCCGGCCGTCGCGTCACCCCGATCGGCGCTCTTGTGCGGGGCAAGCTGACCTTCGTGCGCTTCTTCGTGCTGCGCCGCGGTTTCCTCGACGGTTGGCACGGGCTGCTGCTGAGCCTCTGCTCGGCCTGGGGCGTCTTCGTGAAATACGTGAAGATCTGGTGGAAGGGGCGCTCGTGAATCGACCGGCGAGCGCCGGCGCGATGCGCGGAAGATCGCAATTATCCGGAGGATGGAGAATGCGCGCGAGAATCCTGTTTCTGATCTGCTGCTGCCTGGCCGTCGCGGCCGTCGTTCCCGCCGCCGCGCGTCCGCCGCAGGTTCCCGCCGAGGCGGCCGCGGTCCAGGAACAGCTGCTGGGCGACGTGCGCGCCCGCATCGCCGACGCCCGCCGGCTGAACGGGCATAAATACGCTCCGGCGGCCTATAGCGAGGCCCGGACGGCTCTGGCCGCGGCCGAAGAGGCCGTCGCCGCCGATTTCGCGGCCGCCCGCGACGGAGCCTGCGCCGCCGAGATCCGCGCCGCCCGGATCGCCGCCTCCGCCTTCTACGCCAAGGCCGCATTCATCGAGGAACTGCGCGACTACCGCTACGGTTGGGAAGAGGCCGTGGACCGCTACGAATCCCTGGTGAACGACGTGGCCGTGGTTTCCGGCATCCGGCTCGATCCCTTCCTGGGCGGATCGGCCGCCGCCGGCGCCGTCGTGGATTCGCTGACCGCCCGGCGGGGCCGCACCCGCGCCCTGCTCGATTCCCTCTCGCGGGAGAACGAGATGCTGCGCCTGCGGACGACGACCGAAGGGGCGGTCCAGGACACGGTGATCGCGGGCCTGCGGGCCGAGTTGGGGGAACTGCGCAGCCGCCTCTGGGAGATGGAGCTGCGCGCCGGCGTGGCCGAGGCCGATCGATCGGCCGCCGAGGAGGTCCTGCGGCGCAACCGGCTGCGCGAGGAGCAGGTCGCCGGGCTGGTGGGATTGTTCACGCCCGACGAGGGGGAGATCCTGCTGACGCCCGAGGGGGACGTGCGCATCAGGCTGACGGGTCTGGGTTTCGCGGTGGGCAGCGCCTGGCTGGGATCGAAACAGCAGCCCCTGCTGGCCAAGCTGCACGAGGCGGTCAAGCGCTTCCCGGGCGCTCCGCTGCGGGTCGAGGGCCACACCGACGACACCGGGCCGCGCGACGTGAACCTCGATCTGTCGCTGCGCCGGGCCGCGGCGGTGGCCAAGGATCTGGCCGGGAAACTGGGCGTCGATCCGGCCGGCATCGCGACCCGGGGGCTGGGACCGGATCGTCCGACGGCCACCAACGCCACGGCCGAGGGCCGGGCCCTGAACCGGCGGATCGAGGTCGTGATCCTGGCGGCGGACAAGGTCGAATAGCCGCGGGTCAGGGCGCCCGCCGCGGAGGTTCGGGGCTCTCCTTGAGGATGTCGGCCACGGCCTTGAAGTCTTCTGTCCGGGCGACCCTCAGGATCTCGAACATGATCATCTCGGCGCTCATCACCTGGACGCCGGCGTCGCGCATGCGCGCGATCCCCAGCACGCGGTCCGATGTCCGGCGCGACGAGACCGCGTCGGCGGCCAGGATCACCTGGTACCCTTCCCTTTTCAGGTCGAGGGCCGTCTGATAGACGCAGATGTGGGATTCGATCCCGCACAGCACGACCTGGTCGCGCCGCGACCCCTCCAGCCGCGACATGAAGCCCGGATCCCCGGCGCAGGAGAAGTGGATCTTCTCGACGACCTCGCGGCCGCGATGCAGTGCGGCCAGCTCGGGCACCGTGCGGCCCAGCTTGGCGGGGTAGTGCTCGGTGACCGTGACCGGCAGGTCCAGGCGGTCGCAGAAGCGCATCAGGCGCGAGCAGTTCGCAATCACGCAGGCCATGCCGTGGATGTGGCGGCGGAAGGGCTCCTGCATGTCGATCACCGTCAGCAGGACGCGGGATTTCTCGATCCGGTCGGCGATGGCGGCCATGGTTCTCCTCGGGATGCGCCGGTCTCCGGACCTACTGCCGGCGCGGCGCCCGGTAGCTGCCGCAGGGGTCGACGGTCTCGGCGTAGGGGCCGCGCCAGCCCTGCTCGAAGAAGGCGATCAGCCGCGAGGCCCCGGCCACCCCGTCCCCGAACAGGCTCACGTTGCGCGACTGGTGGAAGTAGTCCTCGGCCCAGTTGGCCGTTCCGATCCAGAACCGGCCGCGGTCGGCCACCAGATACTTGGCGTGCTCGACCCGGGCGTAGGGCACGAATCCCCCCGACCACTGCGGGATGTTCGTGAAGCGGATCTCGACGTTCGGCAGCACCGCCAGGCTCTGGATCCACGGCAGCATATAACTGCGTTTCGACCAGTTGGCCAGGATGATCCGCACCTGCACCCCGCGGGCGGCGGCCCGGCGCAGGGCGTTGTCCAGGGTGAAGTAGACGGTGTTGTCGCGGTTGCCGGGATTGTAGCTCAGCAACTGCAGGCGCAGGGTCTCCCGCGCGCCGTCGATCATCTCGACCAGCAGGGGCTCGTCGTGCGGGACGCCCGGCGGCAGGGCGGCGGGCGGACTGGCCGCCAGGCGGAGGCCGATCGAATCCCCGTCGGCGACCGCCAGGCGGAACGGGCCGGACGCGATTTCGGCCGCCGGCGGCTCTTCGCCTCCGGCCAGCGCCCAGTCGGTCGCGAAGACAGCGGCCAGCGCGGCGGTCAGGCCGGGATGGCCCACGCGCGCGCCCAGTTCGCGGATCTGGACCAGCGCGCGCCAGTCCCAGTTCTGGCTGCCGACGTAGAACTCGCGGCCGTCGACCAGGAAGAATTTGGCGTGCTGGACCCCGCCCCAGAGCGCGCGGGCGTCCAGGGCGCGGGCTTCGGCTCCGGGCAGCGCCCCGATGCGGTCGTAGACGTCGGAGTAGGTGCGCAGGAATCCCTTGTCGCCGATCGCCCGGATCCTCACCCCGCGCTCCGCGGCGGCGGCCAGGGCTTCGATCACCGCGTCCAGCGCGTCTTCGGGGTCGTCGGGATCCTGGCTGAAGTAGAAACTCTCGATGTCGATCGATTCGGTCGCGCCGCGGATCATCTCGAGCCAGACACCGGGGGCGTCGGGCATCGAATCCAGACCGTAGACGGTTTCTGCGGGGACGCTCTCGACAGGAGTCAATTGCGCCGTCGCCGTCGTGGCCAGCAGCGCCAGCAGGACCAAGGTCATCGCGGCAGGGTTCGGTCGCATTCCATACCTCCATGAGAGTATTTCGAGTGCCACGATAGCACGTTGCCGGCCTTGATCCAATGCATTGTGTTGAAACGTTTTCCGGGATCGCCTGCGACTTGGGCGCAACCGATTCCGGCGCGTGACCGGCCGGCCTCTATTTAATCTTGCCGAAGGAGCGTAATTTTCAGATCGTACGCTGGCTCGAACGCTCGGACCGCGGTGGCTGGCGGGGGTGCGATCCATCCCCGGCAGGAGCTTCCCCGCCGCTGTCGCATGAGCGGGAAGAACAACGATTCGTTCAACCAACCCGGGTCCGGCGGGCGAATCCGGGCGCAGGAAGCGCGCCTCGGGCCGGCAGGATCCACGAGGGGGCGGTACTTCACCGACACTCTTGTCAAGGAGGTGGGCCATGGGCGCCACCGGATTCGGTCCTCACCTGATGCTGGATCTCAACGGCTGCGACGTTGCGCGGCTGAACGATCTGGACCTCTGCTTCAAGGTCCTGAACGAGCTGCCCGATCACATCGGGATGACCAAGATCACCCAACCCCACGTGTTCCGGTACAGCGGGGTTGTGCCCGAGGATGAAGGCATCACCGGCGTGGTGATCATCGCGGAGAGCCACATCTCCTTGCACACCTTTCCCCGGAAGAAATACGCCTTCCTGGACGTTTTCTCGTGCAAGCCGTTCGACATCGCACTGGGACGGGATTATCTGATCGAGGCCTTCGCCTCGCAGGATCCCGAGGTTTTCGTCGTCGAACGGGGAGCCAAGTTCCGCCGATCCGAGATCAGGGCTTCCGCCTGACCGGACCGGCCAGCGTCTGACGTCCAAGCCCGGCGCCGCGTCGACGCCGGCGGAAGGATTTCCATGCCCGGTTTGCTGCATGACGCCCCCGGCGCCTTCGGCGGCATCGATCCGGCGCCCGCGTTCGCGGACGCCCGCTTCATCGTGCTGCCGCTACCCTATGACGGTACGGCCACCTGGCAGAAGGGCGCGGCCCGCGGCCCCGCCGCGATCCTGGCGGCCTCGGCCAACATGGAGCTCTTCGACATCGAGACCGGCACCGAGCCCTGGCGGTCGGGCATCCTGACCGCCGCTCCGGTGGGCGACGCCGGCGACCCCGAATCCACGGTCGACGCGGTCGCGGCCGCGGCCGGCCGCTTCCTGGACGGCGGGAAGTTCGTGCTCGGCCTCGGCGGCGAGCATTCGGTGACCGCGGGCCTGGTCCGCGCCCACGCCGAGCGCATCCCCGGCCTCTCGGTTCTGCAGTTCGACGCCCATTGCGACCGGCGCGAATCCTACGAGGGCTCGCCCTGGAACCACGCCTGCGTCATGGCGCGGGTGGCCGAGATCTGCCCCTGCGTGCAGGTCGGGATCCGCAGCATGGACGTTTCCGAGAGCGCCCTGCTGGATTCGGGCCGGATCTTCACGGCCTCCCGCATCGCCGGCGACAGCAGCTTCGCCTCGGACGTGGCCGACCTGCTGACCGACGACGTCTACGTGACCGTCGATCTCGACGTGCTCGACCCCGGCATCATGCCTTCGACCGGTACGCCCGAGCCCGGCGGCATGGATTGGTGGCAGCTGCTGTCGGTGCTGCGCCGCGTGTCCCGGCGCCGGCGCATCGTCGGCTGCGACATCGTCGAGCTTATGCCGCGGGACTGCGACCGCGCCCCCGATTTCCTGGCCGCGAGATTGGCCTACCAGGTCATGGCCTACGTCCTGACCGGAAAGGAATCAACATGAATCCCGAGAAGAGGGAACTGCTGAGCACCGAGGTGCGCCACCTCGACATCACGATCTGCGATCCGAGCCCGCTGATCGAGGCCTTCGACAGCATGGCCTTCCAGGCCCGCAATTTGGCGTCGGCGGCCCGGATCTACGATCGGATGCTCGCCGACCGCGACTGCGGGATCATCCTGACCCTGGCCGGTTCGCTGTGCTCGGCCGGGCTGAAGGACCTGATCGTGCGGATGATCGAGGACGACATGGTCGACGCCGTGGTGTCGACCGGCGCCAACATCGTCGACCAGGATTTCTTCGAGGCCCTGGGCTTCCGCCATTGGCGCGGGACCCCGGACGCGGACGACAATCGTCTGCGCGAACTGGCCATCGACCGGATCTACGACACCTTCATCGACGAGGACGAGCTGCGGATCTGCGACATGACCGTTGCCGAGATCGCGGCGGGGCTGGAGCCGCGGCCTTATTCCTCGCGCGAGTTCATCGCCGCGATGGGCGCCTGGATCGAGAGCAACGGTCTGAAGGCCGACAGTTCGATCGTGCACTCCGCCTGGCGCAAGGGCGTACCGATCTTCGTGCCGTCGTTCTCCGACTGTTCGGCCGGCTTCGGGCTGGTCCACCACCAGGTGAACAATCCGGACCGGTGCCTGACCATCGACTCGGTGGCCGATTTCCGCGAGCTCACCGAACTGAAGATCCGGATGGGGGAGACGGGCATCCTGATGATCGGCGGCGGCGTGCCCAAGAACTTCACCCAGGACGTGGTGGTGGCGACCGAAATCCTCGGCCGGGAACAGCCGATGCACAAGTACGCGATCCAGATCACCGTGGCCGACGAGAGGGACGGCGCTCTCTCGGGTTCGACGCTGCAGGAGGCCTGCTCCTGGGGCAAGGTGGAGCTGACCTACGAACAGATGGTCTACGGCGAGGCCACGGTCATGCTGCCCCTGCTGGCCGGCTATGCCTGGCACCGCGGCAACTGGCGCGGACGTCGGCAGCGCCGGCTGAACGACATCTTCCAGGATTGATCGGGGAATCCCGCCGGCTCCGCGGGAAGATCGGATCGTCATCGCTGGGCGGCCGCCGGGCCGCCCAGCCTGTTTCGGCGGGCCCGGGCTACAGCTCGGCCAGCCCCGCGAACATCGCGCCCCCGAGAACGAGCATCCCGATCAGGATCATGAAGAGCTCCAGCGCCATCATCACGCCCAGGATGATGAAGAAGGTCTTCATGCGCTTCAGCGCCTCGATCAGCGAAACGGATTCGCCGGAGCGGTGGGACGCCTCGATGTCGCCGGCGGTCTTGATCAGCAGCACGCCCAGCCAGATGGGGATCCAGCAGATCAGGATGCCCCATAGGCTCAGGATGCTCAGGGCGCCGAGCAGGATCAGCGCCAGGCCGGTGAATTGCATCCAGGTCCGCACCTCGTTCAGCGGCCGGCTGATCTCGCGGACCAGGGCGGAACCGTTCTGCCCCGAGTGGAAGGCGCCGTCGGCGGGCGGGGCGGTCGGGAAGGATTCCGGCGAAGGATCGGGCGCCGATGGGGGCGGAACTTCCTGCATGATGAGCCTCCGGTCATGGGAACGGACGAGATGCCTGCCGAGAGTAAACCGGCAGAACGGAGGGGCGTCAAGCGGCGGGACGGTTATACTGTCGGGATGACCCCCCGAATGGAGGCGACGCATTGATCCGATTTCTCCCGGCCGCCGCCGCCCTGGCCGCAGCGGCTTTCCTGATGACCACCGGCGGCTGCGGCGACGACGCCGTCGGTCCCGAGGCGTCGTCGATCCTCGCGGTGCGGGTCGTCGATCGCGACGACGGCGGTCCGCGGGCCGGCGTCAAGGCGATGCTGCTCGATCCTGCCGCCAACCTGCCCGCGGCTCCGGTCGCGGTCACCGACAGCTCCGGCGCGGTCCTTTGGCGCGATGTTCCGACCGGCGTCTACGCCCTGCTGGTGATTCCGGGGCCGAACCGCGAGCTCTTCTCGGTTCCGGCGACGGTTTCGCCGGGCTCCGCCGATATCGCGCCGTCGCCGTACGTCGTGCTCACCATGCCGGCCCGGCGACAGACCGGCGGCAGCAGCATCGCCGGCGCGGTGTTCGACGCCGTGACCGGCCAACCCCTGGATTCCGCCATAGTCGGTTCGCGCGACGACTGGCTCGGAGCCTATCCGGGCTGGTCGCCCGAGAAGGCCGACATCACCGACAGCACCGGGGCGTTCACCGTTCGCGGCATCGCCTTCACCCGGTCCCCGCTTTCCGATCTGCTGCTGCAGGTCGAACCCCTGATCGTCCAACGGGCCGGATACCGCCCCCTGGAATGGTTCGCGGATTCCCGCCGCATCTCCGGCACCGACATCACGGGCGTGGAACTGGAACTCGAGCCGATCGCCGATCCGCAGGCCGCCGGAGTGGACACGGCCAGGGGGATCGAGGGCGTCGTGACCTACCGCGGCGAACCCGTCGGCGGCCTGCTGGTGGGGCTGTCGTACTGGGGTGATTTCGAACCGCCGCCGGGATTCGATTCCGGATCCGACGCGCCGCCTGCGGAAGTTTCGGGTCCGGCCGATCCCCGGAGCCCGGCCGTGACCGGGGCCGGCGCGGGGGCTCCGGGCCGCACGGCCGTCACCGACGACGAAGGCCGTTACGCCTTCTCCGACCTGAAGACCGGATGGTACCTGGTGCATGCCGCCTATCCGGTGGGCGACGGTTTCATGATGGCGCAGCCGCTGGGCCCGGGCTATCCGGCCAACGGGATCAATCCGTTGCCGGTGAAGGTGATCGACGAGGGGATCGCCGCCGCCGACACGGTGCCCGTCTTCCGGGCGATCCGGGTGCTCGAGCCGGCTCCCGGGGCGACCGGCGTCTCCAACCTGCCCACCGTGCGCTGGACGTCGGTGCCCGGCGCGGCGACCTACGACCTGGCGCTCGACCAGCTGGTCATCGCGGACATTTCCGACACGACGGTGGCCGTGCCCGCGGATTTCCCCTTGTCCGGCGGGGTGTGGACGGTCTCGATCGCCGCCTACGACGCCGACGGCATCCCCGTGGGCGCGGTCGAGACGGCCTCGCGGTTCCTGGTCTCGAACGTTCCCTGAGCCTCCGTCGCGGACAGGTGGGCGGCGAAGGCGGGAGGATGAAAAAAAGGGCGGACGGCAAAAAACCGTCCGCCCTTCTTCATGTCCGCGCCCAGCGGCCGGATGCCGCGTTCGCTCAGACCTCCACCGCCGCTCCCACCATCTCCTGCAGCCGGCGGATACGATCGTCGCGGTCCTCGGCGAAGCGGATCACCGCGGCCGTGATGCCGGCCGGATGGATCCCCGCGTCCTCGCAGACCTCGTCCAGGCCGCCGCCGCCGCGCCACCGGTTGTCGGCGTCGCTGCTCAGCGCGTATTCGTCGGCCAGCGGATTGAAGTTCCAGTCGACCATCGCACGGCGGCACCGGTTGGTGATGTAGGTGCTGTCGGCGTGGTCGGCCTTGGTGATCACGGTCTGGCGGTACTGCTCGGGCTGCATCCGGAACAGCTGCGGGCTCGGGCAGGCCACGATCTTCACGTTCACGCCCGCGGCGTCGATATCCGGCAGGGCCCGGATCAGGTTGTAGGTCGACATCGTGCCCTGGACGAAGACGCAGCCTCCGCGCGGCAGGCCGGGCTTGTAGTCGCGCAGGATGTACGCGCCCTTGGCGGCCTCGAAATGCGATCCCAGCCCCAGCTTCTCGCGGTCGGGGATCTCGACCCCGGGCCGGGTCAGGTGCAGCGCCACGATCGGCGCGTCGGTCTTCAGGGCGGCGGCCAGCATCACCGGCACCTCGTTGTACTCCCAGGGATGGATGTCGATGACAGCCCCTTCGGGGAACAGCTGGGTGATGCTCGGCGAGAAGATGCCGAAGTGCGTGCGCGAGTCCTCGGCCGTCTCGGGGCCGGAATGGCCGGCGATCCAGACCACCTTGCCCAGCTTCAGCTCGCAGTCCTGGGCCAGCTGGCTGTACAGGCGCATCGCGCCGTACTTCAGGTACGAGAACGAGCCGTAGGTCGAGCACGCGGTCCAGAAGCCGTTGAAGGCCTTCTCCGGATCCGGCGCCAGGTTCACGCTCGCCGCGCCGACGCAGAGGCCCGAATTGGTGAACTCGGTGATCTCCTGGGGCAGGATCACGCCCTCGGGATCCTTGTCCCGGTCGTACCAGCCGTAGTTCGGCTTGTCGTCGTAATCCTTGCCGAAGCCCGAGATGTTGGTCGAGTCGGCCAGGTCGGCCGAGCAGACCAGGAACTGCGGCCGGCCGTACTTCTCGCGGCAGACGCTGTTGATCCACGATCCCCAGCGGCTCAGCCCGGCGCGGTTGGGCTTCTTCTCGCCCGGCTTGGCCCACATCGATTCGGGATAGGCCGCGACGTCGAGCAGCTCGGGGTCGTCCAGCGGGTTGCGTTCGAAGGGGATGCGGAAGGTCGGGATCTCGGCCGGAACGCTGTCGCCGAGTTCGACCAGGCGGTCGGCCAGGTAGGCCAGGGCCTGCTCGTCGTCGCGCAGCACGTCCATCGCGGTGTTGATGTGCGAGGTCGACTGCGCGAGCAGCGCCGCGGCGTTCTCGGGCTTGCCGGCGCCGAAGTTCTCCCATTCCACGCCGTACTTGTCGGAGAAGTCCTTGCGGCAGGCCCAGTAGCCCTCGGCGTTGATCGGATGGGCCGCGCCGTGGCTCTTGTTGTCGTACTTGTGGTAGCCGCGGCCCTTGCGCGTCTTGCCGAACATCATGCCCGGACGCAGGGCGGGGTTGTCGCCGTGCACCATGTCGAGGACGGCGCTGGTGACGTCGTTCCAGTCGCTGCCGTCGGCGGCCTCGTGCACGTGGAAGCCGTAGCTCGAGAACCAGTCGCGCGGCGTGCCGTGGACGACGCTGCTCACCGACTGGTCGTCGATGCCGTAGTCGTTCCAGTCGAGCAGGAAGAAGAGGTTGTCCAGGCCCAGGCCGTAGGCGCTGTTCTTGGTCTCGTGCCAGCAGCCGGCGGTGTGGCCGCCCTCGCCCTCGATGCCGAAGACCTTCACGCCCTCGGCTCCGGCCCGCTTGAGCGCCAGGGCCTGGCCCGCGCAGGTCGGGGCGCCGTGGCCGCTCGGGCCGGTGTTGAACTTCACGAAGAGGTTCTTGCCCGCCATCTCCACGTGCCCGGGCAGTCCGCCGCGGTTGCGCAGGGTCAGCAGATCCTCCCAGGTCAGGGTGCGCTCGGAGCCGCCGGCGACCAGGTACTTGTCGTCGCCGGTGCGTTGGTGCATCAGACGCAGCGCCTCGTTGAAGACCGCCAGGGCGCCGTAGACCAGCGGTGCGGTGTGCCCGGCCACCAGCACGAACCGGTCGCCGAAGCGCTTCTCGGGGTGGCGGATGTCCCACCGCATCGCGCCGCCGAGCAGCAGCGAGGTCAGCATGTGGTTCTTCGACCGGCTGCCGCCGGGATGCCCGCTCTGGCGGTGGTTGAGCATGATGTCGATCTGCTGATCGATGACGTCCTTGATCAGCTCCCAGTGCCTGAAATGGGCTTGCTGGGCCTGGAAGAGGTTGTCGACGTGGGACACGGGGGATCTCCTCTCGGGGGTACGGGCGGGGCCGACGGATTCGGGATTCTGGTCCGGCGGCCCAATTCTGTCAACCGGGCCGGCCGGAATCAAGGGAAAGACGTTTCTCGATATCTCAGCGTTCGAGCGCGAAGCCGAGATGGAAGACCTGCAGGACGGCCGCCGCCGCGCGCGCGTCGTCCACCGCGCGGTGCATCTGCAGGTCGAGGTCGATCTCCATCTTCTGGAGGATCGATTCGAGCTTCAGACCCGAAGTGCGGTGGTGGTTCTGGGCCAGCCAGGCGGTCGCCACCGCGCGGATGTCGTAGGCCCCCCCGGCGACGCTCGCGGCGTAGTCCAGGCCGCAGAGGTCGCATTCCCGCCGGATCAGCGGGATGTCGTAGTAGACCCCGAAGGCGCCGATGATGGCCTTGTTGCGCGGTCCGTACCAGTCGAGGAACCGCCGGCCCACGACGTCCCAGCCGTCCTTTTCGGCCACGTCGGCGGGCTCGATGCCCGTCAGGCGGGTGATGAACGGGGGGATCGGATAGTCCCGCGGCCGCACCAGCTCGCTGAAACTGTCGATCTCGGCCAGCGTCCGGCGGTCCAGACGCACCGCGCCGATCTCGATTATGTTGCTGCGTTCTATGGAGTTGCGACCCTCGTCCTCGGC
>CAYLMM010000032.1:0-32584 GCA_964384825.1 uncultured Fibrobacteraceae bacterium
CACCGAACTTCTTGCGGCCTCTCACCCGGAGCAGGCTTTCCGGTGAGATCGAGGGGGGCGGTCCTGTTCCTGGGCCGTGTGGCCGATCCCCGCTCGTGAGCCGTCGCCCGGGCGCCAGGCGGATTTGATTTGCCGGGATGTCGGGGCGAGCTTACTATAGCCGCCATCATGATGCGCCGACCCGCATTCCGCCGCTGCTGCGCCAGGAACACGTTCCTGGCTCTTTTGGCGTTATGGGGGCTTTTGGCTTTCGATGCCGAGCACATCGTGTTCCACCTTCGCGGCGACGATGTTCTCGACGCCCACGACGCGGGCTCCCACTCCGGATGGGACGGCGTCCGCTTCCACACCGGCACTCTGGCCGAGGCCGTCTTCGTCGTTCCGCCGCCGCCCCGTCCCCGGGTCGCCAGGCTGAACGCCGACCGTCCCCTGCGGATCGACGGCATCCCGCTGCTGGTGCCCGATTCCCGCGCTCCTCCCGCCGCCTGACGGTTCGCGATTCCGTTTGTGGACGCGCCCCGCATCGCCGCGGAGCGCTACGTCGAACATTGCCATCAAGCATACAGGAGCGGAACATGCCCAAGATCATGCGCGGGATCGCCTTGGCGGCGATCCTGACGACGTCGTTGTCCGCCGGGGCCGCCTGGGCCCATGCCGGGAGCGGGTCCGTCGAGGATGCCCGCCTGATGAATCCAGGGATCAGCGCCAACGTCCTTTTCGTGGGAGAATTTTCCCGGGACATCGATTCTGCCGATGCCAACGGCAGCCGTCTGCAGGAGGCAGAATTGCAATTGGTCTCCGAGGTCGATCGTTACTGGAACGCCGACGTCATCTTCGCCTTCGCGCCCGGGGTCGGCGGCGAGGACGACGAGGCCGGCGTCGAACAGGCCGTTCTGGTGAACCGGTCGCTGCCCGCCGGCCTGGGCCTGCGGCTCGGCAAGTTCTTCCTGCCTTTCGGCAAGCACGCGCCGCTGCACGGACACGATTTCGCTTTCGTCAACGCGCCGGCGCCGGTGCGGGCGTTCCTGGGCGATGACGGCCCGACCGACGTGGGCGCCGAGTTGGTCTGGACGCCCCCGCTGCCCTGGCATTCCGAATTGACGGTCTACGGGATCGACGGGCGCAACGACATCATGGACTCCGAAAGCCGCGATATGGGTTGCGGCGCCCGGCTGAGCAATGAATGGCGAATCGGTGGCGGCGGCGAGATGGAACTGGGCTTCTCGGGGCTGACCGGTCCGGTCGCGTCGGGCGAAGACCTGCTCGGAGACATCGACGGCCGTCTGGACATGTACGGAGCCGATCTGAGCTACAATTGGGCTTCTCGGACCGGGGAGCAGGGCCCGGCCCTGAGCGCGACCTGCGAGTTCCTGCTGCCGGATCCCGAAGGCGCCGAGGGCGATCCCTGGGGTCTTTACGGCATCCTGCAGTACCGCTTCCACCGCAACTGGTGGCTGGGCCTGGGCGCGGGTACGGTCAACGATTCCTGGCGCACGATCGCCGCCGACGGCGGGGACTACGGCGACCGGCTGCGCGACTACCGCGAATACAAGGCGAACCTGACGCTGGCATCGGACGAGCTCTGGTCGCTGCGCGCCGAGATCTCCTATCTGGAGGATGCGGCCGGCGACTACGAGGATCTGCGCGTCGCGGCGCAGTGGAGCTTCACCATCGGAGCGCACTCGCACGATCACCACTAGCGCGGATGCATTCGCGAGAAGGCCCGCCGCACGAGCGGCGGGCCTTCGTAGGTCCGATTCCCGGCGCGGAGCCTAGCGCCAGTTCTGCGGCGGCTGGGGCTTGTTCTCGAGGATGCCCTCGATGCGCTCCATCACGGCTTCGTCCAGCTTCTCGGCGACCTCGGCGGCCTTCATGTTCTCGACCACCTGCTCGGGCCGCGAGGCGCCGGTGATCACGGTGCTGACGCGCGGATTCTTCAGGCACCAGGCGATCGCCAACTGGGCCCGCGTGCAGCCCAGTTCCTCGGCCACCGCCGCCAGCGCCTTGACCTTGGCCAGCTTCTCGTCCTTCTGCGGGCCCAGCACGAAATCCGTCAGCCAGCCGTAGCTCTCCAGGGCCAGCCTGCTGTCGGGCGGCACCCCGTCGTCGTACTTGCCGGTCAGCAGACCGCTGGCCAGCGGGCTCCAGATGGTCGTGCCCAGCCCGAAGTCGCGGTACAGCGGCGCGTACTCCACCTCCACCCGCTCGCGATGCAGCATGTTGTACTGCGGCTGCTCCATCGTCGGCGGGATCAGGCGCTCGGCGCGGGCGATCTCGTAGGCCTGGCGGATCTGCTCGGCGCTCCACTCGCTGGTGCCCCAGTAGAAGGCCAGGTTGTCGTCGAGGATGCGGTTCATGCTCTGGACGACCTCGAGCATCGGCGTCTCGGGATCCGGCCGGTGGCAGTAGATCAGATCCACGTAGTCCAACTGCAGCCGTTCGAGCGCCGCCCAGGTCCCCTCGAGGATGTGCTTGCGCGAAAGCCCCCGCTGGTTCACGCCCTGGCCGCCCCAGAAGATCTTGGTCGAGACGACGTAGTCGGTCCGGTCCCAGCCGGCCTTCTGCAGGACGTGGCCCATGATCGTCTCGGCCTTGCCGTCGGCGTAGACCTCGGCGTTGTCGAAGAAGTTCACGCCGGCTTCCCGGGCGGCGGCCATGCATTCGTGGGCGGGGCCGGTGTCCATCTGGTCGCCGAAGGTGACCCAGGCGCCGAAGGACAGGGCGGATATCTTCAGACCGGAGTCGCCGAGATGGCGGTATTCCATGGCGGGATCCTTTCTGTGCGGAATCCGATTGCGTCGGCTGATCGTTCTGCGTCCGGACAAGATAACTGTCTTCCATCTTCGTTGCGACCGTGGAATACCGCGCAGAAGCCCCCGGCAGGCGCCGCGACCAACCGGTTCCGCTGTTCCCTCGCGCCCGTTGTTGATACCGGTCAAGGGACCGCAATTATGCGCCGGATCAGGGCGCCGGCAGGTGATAGGTCGCGGCGCCGGCCGAGGGCTTCGGCGGGCTATGCGACTGAAAGGTACGGAATCCGCGCCGGCCGCAAAAGTCCGCGCAGGTCGTTGGAGGCGGCGCAGGGGGGATGTGTTCAGGGATCGACGGCCCCGGCCGGAGCCTCGGCGGAGAAGAATGCCGCGATTCTCAGCCGCAGATCGTCGCGGACCTTGCGGAAGGCTTCCAGCCGCTGCGGTTCTCCGCCCTCCACGGCGGCCGGATCGGGAAGGGGCCAGTGCAGGCGGAGCCGGCAACCGAGCGAGGCCGGGCAGACCTCGTCCGCGCAGAGGGTGATCGCCGTGTCGACGGGCGCATCGTCGAAATCGCTGACGCCGCTGGAGCGGTGGCCGGAGATGTCGATGCCGATCTCGCGCAGGACGGCCACGGCCTCGGGGCGCACCGCGGTCGGCGAGGAGCCGGCCGAGGCGACCGCGACGCCGGCCGGCGCCATCGCGCGGGCCAGCCCCTCGGCCATCTGGCTGCGCGCCGAGTTGGCCACGCAGAGAAAGAGAATCAAGCGGTTATCGGGCAAGGATCCTCCCGTTCCGTTCCGGTTCCGGTCGAGGAAAGGGACGGCTCGTTCACCGACCGGTCTTCGTCGCATCCGCCTCACGGTCGGCCCATGATAGAACCGCGCTCGGGATCTGTCATCCGATGGCGGATCGGTTGGGGTTGCCAAATCGAATCCCATGCTGCATTGTCCGTGGTTCGCCCGGGCGGTTCCAGACGTGCGTCCGCGGCGACCAGGTGACAACCGGGAGCGATCAACGATGTCGCTGTTTTCCAAGATCCAGGATTTCCTGAGCCGTACCTCCAAACTCACCAAGGGTGGCGGGGAGAAGGCCGTCCAGAAGCAGATCGCCAGCGGCAAGATGACCGCGCGCGACCGCATCAGGGATCTGCTCGATGACGGTTCCTTCCACGAGTACGACCTCTTCGTGGAGCACAAGTGCCAGGACTTCGGCATGGACGGCAAGAAGCTGCCCGGCGACGGCGTGATCACCGGCACCGGCACGGTCAGCGGCCATCCGATCTGCATCTTCGCCCAGGACTTCACCGTGGCGGGCGGATCGCTGGGCCTGATGCACGCGCGCAAGATCACCAAGATCATGGACCACGCCCTGAAGATGGGCGTGCCCCTGATCGGCATCAACGACTCCGGCGGCGCGCGCATCCAGGAGGGCGTGAACTCCCTGGCCGGATACGGCGAGATCTTCTACCGCAACACGCTGGCCTCGGGCGTCATCCCGCAGATCTCGGTGATCCTCGGGCCCTGCGCCGGCGGCGCGGTCTACTCGCCGGCCCTGACCGACTTCGTGTTCGTGGTCGACAAGATCAGCAAGATGTTCATCACCGGCCCCGAGGTCATCAAGACGGTGCTGGGCGAGGAGATCTCGATGGAGGATCTGGGCGGCGCCCGGGTCCAGGCCGAGATCTCGGGCAACGCCCACTTCTACGCCCGCAGCGAACTGGAATGCTTCGAGCAGATCAAGCGGCTGGTCTCGTTCATCCCCTGGAACAACCGCAAGGCGGCCGAGCCCTTCCCGCCCAAGCCGCCGCGGACGAAGATCAAGATCGAGGAGGTCGTGCCCTCGGAGGCGAACAAGCCCTTCGACGTGCGCGACGTGGTCCGCGCGGTCTGCGACGACTCGGACTTCCTGGAGATCCAGGAGCATTTCGCGCCGAACATCGTGATCGGGTTCGCGCGCTTCGACGGCCAGACGGTGGGCATCGTCGGCAACCAGCCGCTGGTGCTGGCCGGCGTGCTGGATGTCGACGCCTCGGACAAGGCGGCCCGTTTCATCCGTCTCTGCGACGCCTTCAACATCCCGCTGATCACCCTGGTCGACCTGCCCGGCTACCTGCCCGGCGTGGACCAGGAGCACGCGGGAGTCATCAGGCACGGGGCGAAGATCCTCTACGCCTACAGCGAGGCGACCGTCCCGAAGGTCACCGTGATCCTGCGCAAGGCCTACGGCGGCGGCTACATCGCCATGTGCTCGCGGCATCTGGGCGCGGATTTCGTCTTCGCCTGGCCCACCGCCGAGATCGCCGTGATGGGCTCCGAGGGCGCGGCCAACATCATCTTCCGCAAGGAGATCGCCGCGGCCGCCGATCCCGAGGCCATGCGCCAGCAGAAGATCCAGGAATACACCGACAAGTTCGCCAATCCGTACATCGCGGCCGCCGAGGGCCATGTCGACGCGGTGATCAAGCCCGAGGAGACGCGCGAGTATCTGACGCACGCGATCGCCGTCTCGCGCTCGAAGACCGAGGCGCGGCCCGACCGCAAGCACGGGATTCCGCCCTTCTAGAGGGCCGGGGGAAGCGATATGGACGAGCTGAAGAAACTGCACGTCGACGGCACGGACTACCAGACGCGCCTGACCCGCAAGTACGCCGCGCGCGCCGATTGGCGGCGGCCCGATCCGAGCCAACTGCGGTCGGTCATTCCCGGCCTGGTGCTCGAGGTGAAGGCCAAGCCCGGCCAGAAGGTGCGCCGCGGCGACGTGCTGCTGGTGCTCGAGGCCATGAAGATGCAGAACCCGGTGGCGGCGCCGCGCGACGGCGTGGTCGCCGCGGTGGCCGTGACCGCGGGGCAGACCATCCCGAAGAACACCCTGCTCTTCGAATTCGAGAAATGAGCCCGTCGTGGTGACCAAGGACGGATTGCCGGCGGACCTGCTGCCCGGGGGCGCGGGTTCGCCGCTTTTGCGCGCCTGGTTCGAGGCGGCCCATCTCAAGCAGCTCTTCCGGCAGGGATGGCTCAAGCGCGGCGTTGCGCCCGAGCGGTGCGAGAGCGTCGCGGAGCATTCCTTCGGCGTGGCGCTGCTCTGCCTGCTGCTGCTCGACTCCCGCGAAGACGGCCTCGACCGCGAGAAGGTCCTGCGCCTGGCCCTGGTCCACGACCTGGGCGAGATCCACGCCGGCGACATCACTCCGGTCGACGGCGTGCCGGCGGACGAGAAGTCCCGCCGCGAACGCGAGGCGGTCCGCCGCACCCTCGGCGGGCTGCCGGGCGGCGACGGGCATCTGGCCGCCTGGGAGGAATACGAGGCCGGCGCGACTCCCGAGGCCCGCTTCGTCCGCCAGGTCGACCGGCTGGAGATGGGATTGCAGGCGGGAATCTACGAGCATCAGGGATTGCTCGATCCCGAAGAATTCCTGGGCTCGGCCGACCGGGCGCTCGAGGATCCGCAGCTGCGCGACCTGTTCGCCGAACTGCTGCGCCTGCGTCCCGGCCGCGGCGATTGACCGTCCCGCGCGCCGGTTTGCCGCCCGCCGATACGCCGACGACCCGGGCGCGGGCCCGGGCCGTCTCCGGCGGACGCCTCCGGTGTCACGAGATCAATTCTTCCATTCGCAGACCAGGTACCGCGCCTCGGCGGCGCCGATGTTCTCGACCGAGTGCGTCTCCATGTCGTGCCAGTGGGCCTCGCCGACGGCGAAGGACTCGGTGGCCGCCTGCTCTTCGCCGGCGATGAACTTCACCTCGACGTCGGTCAGGGCGTACATCACCCGGCCGGTCCCTTCGTGCGAAGGCAGGACGGCGCCGGGCGCCAGGACGAAGGACATCAGCCGCGCGTGGTCGTTCTCGAAGATGACTTCGGAATGGTCCGGCGCGATGTGGGTGATGTCCTGCTCCTCGCCCCGCACGGGGGCCTCGAGCAGCCGCGAACGTTTCCGTTCGAAGACCACGAAGCGAGCCTCGGTCTCGCCGATGTTCACGATGGAGTGATCTCCGGCGTCGTGCCAGTGGACCTGGCCGGCGGCCATGTCCTGCGCGCCGGTCGCGCCCTCGGCGGTGAAGCGGATCCGGTAGTCGTTCAGCGAGTACACGACCCGGTCGCGGCCGTGGTGGGGGGGCAGGGAATCGCCGGGCGCGAGGTGGAATCCGGCCACCCGCACGTAATCGTTCTCCAGGATCAGGTCGACTTGGTCGGGCACGGACCGGGCGATGTCGGTGACCACGCCCGCGGTCTCCGCCGGGGCGGGCGGCGTTTGCTCTTGCTGTTGCCGTCCGCCGTCGCCGCAGCCGAAGACGGCCAGGGACAGGGCGGCCAGGATCGCGAGCCAGGCGCATCGTTTCATTTTGTTCCCTCCAGGATCGTTCTGCTACTCGGCCATGCGGTCGGAGCCTGGAGTCAACCATAATCGAAAATGCTCAATTGAATCAACGGAGAGTTTCGCCGGTCGGCCGGAGGCCCAAGGACGGCCTACGCTGGCGCCGTCGGCCGCGGTTCACGGGCGGAAGATGGTCTTGACCGATCCCCAGGTCGGTTCCGGCGGCGGGGGATCGTCGGGATCGTCCGGATCGTCCGGATCGTCGGGATCGTCCGGATCGTCGGGATCGTCCGGGCCGCCGAGCAGCCCGGCCGCAGCGACCATCGCGTCGCGGAACAGCGGCGCGACCGCCAGGTTCGCCGCTTCGTTGGGATGGGAATCGGTCTCGCTCGCCCTGCGGTATTCCTCGCGCAGCATATTGCCCTGATCCGAGCCGTCGTCGGGGCGGGCCAGGGCGTCGAAGAGGTCGAAGGACGCGATGTTCGGCTGTCCTTCGAGATAATCGGCTCCGCAGAGCCAGGTCGCGAAGTTCCGCGCCCGGGCCGCGGCGGCGGAATTCGTCCGTTCCGGACGCAACGGGGGCTGGCTGACCACGACGAACACGTGGTCGGGATGGGCGGCGAAGACGTCGCGCATCTGCAGATACCATTGCTTGCGCTGCGCCAGCTCGTCGTCGGTGCCGATGTCCGAAGCCGGATAGCAGGACTTGAAGGCGATCACCCGGTGGTTGGTCAGGATGGAATCGCGGGCGGCGGCCGCGGTTTCGTCGTCGGCGGTCCACAGCCTGTACAGTCCGTCCGGATCGGTGTTGTCGCCGGGGATGGCGTAGTCGCGGCCGAGCAGCGCACCGTCGGGTCCGCGCAGGCCGCGCTCGTTGTAGTCGTGATCCCAGAACTCGTAGACGACCGAATCGGCTTCGCCGCTGGCGGCCAGCAGGCCGCGCACGTCGCCCTGGTCGATCAGGTATCGGCCGGTGGAGTGGTGCAGGAAGAACAGGTTTCGCACCGGGACGTCGTCCGCGATGCACGGCGCGACCCCGCCGAAGATCGCGAGCAACGGCAGGGCCAGGGCCAACGCCAGGGCCGAGGCGGCCGGCATGCCGTTTTCCGGTGAATCCGATTTCGTTCCGAACCGCATCGCTACCCCCGCCGGTTGACGCCCAGTCTATCATTGGTTCTTGACCGCCGCACCCCCGGGATCGGATCTTCGGCGCGAAAGGCGGTGTCATGGACGCATTGGTTCGCATGCTGCAGGAATCGCGCCACGCCGTGGTCTTCACCGGCGCCGGCGTTTCGACCCTCTCCGGGATCCGCGATTTCCGCGGAAAAGACGGCATCTACAAGGAATTCGACGCCGACAGGCTGTTCTCGATCGACCAGTTCCGGGCCGATCCGGCCTACTACTACCGTCACGCCCGCGACTTCATCTACCGGCTCGACGAGAAGGAGCCGAGCCTGGTGCATCGGGAATGCGCCCGGCTCGAACGGATGGGGATCGTCAAGGCGGTCATCACCCAGAACATCGACATGCTGCACCAGCGGGCCGGTTCGCGCGAGGTGATCGAGGTGCACGGATCGCCGACCGTCCACCGCTGCCCGGGCTGCGGAACCGCCTTCGATTTCGCCGCGATCAAGAAGCAGGTCTTCGCCGACGGCCTGCCGCGCTGCGATCGCTGCGGCGGGGTTCCCAAGCCGGAGATCACCTTCTTCGGCGAGATGCTGCCCGTCGAGGCGCTGAACCGCGCGGAGCGGGAGTCGCGCGCGGCCGATCTGATGGTGGTGCTGGGATCGTCGCTGGTGGTGCAGCCGGCGGCGAGCCTGCCGGTGCTGGCGGTGCGCGGCGGAGCCGACCTGGTGATCGTCAACGACGGGGCGACGCCGCTCGACGGCTACGCGGCCTGGCGCGGGGACGATCTGCAGGCCTGCTTCGCCCATCTGGCCGAGGCGCTCTGATTCCGGCCGCGGCGCAAAAAACCGGGGAGCCCTTGAAGAGCCCCCCGGCGTCGATGTCAACCTGTGGTTTCGCGTCCGTTCTCAAGTATACGTTGAATCGTTGCGTTGCGCGTTTTCCCGGTTGCATCGGCATATTCAACGTACGGACGCGGGGCTCTTTCCGCAACACCCGCTAGGCGAATTGCTCGGCCGCGAAATCCCAGTTCACCAGGTTCCAGAACGATTCGACGTACTTCGGCCGCGCGTTGCGGTAATCGATGTAGTAGGCGTGCTCCCAGACGTCGCAGGTCAGCAGGGCCTTCTTGCCCGAGGTCATCGGGGTCTCGGCGTTGGACGTGCTCATCAGGTCCAGTCCGCCGTCCGGGTTGCGGACCAGCCAGCCCCAGCCCGAGCCGAAGGTGCCCACCGCGTTGGCCGAGAACGCTTCCTTGAATTTCCCGAAGTCGCCGAAGGCCGCATGGATCGCGTCGGCCAGCGCGCCCTGGGGCTCGCCGCCCCCGCCGGGCGAGAGGCACTTCCAGTAGAACGCGTGGTTCCAGGCCTGGGCGGCGTTGTTGAAGATCCCGCCCGAGGATTTCAGGATGATCTGCTCGAGATCCATGTCGGCGAATTCGGTGCCCTCGATCATCTTGTTCAGGTTCGCGACGTAGGCCGCGTGGTGCTTGCCGTGGTGGAATTCCAGCGTCTCGGCCGAGATGTGCGGCGCGAGCGCGTCGATCGCGAAAGGCAGTTCGGGCAGCTTATGTTCCATGACTTCCCTCCTGAAGACCGTGGATGTGCCGGGTTCGAAGCCCCAGCATAGAAGCGCTCGCTCGCGGGTGCAACAGCATTCCCCTGCTGCGTATCGAACTCCGCTCGTGTACAATGCCCTGGCTCCGGGCGGCTCGTCCTTTTTCGCCCGGGCCTGGCTCTACAAGGGGGAGGCGATGGGCAAGGCCGAAGAAAAGCGGTTCTTCGACAAGAGTTTCGCCGAGCAGACCCGGCGCCCGCTCTACCGCTATTACGCTTTGATGCGCAACAGCGAGGAAAAATACCGCGAACGGATCTACGGGGACTGCGCGGGCCGCAAGGTGCTGGAGTACGGCTGCGGCGTCGGTTCGCACGCCTTCCGCCTGGCCGAGAACGGCGCCGACGTGACCGGCATCGACATCTCGTCGGTGGCGATCGCCAAGGCCGGCGAGCGGGCCCGCGAACTGGGCCTGACCAACGTCGGCTTCGAGGAGATGGACGCCGAATCGATGGCCTTCCCGAGCGAGACCTTCGATATGGTGGTCGGCACCGCGATCCTGCACCATCTGGATCTGCCGATCGCGATGAACGAGTTGGCCCGGATCATGCGGCCCGGCGGACGGGCGGTGTTCATGGAGCCGCTGGCGCACAACCCGGCCCTGAGGATCTTCCGCAACCTGACGCCCCGGTGGCGGACCGAGGACGAGCACCCCCTGACCCGCGGCGACATCGATCTGATGCGGCGGCGGTTCAGGAAGGTTCGTCTGTGGCATTTCCACCTGACGTCTTTCCTGTCTCTGCTGTTGCTGCGGACCCGGATCTTCTGGCCGGTCTACGACGCCCTCGAGAAGGTCGACCGCGGGCTGTTCAAGCTCGTTCCGCCCCTGGCTTCGTGGTCGTGGTACGTGGTGATCGAGCTCTCGGAGCCCAGGCCCGTCGAATCCGATCCCGAAGTCGCCTAGACCCCCGAAGTCCCCGGCCGCGGGGGCTCAGTCGAGGTGCGCGTTGGCCAGCGGCAGCCACCGCAGTCCGCGCGGATTGTTCCCGGCGTAGTTCAGCAGGCCGATCTGCACGCCGTGCAGTTCGGCCGCGTAGTTGAACAGGGCGATCGTCAGCCCGTCGACCCGGCCGGTGACACGGGTGTAGGCCGCGGCGCCCAGGCCCGAGAAGTCCTCGCTGCGCAGATGGGCGAGGCAGAGCATCACGCCGCTCATGCGTTCGGCCGCCACGCCGCCGCCGGCCAGCGCCACCCCGTGCAGGCTTTCGCCGCCGACGCCCAAGCCGCCCACGAACACCCCGTCGAGGTTCGCGGCGCCGACGCCCAGCCCGCCGATCGCCAGCCCGGTCAGTTCCTCGGCGCCGACGCCCAGCCCGCCGAAGAAGGCGCCGTCGAGATTTTCGCCGCCGACGCCCAGCCCTCCGGCCGCCAACCCTGTCATCGCGTCGCCGCCGACGCCCAGCCCGCCCATGAAGACTCCGGTCATGATGTCGCCGCCGACGCCCAGGCCGCCGAGCGCCACGCCGGTCATGTCGTCGCCGCCGGCGCCCAGGCCGCCGATCGCCACGCCGGTCAGGTCGCCGCTGCCGACGCCCAGTCCGCCGATCGCCAAGCCCTGCACGCGGTCGCCGCCGGCGCCCAGGCCGCCGACGAAGATCCCGGCCAGATCGTCGCCGCCGACGCCGAGCCCGCCGAAGCCGATGCCCCGGAATTCGTCGGCGCCCGCTCCGAACAGCCCGCAGCCGATGCCCCGGATCCGTTCGGCCGCCACCCCGGCGCCGCCGAAGGCCGCGCCGGTGATGCTGTGTCCGGAAATCGCGATCGGGCTGAAGGCGATGCCGGTGTAGTTCCCGTCGGGATTCGGCCCGCCCGCGAAGCGGTCGGTGTCGATCGATCCCAGCGGATGCCACAGCGAGACGGTGATTCCGGTCAGATCTTCGACGCCGCGGTCCTGGAGATTGAAACGCAGCCCGGTGAAGTTGCGCGAGTTGCCGAAGCTCAGGCCCGTGTCGCCGCCGGGGAGGTTCAAGGCGCCGCCGTTCGCGTCGCCGGGGAGCGCCGCGGCCAGGACTGCGCAGAATCCGAAAAAGAACAAGGCGGCGGGAATATGTTTCCGGGAGTGGAACAAGGCTCTTTCCTCCTGGCTCGGGGGCGGTTCGGGACCAGCATAGCATACGGTCGGGACCGGGACCGGTTTCATCGACCGCCTCTGATTGCTGTTGCCGCCGGACGCCGCGATTGCCTATCATCGGACTGGATAATCACTCCAGTCCGGAGGTCGTCATGCATTACGACGAGGCATTGAAACTGGCCGGCGCCCAGGTGATCGCGTACCGCAGGTTCGGTTCCCCGTCCGGCCACTGGTGGGCGAAGGTCCGGTGGCGCGGCGACGAGGCCTGGGCCCACGGCGTCTTCGGGACCTGCCCCCAATGCGACGTCATCGAGAGCGAGATCGGCGAGTTCTACCACCGGCACGAAGGCGTGGAGAAACGGATCGACGGCCGCCTTGCCGATCTGCACGAGGACTGCGAACATTGCCAGCAGATGAGCCGCCGCCTGCTGCGGATCGGCCGCGAGCATCTGGACAACCTGCTGACCCAGGACGAGGCCGAGCTGCTGGCCGCGAAGGGGCCGGCGCGGCCGAAGATCCGCGAGGAGATGGCGGGGTGGGTGCGGGAGAACGCGGTCTGAAACCGCGCCCTGATCCATCGTCGATCCCGAGAAGCGCGTCTCCGCGCGGCCGAAGCCAGTTCCCGGCCCGTCCGCGCGGACGTGGAACGATTCCTCCGCTCGGCGCCCCGGCCTTCCGCCTCCGCGCCCGGAATGGAGCCCGCCATGGTCCTGCTGGAATTCTCGATGTACCCCTCGGACAAGGGCGCGTCGGTCTCCGAATACGTGAAGCGTTCGCTCGAGATCATCGACGACAGCGGACTGCCGTACCGTCTCGGCCCGATGGGCACCACAATCGAAGGGGAGTGGGACGAGGTGATGGCGGTGATGACGCGCTGCTTCGAACGGATGCGAGAGGACAGCGGCCGGATCGCCTGCCAGATCAAGATCGACTGGCGCGAGGGCGGCCCCGGACGGCTCGAGGGCAAGGTCGAGACGCTGAAGCGCAAGACCGGTCGCGATCTCAGCACCTGAGCCGCGGCGAACCATGGAGATCCGACTCGACCCGCCCGCCTGGGCCACCCACCTGCTGAGCGACCTCCACGACTGGAGCCGCGCGCCCCTGCCGGTGGCCGACCTGCGCCCCTTCGACCTGCCTGACGACGTCTACTTCGAGTACGCCTGGCTCGACGCCGAAGGCAAGCCCCGGCCCGATCCGGCCAACGAGGACCGGCGCAATCCCTGGTGGCCCCATGCCTGCGCGGTGGCCGGGCCTGATTACCGCGCCGACCCCTGGGCCGCCAAGGCGACCGACAGGCCGCGGGGCCGCACGCGCCGCTTGTGGATGGAATCGGCCGACGGGTCGCGCCGCCATCGCGTGCTGGTCCACGCCCCGGACGGCGACTTCGACGCGCCGCGGCCGACGGTCTATCTGCAGGACGGCAAGGCCTACTTCGGCTGGGGCCGCGCCGCGAGGATCGCCGAGCTGCTGCAGGAGGCCGGCGAGATCCCGCCCGCCCGCTACGTCTTCATCCAGCCGGTCGATCGCGGGTTCGACTACTTCTTCAACGAGCGTTACCGCGATTTCCTGGCCGGCGAGCTGATTCCCGCGATCGAGAACCGCGCGCCCTGCGCCGGTCGCCGCGTCGCGATGGGCGCCAGCCTCGGCGGGCTGTGCTCGGCCTGGCTGGCCCTGCAAAGGTCCGATCTCTTCGGCGCGGTCGTCAGCCAGAGCGGGGCGTTTCTGATGGGCCCCGCCGACGATCCCCCCGACCCCTTCGGCGGCAGCGAGTGGCTGCTGGATCAACTGCGATCGGGGGCGGGCGCGGACCTGCGCTGGTCGCTGGACTGCGGCACGCTGGAATGGCTGCATCCGGCCCATCTGAGGCTGGCAGAAGCGCTGGCGGACGGCGGTTTCGAGCACCGCGCCGTATCGCGCCACGCCGGCCACAACTGGGTCTGCTGGCGGGACGGCCTGGCCGGCGCCCTGCGCTTCGCTCTCGGGGGACCCGCAACGCTTGACTCCCAGAGGGCCGAATCCTAGGTTAGATCGGCGTCGCAGGCGGAAGGTCCGTCCGCGCCGCAAGGACCCTGCGCGAGGGGAGTGTCCGACCATGCCGGTGCTCATCGGAGTCCGCCGCGAAGACAAGAACAAGTGGGAGCGGCGCGTGCCGCTGATCCCGGCCGATGTGGCCATGCTCCAGCGTGAACATGGCCTTCGTTTTTTCGTGCAGCCGTCGCCGATCCGCGTCTTCAACGACGCGGCCTACCGCGACGCCGGCGTCGATCTCGCCGAGGACATCCGGGTCGCCGACATGGTGATCGCGGTCAAGGAGATCCCGATCGACCTGCTGCGCGAGGACCAGATCTATCTCTGCTTCTCCCATACGGTCAAGGGCCAGGACTACAACATGCCCACCCTGCGCAGGATGATGGAGCTGGGCTGCACCCTGCTGGACTACGAACGGATAGCCGACGAGGCGGACCGCCGCCTGATCTTCTTCAGCCTCCACGCCGGATACGCCGGGATGATCGAGTCGCTGCGGGCCCTCGGCCTGCGGCTGGCCGATCAGGGCCACGCCACGCCCCTGGCCAGGCTGCGCCAGCCCTGGCAGTACGGCGACCTGCAGGCGGCCGAACGCGAGATCCGCGCGCTGGGCGAGGAGCTGGGCCGGCGCGAGATGCCGGGCGGGCCGCTGGTGATCGGCGTCGCCGGCTACGGCAACGTTTCGCGGGGCGTGCAGGCGGTGCTCGAATGGCTGCCCCACGAGAAGATCGATGTGGCCGACCTGCCGCGGGCGGCGGAGGCCGCGGCCGGCAGCCCCCTGGCCGTGGCGGTCTTCAAGGAGCAGGACATGGTCCTGCCGAACGAGGGGCGCGTCTTCGACCTCGCCGACTACTACGCCCATCCCGAGGGCTACCGGGGCTGCTTCGCCGGGCATCTGGACCATCTGGACATGCTGGTCAACACCATCTACTGGGAGGCCCGCTACCCCCGCCTGCTGACCCGCGACTGGGTCCGCGAGGCCTTCGCCCGCAATCGCGAGCCGCGGCTGAAGGTCGTCGGCGACATCACCTGCGACATCGAGGGCAGCATCGAGCCGACGGTCAAGGCGGCGACCCCCGACGATCCCTGCTTCGTCTACGGGCCCGACGGGTCGGTGCGCGACGGCGTCTCGGGCCGGGGCATCGTGATGATGACCGTCGACAACCTGCCGTGCGAACTGCCGCGGGAATCGTCGGAGCATTTCAGCAGCGTCCTGGGCGGCATGGTGCCGGATCTGGCGCGGGCCGATTGGCGCGCGCCCTTCGCGGACATGGAACTGCCGCAGCATCTGAAACGCGCGGTCATCCTGCACCGGGGAGAACTGACCCCGGCCTACGGATACCTGGCGCAGCACGTGGAAGATCAACATCGATAGGAGGCCCCGGATTGGCGAAGGTTCTCGTTCTGGGAGCGGGGATGGTGGCGCGGCCCCTGGTCCGCCACCTGCTTGACGGCGGACATGAACTCGTCCAGGCCGACCTCGAGGTCGGCCGCGCCGAGAAGATGATCGACGGACATCCGAACGGCCGGGCCCTGGCTTTGGACTTCACCGACGAGAACGCGATCGCCGCCCTGGTGGCCGACTGCGATCTGGCGGTCAGCCTGGCCCCGTACGTCTTCCATCCGAAGATCGCGCGGATCTGCATCGACCACGGCAAGCCGATGGTGACCGCCTCTTACGTAGCGCCGGACATGGCGGCCCTCGACGGCGCGGCCCGCGAGGCCGGCGTGACGATCCTCAACGAGATCGGCGTCGACCCCGGCATCGACCACATGTCGGCGATGCGGGTGATCGACGGCGTGAAGAGCGCCGGCGGCCGTATCGAGTCGTTCCGCTCGTACTGCGGCGGGCTGCCCGCGCCCGAGGCCAACGACAATCCCTTCGGCTACAAGTTCTCCTGGGCGCCGCGCGGGGTGCTGCTGGCCGGACGCAACGACGCGCGCTACCTGATGAACGGCGACGTGGTCGAGGTGCCGGGCGAGCGGCTGTTCCGCGACATGCACGTGCTGGCGATCCCCGGGCTGGGCGACTTCGAGGCCTATCCCAACCGAGACTCCCTGGGCTACATCGACATCTACGGGCTGGAGGGCGTGCGCACCATGTTCCGCGGCACCCTGCGCAACATGGGCTGGTGCGACTGCCTGTTCAACTACCGCCGCCTGGGCCTGCTCGAACTGCAGGAGAGCGGGGGCGAGGGCCTGACCCGCGCCGCGATGATGCGCCGTCTGGCGGGCTGCGCGGTCGGCGACGACCTCGGCGCGGCGATCGCCGCGAAGCTCGGGCTGCCCCGCCATTCGCTGCCGGTGCTGAACCTCGAGTGGCTCGGCCTCTGCGAAGAGACCCCGGTCGGCCGTGATCCTGTCACGCCGCTGGACGTCCTGGGCGACGCCATGCAGCGGAAACTGGGCTTCGCCGAGGGCGAGCGCGACCTGCTGGCGATGTTCCACGAGTTTTTGGCCGTCCATCCCGACGGCCGCCGCGAACGCATCACCTCGCAGATGGTCGCCTACGGCGAACCGGGCGGCGACAGCGCCATGGCCCGGACCGTGACCCTGCCGGTGGCGATCGCCGTCGACCTGATCCTCGCGGGCCGCATCACCGCCGCCGGCGTGCTGCGTCCCATCTCCGAGGACATCTACCATCCCGTGCTCGCCGAGCTGGCCGGCATGGGCATCGAGTGCGTCGAGAAATCCGAAACCCTGAAGAGTCTCAACTGATTTTGGAGGAGATCATGACCCAGCAGGAGATCAATAAGCTGTTCCGCGCCCTCGGTCTGAAGAAGAAGATGAAGGGCGCCAACATCGGCGGCGAGTGGTTCGCCGACAGCGGCGACATGCTCGAGAGCCGCAGCCCGATCGACGGCAGTCTGCTGGCCCGGGTCGAGCAGGCCGGCGCCAAGGACTACCAGAAGATCATGAAGCAGGCGCAGAAGGCCTTCGTCGCCTGGCGCACGGTGCCCGCCCCGCGGCGCGGCGAGATCGTCCGCCAGCTCGGCGTCGCCCTGCGCGAGAAGAAGGAGATGCTGGGCGCGCTGGTGTCGCTGGAGATGGGCAAGATCCTGACCGAGGGCCAGGGCGAGGTCCAGGAGATGATCGACATCTGCGACTACGCCGTCGGCCAGAGCCGCATGCTCAGCGGCCCGACCCTGCAGAGCGAGCGCCCCATGCACCGCATGATGGAGCAGTGGCATCCGCTGGGCGTGGTCGGCGTCGTCACGGCCTTCAACTTCCCGGTCGCGGTCTGGGCCTGGAACACCGCCCTGGCTTGGGTCTGCGGCGACGTCTGCGTCTGGAAGCCCTCCAGCAAGACCCCGCTGACGGCCATCGCCTGCCAGAACATCGCCAACGAGGTCTTCAAGGCCAACGGCATTCCCGAGGGCGTCAGCAGCGTCGTGGTCGGCCGCGGTTCGGTCATCGGCGAGAAGCTGGTCTCCGACCCCCGCGTGCCCCTGATCAGCGCCACCGGCTCGACCCGCATGGGCCAGCGCATCGGCAAGGTCGTGGGCGAGCGCCTGGGCCGCACCATCCTCGAGCTCGGCGGCAACAACGCCCTGATCATCTCCGACAAGTGCGACATGAAGGGCGCCCTGGCGTCGGCCTTCTTCGGGGCCGTCGGCACCGCCGGCCAGCGCTGCACCTCGACCCGCCGGCTGATCATCCACGAGAAGATCTACAAGACCTTCGTGGCCAAGCTGGTGGCCAACTACAAGAAGGTCCGCATCGGCGATCCCCTGGATCCCAAGACCCTGATGGGACCGATGATCGACGAGGGCGCCGTGAAGGACTACGAGGACGCGCTGAAGGCCGTGGCCGAGCAGGGCGGCAAGGTGCTCTACGGCGGCAAGGCCATGAAGAAGCACGGCAGCCGCACCTACGTGCTGCCGACGATCGTGGAGATCGGGAACAAGGCGCAGATCGTCCAGACCGAGACCTTCGCCCCGATCCTCTACGTGATGAAGTACAAGAAGATCGAGGACGCCTTCAAGATGCACAACGACGTGCCCCAGGGCCTGTCGTCTGCCATCTACACCGACAGCGTCGCCGAGGCCGAGGCCTTCCTGAGCTGGAAGGGCTCCGACTGCGGCATCGCCAACGTGAACATCGGCACCTCGGGCGCCGAGATCGGCGGGGCCTTCGGCGGCGAGAAGGAGACCGGCGGCGGCCGCGAGAGCGGCTCCGACTCCTGGAAGGCGTACATGAGGCGCCAGACCAACACCATCAACTGGGGAGGCGAGGTCCACCTGGCCCAGGGCGTGGAGTTCGAAGCCTAGCGACGGTCTTCCGTCCGCGAAAAGGGCCCCGCCGGCATCGCCGGCGGGGCCTTTCGCATACCCGGCGACCGGGAAAAGGGCCGTTCGCATCGTCGGCGACCTGTGCTATAACTCATGTTCCGATCCGCAGACGCCCCCAGCATCCGGAGGGAACATGGTCTGGGAGCCCGACGCCGAATTCGCCGAGCTCTGGGAACGGCTCAGGACGATGGGCCTGGAGCGGTACACCGGTTTCGAGAACCTGATCCGCTTCCGGGTGCGCAAGGTGCTGCTGGTCGCCAGCCTCTACGACGCCTTCACGCTCGAGGAGGGAGGCCGGCTGACCGAACTGCTGCTGTCCGAATATCGCGAGCTGAATCTCTCGGAAGCCCCCCACATCGTCCGCGCCACCTCCGGCTCCGAAGCCCTCGAGCTGATCGAGTCGCAGCCCTTCGACCTGGTCCTGACCATGACCCGCATCGGCGACATGGACGCCACCCGGATGGCGCACCGGGCCAAGGCCATGCGCCCCGACCTGCCGGTGATGGCGCTGGGCTACAACGGCCGCGAGCTCGAACGCATCACCGAGCTGCCGGACTGTCCCATCGACCGCGTGTTCATCTGGACAGGCGACGTGCGCATCCTGATCGCCATCATCAAGCAGGTGGAGGACCAGCGGAACGTCGAATGGGACACCCGGCACGGCGACGTGCGGACGATCCTGCTGATCGAGGACTCGGTGCGGTTCTACTCGTCGTACCTGCCGCTGATCTACACCGCGGTCATGGGCCAGACCCACGAGCTGATGGCCGCCGGCATCAACCTCAGCCAGAAGCTGCTGCGGATGCGGGCGCGGCCGAAGATCCTTTTCGCGACCACCTTCGAGGAGGCCTGGTCGTTCTACGACACCTACCGCGACTACATGCTCGGCGTGATCAGCGACGCCCGATTCCCCTGGGAGGGCCAGCGGCGCGAGGACGCCGGCGTCGAGTTCATCCGCCGCCTCAAGGACGACGACCCCCACATGCCGGCGGTGATCCAGTCGTCCGACCCGGCGGTGGCCACGGCCAGCGAGCTGGTCGACGCGGGATTCATCCGCAAGGATTCGCCCAACCTGCTGCACGATCTGCAGGGATTCATGCGCGAGCATTTCGGATTCGGCGACTTCGTATTCCGGATGCCGGACGGCGCCGAGGTGGGCCGCGCCGACGACCTGGGTTCGATGACCCGGATGCTCGAGCGCATCCCCGATCTCTGCCTGCAGCACCATGCCGCGCGCGATCATTTCTCGAACTGGCTGCGCGCGCGCACCGAGTTCACCCTGGCCAAGCTGATCAAGCCGCGCAAGGCCAGCGATTTCCCCAGCAGCGAGGATCTGCGCCGCTACCTGGTCGACACCTTCCGCTGGTACCGCAAGGAGCTGCGGCGGGGAGTGGTCTACGATTTCTCGCGGCGGAACTTCGAATCGGGCAGTTTCGCGCGGATCGGCACCGGATCGCTGGGGGGCAAGGCCCGCGGCCTGGCGTTCATGAACCACATCATCGACCGCTACGGGATCAAGGAACGGTTCCCGGGCGTGGAGATCCAGGTGCCGCCGACCGCGGTCGTGGCGACCGACGTCTTCGATTCCTTCCTCGACCAGGACAGCCTGCGGCGGCGGGTCATCGCGTCGCAGGACGACCGGGAGGTCATCGACGCCTGCCTGGAAGCCAAGCTGCCGCCCGGGATCTACGCCGATCTGGAGTTCTTCCTCGACCAGGTGCGCTATCCGCTGGCGGTGCGGTCGTCCAGCCTGCTCGAGGACGCCCAGGGCCAGCCCTTCGCCGGCGTGTACAACACCTACATGCTGCCGAACAACCACGACGATCTGGCCGTGCGCCTCGACCAGCTCTGCGACGGGATCAAGTTGGTCTACGCCTCGACCTTCTCCCAGGGCGCGAAGGCCTACCTGAAGGCCACCGCCAACCGGGTCGAGGAGGAGAAGATGGCGGTGATCATCCAGCAGGTGGTCGGCCGCTCGCACGAGCACTACGTGTATCCCGACTTCGCGGGCGTGGCCCATTCGACCGACCACTACGCCGCCGGCGACGCGCGTCCCGAGGACGGGGTGGCGATGGTGGCCCTGGGACTCGGCCGCACGGTGGTCGAGGGGGGCAAGGCCCTGCGCTTCTCGCCCCGGCATCCGCGGCGGCTGCCCCAGTTCGCGACGGTCAAGGACACCCTGAACAACAGCCAGCGCAGCTTCCAGGCCATCGACGTCAGCCGGCCCGAAGCCTATCCGCGCCACAGCGAGGACGACAACGTCGTGGCGCTCGATCTGGAAATCGCCGAGCGGCACGGGACCCTCGACGCCGTGGGCTCGGTCTACGATCACGCCAACGGCGCCATCTACGACGGCATCCACCGGCCCGGCGTGCGGCTGGTCAGCTTCGCCCACGTGCTCAAGTCCGGCGTCTTTCCGCTCGCCGACGCGCTGGCCTTCCTGCTCGAACTGGGCCGGCGCTGCATGAACTGTTCGGTCGAGATGGAGTTCGCGGCGAACCTGCATCTGCGCGACGAGCCCGACGAATTCGGCCTGCTGCAGATCCGGCCCCTGGCGACCGAGCACGCCACGCCGAACCTGCCGGCCGATCTCTGCGCCGGCGAGGACGCGGTGATCAGCACCGAGGTCTCGCTCGGCAACGGCCGCTACACGGGCATCCGCGATCTGGTCTACGTGCCCCGCGACCGCTTCAACCGGGGCGAGACCGAGGCCATCGCCGCCGAGGTGGGGCGGATGAACACCGCGCTGGCCGGGCAGCGGCGTCCCTATCTGCTGCTGGGCCCCGGGCGCTGGGGGACGGCCGATCGCTGGCTGGGCATCCCCGTGCAGTGGACCCAGATCTCCGGCGCGGCGGTGATCGTCGAGGTCGATCTCGAGGATTTCAAGGTCACGCCGAGCCAGGGCACCCACTTCTTCCAGAACCTGACCGCGTTCCAGGTGGGCTATCTGACGGTGAACCAGGCCAGCGGCGGCGGCCGGGTGAACTGGGACTGGCTCGATTCCCTGCCCGTGGTCGAGCAGACCGATTACCTGCGGCGCGTCCGGCTGGACGAGCCGCTGACCGTGCTGATCGACGGCCGCAGCGGACGCGCGGCGGCTTTCCGGCCCGGCGCCGATCTGCCGCTCGCCGGCTCCGGACGCCACGATTGACCCGGCGGCCCGGCCGCCGTTCGAGGAGGACCATGAGCCAGGACAGTTCTTTCAATCCCTTCGCCATGGCGCAGACCCAGTTCGACCGCGTGGCCGACATGCTGGATCTCGAGCCCCCTGTCCGCGACCTGCTGCGCGAACCGGTGCGCGAGCATCGTTTCAGCATCCCGGTGGCGATGGACGACGGCGCGGTTCAGATCTTCAAGGGATTCCGCGTGGTGCACAACGACGCCCGCGGACCGGCCAAGGGCGGGATCCGTTTCCATCCCGAGGAGACCATCGACACGATGCGGGCCCTGGCGATGTGGATGTCCTGGAAGTGCGCCGTGGTCGACATCCCGATCGGCGGCAGCCACGGCGGGGTGATCTGCGATCCCCACACGCTCAGCCGCCGCGAGCAGCAGTCCCTGTGCCGCGGCTGGGTCCGGACCTTCCACCGGGATCTCGGCCCGGCGACCGACGTGCCCGCGCCCGACGTCATGACCGGCGCCCAGCACATGCTGTGGATGCTCGACGAGTACGAGACCATCCGCGGCGCCCACGCCCCGGGCCAGATCACGGGCAAGCCGGTGGGGATGGGCGGATCGCGCGGAAGGGCCGAGTCGACGGGCTACGGCCTGGTCTACATCCTGCGCGAGGCCCTCAAGGAGCTCGATCGCGAGCCCGCCGGCACCACGGCCAGCATCCAGGGCTTCGGCAACGTCGCCCGCCACGCGGCCGAGCTCTACGCGCGGATCGGCGGCGTGGTGGTCGCGGTCGCCGCCTGGGATCAGACCGACCAGATCGCCTACACCTTCCGCCGCGAGGCCGGCGTCGACGTCGCGCAGCTGGCCGGAATCACCGACGCCTTCGGGGGCATCGACCGGGCCGCGGCGGCGGATCTCGGCTACGAGGTGCTGCCGGGCGAGGCCTGGCTGGAGCAGGAGGTCGACATCCTGGTGCCCGCGGCCATCGAGAACCAGATCACCGCCGACAACGTCCAGGGGATCTCCGCGAACGTGAAGCTGGTGCTCGAGGGCGCCAACGGTCCGACCACGCCCGAGGCCGACGAGGTCCTGCGCGCCCGCAGCGTGGTCGTGGTGCCCGACTTCCTGGCCAACGCCGGCGGCGCGGCCTGCAGCTATTTCGAGCAGGTCCAGAGCAACATGAACTACTATTGGGAGATGGACGAGGTCCTCGGCAAGCTCGACCTGAAGATGACCGCGGCCTACATCGCGGTCAGCGACCTGGCCCGCAAGAAGAAGCTCGCGCTGCGCGACGCCGGCGCGGCCCTGGCCATCAACCGCGTGGCCCAGGCGTGCCGCGACCGGGGCTGGGTCTGATGGGAGGCGGGATGGCGGACGGCGGCGGGCGGGTGCCCCGGTTCGGGCGCGACTTCATCGTCGGCGAATCGGCCTTCACGCGCATCGGCGACGGCGAGCTGGGCGGCAAGGCCGCCTGCCTCGACCTCGCCCGGCGCGAGATCGTCGGCGCCGTCGATCCCGGCGTATGCCCCGGCCTGACTTTGGCGGTGCCCACCCTGACGGTGATCGCCACGGAAGTCTTCGCCGAGTTCATCGCCGAGAACCGGCTGCACGAGCTCGACTGCGAGGCGATTCCCGACGACCGGATCGCCCACGCCTTCCAGCAGGCCGTCCTGCCGGCCCGCTACGTCGGAGATCTGCGGTCGCTGATCGAGCGCGTCCACACGCCGCTGGCGGTGCGTTCGTCGAGCCTGCTCGAGGACGCCCTGGCCCACCCCTTCGCCGGCGTCTACGGCACCAAGATGATCCCGAACAACCAGCTCGATCCCGACACGCGTTTCCGGCGCCTGGTCGAGGCGGTGAAGTTCGTGTTCGCCACCACGTGGTTCCGGTCCGCCCGGGCCTACCGGCGCGGCATCGGCCGCAGCGACGCCGACGAGCGGATGGCGGTCATCATCCAGGAGGTCGTCGGCAACCGCCGCGACGACCGGTTCTATCCCGAGATCAGCGGCGTGGCGCGGTCCTACAGCTACTATCCGATCGGCAAGGCCGAGCCCGCCGACGGGGTCGTGGACCTGGCGCTGGGCCTCGGCAAGCAGATCGTCGACGGCGGCCTGGCCTGGGTCTACGCGCCGACCCGTCCCGCGGCGCCGCCGCCCTTCAACTCGATGGGCGACCGGCTGCGCAACTCGCAGCGCGAGTTCTGGGCCGTGAACATGGGCCGTCCGCCCTTGCCCGATCCCATCCGCGAGACCGAGTACCTGCTGCGCGGCTCGCTCGAAGAGGCCGAGGCCGACGGCGCGTTGCGGCTGACCTGCTCGAGCTACGACCCCCGTTCCGATCGCCTGCGGCCGGGGCCCTACGGCGAGGGGCCGCGGGTGCTGGACTTCGCCCCGACGCTGGTCGACCGCGAGGTGCGTCTGAACGACGCCCTGCAGGCCCTGCTCGCCCGGGCCCGCGAGGTGCTCGATGCGGAGGTCGAGATCGAGTTCGCGGCCACCCTCGGCGACCGCCCCGGCGACCCGGCCCGTCTGGGTTTCCTGCAGGTCAGGCCGATGGCGGTGTCGGACGAACGCGTCGAGGTGGCCCCCGGCGAGATGGAGGGTCCGACGGTCCTGCTGGCCTCGCAGAACGTTCTGGGCAACGGCGCCCGCGACGGGATCCGGGACGTGGTCTACGTCCGCCCCGAGGCCTTCGAGGCCAAGTACACCGTGCGCATCGCCGGCCAGATCGAGCAGATCAACCGCGGACTGGCCGCCGCCGGGCGTCCCTATCTGCTGATGGGATTCGGACGCTGGGGCAGCTCCGACCCCTGGCTCGGCATCCCGGTCGAATGGCCCCAGATCAGCGGCGCCCGGGTCATCGTCGAGGCGACCCTGCCGGACATGAGCCCCGACATGAGCCAGGGTTCGCACTTCTTCCACAACATGATCAGCTTCCAGGTGCTCTACATGTCGGTGAAGCACCGGACCGGACATCCGATCGACTGGGCGTGGCTCGACGCCCGCGACGCCGAGGACGAGACCGAATTCGTCCGCCACGTCCGTCTCGATGAGCCGCTGAGGGTGCGCGTCGACGGCCGCGGCGGGCGGGGGGTGGTGACGCACGATGCCTGACGCCGAAAAGAACCTCGAGAAGCTGCTCACGTCGCTGCAGGAGCGGGCGAAGGAGCTGAACTGCCTCTACGAGGTCGAGGCGCTCTGCAACCGTCCCAAGCTGGGGCTGGCCGAGGTCTGCCGCCGGGTGGCCCGGGTCCTGCCGACCGGCTGGCAGTACCCGGACGTCTGCCAGGGCGAGGTGGTCTACGAGGGCTACGTCTACCGGTCGCCCGGCTACGTGCCGTCCCCCTGGGTTCTCAGCGCCCCGATCGAGGTGCGGGACCGCGTGGTCGGCGCGGTGACCGTCTCCTACCGCGAGGAGCGCCCCGAGGCCGACCAGGGCCCCTTCCTGAAGGAGGAGGTGCAGCTGATCGAGACGGTGGCCGAGCGTCTGTCTCACTTCATACTCTTCCAGCTTCTCAGCGATATCCGCGAGGATTGGCAGGAGGCCAGCTCGCCGGCCGAGGCGGGGTCGGCTCCGGCATGGGAAGCTCCCCTGCACATGCTGCGCGACTCCGACCGGCAGCTCTACCTGAGGATCGCGCGCAAGATCCTCAACCAGCTTTCCCTGTCCGGCGTCGCCGAGGCCCAGCGGATGCTGGCGCAGGTCGATTCCCTCGGCGACGAGGATATCGGGTTCTCGGCCGAGGCCAACATACCCGGTCTCCGCAGGGTGCCCGACGAGACCGCCCTGCTGTCGGACGAACCATTCGTGCTGGCCTCGCGCCACATGCGCGATTCCGAGATCCTGCGGCGCGTCCAGCAATGGATGCAGGAGGACCGGGCCGGTTTCTTCCTCAAGGTGGCCGACAACCCCCGCTCGTCGCTGCACGAGATCGCCGTGGCGCTGCGCCGCTACCACCACATGAGCCATGACAAGGCCGGCCTCGCCCAGTCGACCCGCGACGGGCTGCGCGTCTCGTTGATCCGCCGCTTCCTGACCGAGCAGCTCGACTACATCAAGGTGGCCAAGCAGTTCTTCGAGATCTCCGACTTCATCGGCCTGCTCGACCGGATGATCCTGCCGGCCGAGAGCCACGGCCGCCTGGGCGGGAAGGGGTCGGGGCTGCTGCTGGCGCAGCGCATCCTCGAATCCAGGCCGGATCCCACGCGTCCGGTGGGGGAGGTGAAGGTTCCGCGCACCTGGTACGTGGCATCCGACGGCCTGCTGGACTTCATCTCGCACAACGATCTCGAAGAGGTCCTCGAGCAGAAGTACAAGGACATCGAGCAGGTCCGGCAGGAGTATCCCAACATCATCCAGCTGTTCAAGAACTCGGCGTTCCCCGACGAGCTGGTCAACGGGCTGTCGGTGGCCCTGGACGAATTCGGCGAAGTGCCCCTGATCGTGCGCAGTTCCAGCCTGCTGGAGGATCGCTTCAGCACGGCGTTCTCCGGCAAGTACAAGAGCCTGTTCCTGGCCAACTGCGGCACCAAGAGCGAACGGCTCGACGCGCTGATCGACGCCATCGCCGAGATCTACGCCTCGGTGGTCGGACCAGATCCCATCGAATACCGCCGCAGCCGCGGCCTGCTCGATTTCAGCGAGGAGATGGGGATCCTGATCCAGGAGGTGGTCGGTCGCCGGGTAGGGCGCTACTTCCTGCCGGCGTTCGCGGGGGTCGCCTTCAGCCGCAACGAGTTCCGCTGGTCGGCGCGCATCGATCGCGAGGACGGCCTGGTGCGGCTGGTGCCGGGTCTCGGCACCCGTGCGGTCGACCGCACCAGCGACGACTATCCCACCCTGGTGGTGCCGGGCAAGCCGAACCTGCGGGTCAACGTGGCGGTCGACGAGATCATCCGCTACGCGCCCAAGAAGGTCGATGCGATCAATCTCGAGCAGAACACCTTCGAGACGGTGGCGGTCGCCGATCTGGTCCGCGAGTTCGGCGCCGAGATGCCCGGCTTCACCGGCGTCTTCTCCCGGCTCGACGGCGAGATCCTGAAGAAGCCCGTTCCGATGCTGATGGACCAGGAAAAGGACGAGTTCGTCGTCACCTTCGACTCGGTCTTCCGCGAGACGCCGTTCCTGAACCAGATGGCCAACATCCTGTCCCTGCTCGAGGAGCATCTGGGCACGCCGGTCGACGTGGAGTTCGTCCACGACGGCGAGGATTTCCACCTGGTGCAGTGCCGCCCCCAGAGCTACGCGCAGGACGAGATGTCGGCGCCCATTCCCAAGGACGTGGCGCAGGAGAACATCCTGTTCAACGCGCGCCGGCACGTGTCCAACGGCTGGCTGCCCGACATCACCCATCTGGTGTACGTCGATCCGCAGAAGTACGGGGAGCTGGGCAGCCGCAACGAGCTGGTGGCGGTCGCCCGGGCGGTGGGCAAGCTGAACAAGCTGCTCCCGAAGCGGCAGTTCCTGCTGATGGGGCCCGGACGATGGGGGAGCCGCGGCGATATCAAGCTGGGCGTGGGCGTGACCTACGCCGACATCAGCAACACGGCAATGCTGGTCGAGATCGCCCGCCGCAAGGGGAACTACGTGCCCGACCTGTCGTTCGGCACGCATTTCTTCCAGGACCTCGTCGAATCGCGCATCCGCTACCTGCCGCTCTATCCGGACCAGGACGGCATCGTCTTCAACGAGGGGTTCCTGCTGAAGGCCCGCAACCTGCTGCCCGAGCTGCTGCCCGATTTCGCGGATCTGGCCGACACGGTGCGGGTGATCGACGTGACCGCCGAGACCGACGGCCGCATCCTGAAGGTGCTGATGAACGCCGACCTGGACGAGGCTCTGGCGCTGATGACCGAGCCCGGCTCGCGCCCGGCCGCGGCGGCGGAGGTCTCCGAGCAGGCCCGGCGGCGGGGCGAGGAATTCTGGCGCTGGCGGCTGCAGGTCGCCGAGAAGGTCGCCGCGGCGATGGATCCGAAGCGGTTCGGCGTGGAGAAGGTCTACGTTTTCGGCAGCACCAAGAACGCCACGGCGGGCCCTTCGTCGGACATCGACCTGCTGGTGCATTTCCGGGGCGACGAGCGGCAACGCCATGAACTGGAGACCTGGCTGGAGGGATGGAGCCTGTGCCTGGCCGAGATGAACTACCTGCGCACGGGCTACGCGTCGGGCGGACTGCTCGACGCCCACATCATCACCGACCGCGACATCGCCGAGCGGAGCAGCTGGGCGGTGAAGATCGGCGCGGTGACCGACCCGGCGCGCGAGCTGCCCCTGGGCGGCAACCACGCCGGCGGCGGCGACGCGGGGCCCCGGGAGGCCTGAGCGGTTCGCGGTAGGGGGCGGCTAGGAGCGATCCGTCCCCGGCGGCAGCCAGGCCAGGGCCTGCTGCGATTCGCCGTCCATGTCCACGTTGAGCAATGCGCCGCCGGCGACCGTCGGCACGTGCACCACCCGCACCACGTCCCCGTATTCGGCCGCCGCGTCCGGCAGCAGCGTCTCCAGGGCGTTCGGCGATTCGTTCAGGAAGGTCTCGTTGAACAGCGCGCCCGGCTCGTCGGGGAACAGGGCCAGGTACCGGATGTCCGACTCCACCAGATCCTGGAAGAAGTGGCTGCCGTACGAGACCTCCGGCAGGAAGTCGTCGCGGCGGCGGGCGATCTCGATCAGCATGGCCGTGTTGTTGATGTCCGAGTAGCTGATCCTCACGCCCAGCTTCAGGTCCTTGCTGCCCCAGCGTCCCGGCCCCATCAGGATGAACCTGCGTCCGGCCAGAGCCTGGTTGAGACGGTGGACGATCCTGCCCACGCCGCGGCGCGACGCCGGGCTCTCCACCCGGTCGTAGTCCCGCGGGTCGATCAGCACCACGTACTCGATGTCGTGGACCGAGGCGGCGGCCACGTCGCGGTCGGCGCTGAAGATCTTCCTCTGCGGCGGCACGCCGGTGGGCAGGGAGACCGGCGCGGTCTTGCGGGGCATCGCCTGGGGCCGGCACTGCAGCAGGTGGAAGGTCTTGCCGTCGAAGGCGAACTCGATGTCCACCGGGCAGCCGTAGGCCTTCTCCAGGGCCTGCAGCGCCCAGCGCAGGAAGCCGGGATAGGACGACGACTGGGCGAAGCGGTCGAAGGTCACCACCGTGTCCCGCGGATCGGCCGGCATGTGGTCGCCGAGCTGGGGGCGCAGGTAGCCGTTCTCCATCACCGAGAAGACCAGGTTCATCCCGTCCATCCGCGGCCGCATCGCCAGCAGTTCCTCGACCGGCACCGACGCGAAGGTGTTCTTCTCGATGTCGATGACATCGACCTTCTTCTGCGAGGCCCGCATCACCTCTTCGGGCGTCGACTCGGCCCGCATCGCGGGCAGGCCCAGGGCGATCATCCGCGGGAAATCGCTCGCGACGCGGTCCACCGCCCGGGTGCCGAGTCCGAACACGACGCGGGCCAGGCCGTCCTCGGGCCGGACCCTCGTGTTGCGCCGGTAGGGATTGTGCGAGAAGCCGACGCCCGCCCACACCGGCAGGAAGTAGCGGCCCACCCTGGTGCCGACGAGCTTCTGGATCATCACCGCCATGTTCTCGTTGTAGTCCAGCAGGTCGTGGCGGAGGCGGTAGCTGATCGGATCGGGGTGCAGCGAGCTGGCGTAGACCTCGGCGATCGCCCCGAGCAGCTCGTCCAGCCTCTCCTCGGGCGTGCCCTGGTTCGAGACGAAGACCGACCGGTACTTGCCGGCGAACGCGGTCTCGAAGCGGTCCTCGAGCAGGCTCGAGCTGCGCACGATCAGGGGATGGTTGCCGGCGCGGCTCAGCACGTCGCGGATCTTCTCGACGATGTTGTCGGGAAAATCGGCGTTCTTGAAGAGATCCAGGATCATCGGGTACTCGTTGCGGATCTCGTCGATGCTCTTGTACTTGTGGTCCTGCAGATGGTGCAGGCCGTTGTGCTGCAGGAAGCGTTCGATGACGTCCGAGCGCAGGTAGAAGGTCTCGGGCGTGGTGAACTCCACCTTCGGCGCGCGGGGATCGGCCGCGGCGGTCGCGGCCAGGATGCGCGCGCCGAGCAGCATCCCGCCGGCCTTGCCGCCGATCACGCCCGCCCCCGAATCGTCCGCGATGATCCTGTCGACCAGATCGTCGAAGTCCCGGATCCGCAGGTAGCGCTTGGCGACCCCGATGTAGCGCAGCTGGTCGGAGATGAAGCTGCGGATCAGGGCCACCCGTGCGGCCATCGACTCGTTCTCCGACAGGCGCGTCTGTCCCTTCGGCAGCCGACAGAAGCTCTTCACCTTCTCCGCGAGCAGGCTGAACGACACGGCCGAGAGATTGGCCACCTCCTCGAGGGTCTGCGCCTCTTCCCGCTTGCGGGTGATGTTCACCAGGTCGTCCAGCTCTTCGCGCGGGATATGCTGAGCCGCGTAGTCCAGGGTCAGCTCGTTGATCGTCCGGCGCTCTTCCTTGTCCCAGCGTCGGACCTGCTGGACGTTGTCGTCGCGGTCGTCGTCGTGGTCGCGGGCCGCCAGCTTGCAGCGCCGCCGCGCCTCGGCGTGGATCTCGTCCAGCGTGATGATGCCCCGGCTGTGCAGGGCGATCAGCAGAGCCTGGTTGATGCGCGACCGCAGGGGGGAATACCGGTCGAGCAGGCTCTCGATGTAGGCGCGATCCGCGGCGATCCGGGAATCCTGACTCGTCATGCGTCGTCTCCGGTCATGCGATGTAGGCGTTCGTTCGGCGGTTTCATGGGTAATCACCGCGATGCGATTCGGCAAGCACGGCCTGGCTTCCCGTTCAGGCCAGCTCCCGCGTGGCCGCGTCCGGATCCAGCGGATCGAAACGCACCAGGGCCAGTTCGGGGCCGTCGTGGGCCGCCGAGATCATCACCGTCGGTCCCAGCTTATCCTTCCAGACCCCGGTCAGTCTGGCCGATTCGTGCACGTGTCCATGCAGCGTCAACCGGGGCCGCCGCGTCTCGATGAAGCGGCGCACGGCGATGCTGCCGACGTGCACGTCCAGCGGCGCGTGGTCGATCATCCTGCCGTCCAGCGCGGCTCGGTCCAGTCCGGTGCGGTAGGGCGGCGTGTGGAAGAGGAAGATGTCGCTTTCGACGGACTCGTCGCCGGCCAGGGAATCCAGGTCTTCGGCGATGGTGGCGTAGCGGACGCGCCGCGCTTCGACCGCGACGGTGCGGCGGCCCTCTTCGGGCGAGACGCAGCCCGGATCCACGAAGCGCGAGACGTCGTAGCGCTCCCAGTCCTTCAGCAGGAAGGGGGTGGGAGGGACGTAGGCGTAGCCGAAGACGCGGGGGCCGTGCGTCTCGACCCGGCGGCCGTGGATCTCGTCCCACAGGCCGCCCGCGCCGGCGGCGCGCAGCTCGTCGAGCGCGCTGCGCGGATCGTCGTTCCCTTCGATCAAAAGCACCCGGGGGTAATCGGCGCCGAGTTCGTCGCGCAGCCGCGAGAAGCCCGCCGCCATCACGTCTTCGAGAAAATCGCCCTGCGGCGCGTCGGAGTTCCGCAGACGGGCCAGGGCGTGGGGAAGGAGGTCGCCGCCGAGCAGCACGACGTCCGGTCTCTCCGCGGCGACACGGCGCCACAGCGCTTCGTAGCGCTCGGCCCTGCCGTGCAGATCGGATGCGAAGAACCAGAGCATCGGACGCCTTCCTTTTCGGATCGGTAGGGTGCGGACGATCGGTCGGCGCAGCTTCCATCTTAACGGCGGGCCGGATTTCGATCACCTGGAATCGGCCCGGCGCAAGAGAATACCCACTTGGTAGCTGTCAAATAAATAACACAATCCGATAATTAATTATCGATCAATCTGCGAATCAATAAAATGGCTTGATTTCGCAGTTTAGGTTCGGCACAATCATTTTCTTAGTGAATCGCCTCCGGCCTCTCCCGGTATATGAGGCAACGAGGATGACTGGATCCATCAATCAAGGAGACTGAATCGTGAGTTCCGTAGCGCAATTCATGGACGAGGTCATCGCGAAGAATCCCGAGCAGAAGGAATTCCATCAGGCGGTGCTCGAGGTCGTCGAATCTCTCTGGCCGGTGCTGGAGAAGAGGCCCGAATACCGCAAGGCGAAGATCCTCGAACGCATCGTCGAACCGGAACGGGTGATCATGTTCCGCGTGCCGTGGCTGGACGACAACGGCGACGTCCAGGTCAACCGCGGTTTCCGCATCGAGATGAACTCGGCGATCGGTCCCTACAAGGGGGGGCTGCGTTTCCACCCGAGCGTCAACCTCGGCATCCTGAAGTTCCTGGCCTTCGAGCAGGTCTTCAAGAACAGCCTGACCACCCTGCCGATGGGCGGCGGCAAGGGCGGATCGGACTTCGATCCCAAGGGCAAGAGCGACAACGAGGTGATGCATTTCTGCCAGAGCTTCATGTCCGAGCTCTGCCGCCACATCGGCCAGTTCACCGACGTGCCGGCCGGCGACATCGGCGTCGGCGGCCGCGAGATCGGATTCCTCTTCGGCCAGTACAAGAGGATCCGCAACGAGTTCGTCGGCGTGCTGACGGGCAAGGGCCTGAACTGGGGCGGCAGCCTGATCCGGCCCGAGGCCACCGGCTACGGCCAGGTCTACTTCGCCGCCGAGATGCTGGCCACCCGCGGCCAGACCTTCGAGGGCAAGACCTGTCTGGTGTCCGGCTCGGGCAACGTGGCGCAGTTCTGCACCGAGAAGGTCCTGGAACTGGGCGGCAAGGTCGTTACGCTGTCCGATTCGGCGGGCTTCATCTACGACGAGGAAGGCATCGACAAGGACAAGCTGGCGTTCATCATGAACCTCAAGAACGTCAAGCGCGGCCGGATCAAGGAGTACGTCGACACCTATCCGAGCGCGGTCTACAAGCCGGTCGATCCGAGCCTCGACTACAATCCGCTCTGGGACGTGAAGGCGGACATCGCCCTGCCCGCGGCGACCCAGAACGAGATCAACTCCAACGACGCCGGCCACCTGGTGAAGAACGGGGTGTTCTGCGTCTCCGAGGGCGCCAACATGCCGACCACGCCCGAGGGCGTGAAGGTCTTCATCGACGCCGGCATCCTCTACGGTCCGGGCAAGGCCGCCAACGCCGGCGGCGTCGCGGTGTCCGGTCTCGAGATGAGCCAGAACAGCCTGCGGCTGAGCTGGACGCGCGAGGAGGTCGACCAGCGCCTGCAGGGGATCATGAAGTCGATCCACAAGGCCAGCGTCGAGACCGCCGAGGAGTTCGGGACTCCGGGCAACTACGTCAACGGCGCCAACATCGCCGGCTTCCTGAAGGTCGCCGACACGA
>CAYLMM010000033.1:0-31526 GCA_964384825.1 uncultured Fibrobacteraceae bacterium
GGCGTCGAAGGCCACGCCGCTGAGCGCGGTGGCCAAGTTCGCCACCGGCGGCAAGCAGATCGGCAGCAAGGATCTGGGCATGCTGGCGATGACCTACGGTCACGTCTACGTCGCCCAGGTGGCCATGGGCGCCCGCGACGCCCAGACGGTCAACGCCTTCACCGAGGCCGTGTCCTACGACGGCCCCTCGCTGATCATCGCCTACAGCCACTGCATCGAGCACGGCTACAACCTGGTCGACGGACTCGGACACCAGGACCTGGCCGTCAAGTGCGGGCTGTGGCCGCTGTACCGCTTCGACCCGCGGCGGACCCGCGAGGGCCAGCCGCCCCTGAAGCTCGACAGCAAGGCGCCCTCGATCCCCTTCAAGGAGTTCGCCGACAGCGAGAACCGCTTCCGGATGCTCGCCAAGACGGCTCCGGACGAGGCCGAGCGCCTGCTGGCGGCCGCCCAGGCGCGGGTCACCGAGCGCTGGGCCGTGTACGAGCATCTCGCGGCGCTGGGCGGCCCGGTCGCCGTGAAGGACTGATCGCCGTACGACGCACCGCGCGGTCCGGCCGCGCAACGCGGAAGGGGCGCCCCTCGGGGCGCCCCTTTTCACTGCGCGTCGCTTTCCGGGATCCCGGCTAGTGCGCCGGCAGATCGGGCCGGAAGAGGCCCAGCAATATCTCGCGGTCGTGCTGCAGATCCTTGTTCCAGATCCTTCCGGCCGGCGTCGCGGGCCGCGACCGCCACGCGGCCGAGATCCCGGCCAGCGCATCGGTCAACTCCCACGGATAGTCGAAAGTACGACCGGCGAGACTCTTGATCGCCCGACCCCGCTCGGAGTCCGGCCAGATGCGAGTCACCTCCCGCTTCACGCGGTCCTCCTTCAGCTCGTAGGGGCCGAAGGTCGCGGCCGCCACGACGCGGCGCCGCTGGGCCCGGTCCAGGCCGGTCTCCGCCTTCAGCGCCTCGTCCAGATCGTAGCCGCGGCCGAAGATCCTGCCGGCCATCGCCTCCAGGCCTTCTCCCTCGACGCCCTGGTCGGCGAGCCGGACCAGCACCTCGGACGACATCACGTACCGCTGTTGCCGCTGCACGGTGACGTCGAAGACGTTCTGGACGAAGAACAGGGCGATGAAGGTGATCAGGCCCGCGATGATCGGACTGGTCACCCAGCCCGCCGCGATCTCGCCCAGCAGGCGGTAGCGGATCGCCTTGCCCCCCTTGAGCAGCCCGATGCCCACGACCGCGCCGACGACCGCCTGGGTGCTGGAGACCGGCACCAGCGGGATCGGCGGCAGTCCCATCCCGACCAGCAGCCGTTCGAGATCCTGCGACGAGAAGATGAACAGCACCAGCGCCTGGGTCAGCACCACCACGAAGGCCGTCTGGTGGTTCAGCTTGAAGAGGCTGCCGCCGACCGTGCGCATCACGCGGTGGGAATAGGTGTAGACGCCCAGGGCGATCGCCAGGCCGCCCAGCAGGAACAGCTGCTGGGCCCCGTTCAGGGTCACCAGGCCGGGAATGCTGAGGGTCCGGAACGGGGCGACCGGCACGAACACGCCCATCACGTTGGCGATGTTGTTCGCGCCGAGGCTGTAGGCCCCGAAGGCGCCGACCAGGATCATCCCCCAGCGGGTGTAGGAATCCTCGCGCAGCAGGTGCAGCTTCGCGCGGCCCATGACCGTATGGAGCAGCTTGTAGCAGATGATCGCGCAGATCGCCGCCAGCACCGGGCACAGCACCCAGGTCGAGACGATCTTGACCAGCGAGCCGGTGTCGGTCAGCGATCCGGTGAAGAAGTTCCAGCCCACGATCGCGCCGACGATCGCCTGCGATGTCGAGACGGGGATCGACAGGCGGGTCATGCCGAAGACGGTCAGCCCGGCGGCCAAGGCCACCACGAACGATCCGCCCAGGGCGTTGACCGCGCCCAGCCGGCCGAGGGTGTCGGTGGTTCCGGCGCCGCCGACGACAGCGCCGAGGATGCAGAAGATCGAGCAGATCGCCGCCGCCTGGGAGAACTTGATCATCCGGGTGCCGACGGCGGTCCCGAAGACGTTCGCCGCGTCGTTGGCGCCGAGCGACCACCCCAGGAACAATCCGCTGGAAAGGAAGAACAGGATCATGCCGCCTCCCCTAGACCGTGCGCTTGATGGCGTAGATGGTCAGCCGGTCGGCGACATCCTCGGCGGCGTCCGAGAGCATGTCCACGTGCAGGGCGAAATCCCGCAGGTGCATCTTGCGGGCGAGATCGATGTCCGACTGGAAGATCTTCTGCTTCAGGGCCATCGCCCGGCGGTCTCCTTCCTTCTCGTGGAAGTAGACCTTGTGCAGATGATCGTTCACCGTCCGGGGATCGCGGAAGAAGGCGCGGGCCGCCAGCACCACCGCCTCGGCGGTATGGGCGGCGGTGGCCGTCAGATCGCGCCACTGCTCGTCCATGCCCGGCAGCAGCTCGGGGCTCTCGACCAGGAAGAGGTTCAGGGTCATCTTGGCCGTGTTGACCACGTCGTCGAGGGTCTCGAGCAGCGCCAGGACGTCGCCCCGCGATTCCGGGATCAGGGAATGGCGGTAGAGCTGGTTCTTGATCTCGCGCCGCAGGTCGTCGGCCCGGTTCTCGATGTCGTCGACCTCCCCGACCAGGCCTTCGAACTTCTCCCTGTCGCCGGCCAGATATGCCTCGATCGCCTGCTGGAAAACCAGTCCGCCCTCGCTGACCGCATCGAGGAAGGCGTCTATCTGTGATTCCAGATCCCGGGTCGTCTTGAAGATCTTCGGCATGGCAATCCCTTTCGTTCCTCTTGTGCGATGTAAGGGAATGAACCTACCACATCGTCAGGAAGGTTGCCAATCAGGGGTTTCTACTACCTCAGTGCACCCAGATCTGGGCCAGGAGGCGGTATTCGCTCTCCTCCCAGTCGTCGCAGACCAGATCGTTCATCTCCAGGCGGTCGACGTACTCGGCCATGATCTTGAAGTCGTGGCCGTGGGGCAGCCAGTTCACGCCCCAGGTCAGGGTCTTGCGCGCGTCGCCCGCGGCTTCGTCGTCCGGGTCGAAGGAATCGTACATCACCCGCGGCTGCAGGTTCAGGCCCGGGATGGTGTAGTTCGCCTGCAGGACCAGGCCCGTGGCGTCGTAGGTCCGGCCGGCGTGCAGGGCGGCGTCGGCGTCCCATTCCATGCAGGCGCGGGCGTATTCGGCGGCCAGGAAAAATCCCCGCCACCAGAACGAGACGTCGGCTCCGTAGAGCGTCTTGCGGCCGTCGATCGCACGCAGGGCGGCTCCATTGTCGGCGGTCAGGCCGGGAGCGTCGTCGCTGCGGACCGCCGCGATCGCCAGCAGGGCCTTGGGCGTTTCGGAATGCAGCGGATCGCCCTCGCCCCGCGGGACCTCGCCCCAGGGCATGGTCTCGATGCGGCCGGCGAGCATCTTCTTGTGCTTCGCGTCGTCGCCCGATGCGTTGTCGCCGGCTCCCTGGAAGACGCCGGCCGACAGCGTGGTCGATCCGTCGCCCGTCCGCAGGGCGGCCAGCAGGCCCACGTCGCGGCGGGGCAGGAAGTCGCCGGCTGCTTCGGGCAGCTTGATCGTGTCCAGCCGCTTGGTGGAGACGAGCTGCCTGCGGCCGAGCGGCACCTTCATCTGCCCGGCGGTCAGCAAGAAGCGGGCGCCGGACGACCAGCGGAACCAGAGATCCTTGCCGATCAGGTCGTTGTCGTCGTCGTGCGCCCTCATCTCCCACTCCATGCGCCAGGAGAGATCCTGCAGATAGGTCCCCCTGATGCCGAAGCGGGCGTTCCGGGTGACCAGGTCGTCGTCGTCGCCGCCCCCGGGCAGGCCCTCCTGCTCGGTCATCAGCACGCGCAGGGTGGCGTCGAAGCTCATCTCGCCGTCATCGGCCACGACGGTGAACCCGGCGGCCGCGGGCCCGGCCGCGACCAGCAACGCCGCGCATGACAGAACCAGGATTCGGGTCTTCATGGACACCTCCGGAAGGATGGGTGGACGACGCCCGAGGCACCCCCCGAGTCTACTCCGCCGGACAAAAAAATCCAGCCCCCGTCCCGGAAACGGAGGCTGGATATCATATTGCACAGGTAGAAGTTACGATTCCTTCAGGGCCGCGTTCAACTCCTGGATCGCCTTCTTCCCGTCGCCGAACATCATCAGGGTGTTGTCGGCAGCGAAAAGCGGGTTGGGGATGCCGGCGAAGCCCGGGCTGAGCGATCGCTTGACCACCACCACGGTGCGCGCCTTGTCCACGTCGATGATCGGCATGCCGGCGATCGGGCTGTCGGGATCGGTCCGGGCCACCGGATTGACCACGTCGTTGGCGCCGATGACCATGCAGACGTCGACCTGCGCCATCTCGGGATTGATGTCGTCCATCTCGCGCAGCTTCTCGTAGGGCACGTCGGCCTCGGCCAGCAGCACGTTCATGTGGCCGGGCATGCGGCCCGCGACCGGATGGATGCCGTACTGCACGTCGATGCCGCGGGCCTCGAGCAGGTTCGCCATGTCGCGCACCGTGTGCTGGGCCTGGGCCACGGCCAGACCGTAGCCCGGCACCACGACCACCCTCTCGGCGCCGTCGAAGAGCATCGCCACCTCCTCGGGAGTGGTGGCCTTGACCTTGCCGGCGTAGACCTCGTCGGCGCTCGGGCCGCCTGCGCTCGGGCCGAGGGTTCCGAACAGCACGTTGGTCAGCGAGCGGTTCATCGCCACGCACATGATGCGCGTCAGGATGATGCCCGAGGCGCCGACCAGCGAGCCGGCGATGATCAGCACGTTGTTCATCAGCACGAAGCCGGTCGCCGCAGCCGCCAGGCCCGAATACGAGTTCAGCAGCGAGATCACCACCGGCATGTCGGCCCCGCCGATCGGGATGGTGAGCGTCACGCCGAGCACCGCGCCGAGGGCCACGATGATCCAGTAGGCCTGCAGCGACGAGGGATCGCCGGCCAGCCAGACGACGCAGGCCACCGCGGCGGCGGCGGCCAGGGCGTTGAAGATCTTCTGACCCGGGAAGGCGACGTTGCCCGAGAAGAACAGCTCGCGCAGCTTCACGAAGGCGATCAGGCTGCCGGTGAAGGTGACCGAACCGATCAGCCCCGAGAGGCCCGTCGCGACGGTCATCTGCATCCCCGGGGCGCCGCCCGCCTCGACCGCCAGCAGGAAGGCCGAGCCGGCCACGAGCACCGAGGCGCCGCCGCCGAATCCGTTGAACAGGGCGACCATCTCGGGCATGGCCGTCATCTGGACCCGGGTTGCGGCGATCGCGCCGATCAGCCCGCCGACCGCGAAGCCCAGCGCGATGAAGCGGTAGTCGAGTCCGACCGCGAGCAGCGTCACCACCACGGCGACGAACATGCCCACCGCGCCGGTCAGGTTGCCGCGCACCGCGGTGCGGGGATGGGTCAGACCCTTGATGCCGGAGATGAACAGCACCGCGGCCACGACGTAGGCCAGGTTCACCCAGCCGGAATCGATCAGGAATTCGCCGCTCATCGCCTCACCTCTTCTTCCTGCTGAACATTTCCAGCATGCGGTGGGTGACCATGAATCCGCCCACCACGTTGATCGAGGCGAAGACGATCGCGCCGACGCCCAGCACCGTGGCCAGCGTCGAGGCTCCGGCCTGGGAGGACAGCACTGCTCCGATCAGCGTGATTCCCGAAATGGCGTTCGATCCCGACATCAGGGGGGTGTGCAGGGTCGGCGGAACCTTGGTGATGATCTCGAAGCCGACGAAGATCGCGAGCACGAACACCGTGATCGCGGCGACAAGCATCTCCATCACTCATCTCCCTTCGGCGCGGCGCCCGCGGGCGGTGCCAGCCCGAGCAGCTCGCGGATGCGCGGCTGGACGACCTCCCCGCCGCGGGTCAGCTGGGTTTCGGCCACGATCTCGTCGTCGGGGTCGGGCGCGAGCGCGCCGTCGGCGACCATCGACAGCAGGAAGGTCGTGACGTTCTTGGCGTACATCTGGCTGGCGTTGTAGGCCGCCCGAGAGGGCAGGTCGGTGGGCCCGAGGATCGTCACGCCGTGGGCGACGACCTCCTCGTCGGCACGGGTCAGGGCGCAGTTGCCGCCCCGCTCGGCCGCCAAGTCGACGATCACCGAACCGGGCGCCATCGCGGCGACCATCGGTTCGGTCACCAGCACCGGAGCCTTGCGACCGGGGATCGCCGCGGTGGTGATCACCGCGTCGTTGCGGGCGACCACCTCGCCCATCTGCTCCTGCTGGCGGCGGAGGAACTCGTCGCTCTGGGCCTTGGCGTAGCCGCCGGCATCCTCGGCGTCGGACGTTTCGAGCTCGAACTCGACGAACTTCGCGCCCACGCTCAGCACCTGTTCGCGCACCGCCGGCCGCACGTCGTAGGCCTCGACGATCGCGCCGAGGCGCTTGGCGATGGCGATGGCCTGCAGCCCCGCCACCCCGACGCCGACCACGAACAGCCGCACCGGGGCGATGGTGCCCGCGGCGGTCATCAGCATCGGGAACATCCGCGGCATATGACGCGCGGCCTCGAGCACGGCGTGGTAGCCTGCGACCGTCGCCATCGAGGAAAGCACGTCCATGCTCTGGGCGCGCGTGATGCGGGGCACGAGCTCCAGGGCGAAGGCGTTCACGCCGGCCTCGGCCATAGCGCGGACGGCCTCGGGTTCGGACAGGGGATCCTGCAGGCCGACGATCGTCTGGCCCGGACGCATGGCCGCGAGATCGGCCCGGCCCGATTCGCCGGCGGCGCCGGGTCCGCGCACCTGCAGCAGGATGTCCGCGGCGCCGAAGACGTCCCCGCGTCCGGCGACCGCGGCCCCCTTGTCTACGAATTCGGCGTCGGGAAAGCCCGCGGCGTCCCCCGCGCCGGCCTCGACCACGACCTCCAGGCCGGCCTTGGTCAACGCGGGAACGGCGCCCGGAACCAGCGCGACGCGGCGTTCGCCCGGATACGTTTCCTTGGGAATTCCGATCTTCATCCGCTGCACACTCCCGGAAGTCGAGTGAAGGCCGGCAAGCGCCGGCCGCCGACAAAATGAAAACCGCTCTCACATGAATAGGAGATTTCGCTGAAACGGCAACGAAACCGATCCGGGATGGGGTGAAAACGGGCCGGGACCCGGTCGAGCGCCCCCTCCTGCGCCCATTCCCGGCCCGGCCCGCCTCGCTCCGCGTTCAGTCCCAGATGCCGAGATCGGCCCGGACGTCCTCGGTCGCGTCGACGCGCGGATCCCAGGGCGGCGACCAGACGAGGTTGACCTCGGCGTAGCGCACCCCGTCGACGCCGAGCGCCGCCCCGCGCACCGCGGCGACGATCTCCGGCCCCAAAGGGCACATCGGGCTGGTCAGCGTGAGGTCGATCTCGACGTCTCCTGTCTCCTCCTCGACGCCGACGCCTCGCAGCAGGCCGAGATCCACGATCGAGATGTCCAGTTCCGGGTCGATCACCGGGCGCAGGGCGTCGACGATGACCTCGGGGGTCGGGGCAGGCATCATTGATCCTCCGTTGTCGAGATCCGCGGCCGCCTGTCGTCGTCGCCGGCGAGCATGGCGTCCAGCAGGGTGACCCACGGCAGCAAGGCGCACTTGATCCGCAGGGGGAACTTCCTGACGCCCTCCAGGGCCTCGAGATCGCCGAGATCGACATCGTCCGGGAAATCGTCACCTTGCATCGCGTCGCGGAAGACGTCGACGATTTCGCGGGCCTCGTCGAGCGTCCTGCCGGTCAGCATCTCGGCCAGGATGGAACCCGAAGCGGTCGAGATGGCGCATCCCCGGGAGATCACCCCCACCTCGGCGATACGGTCGCCGTCGTACCTCAGTTGCAGCGTGACCTCGTCCCCGCAGGATGGATTCCTGCCCGAGGCCTCGGCATCGGGCGCATCGAGGGGACGGTCACCCCGGGGGGACCGCTGGTGGTCCATGATCACTTCCCGGTAAAGGGCGTCCGATGCGTTCATCATCTTGCGAACACGCTCCTGGCGAAGGAGACGGCCTCGATCAGGGCGTCGATGTCGTCGTGGTCGGAGTACATGCCGAGCGAAAGCCGGGTGGTGGCCACGACCCCCAGCCTGCGATGCAGGGGCTGGGCGCAATGGTGCCCCGCGCGCACGGCGACGCCCCGCTGGTCGAGCAGGGTCGCCATGTCGTGCGGATGGACCAGGGGATCGTGGAAGCTGATCAGGCCCGCGCGCCGCTGCGGATCGACCGGACCGAAGAGCTGCAGCCCGCCCAGGGCCGAAAGCCGGTTCCAGGCGTAGGAGACGATCTCGTGCGCATGCAGGCGGATGGTGTCCAGGCCGATCTCGGCCAGCAGGTCGAGCGCCGCCGGGAACGCCGCCGCCGCGGCCACGTTGGGCGTGCCGGCCTCGAAGCGGTGCGGGATGCCGGTCCAGGTGGCGCGGTCGAGCTCCACGGTCTCGATCATCTCGCCGCCGCCCTCGACCGGTTGCAGACGGGACAGGTTCCCCGAGCGGGCGGCCAGAAACCCCAGACCCATCGGGCCGTAGGCCTTGTGGGCCGAGAAGGCCAGGAAATCGGCGCCGAGGGCGTCGAGCGACACCGGCATCTGTCCGACCGACTGCGCCGCGTCGACCACGACCAGGGCTCCGGCGGCGCGGGCGGCCTCGGCGATCTCGCGCACCGGATTGATCGTGCCGAGCACGTTCGAGACGTGGGTCAGGCCGACCACCCGGGTCCGCGGCCCGATCAGGCCGGGCAGGGTCTCCAGGTCCAGTTCGCCCTGGTCGGTGACCGGGATGTGCCGGAGCGACAGCTCGCGCTCGCGGGCGACCATGATCCACGGCACCAGGTTGGCGTGGTGCTCCATCTCGGTCAGCAGGATCTCGTCGCCGGGCCGCAGATCGTGGGCCAGGCCGCGGGCGACCAGATTCAGGGCCGACGTCGCGCCCCTGGTGATCACCACGTCCTCCGTGGGAACGCCGACCAGATCGGCCACGCGTTCGCGGCAGCCCTCGTAGGCGGCGGTCGCCTCGGCGGCCAGGGTATGCATCCCGCGGTGGACGTTGGCGTTGTTCGTGCGGTAATAGCGGGCCTCGGCCTCGATCACCTCGACCGGTTTCTGCGCCGTCGCGGCGCTGTCGAGATAGACCAGGCCGCCGCCGGGCAGCCGCCGGCGCAGCAGGGGGAAGCGGTCTCGGGCCAGGCCCGAAGGACGCGGCGCGGTGAATTCCCGGGGCTGGTTCACGGCCGACCTCCTTCCAGCACGGCGAGGCGCTCGTCGACCATCCGGCCGAGATCCTCGCGCACGCCATCGGGCAGGCGGCTCAGGGTTCCTTCGAGGAAGCCGCGCACCACCGTCCGCAGGGCTTCGCCCTCGGTCAGTCCGCGGCTGCGCAGATAGAAGATCTGCTCGCGATCGACCGGAGCCACCGTCGCGCCGTGGCTGCACGAGACGTCGTCGGTCAGGATCTCCAGTTCGGGGATCGTATCCGCCCGCGCCGCATCGCCCAGCAGCAGGTTGCGGTTCTCCTGGAAGGCCTCGGTCCCGGACGCGTCTTCCTCGATGCGGATCAGCCCGGTGTACGTCGAACGCGCCCGTCCGGCGGCGACGGTCTTGAAATCGATGTTGCTCCAGGTGCGGCCCGCCAGATGGCGGTGCCGGGTGTGGTGATCCAGATGGCTGGCCCCGTCGGCGAAGGCGACGCCGACCATCTCGCTGCGCGCGCCGGGCTCGGCCAGATCCGATCCGACCTCCACCTTCACGCGCTCTCCGCCGAGCGACGCCAGGACGGTCAGCAGGTCCGCGTCCCGGTCGAGGCGAGCCCCCAGGTCGAGATGTCCGTTCACGCCGGGATTCCAGCGCTGGACCAGGAAGCGGCGCACGGAGGCGCCCGGACCGGCCCGCAGCGCTGAAGATCCGACCACCCGCGCACCCGGCATCCCGCCGCGGTGCTCCTCGACGATGGTGGCGCGGGAGCCGGCGCCGGCCTCGACGGCGATCCGGGGCAGGCAGGCGCCCTCCCCGGCGTCGACGATCACGTGGATCGGACCGGCGAGCCGCGCCCCCTCGGGCAGGCGCAGCAGCAGACCGGTGTTCCAGGCCGCCTCGTTCAGCGCGGAGAACAATTCCCCGCCGCCGTCGCCGGCTGCGAAGGGCAATGCTTCGGGATCGGCTTCGGCCAAAGACGAGATCTGCAGACCGGCGTCCTCGGCCGCGGGCGAGTTCCGGAAGACGGGGGCTACGCCCGCACGCATCAGCACGAAAGCGCCGTCTTCCGGTACGGCCGAGACGTCGGTCACGAATTCGTGGGCGACGGACGCGGCGAGATTCGCGGGCAGCAGACGGGACGGGTTGGAAAACCGCCACAGATGACGCACGCGGTCGGGCATGGGGGCGGCCGCGTAGCGGTCCAGCGCTTCCCGCCGGCGGGCGGCGACGGCGGCCGATTCTCCCAGCGACCGCGACAGGGCCGCCAGTTCCCCGGCGCTCGGCAGGGGGCGGCCGGCGCCCCGCTCGATCAGGTTCGATTCAGCCAACGGAACCCTCCATCTCCAGCTCGATCAGCCTGTTGAGCTCCACCGCGTATTCCATCGGCAGTTCGCGCACGAAGGGCTCGATGAAGCCGTTGACGATCATCAGCCGCGCCTGGTCGGGATCGAGCCCGCGGCTCTGCAGGTAGAAGAGCTGCTCCTCGGCCACCTTCGAGACCCGCGCCTCGTGTTCGATCTTCACGTCCTTCTCGGCCACGTCCATCGTCGGATAGGTGTCCGAGCGGGCCTTCCCGCCCAGCAGCAGCGCATCGCATTCGACGCTGGTCCGGCAGCCCGTCGCTCCGCGCGCCACCTGCACGAGCCCCCGGTACGACGAGCGCCCGTCGCCCTTGGAGATGGATTTCGAGATGATCCGCGACGAGGTGTCCGGCGCCGCGTGGATGACCTTGGCCCCCGCGTCCTGATGCTGATCGTCGCCGGCGAAGGCCACCGACAGCACCTCGCCGTGCGCCCCCTCGCCCTTCAGGATGATGGCGGGGTACTTCATGGTGAGTTTCGATCCGATGTTCCCGTCGACCCACTCCATCACCGCGTCGCGATGCACGTGGGCCCGCTTGGTCACCAGGTTGAAGACGTTGGTCGACCAGTTCTGGATGGTCGTGTAGCGGATGCGCGCCCGGTCGAGGGCCACCAGTTCGACCACCGCCGAATGCAGCGAATCGGAGGAGTAGACCGGCGCGGTGCAGCCCTCGATGTAGTGCACCGAGGACCCCTCGTCGGCGATGATCAGCGTCCGCTCGAACTGGCCCATGTTCTCGGCGTTGATCCGGAAATAGGCCTGCAGCGGGATCTCGACCTCGGTGTCCTTCGGCACGTAGATGAACGACCCGCCCGACCAGACCGCCGTGTTGAGCGCCGCGAACTTGTTGTCGCGCATCGGGATGATCTTGCCGAACCACTTCCGCACGATCTCGGGATGCTCGCGCAGCGCGGTGTCCATGTCGCAGAAGATCACGCCCTTCTTCTCGAGATCCTCGCGGATCGAATGGTAGACCACCTCGGATTCGTACTGGGCGGTCACCCCGGCCAGGAACTTGCGCTCCGCCTCGGGCACGCCCAGGCGTTCGAAGGTGTTCTTGATGTTCTGCGGCACGTCGTCCCAGTCGGTGGTCAGCTCTCCCTTGGGCTTCAGGTAGTAATGGATGTTCTCGAAGTCGATCGAGCCGAGCATTCCGGTGTTCCCCCAGCGGGGCATCGGCTTGTCGAGGAACACGTCCAGGGCCTTGTGGCGGATGTCGGTCATCCACCGGGGCTCGTTCTTGTAGCGCGAGATCATCTCGACCACCTCGTGGTCGAGTCCCTTGGGCGCCTTGTGCAGGTACTCCTCCGGGTCGTGGAAGCCGTAGCGGGAGGCGTAGTCCCTGTTCAGGTCCGCGATCTGACGGCTGGCGCTCATATCAACCCTCCCCGGACGCGGCCGCTGCGGGCTCGAGCCAGTCGTAGCCCCGGGCCTCGAGTTCCACGGCCAGCTCCGGCCCGCCCGACCGCACGATCCGGCCGTCCATGAAGACGTGGACCCGGTCGGGCCGGACGTGCTCGAGGATGCGCTGGTAGTGGGTGACCATCAGCACGCCGGTCTCGGCGCCGGCGGCCGCGTTGACGCCCTCGCTGACGACCTTCAGGGCGTCGATGTCGAGCCCCGAATCGATCTCGTCTAGCAGGGCGAACGAGGGCCGCAGCATCAGCAGCTGCAGGATCTCGATGCGCTTCTTCTCGCCGCCGGAGAAGCTGTCGTTCAGATAGCGGGCCATGAACTCGCGCGGAACGCCCAGGCGTTCGCAGGCCGCGTCCATCTCCCGGCGGAATTCGCGCACCGGGATATCGGCGCCGCGCCGCGCGGTCAGGGCCGACCGCAGGAAGCCGGCCACGCTCACCCCGGGCACGGCGACCGGATACTGGAAGCCGAGGAACATGCCGCGGCGGGCGCGCTGCTCGGGCGCGAGGTCGTGGACCGGCTCGCCGTCGAGCCGCATCACGCCGGACACCTCGTAGGCGGGATGGCCCATCAGGGCGGCCGCCAGGGTCGATTTGCCCGAACCGTTGGGGCCCATCAGGGCGTGCTTCTCGCCGGGGCCCACATCCAGGTCGACCCCCTTGACGATCTCCTTGCCCGCGACGCTGACGCGGATTCCGCGGCAGGAAAATACGGTGTTGCGTTCGCTGTCCATCGAAGGCCTCTTTTCGCGATGGTTCGGTATTCCGTTGCGCGCGGCCGCGCCGCGCCGGACGGCTATCGACGCGGTTCGGACCAGAGCCGGGCCATGTGCTTCTCGACCTGCTGCTCGTCCTGGGCCAAGTCCGCCAGGGTCGTGCTCGCTAACACCTGTTCGATGCGCGTTTCCAGGTGCCGCCAGACCGAGCGCAGGCCGCAGTCCTCGACATTCGGACAGCGGGAATCGCTCGGATCCGCCGGGGTGCAGCCGGCGCCGTCGAGCAGGGGCTTGCCCAGGGCCCGGATCACCATGGCGACATCCAGGCGATCGGCGGGCCGGGCGAGTTCGTACCCCCCGTTGCGTCCGCGCAGGGCCAGCACGACCCCGCCGCGGCGCAGCCTGGCCAGCAGCTTGGCCACCGTGGGCTCGGGGATGCATTCCATCTCCGAGAGTTCCGCCAACGTGGCCTGCCGGCCGCAACGCGCCAGGCTCATCATCAAACGCAGGGATTGTTCTTCGGCTTTGGAAATCTTCACTGTCCGCGACCCTTCCGCTTTACCTTCTTGGGAGGTAGTTTTTGTCCGATTTATGCTCCGGGAAACGCCCGGTTCCGAAAATACGCCCGGGAGATGCAGGATTCCGCCAAGATCCCCCCAGGATCGGCGTCGCCGCGATCGGGCCGCCTCACCTTCATCACACCGCTACGATATTAATTCCTACCTTATTTGTCAAGTATACGGCTACATTTTTTATCCGGATTTTTCTGCTTTTATTCCAACAAGTTACGAAGACATACAGCCCGGAGGCGTGTTTTTTTGTTCGCAGGGATCACGGCGATTCCGTCGATGTCGGACTTTGCCCCGCCCGGAACTTCGGCTATTGTTGGTAGCCGCCGCGGAATCCCCCGGTCGACGCGACCGGAATCCTTTTTCGCAAGGGAGAGAGAACAGATGGCCGTCGAGATGAACGCCACAGTCACCGAGCGCCGCGATGTTTCCCACGGCTTGTGCATCATCCGCGTCAAGCCGGACTTCGAGCTGCCGGAATTCCGGGCCGGCCAGTACGGCGTGCTGGGACTGCCCGGATCATCGCCGCGGGCCTCCTATTCCGAGCCCGAGGCGACGCCCGCCGATCCGCAGAAGATCATCAAGCGGGCCTACTCGGTGGCCTCTTCGAGCCTCGACGGAACCGAACTGGAGTTCTACGTCGCCCTGGTCCCGTCCGGCGCCCTGACGCCGCGGCTCTTCGCCCTGGACGTCGGCGACCGCCTGTGGGTCGGCAAGAAGATCGTCGGGATGTTCACCCTGGACGACGTCCAGGACGACCGCGACGTGATCTTCGTGGCCACCGGCACCGGGCTGGCGCCCTACATCTCGATGCTGCGATCGGCCTACGACTTCGACGCCACGCGCCGGACCACCGTCTTCCACGGCGCCCGTCATTCCTGGGAGCTGGGCTACCGCAACGAGCTGGAATCGCTGGCCGACCGGTTCGAGGACTTCGTCTACCACCCGATCCTCAGCGACCCCGAGGACGAGGAAAGGCCCTGGGAGGGCCTGACCGGCTTCATCCATCCGTTCTTCGACGAGCACCACGCCGAGGATCTGCTCGGCGGCGATCTCGATCCGCAGCGCCATACGGTTTTCCTCTGCGGGAATCCGCTGATGATCGAGGCGATGCTCGACGTGCTGACCGCCAAGGGCTTCAAGGAGCACAAGCGGAAGGACCCGGGCAACATCATCCTGGAGAAGTTCTGGTAGCCGGCCGCGGCCCGCGGGTCAGTCCTGCGGGCCGTACCGCGGCACCTGGCCGCGGAAATGATGGTACTGGGGCCCGTCGATCCCCTGGATGCGGGCCCGGTACTCCCGGTCGGTGATCTCGGTCCGCCACCATCCCGCCGACCTGGCCACGCCTATCCCCCCGTAGAACAGCAGAGCCACCAGGGCCGCGAAGACCGCCGGACGCATCGCGCGCCGGTGGAACGGCGGGCCCTGGACCTGCAGCGCGCCGGGCGCGGGGCAGCGGTTCACGCATTCCAGGCAGCCGGTGCATTCGGGCGAGTGCACCGTCCGCGTCCGGTCGACGTCCAGATACGCGGGGCAGGCGGCCGCGCAATGGCCGCAGCCGCTGCAGGCCGAAGGCACGCGCACCACCTTCAGCGGCGAGAGCCACGAGACGATGCCCAGCAGGGCGCCGTAGGGGCACAGGTAGCGGCACCAGAAGTACGGCACCAGGAACGAGAGCACGGCCAGCGCCGCGAGCACCACCGCGGTGGTCGTCGACATGTGCGTGAAGAAGTGCAGCATCTTCACGTCGGCGACCTTGTTGTAGGGGGAATCCAGGAAGAGGGCGACCGCGCGCGGCGTCATCCGGAAGAACACGGCGTGGACGAAGAAGGCCAGCAGCAGATACTTCAGGATCATCAGCGGCCGGTCGATCCGGGCGGGCAGCTTGAAACGGCGGCCGAAGACCCGGTGCGCCGCGCGGGCCAGCCATTCCGAGAGCGTGCCGACCGGGCAGATCCACGAGCAGAAGGCCTTCTTCAGCAGCAGGCCGGTCAGCATCGCCAGCGAGAAGATCACCAGTCCGGCCGGATGGATGCGCGAGAATTCGCCGGTCTCGAAGAGATGGCGCAGGCTGAGCAGGGCCGAGATCGGCAGGAATCCCTCGACGCCCGGCGGCCGGACTCCCCCCGCGACGCCCTGCTGCATGTTCCCCACCCAGATCGCGAACTGCACGCCGATCAGGGCGACCACCGCCAGCGAGAGCAGCTGCACGCCGCGGCGCAGCCGCCAGGCCGGGCGCGGACGCGAGGCGAAGACGATCCGGCGGCGGCGGGCGGCTTCCTCGTCCCGGCCGACTTCACGGCGCTTGAATATTCTCCAGGCCATCATCGATCCTTCCGGACGAAAACGCCGCGAATCCGGGATTTCACCTTTCCCGGGCCGTGCCGCATTTACAGGACAAATATGTCCTCTTAGGCGAAAAAGCAAACCCCAGGGAGGCGAAAACGGATAAGCGATTGAAGATGATTTCTGCTTTCCGCGACGTTTCCCGGTGTGCTAGTGTGAGTTCACACGTCTAGTTTCCAGACATTTTCAATCAACAATTCGTTCACCAGTGACAACGGGCGCCCGCAGCGCCCCGCCCGACATTCCGAGGAGGCGAAATGGACGGGACCAAGAAGATCCTGCTGGTCGCAGGCGCCCTGTGCCTGGCTCTGACCGGGACGGCCCAGGCCGGCGGCTTCAACATCTACGAAGCCGGCGCCAAGGCGACCGCCCTGGGCTGCGCGTTCACCGCCACGGCGGATGACGGTTCGGCCCTGTTCTACAATCCGGCCGGAATCGCCTTTCTCGCCGGCTCGGGCATCGACCTGAACCTGATGCCCGTGGCCCCGGACTTCGAGTTCGAGGGCGCCGATGCCGACTGGCTCGACCCCGTCCAGGGCGAGACCGTCGACCAGTCCTTCCCCCTGCCGGGCGGCTACTTCTACAAGACCTTCGACAACGATTTCTCGATCGGGGTCGGGGCCTACGCCCCCTTCGGCCTGGGCGTCGAATGGGAGAACCCCGAGACCTGGGCCGGCCGCCGCAGCAGCTACGACGTCGACCTGGCCACGATCTACTTCACCCCGGCGGTGGCCTACCGCCTCAGCGAGAAGGCCGCGATCTCGGTCGGGCTGGACGTCGCGTTCACGACCCTCGAGCTGAACCGCTACAGCGCCATCGAGTTCGGCGGCGGTTCGGACATGGTCGACGTGCTGGACACCAAGCTCGAAGGCACCAGCGACATCAACTACACCCCCTGCTTCGGCCTGATGGTCCGGCCCACCGAGAGGCTGAGCCTCGGCGCCATGTACCACTCCGAGAAGAAGATGGTCTTCGACAAGCAGGACGCCACGCTGACCAACGTCGCGCCGGCGGCCCTCGAGGCCTCGGTCGACGCCCTGCTGGCCTCCTACGGCGGCTCCGACCAGAAGATCAGCGCCGACCTCTACCTGCCGCACATCCTGAGCCTGGGCGTCGCCTACCAGTTCACGCCCCGGATCCGCGGCGAGTTCGACGCGGTGCACTTCGGCTGGAGCGCCTTCGATTCGCTGAAGCTGGACTTCGAGAACGACGTCCTGGATTCGGAGATCCCCGAGGCCTACGAGGACGTCTGGCAGTACCGCTTCGGCTTCAGCTACCTCGCGAGCGAACGGCTGACCGCCCTGTGCGGCATCGTCTTCGACGAGGCCCCGCAGCCGGTGGAGTCGATGAGCCCGATGCTGCCCGACTCCGACCGCACCGACTACTCGATCGGCCTGCAGTACCGGATCAGCGACAAGCTGACCGGCACCATGTCGTACATGCTGGTCGTGCCGGACGAACGCTCGAACGTCGTCGGCGGCGAGCACGTGAGCTTCGAGCCCGAGACCAACCCGCCGGGCTCCTACACCTCTGTCGCGAACATCTGGGGCTTCGGTCTCGGCTACCGCTTCTAGAAAGGGAGGACGATGATGCGAAACCTCGGAATCTTCCTGATGATTCTGACCGCGCTGTCGGCCTTCATGGTCGCCGGCTGCGGCACCGACGATCCGGGCGTGGTCACCCTCGATCCGGTCGAATACGAAGGCGACGGATACTTCGCGCACTACACGGCGATCGGCAACAGCCTGACCGCCGGCTACATGGACGCCGGCCTGATGATCGCCGGCCAGAGCGGAAGCTTCCCCGCCCTGATCGCCGGACAGCTGGGGATCGGCGATTTCGTCCAGCCGCTGATCGCCTCGCCGGGCATCGGCTCGACCGACACCGGCGATCCGGCCACCGTCGCCGGCGTGCTGCACTGGGACGGATCTTCGATCACGCTGCTGGGGACCACTCCGCTGGCCGACGTGCAGTCGCAGCTGCTGCTGGCGGTGCTCAACCCGACGCCCTACGGGAACATGGGCGTGCCGGGCGCGACGACCCTCGACGTGACCGGGGCCCTCGACTCGTCGACCAGCCAGTCGCCGGGCAACTCGTACTTCGACTTCATCCTGCGCAATCCGAACATGGGCAACCTGGACATGCTCGAGCAGGCCGTGAACCAGGGGCCGTCGCTGGTGACGGTCTGGATCGGCAACAACGACATCCTGGGCGGGGCCACCGGCGGCGATCCGGTGGTGGGCGTGAACATCACGCCTCCGGCGACCTTCGCGGCGATGTTCGAGAACGTGATCGCCGGGGTCTACGCCGGCGTCCTGGCCAAGAACGGGGGCCTGCCCCTGGTGCTGGTCGCCAACATCCCCGACATCGCGCAGATCCCCTACTTCATGCCCAAGGCCCTGTTCGACCAGGTCGCCACCGAGGGCATGGGATCGATTCCGACCATCGAAGACAACGTGCAGATGGTCCTTTTCCCCGCGCTGTCCTACCTGGCGGGCGGAGGCCTGCCTCCCCTGCCTTCGAAATACACGCTGACCGCGGCCGAGGCCGCGGCGGTGTCGGCGGCGGTGGACGGCTACAACGACGCCATCGCCCAGACCGCGGCCGCCCACGGGGCGCGGGTAGTCGACACGAAACAGCTGCTGATCGACATCCAGGACGGCGACTACGCACCGCTGAGCGGCAGCCATTTCATCATCGATACGAACACGATGTTCTCGCTGGACGGCATCCATCCCAACAACCCGGGATACGGGCTGGTCGCCAACGCGTTCATCGCCGAGATCAACGCGGCGCTCGAATCCGAGCTGGCCGAGCCTGTGCCGTCGGTCGACGTCGGCGGCCTGGCCTGGGATCCGACCTACGGCGCGGGCGCCGGCAAGGCGGCGGACGCAGCCGGCCCCCTGGTGACCCCGGAAGCCGCCGCCGCGATGGGGGCGATCTTCCGCTGATCCGCCGCCGCGCGGAGGCCGCGACAGGAAGCGGGGGCGGCCGGACTCTGGACCGGCCGCCCCTTTTCGCTTTTCTTTGGGGATGACAGAGGCCATCATCGCGTATGAATAACGCGCTCGCCCAACCCGAGGAGTGGATTTGAACCGGCAATACGGCAGACGCCCATCATTCGGATTCGGTTTCGGCTCGGGCCTGACACCGGCCATCCGCCTGCTGCTGGCGATCAACATATCGGTCTTCCTGATCCAGAAGCTGGCCGGCCCGGGGGCGATGGAGTCCTTCTTCGGCCTGGTTCCGGCCAAGGCCATCCCCCGGCTGCACATCTGGCAGTTCGTGACCTACATGTTCCTGCACGGGAACTTCATGCACATCCTGCTGAACATGTTCATGCTCTGGATGTTCGGCCGCGAGCTCGAGGCGATCTGGGGCCGGCGCACTTTCCTGCAGTTCTACTTCTTCAGCGGGATCGGCGCCGCGGCGGTGTACTGCGCGCTGATGCCGGTGATCGAGCCGATCACCGCCCGGATCCCCCTGATCGGCGCTTCCGGCGCGGTCATGGGCCTGCTGCTGGCCTACGGGATGATGTTCCCGAACCGCGAGCTTCTGCTCTACTTCTTCCTGCCGATCAAGGCCAAGTACATGGTCGCGGTCTTCGCCCTGATCGATCTGCTCGGCGCCACGCAGTCGGGCAGCAACGTCGGCCATCTGGCCCATCTCGGCGGACTGCTATTCGGCTGGATCTTCCTGGCCGGCGGCCGGCGCTGGGTTGAATCGCTGGCCCGCTGGTGGACGCGCACCGTCCGCGGCAAGGGCTTCCGGGTCGTCGGCGGCGGCGGTTCCGGACGCGGCGGAAGGGGTTCCGGGAGCGGGCGGCCGCGCGGCGACGGCGGCGGCAACGGAAGCGGCAACGGCGGCGCGGCCCCCCGCAACCGCATCGACAAGATCCTCGAGAAGATCTCGCGCGAGGGGCTGCAGAGCCTCACCGAAGAAGAGCAGGAGATCCTCCGCCGCGCGAGCCGCAAGCGGTGACGCCATGACCGGAGCCTCCTGCGACCTCTCGATCGTCATCGTCAACTGGAACACCCGTGACCTGCTGCGCGACTGCCTGGCGAGCCTGCCGGCGGCCTGCTCCGGACTGACGACCGAGACCGTGGTGGTCGACAACCGGTCGGCCGACGGCTCGGCGGCGATGGTCCGCGAACAATTCCCCGGCGTGAACCTGATCGACGGCGGCGGGAACATCGGCTTCTCCCGCGGCAACAACCTGGCCTTCGCCTCCTGCGGCGGCCGTTTCGTGCTGCTGCTCAATCCCGACACCGTGGCCCCGCCGGGCTCGCTGACCACCCTGCTGCGCTTCCTGGAGAGCGAGCCAGGCGCCGGAGCCGCCGGGCCGATCCTGACCGACGCCGAGGGCCGGCCGACCCTTTCCTACGGCTGCGAGCCGCGGCTGCGCCACCATCTGCTCTCGGTGATCGACCCGGCCCGCCGCTGGCTGCCCCGGCGCTGGCGCGAGCAGACCATGGCCCGGGTCGGCGATCCGGCGGCCGGCAGCCGGGACGTGGAGTACATCGTCGGGGCCTGCCTGATGATCCGCCGCGAAACGCTGGCGCGGATCGGGCCGCTGGACGAACGGTTCTTCATGTACTTCGAGGAGAACGACTGGTGCCTGCGGGCGCGGCGGGCGGGATGGCGGGTGCTGCTGTGCGCCGATGCGCGGGTGGCCCATCTCGAGGGCCGGGCGGCCGAGAAGGCCGGCGATTTCACCCGGGCCCAGTTCCAGAAGAGCTACCGCCTCTTCGTCGCGAAACACGGCGGCCCGGCGAAGGTCCTCCTCCACCGGGCCGCCCAGTTCCTGGAATACGGCCTGAAGGCCGTTCTGCGGCGCTGCGCGGGCGTCATCGACCCCCGCGGCCGCGACCGTCACCGGGCCCTCGCCCGGCATTTCGGCGCCGTGGCCGCGTTGCAGCTGCGCCGCGAGATCTCAGTTCTCCCCCCCCGATGACGACCGCCCGTCGGGCCGTCCCCGCGAAGGGGTCCGCCGGCGGCGTCCGCCCCGCGAACGCCTGCTGCGCGACCGTTCGCCGGAATCCCGGCTGCGCGGCCGTTCGCCGTCCGAAGAACCCTGGGATGTCCCGGAAGGCGCCCCGGATCGACCGTTGCGCGCGGGCGCCGCTTCACGCGAGACCCTCGTGCGGCCGCCCCGCTGGACCGCCGAACTCTTGTTGGCGGCATCCAGAAGATCGCGGTCGTTCTTGAGCGAAAGCAGCTGGAAGGCCTCGCGGTGCAGGCCCGGATCGTCCAGCACGTTGACCACCAGATCGAGGTCGCGGGCCAGTTCTTCGAGCTGCTCGACCCGCGACTGGATCAGGTAGAGGGCCAGGGTGGGATTGGCGCGGATCTGGACCTGGCGCTCTCCGGTCTTGCGCACCACGCGCTCGAGCTCGCGCTCGACCCGGTTGGCCAGGGTCTCGTGGCTGAGCACCTTGCCCGATCCCTTGCAGTAGGGGCAATCGTCGCTGAGGATCGAGACCAGCGAGGGCCGCACCCTCTGGCGGCTCATCTCGATCAGACCCAGGTTGCTGACCGCGAAGACCTTGGTCCGGGCGCGATCGCGGCGCAGATGGGTACGCATCTCGTTGAGGATCCGCTTGCGGTTGCCCTCGCTCTCCATGTCGATGAAGTCGATCACGATGATGCCGCCGATGTCCCGCAGCCGCAGCTGCCGGCAGACCTCCCGCGCGGCGATCATGTTGGTCTCGACGATGGTCTCTTCCTGGTTGCGCTTGCCGGTGAAGCGCCCGGTGTTGACGTCGATCGAGACCAGCGCTTCGGTCTGCTCGATGATCAGGTAGCCGCCGCGCTTCATCCATACCCGGTTCTCGGTGCTCTTGCGGATCTCGGCCTCGACGCCGTAGCGCTCGAAGATCGGCAGATCCTCATTGTAGAGCCGCACGCGGCTACGCAGGTCGGGCGCGAAGTTCTGCACGTACTTCACCAGGCGCTTGTAGTCGTCCTTGTCGTCGATGACCAGCTCGTCGACATCCTCCTTGAAGATGTCGCGGATCAGGCCCACGACCATCCCGACGTCCTCGTGCAGCTCGCAGGGCGCGACCAGGTCGCGGGTGTTGCGATCGATGTCGCGCCAGAGGTTCGAGAGGTACTCCACGTCCTTCTTCAGCGGCCCCTCTTCGACACCCGAGGCCGCGGTGCGGATGATGAAGGCCCCGTGATCCGGACGCACCTTCTGCAGGATCTGCTTCAGGCGCACCCGTTCGCGGCGCTCCTCGATCTTGCGCGAGACGCCCACGTGCCGGCCCAGGGGCATGTGCACGAGGAATCGTCCGGGCAGGCTGATGTCGGCCGTCAGGCGCGGCCCCTTGGTGCTGATGGGTTCCTTGGTCACCTGGACGATGATCTCGTCGCCGACCTTCAGGGCCTGATCGATCTTCGGCTCTTTCTGGGAGCGCGAACGGCCGCGGGAGGGCGGGCCGGGGCGATCGACATCGTCGGCGCTCTCGGGATCCTCGTGGACCAGGTCGCTGGCGTGCAGGAATCCAGCGCGCTCCATGCCGATGTCAATGAAGGCCGCCTGGAGGCCCGGTTTCACCGAGGATACGATTCCCCGGTAGAGGTTGCCCACGATGCGACGGGAATCGGCCCGTTCGATCAGGACCTCCACCAGGTCTCCGTCTTCGAGAATCGCGATGCGGATCTCGTGCGGATTCGAGTTGATGATGATCTCTTTACGCATGTCTTCTTCCGTGATTAAGCCGGTTCACGCGCTGAGACGTCGTCTCAGCCATAGCCGGCGGTTCATCTCGCCGAGCACCTCGATGGGCGACACCCATTCGCCGTCGCCGAGACGCGTCAACAGCGCCCGGCGGCGGATCCGGGCCCTCAGGGGCTCCGGGGCGGCGTCGCCCAGCAGGGCGGCGAGGAATTCATGAGCCGACAGGCCGGCCAGGCCGGATTCCCGTCGGAGCGAAAAATGTACGGTCGCGGCGCCGTCCTCGGCCGCCGCTACTTCGAGCATCCGATCGGCCAGCAGCGGCCGTGCGTCCACCTCGACGTCTCCCTTGGGACGCCGGCGCGTCACGGTCCACGCGTCCGCAGCCAGGAAGGCGGCGACGCGTTCGTTCAGCAGGCCGGTTTCGGGTCCGCCGTCGGCCGGGGCGGGCAACTGCGCGACATGGTCCATGCGCAGCGGTCCCTTCTCCACGGCGGGCGGCGGCAGGGGGCCGGCCAGTTCGGCGCGCAGGATCTCGACGCCTGCGGGCAACTGCGGGGCGAGCATCTCGACCCAGTCCGGCTCCATTCCGGTGAATGCGATGTCCATCGGCTCCCGCTCTCCGACCACTCCCACCGGAAGGGGCGGACCGAATCTGAGCAGGGGATGGGGATGGAAGCCCTGGCTGTAGGCGATCGGCAGACCCGACCGGCGCAGGGCCATCTGCAGCAGGCGCTGGAAATCGAGATGCCCGAGGAAGCAGGCGTCGCCTTCCTTGCGGAATTCGGCACGATACCAGCACCGTTCGGAAGCCCGCCGGCGCCACTCGGTCCAGCGGCGCAGTTCGCGATCCGGATCATCCGGATCCGCGTTGCGGGGGTCGAAATCGATCGTCGCGGCGGACTCCGTCTCGACGGAACCCTCCGGCCGCGGCGGCGAGGCGTCCGGAACCGAAACGTGACCGGGAACGCCGTCGCAGCCGCCGCATGCGCCGCAGCCGCCCTCGAGACGGCAATCCTCGGTTGTCTCTCCGGACAGGGCGCGCTCCCATTCGGAACGCAGGAACTCCCGGTCCACGCGGGCCCGGACGCCGTCCCAGGGCAGGGGCGCTTCCGGATCGCGGGGATTCAGGTATTCGGCGGGATCCACGCCCTCGTCGGCGAAGGCCCGTTCCCACCGGGAGACGTCGAACCATTCGGTCCAGCCGTCGAAACGCGCGCCGGCCTCCCAGGCCCGGCGCACCACCGGGGCCAGGCGCTCGTCGCCGAGGCCCAGCACGGCTTCCAGGACCGAAACTTCCGGATCGCGCAGGCCGACCTTGACCTTCAACGGCCGCAGCCGTCTGCGCAACCATTCGTTGCGCCGCTCGATCTCGGCGCGGGGAATCGGGCCGGCCCACGGGAAAGGCGTGTGGGCCTTGGGTGAGAACGGCGAGATCGAGACGTTGACCTGGCTTCCCCCGCGCGGCGCCGCACGCACGACCTTCGCCACCAGGTCGACCAGGCCCTCGAGATCCTCGCCGGTCTCGGTGGGCAATCCGATCATGAAGTACAGCTTGACCTTGTTGGCCCCGACGGCGAAGGCCCGCCGGACGCTGCGCAGCAGATCCTCTTCGGTGATGTTCTTGTTCACGACGTCCCGCAGCCGCGCGGTGCCGGCCTCGGGCGCGAAGGTGAACGAGCCGGGTCGCTCGCGGCCCACCTGCCCGTAGATCTCTTAATCCACGGCGTCGACCCGCAGGCTGGGCAGCTCCAGGTTGGTGTGCGTATCGACGAGAGCGGCCCGAATGCCCGCGGTCGCAGCCTTGAGCCCGCCGTAGTCGCCGGTCGAGAGCGAGAGCAGCGAAACCTCCGACCAGCCCAGGTCGCGGACGCCGGCGACCGCCGCGTCCACGACGCCCCGGACGCTGCGCTCGCGCACCGGCCGGGTCACCATCCCGGCCTGGCAGAAGCGGCAACCGCGGACGCAGCCCCGCATCACCTCGATGCTCAGCCGGTCGTGGACCGCCTCGATGTTCGGCACCAGGTTCGCCGGCGGCGGCATGGAATCCAGATCGGCGACCGACCGGCCGAGGACGGTCCCGCCGTCCGCCGGGGGCCAGAAACCCTCGACGCCGCGGACCGCGGCCAGGCGCGCGTCGCGATCGGCCCCGGCGCCGGCCCGGCGCAGGGCCTCGACCATCTCGGCCACCGCGTCCTCGCCGTCGCCGATGCAGAAGGCGTCCAGGAAAGCCGCCATCACCGAGGGGTTGGCCGCGCAGTGCCCGCCGCCGACCAGCAGGGGATCGCCGGGCCCGCGGTCGCCGGCCGCGATCGCCAGACCGGCCAGGTCGATCATCTCCAGGACGTTGGTGTAGCCCAGCTCGTAGCCCAGCGAAAATCCGACGACGTCGAAATCGGCCGCCGGGCGAAAGGACTGCAGGCCGTACAGGGGCACGCCCTCGCCGCGCATGGCGTCGGCCATGTCGGGCCAGGGAGCGAAGGCGATGTCGGCGAAGACGCCCGGCAGGGAGTTCAGGCGGGCGTAGAGGACCCGCAGGCCGGTGTTGGAGATGCCGATCTCGTAGACGTCGGGGAAAGCCAGCAGGACGTGGATGTCGTCGGGTTCCCAAGGACGGCGCACCGCTCCGAGCTCGCCCCCGACATAGCGCGCGGGGCGGCCGACCAGCGGCAGGATGCGGTCGTTCAGGACCGTTCTCAGCCGTTCGGTTCGGGCGAGGGCGGCGTCGGGGCCTTCATGCCGCCCCGGCTCGCGTCCATCCACAGGGCCTCTATTCCGATCACGATCGGGGTTCTTTCGCCACCGGGGCGCCCACACCCGGAATGTCGACCCCGCGATCGAAGATCTCCTTGATCGCCTGCGGCTCATGCGCCACCGGGTAGTCGCCGGTGAAGCAGGCCGTGCAATAGTTCTCAGGCGCGCCGGTGGCTTCGAGCAGACCGTCGCACGAGAGGTAGCGGAGGGAATCGACGCGCAGGTAGCGGGCGATCTCGTCCACCTCGTGGGTGGCCGCGATCAGGTCTTTCCGCACCGGGGTGTCGATTCCGTAGTAACAGGGGTGCGTGATCGGCGGCGACGCGATCCGCAGGTGGACCTCGGCGGCCCCCGCGGCGCGCAGCAGCTGCACCAGCTTGCGCATGGTGGTGCCGCGGACGATCGAGTCGTCGATCACGACCATCCGCTTGCCTTCCACGATCCGGCGCACCGGATTGAACTTGATGCGCACCGACATGTCGCGGACCTGCTGGGCCGGCGAGATGAAGGTGCGGCCGACGTAATGGTTCCGGATCAGAGCCAGTTCGAACGGCAGGCCCGTCTGCTGGGCAAAGCCGAGGGCCGCCGTGTTGCTGGAGTCCGGCACCGAACAGACGAAATCGGCGTCGACCGGGCTTTCCAGGCCCAGGATCCGCCCGCATTCGCGGCGGATCTCGTCGACGTGGGAGCCGAAGACGATGCTGTCCGGACGCGAGAAATAGATGTGCTCGAAGACGCAGTGCCGCAGGCTGCCGTCGGAAATGATCCGGCGGTCCAGCTCCTCGCCTTCCAGGTTCAGCACGAGCATCTCGCCCGCCTCGATCTCGCGTTCGTAGACGCCGCCGACGATGTCGAAGGCGCAACTCTCCGAGGCGACGAGCCGGCTTTCGCCCAGCCGTCCCAGGCAGAGGGGACGGAACCCGTTGGGGTCGCGGGCCGCGATCAGCCGGTCACGGGTCAGCACCACCAGGGAAAAGGCGCCCTGCACCTTGCGCAGGGTCTCGGAGACGGCGTCTTCCAGGGTCTCGGCGCGGCTGCGCGCGATCAGATGCAGGAAGACCTCGGAATCGCAGGTGGTGCTGAAGATGGATCCTTCCTTCTCCATCTCCCGGCGCAACGCATGGGCGTTGACCAGGTTGCCGTTGTGGGCCAGCGCGACCACGCCGCGATGGCAGGTCACCTGCAACGGCTGGGCGTTGGCCAGCTGGGAGGATCCGGTGGTGGAATAGCGGACGTGGCCGATGCTGGCCCGGCCTGGAATAGCCTTGAGGGTCGTATCCTGGAAGACGTCGGCGACAAGCCCCATCCCCCGGCGGGTCTTGACCGTATGGCCGTCGGCGACCGAGACGCCCGCGCTCTCCTGGCCGCGGTGCTGCAGGGCGTGCAGGGCCAGACCGGCGAGCTCGGCGGCCGCATCGCAGCTCACGATGCCGACCACGCCGCACTCTTCCTGCCAATGTCTCGATTCCAGGCCCATGGGCTCCTCGTCGGTCTCGTTGCCGGCCGTGTTTCCGGCCGCGGGCGATTCGATTCTCAGGCCGTCGCATCCTTCTGCGCGACGAGCCAGCCCTGCATGTGCGGGTTGACCAGCAATCCCTGCCGCGCGCCGCGGGCCTCGACCAGGCCGCGGGCCACCGTCTCGGCGTCGGGCGATCCTTCGGCCAGCACCAGCCGCCACAGAACGCCCGTCAGCGGCACGTTCGGCTCGGCGAGCGGATAGGCGCAGACATCGACCGCGACAGCGCCCTCGGGCGCCGGGCCGCCGAGCAGCCGATCATAGACCGATTCCGGCCCGGACGGCAGATCGGAAGCCAGCTCCTCGCCGGGCCAGCCGCTCGGCAAAGGCGCGCCGCGGCCTTCGCCGCCGTTCCAGGGCCCGGTCGCCTCGGGCAGCTCGAAGTGGGCATAATGATGCTTGTTGGGGTTGTAGAACCTCCCCACGCCCAGCATCCTGGTCACCGTTTCGGGAGCCGCCTTTTCGGGATCCCGCCAGAAGGTGTGGATCTCCGCCCGGCGCAGCGAGATCAGGCGGTCGCCTCCATCGAGACGATCGCGGATCACCCGCGCAGCCGTTTCGGCATGCAGATCGACGCCCTTGTGGCACGTCAACAGTGTACATTGAATGATCATCCATCGCCTCCGGTATGGCAAGGACGGGTCGCAGCCTTCCCGCCGCCAACCTCAAATCATCAGCAGAGTTCCACCAGACGACGCAGGAACGGCAGCCCCGGCCCGGCCCCCTTCAGGGCGCGCGGATCGCCGGCGGCCCCGCGCCGCGCCGAGCCCCAGCGATGGGGCAGGTCCTCGGGCACCTGGAACAGCCACGCCGCCCGTTCGGGATGAGGCATCATCGCCAGCACGTTCCCCTGCGGATTGGTCAGGGCGGCCGCCGCCAGCAGCGACCCGTTGGGATTGCCGGGGCCCTCGCCCTCCGGACCGGATCCGGCGTAGCGCAACGCCACCAGCCCCCGGTCGCGCAGCGAGGCGAAGAAGGCCGGATCCTCGTGGGTGAAACGCCCCTCGGCGTGGGCGATGGGCACCGGGATGGTGGCGGCGGCGCCCTCGAGGAAGCCGCAGCGGTTGCCCGGCACCGGCTCGAGCACGACCCAGCGCGAGAAATAGCCGCGGCGTCCCGGCTGGCGGTTCGGCGCCAGCGCGACCTCGACCGCCCCGGGTTCGCAGCCGGGCACCAGGCCAGCCTCGACCAGGACCTGGCAGCCGTTGCAGATGCCCAGGATCGGCTTGCCGGCCGCGGCGGCCTGTTGCAGGGCGCCGATCAGGGGATCCTTGGCGGCGACCGCTCCGGCGCGGACGCGATCCTGATAGGAGAAGCCGCCGGGCACGAGGAATCCGGCGAAGGATTCCAGTTCGGACGCATCGCGAGTCCAGCGGAAGATCTCCGGCGAGCCGCCGGCCGCGGCCACGGCCCGGGCCGACTCCTCCTCGCAGTTCATGCCCGGCATCTGCAGCACGGCGATCCGCGGACCGCCGCCGGCCGCCGCAACGGGCGCGCCCGCGATTCCGGGGGCGATGGCCGGGGAATCGGCGTCCTCGGCGCCGGGGGCGGGCAGCCGCCGATCGGCCGGATCTGGCAGGTCGCGGGTCGCGATCACCCGGGTCAGGCCCTCGCGCCAGGACAGTTCCAGTTCGTCCAGCTGCGGCGCCGCCACTTCGGCGCCGGAACCGTCGTAGAGCGCGATCGCGTCGATGTCAGAGACCACCCCGAGCCGGGCCCACTCGCAGCCGGCTGCGCCGAGCGCGGCTTCGGCGGCCTCGGCGTCGTCCTCGCCGACCGCGATCACGAAACCGCCCCGCTCGCCGAAGAGGAATTCCCGCGGGGTCAGATGCTCGCAGCATTCGGGCATGACGATCTCGGCGCCCAGCGCTCGCTGGCCGGCCAGCCCCAGGGCCATCTCGGCCAGGCAGACGGCCAGACCGCCGTCGCTGATGTCGTGGGCGGCCCGCACCAGACCCTTCTCGACCAGGCCGCAGACCGCGTCGATCTCCAGCCGCGCGGCGGCCGGATCGGCCGGCGGCACGGCCTCCGATCCGGCGGCCATGCCGGCCTCGCGGTAGAGCGAGGCGCCCAGCGCGTCGGTCGGCAAGCCGATCAGGTAGAGCCGGTCGCCCTCATCCTTGAAGTGCATGCTGCGGCTGCGGGAGATGTCGGCCACGTTGCCCACGCAGGCCACGATCGGCGACGGAGCCACCGAGCGGCCCGAGGCGCTCTGGTTGTAGAACGAGACGTTGCCCGACACCACCGGCAGCGGTTCGTCGCCGCGGGCGTGCAGCGTCAGGGCCCGGCAGGCCTCGCCGACGCCGCGGACCGCCTCGCGGAACTGGCGAAAGACCTCGGGCACCTCGGGGTTGCCGAAGTTCAGGCAGTCGGTCACCGCGGCGGGCCGGCCGCCCACGCAGGCCACGTTGCGGGCGGATTCGACGACCGCGCGCACGCCGGCCTCGTAGGGATCGGCCAGACCGACCAGCGGGTTGCCGTCGGCGGCCACGGCCACGCCGATCTGCGATCCCGGCACCGGCGCCACCACGCCCGCGTCGGCCTCGCCCGGCCGCAGGACGGTGCAGCCCCGGACCTCGGGATCGTAATGGCGGAACAGATGCTCGCGCGAGGCGGTGTTGACGTGCCCCATCAGCCGGATCCATTCGTCGGCGATCCCGGCCGCGGGCGCCTCGGCGGGCTTGGGCTTCGCCGCGGGAGCCGCGGGCGCCGGAGCCTCTTCGCGCTGGTAGCGCACGCCGCAGGTGACCGTCTCGACCGGCGCCTCGCTCAGGATGCGGTCGCCGAAGCGCAGGCGATACGTCCGCTCGGTCGTCACGGTGCCGATGTGGCTGGCGCAGGCGCCCTCGTAGAGGGTCGGCAGGGCGAAATCCTCGTTGTAGATCTTCAGGACCGTCGCGGTGAACCGCGCCGGAACGGCCAGGCCGTAGCGCTCCTGGGTCTCGCTGCAGGCCACCACCCGGGCCGGCACGTCGGGCACCGCGTGCACCCTGGCCAGGTCCACGTCGCAGCCGAAGCCGCCGGCGTCGGCCAGCTCGCTGGTCACGCAGCTCACGCCGCCCGCGCCCAGATCCTTGAACCCCACCACGATGCCCTCTTCCCGGGCCCGGCGCAGGACTTCCTTGTTAGCGACCGTCAGCACGCGCTTCAGGAAGGGATCGGGCACCTGGACGCTGCCCCGGTTCTCGGTCGCGGCCTCGGCGTCGAGCGTGGCGCTGGCGAAGGCCGCGCCGCCCATGCCGCTCCAGTCGGTGGGCTTGCCCACCAGGATCAGGTCGTAGGGTTCTTCCGCGGCCCGCGGCGGCACCGCGGAATGGGTGATGTGATCGACAGGCACCAAGCCCACGGCCACGACGTTCACCAGGCAGTTCTCGTCGAAGGAAGGATGGAAATACACGTCGCCGCCGAGATTCGGCACGCCCAGGGCGTTGCCGTATTCCCAGATCCCGTTGACAACCTCGCGGGCGATGTCGACGCGGTGGGCGGCCCCATCCCCCTCGGGCCAGCCGAAACGCAGCGGGTCGAGGGTGCCGATGACCTCGGCGCCCATGCAGTAGACGTCGCGTACGATGCCGCCGATGCCGGTGGCCGCGCCCTCCACGGGCATGACCTGGCTGGGATGGTTATGGCTCTCGTGGGCGATGACCACGCCGTAGCGCACCCCGTCGACGGTGCCGAAATCGACGATCCCCGCGTCCTCGACCGGGCCGACGATCACGTTGCTGCCGGTCGTGGGCAGGAATTCCTTCAGGGAGGGCCGGCTGCTCTTGTACGAGCAGTGCTCGCTCCACATGGTGTCGAAGAGGGTCAATTCGGTCAGGGTAGGCGGGCGTTTCAGCAGCTCCTGGACCCGGCGGGCCTCGTCCAGGGAAAGGGTCAGGCCGTGATCGCGCAAATACCCCTGCAACTCGCCGCCGTCGGTCTCGAGGACATCGACGCGGTCGAAACTCTCGTCGTGGAAGGCCACGGGAATCTCCCTGGGAAACGGGATCGCAATGCCGGCGGCGCCCTCCAGCCGGAGCGCCGCGCCCAATGTAGCAACTCATCGGAAAGAGGCAAAGCCCCGAGTTGCCGAGATCGGAAACCGGGGCGGAACGTGCCTTTTCGGGGCTCCGCAAGAGACCCTAGAAATCCTTCAATGCCAGCGTGCGCGCGAAGATGGCCGGCACGTTGCGCAGCTGGTGGCCCAGATCGAAGCACCGGTCGAGCACCGCGTCGTCCAGATGGGAGGTGATCCCGGAATCCTGCCCCAGGGCCTCGCGCAGGGGAACATCCTCGTCCCAGACCCGCATCGCGCAGGCCTGGACGCGCGCGTAGGCGTCCTCGCGGGTCATGCCGGCCTCGGTCAGCGCCAGCAGCACCGCCTGGCTGAAGTACATGCCGCGAACCTTGTCCATGTTGGCCAGCATGTTGTCGGGATAGACCACCAGGCCCGAGATCAGCCAGGCCATCTTGCGCAGCATGTGGTGCAGGATGTGGCAGGCGTCGGGGAAGATGATCCGCTCGACGCTGGAATGCGAGATGTCGCGCTCGTGCCACAGGGCCACGTTCTCGGCGGCGGTGTGGGCGAATCCGCGCAGCAGGCGGGCCATGCCGGTGATCTTCTCGCTGACGATGGGATTCTTCTTGTGCGGCATCGCCGACGAGCCCTTCTGGCCCTTGCCGAAGGGCTCTTCGACCTCGTGGACATCGGTGCGCTGGAGGTTGCGGATCTCGACGGCCATCTGCTCGAGGGTCGCCCCGCAGATCGCGACCGCGCTCATGAAGGCCGCGTGGCGGTCGCGCTGGATCACCTGGGTGCTGGCCGCGGCCGGGGTCAGGCCCAGCCGGCGGCAGGTCTCGGCCTCCACCTCGGGATCGAGATGGGCGATGGTGCCGACCGCGCCGGAGATCTGCCCGTAGGCGCATTCCTCGATCCCGGCGTCCAGCCTCTTGAGGGCCCGGCGCAGGGCCGACCAGTAGACCAGCAGCTTCAGGCCGAAGGTCGTGGGTTCGGCGTGGATGCCGTGG
>CAYLMM010000034.1:0-30761 GCA_964384825.1 uncultured Fibrobacteraceae bacterium
TGCGGTCGTCGGCGGCCACGATCAGGATGACGATGTCGGTGACCTGGGCGCCGCGGGCGCGCATGGCCGAGAAGGCCTCGTGTCCCGGCGTGTCGAGGAAGGTGATCGGCCCGCCCGGGGTCTCCACGCGGTAGGCGCCGATATGCTGGGTGATGCCGCCCGCCTCGCCGGCGATGACGTTGGTGTGGCGGATGTAGTCGAGCAGCGAGGTCTTGCCGTGGTCGACGTGTCCCATGACCGTGACCACCGGCGCCCGGCTCTCGAGATCCTCCTCGGCGATCTCCTCGACCTCGAGGATCTCCTCGCCGTATTCGCTCAGGAACTCCACCTCGTGCTCGAACTCGACGGCCACCATCTCGATGGTGTCCTTGTCCAGGCGCTGGTTCATGGTCACCATGACGCCCTCGGCGAAGAGCTTGGCGATGACGTCCTTGGCGGGGACATCGAGCTTCTCGGCCAGTTCCTGCACCGTGATGAACTCGGTCAGCCGCAGCACGTTGTCCACGACCTGCTCCTCGACGGGCTCGTCCACGACGCCCTTGCGGTGACGCCGCTTCCCGCCGCGGGCGCCGTCGATCTGGGCGAGCGTCTGCTTGACGTTCTGGGCCACGGCGACTTCGTCGACCTTCTTGCGCCGCTGGCGGCGCTTGCGGCGTCCGCTGTCGGCCGGCGACTGGTCCCGCGTCTCCATGCGCCGCTTGACGGCGGCCTGAACCGATTCGCGGACCGAATCCTTGGCGTTCTTGTCGAGACTCCTGGGCGAATCCTTGACGCCCATGTCGCGCCGGACGTCCGCCCAGTCCCAGTTCTGCTCGACTCCCTGCTCGCCGGGCTGCGGCGGTCCCTCGGACCGCTTCTTGCCGGCGGTGGTCTCGATGACCCCGGAGCCGAGGCGGATGATCTTGGCGCGGCGGCGCGGACGCCGATTCACCGGAACCGGCTCCTCCTTCTTCGCGGGACCTTCGGCCTTCCCGGCCTGCTCGTCGGCCTTCTCTTCGGATTCGGCCTCGGCCTTCTCTTCGGTGGCGGAAGCGGCCTGGCCTTCGGCCTGCGCGTCCCCGGCCGCGGGGGCTCCGGCGGCGGCGGCGGCGGAGATCTCGGCCTCGACATCGGCGACGGGCTCGGCCGGCTGCTCGGGCTCGGGCGCGGGCTCCTCCTTGGGAATCACGTCGGCCTTGCGGACGATGCGGGCCCGGGGACGGGCGCCGGTGCGCTCGAAGTCGGCCTCGGGAATCGCGGGATCCTTGGCGGCCGCGATGTCGGCTTCGTCCGCGGCGACCTTGGCGGCCTCTTCCTTGCCGCCGGCGTCCTTCTTCTTCGCGACGGGCTTCTTGGCGGCGGCCTTCTTGGTCGCGGCCTTCTTGGTCGCGGCCTTCTTGGTCGTCGCCTTCTTCGTCGCTGCCTTCTTGGCGGTCGTCTTCTTCGTGGCCGCCTTCTTGGTGGTCTTCTTCTTGGCCGTCTTCTTCTTCGCGGCCTTCTTCGCGGCCTTCTTCTCCGGCTCGGGCTTCTCCGGATCCTCGGAAGGCTGGGGCCGGTCGAGAGGACGGAAGCTGGCGACATGCTTGAGCTTCTCCGGATCCATCCGGTGCGCCTTGGCGTAGTTCTGCCTCAGAATCTCACGCTGTCGCTGGAAGCGGGCGTGGATCTTGTCCACGATGTCGTCTTCCACGACGCTCATGTGACTCTTGGCTTCGGCGTGCATGTCGCGCATCAGCTTGAGGATGGACGGACTGTCGACGCCGTAATGTTTCGCGAGTTCGTAGACTCTGAGCTTCTTCGCCAAAACGATACACCTCCCTCCGCCGGAACGGCGGAGTCGGCTCAAGTGTCATTGCGCAGCCCGTCGGCGACACGCCGCGGCCGCGCAATCTCAATTCCCTTTTTCGCGCCCCGATTCCGCGGGCGCCTCGTCCACGTCGATCTCCCGCAGCAGGCCGGCGACGAAATCCGGCGCGGAAACCGCGACGATCGAAAGACGATTCCTTCCCATGGCCCGGGCGAGATCCTCGCACTCGAGAATATCATCGACCAGCCGCTTCACCGGGTCCAGGCGGCGGGCCTTGGACCGGACGTCGCCGCCCGCGTCCTTCCCCACCAGCACGACCGGACGCCGGCCGCGCGAGACCATCGCGGCGACGGCCCCGTAGCCGACGGCCACCCGGCCGGCCCGGTGAGCCAGGCCCAGCAGGCCGAGAATGCGTCGATCGCGATCGGCGGACACTTCCATCACCCCTGCAGATCGGAGCCGGCGAAGGGATCGGTCCGCGGTTCGTCTTCCTTGTCCCGGTCATCTTCCCCGGCGGCGTCCTCTTCCCCGGCGGCGTCCCCGCCGTCGGGATCGGTCCCGCCCTCGGTCACCCTGTCGTCGAAGCCGACGAACAGATCCGGCGACACGGTCACCGATTCGGCGTCGGGCGCCTGCTCGGCCTCGGCGGCCGGCTGCTCCCCGGTCTCGGCCTGCGGGAAGGCGCTCTCGTCGAACAGGGGCTGGGTCTCGGCCCCGGCCTGCGCCAGCTCCTCGGCGACAGTCGATTCGATGATCCGCTCCAGCTCGTCCAGCGTCTCCTGCGCGGTGGCCTGCAGGGTCTCGGCCGTCTTCGGGCCGACGCCCTTGACCGCCATCAGCATCTCGGGATCGGCGTAGGCCACGTCCTTGATCGAATGGATCCCGGATTCGCGCAGGGCCGCGGCGATGCGCTCGGTGACGCCGCTCATCTCGTCCAGCTCCATGGCCACCTCCTGGCGCACGCGCTGGCGGATGTGGTACTCGCGGGAGGAGACGAGGTCGAGCTTCCACTCGGTCAGCTTGGCGGCGAGACGGACGTTCTTGCCCTCCTTGCCGATGGCCTTGGACAGCTGGTCCTCGTTGACCACGACCGTCGCCTCGCGACGATCCTCTTCCAGGATGATGGTGCTGACCTCGGCGGGACTCAGGGCCCGGCTGATCAGCAGCGAGGGGTCGGCGCTCCAGGGAACGATGTCGATCCGCTCGCCGAACAGCTCGCGGGTCACGGCCTGGACGCGCGATCCCTTCATGCCCACGCAGGAGCCGACGGCGTCGACCCGTTCGTCGCGGGACATGACGGCGATCTTGGAGCGGGTTCCCGGTTCGCGGGCCACCGCCCGGATCTCCACGATCCCCTCCTGGATCTCGGGGACCTCCTGCTCGAAGAGGCGCTTCAGGAATCCCGGATGGGTGCGCGAGAGGATGATCTGCGGCCCCTTGGCGTTGTCCAGCACCTCGATGATCAGGGCGCGGACAGGTCTGCCCTGCTGGTGCTTCTCGCCCCGGATCTGCTCGCGATACGGCAGCAGGGCCTCGACCCGTTCGATGTTGACCAGGGCGTTGCCCCGATCGATCTGCTGGATCGAACCGGTGACGATCTCGTCGACGCGGCTGCGGAACGACTCGAAGATCTGGTTGCGCTCGGCCTCGCGGACCTTCTGCACCAGGATCTGCTTGGCCACCAGGATGGCGTTGCGGCCGAACTGGTCCAGGGGCAGATCCCAACGCAGCTCGTCGCCGGGCTGGATGGAATCGCCGAACTGCTCGCGAGCCTCCTCGATCAGGATCTCGCAATCCTCGTCCTGGAGATCGTCGACGACGGTCTTGACCAGTTCGACGGTCATCTCGCCGGTATTCTCATCGACCCGGGCGTCGATATTCGCCTCGGCGCCGACCTTCTTGCGCGCGGCCGACTGCAGACCCGCCACCAGGGACTCGATGACCACCGAGCGATCGATGTTCTTCTCGCGGGTGATCATGGCCAGCGCGTCTAGGATATTGTATTCCATGGTCTAACTCCCGTCTCCGGCCCCGGCTTCGGGCGTCCCTTTTCCGGAACGCTTCTTCTTCTTCTCGAGCCTGGCCTCGCGTCGGTCGCGGCGGACCTGTTTCTTCTCTTCCTTGCGGCGGCGGCGATCGGCGTTGATCAGGGCCTGGACATCGAATTCCGGGTCCAGATTCGCCTCGCGGACGCGTGACGTCGGAATCGTCCGTTCCGCCGGCGGTTCGTTTTCGGGATCGTCCTCCTGCTCGGCCGTCGGTCGCGGACCGAGCACGAGATTCTTCTCGTCCCAGGAGACCAGCCGTCCCCGGACGGTCTTGGCGCCGGCGCCCGCATCGATCTTCAGGATCACGTCCTGCCCCATGGCCGCGGCGAAATGCTCCGCCGTGCGCAGGGGACGCCGGACACCGGGCGACGAGACCTCGATGACATAGGCTTCGGCGATCGGATCCGCCTCTTCGAGCAGCATCTCCGAGGTCCGGGAAGCCGCCACGCACCGTTCGACGGTCATGCCCCCGTCCGTATCCACGAACAGACGCACCGTCAGCCGCCCCCCGCCGGCGAAGATCCGCACGTCGAGCAGGTCGAATCCGTCGACCGCCAGAGGCTCGGCGAGGATCTCGATCAGGCGTCGGGCGAGGGCGTACCGATCCGACTTCACCGCTGGCACTTCCCTTCGCACCGGAGGAAGACGCGGCCGTCCGCCCCCGTAAATACGCCGAAACATGAAAAGAAGTGGACTGGCGCCCACTTCAGAACTCACACGGAGTGCTTTCGAAGCAATGCACAATATAGACGAGCTTCCCGTCCCCTTCAAGCAAAAAACACCCTGATTGGAGTGATATCAAGGAATGGGGGAACGGATGAGATCCAGAACCAGCGTCCCCACCTGCCCTAGGCTGGCCGGCGAACAGATCGCCGGGACGTCCCCGTTGGTGTGCCATTGCGGAAACTCGAAATCGATGAGATCGACCGCTGGGATCCCCGCCCGCAGGAACGGCACGTGGTCGTCGAAGACCGCCGGACCGGGCGCAGGATCGAAGGCGTCCAGGCCCAGATCGGCCGCGCGCTCGAATACGGCTTCGCCCCACGCCGGCGCCTCGTGGAGCGAAATGGCCTCCATCGGGATGCGGACGCCCCGCTCGCCGACCATGTCCAGCACGATCAGACCCCGGGGGCGGCGGCCGGCCAGGGGGCTGCCGAAACCGTCCCAATTCGCGGCCATATGGGCCGACCCGAGGCAGAAACCGGACGGATCGCCGGCCAGGCCGCCGTCCTCGCCGTCGAAGAACAGCAGGTCGACGCCGATATCCGGCGGGTCGGCGGCCAGCAGTTCGGCCAGATGCATCAGGATCGCCGTGCCGCTGGCTCCGTCGTTGGCCCCGGGCAACGGCAGGGCGGCGCGCTGCGGATCGCTTTCGCGGTCGCAGAACGGCCGGGTGTCGTAGTGGGCCCCGATCCAGATCCGCCGGCCGCCTTCCGGTCCGGCCGAAACCACCAGATTGCAGTAGTCGAAACTGCCCTCCCCCGCCGGGTTCGGCGCCGTGAAGCGCTGCGGGATGCAGGTCAGGCCGAGGGAATCTGCGTGGGCCGCGATGGCGGCCTGCAGTTCGAGGTGGCCGGGGCTGCCGGGATGCCGCGGTCCGATCGCGCACTGGTACTCCAGCCAGGCCATGGCCCGTTCGCCGGAGAAGGCGCCGGCGTCCGCAGACCGGCCGAGCGCGGCGGGGCCGAAGGCCGTCAGGCAGAGGATCGACAGGCAGAAGGCCGTCAGGCAGAGGGCCGGAAAGATCCGAACCGGGCGGCCAACGACCGCGATGATCCTAGAAAACAAAGGTCGCCTCCACGCCAAGGCCCACGGTCTGGGTCACGAGATCGGTCTCGAAGGTCTTCGACCGGGAGTATATCAGACGCACCGCCCCGGAGAGATTGCGGGTGATGTTGTAGCTCATGCGCGGGTTGACGCTGATGGTCGAGCGCCCGGTGGCCGTGTCGGATTCCTCCTCCCGGTCGCTGGTCGGCAGCCAGCGGTCGGTGGTGCTGCGGTTGTAGCTGATGTCCACGTCGAGATTCACGGTCGGGATGTTGCCCGGTTTGTAGAGCCCGAGCTTGGCCAGGAACCCCTCGGCCCTGAACGAATGCCGGATCTGCGTGCTGACGCTCATCTGCCGGCTCAGGGTGAGCGATCCGTTCTGCTCGGTCCTGTCCTTGACGTGGCTCACGCTCACGGAGGCGGACAGCCCGCTGCGGAACGTCATGTTCAGGCGGGGCAGGATCGACACCGAGCGTTTCGGATTGTAGAACGTCTCGGTGTAGCCGCTGACCGACTTGGAGTACTTGTAGCCGAGGTTGAGGTTCGCCGAGCGCAGCCGGCCGTCCTCGCCGCCGCCGCCGAAGATGCCCCAGCGCTCGAGGCCCGACATCGACAGCTGCAGATCGGGCCAGTCCTGCTGCAGGCTCTTGGTCTCGAGCGAGCTGGTCGTCTGGGCCGACTCCACCCGCCGGAACTCGACATCCAGGTTGGCGGTCCGCGCCAGCTTGAAGCCCGAGGAAAGCGACATGTTGCGGCTGTCCTTGAGCTGGCTGACGGCGTAGCTGGTGTCCGGCAGGTCCAGATGATCGAGCAGGCCGACCTTGTACCAGAACGAGGTGTTGCCGGTCATGCGGGTGTAGGCGCTCTGGGCCCGCTTCGAATACGAGAACTGCATCGGGTTGGTGTTGCGCAGCAGCTTCATCAGGGGCGTCAGGGGATTCGGGATCCTGACGCCGCCGCCCTGATCCTCCGCCGGCGCATCCTCCGCCAGCCCCCCCTCGCTCTGCTCCTCCCTTTCCCGGGCCGCTTCGAGCAGCGCCTTCTCCTCGAGGCGCAGCTTCTCGGCGTCGCTGAGATTCGCGTCGGACGCCGCGGTGTCGGCGGCGGCGCGGCCGGTCCGCCGGTTGCGCTGCTTGCGCTTGCGCTCGGTCTCGATCAGGGCGCGGCGCCGCGAATCGGACATCTTGTCGGTGCTGGGCAGGATGCTGTCGAAGAAATCGTCCAGCGGCAGGGTTCCGCGCAGGTTCCAGTCGCCGTTGTTGCTGACCGATCTGATGTTCTCCGGATCCCCGGGCTGCCGGATGCTGGGGCTGTGCGCGTTGCCGAAGCCGCCGTTGTAGGTGACGCTCGGCTTGATCTTCTGCAACGCCCGCAGGGCGCCCTGGACCGGCTTGAAGATCACGAAGTCCGGCAGGCCGAGCTTCTTGGGCACCAGGAACTTCATCTGGACGCTCTGGGTGAATGTGTTCTCCTCGCCGATGTTCAGCCCCAGCAGCCACCGCTCGCGGAAGAGATCGCGTTCGGAATTGACCGTGACCCCCACGTCCACGAAGGGCAGCAGGTTGTAATCGAGCGTACCCTTGAGGGTCCCCCGCCTGGTCTTGGTCGTGGGACGGTCCTCGAACTCCTCGGTGTCGGCGTAGTAGGTCTGCGACCGCGTCTGGGTGCCGCTGAAGTTCCCGCTGAGCGAGATCTTGTTCGGCAGCACCGCCACGCTCTTGACCACCGGCAGCTTGCCCAGGAACAGGTAGTCGCCGACGTGGTACTTGCCGGGAATGCGCAGGTCGTACGTGATCGAACCGGTCAGCGACTTGCGGCGGGTCTTGTTCAGGGGCGAATCGGTTTCGGCCCGCGAACCGCTCAAGGAGAACGCCCAGGGATCGATCAGGTACCGCGCGGGCGCCCACTTGGAACTGGGATGCATCAGCCGCACCGAGAAGTTCTCGCGCTTGTCGATCGTCGACTGGTCGTTGCGCAGATCCTCGTCCAGGATCTCGATGTCGCTGTTGGTCAGGTACTTGGGACGCTGGATTCCCACCTGGCGCCCCACGTTCACCGGCATGTTGAACCCCAGCAGGGGGATGAAGTCGTTGACCCTGAAGTTCGTGGAGAAGCTCCAGTCGGTGTCGGTGTAGCCCTTGCCGGCGTTCGAGTTCAGGCCGTGGAAGTCGGAATCGGTGCGCGACCAGTCGAAGTCGGCCCGGATCACGTCGGCCATGTTCAGGCTCATGGCGATCCGCTCGGCCATGCCCGACTCGCGCTTCACCTCGCGCAGCATGACGTCGTTGATGTAGAAGTAGCCGCTGGCCGAGACATCCTCGGCCCGGTTGTTGCCCACCACCACGTAGTACCGTTTGACGCGGCGCAGGTCGGGCGCGCCCACGACCCGCACCTGGTAGGGCTCGCCGGTGATCAGGTCGTGCACCTCGCCGAAGACCCAGCCCGTCCCGGGATCCACCTCGCCCAGCTTGGCGTTGCTCAGTTCGGCCACGTCGATCTTCAGCTCGCGCCAATCGATCCGGGCGCGGTCGCCGTCCTCGAAGCTGGTCGATACCTCGTAGTAGTTCAGCGTGTCGGCGCCGACGCGGAAGGCGATGTCGAGATCCGCCAGGGCCTGGTCCGGATTGTAGACGTACCAGGAGATGGTGTTGTAGGCGGTGTAGTCGTCGCCCTGGGTCGAGACGACCTTGCTCACCCGCACCATGTGGTCCTTCTCCAGATCCTGGAAGTTGAGCACCATCGACTGCTCCTTCTCGGGGATCCGGTTCTCCTCGCGTACCGGGAACGGCGGCACGTAGTCGGGGTTCTCCTTGTTGTTGACCTCGCCGATGAAGAAATTCTCGTTCACCCCGCGGTCGGCCGGATCCACGATCTCCTCGTAGGGGGATTCGGCCGTCCCCACCCACCGGATCCCCTCGCGCTCCCAGCGGCTGCCCACGAACTTGATGTCCGAGAGCTGCAGCATGCGCTCGGCATCCCCGGGATCGGGCCTGACGTCCTCGAACCAAATCCGCACGTGGGTGACCGCCGCCAGGTTGGGCGTGGTGCCGGTCGTGCGCGGGAGCACCTCCAGGGCGTCGCCGAGGCGGACGCGGTACTTCCGCCAGGCCAGGCCCTTGGCGATGTTGTCGCCCATGATCGCCGAGTCGTAATCGCGCAGCACGTCGACCAGCGCCGAATCGGCGAGATCGATCCGCAGCGTGAAGAAGCCGTCCTTCTTGTCGAGGTTCGAATCGCCGTCCAGGTCCTCGGAATCCTCGCGGTTGTTGCCCGCGGTCCCGTTGATCCAGGGGTAGGGATCGTCGGCGCCGACGTAGTCGGCGCTGAAGCGGTCCGCCGCCGGATCGTCGCCCAGGCCGGTGTCCTCGTCGATCATGAACACGCCGTTGCGGTCCCGGTCCTCCTGGTCGAAGGTGTCGAGGATCAACTCGCCGGAATCCGGATCCACCGGCCAGTAGAAATCCTCGTTGATGATCCCGAAGTCGAAGTGCAGGGTCCCCCGCCGCAGTTCGGGCACCGCCTCGAAGTCGTTGACCCAGAACTCCAGGAACTGGGCCTGGGTCAGGTCGACGCCGCTGCGCCCCATGCCCTTCATGACCCCGCCCCAGTCCTGCGGATCCCATTGCCCGTCGTCGGCCCGCATGAAGATCTGCAGCGACTGCTGGACCTCCCGGCCCTCCTGCTCCTTCAGGGTGGGATTGAGGTAACGGCGCAGCACGTTCTCGCGCGGCAGGAACCAGCGCGTCGTCACGCGGTCGTCGGGCGCGAAAACGCGGTCGTCGGCGACCAGCGGGTTCTGCGCGTAGGCGGTGTCCTCGCCGTGGCGGGGCAGGCTGGCCTCCGACCAGGTGAGCCGGCTGACGGGCAGGACGTCGGAGGAGTCGATGCCCTCGAAGTCCTCGAGGTAGACCTTGTTCTGGGTGTTGGGGTTGGGGAAGCTCATGGCCACCTCCCCGTTGACCTGCACCGTGCTCTCCCGCTCGCTGTCGACACGGCTGATGAAGTTCGCCACGTGGGTCAGGAAGTACGGCTTGGCGGTCAGCTGCCCGTTGATGTTGCCGACCAGTGTCCGGCTCGGCTCCTCGCCCAGCTTGGGCTTGTAGCCGACGATGCTGTTGGTCTCGTAGAGCCAGGTCGTCGACAGCCGGTTCTGCTCGCCCAGATCGTAGCCCAGGTTGAATCCCAGCAGGTTGCTGTTGCCGCCGCCGAGGAAGGGCGCGTACTGGTAGTTCACCGAGATCTGCGAGTCGGGGGTCATCGAGCTGGCCTTGTCCCCCTTCAGGGTGATCTCGCCGAAGAGGTAGTCGATCTCGTAGTCCACGTCCCGCACCAGGGTCTGCCCGTCGAGGATCACCGTCTCGGATCCCTCCTCGATGTTCGAGGCCCCGAGGTTGAAGGAGCTGGAGGCCGCCGCGTGCGCCGCGACCAGCAGGAACTTGGTGCCCTTGGCGAGGTCCTGCTCGGTCGTGGCCGGATCGTAGATCTCGGGCATCAGGTTGCTGCTGAGGAACGACCGGGCGAAGACGAAGTCGTCGGAGTCGGCGTAGCCCCGGTAGACCGTGCTGTCGGCGGCGAAGGGGAAAGGCAGGTTCAGCGGGAACATCAGCAGGCCGTCCTGCAGCTTGAAGATGTCCGGATCGTTGCCGTCGGCGACGTCGTCGTGGCCCGGGGCGCCGACGGCGTCGACCTGGTCGAGGCCGAAGATGCGGAACCATTCCAGCCGGCTGCCCGCCCCGGAGAAATCGAGGTCGAGATTGGGGAAATCGGTCGGGGTGTTGGCCTCGATCCGGAACTCGAAGGTCTCGGGATCGATGTTCGACCCGCCCAGCGGATAGATGTTCCTCAGGACGTACTGCCAGGTGTAGGGCTCGGGATCCTGGGGCTTGAGCAGCTTCATCCGGTAGTACTTCGTTCCGGCCTCGCCCGGCCCGATCTCGACCCGCGAATCCTCGTCCTGGTTGGGGAAATCGCCGACGCGGTAGACCCTTTCGCCGGCCGCGTCGATCACGTCGTAGATGACCGCCAGGATGTCGCTGCGCCCGTATTCGTTGCGCAGGTCGACCGCCACCACGTTGCCGTCGATGTCGGTCAAGAGGTCGAACTGCACCGGCCGCCAGATGTCGCCGTACTCGAAGGCGATGTCGGTGGGCGTCTCGAGCTGGTCGTTCAGCCAGATCCGATAGGCGTTGTCCCAGACGCCGGCCGTATCCAGAACGGCCACCACGTTGCGGATGTCGCCGGTCTGCTGGGTGACGCTTCCCATGAACCGGAAGATCTGCACGGTGTTCAGATCGATCGTGGTCCCGGCGGGCCGGCCCGGGAAATCGGGCTCGTAGAAGGCCGAAACCAGCGGATCCGAGGGCTGCAGATCCAGGCGGAAGAACCGGTTGTTCAGATAGCGCCACGCCTCGATGACGTGGTCGCTGAGCGTGCCGCCCTTGCTGTTGAACTGCTTCGAGGCGCTCTCGGCCTCCTGCTTGCTGGCCACAACCGTGAAATCGGCCCGGCCGACCTGGCCGGTCACCTTGACGCCGAAGAGCCCCGACTTGTTCGAGCTGTAGCCCAGCAGGGCGCTTCCCGGCAGGGTCAGGCCGACGTCGCCGGTCTCGATGGTCTGGATGACCTCGTCCTCGGTCCCCTGGTAGGTCAGGCGGATCTTGGTGGCCTCCGGGCCCATCGCCTCGCTGTTGTGGTCGACCTCGATGAAGATCTTCTCGCCGATCTGGCCCGACAGGTTCAGCTGCAGCTGCTGCTCCATGTCCAGCGACGGGAAGAGGCTCTGCGACTTGCGCGTCTCGGTCGGGGTGAACCGGTTGCTGGTGGTCGTCTCGCCGGAGATCGAGATGTGTTCGCGGCCCGAGATCTTGATGTTGGTCTTTTCGCCCCGGCCGATGATCTTCTCCAGGGTCCGCGGCAGCTTGATCGGGATGGTCAGGTTGATCAGGCCGCCGCCGGCCGTGCCGACCATGCCTGCGGATCCGATGTCGAGCATCCGGGCGTAGGCCGTCCGGGCGAGCACCGCGCGGCGGCGGGCCACGGCGGAGCCGACGTCGTCGATGAACAGATCGACCAGCGGATCGTCCACCGGGCGGGGCGGGTACCACAGGAAACCGCCGGGCAGTTCCTGGGCGGACTGGAACAGGAAGAACGATTCGGGGTACCTGAATACGGTTTCGACGCCGAAGCTTCCGCCGGTCTCGACCAGCGTGATCATGCGCGAGGGATCGTAATCGATCAGCCGGTGGCTGCGCTCGCGCATCAGCCGGCCGAGATCAGCCTCGACGGGCCCCGCCGTCGGATCGATCCCCTGGGCGAGCAGCTTCTCGCGCAGGATGATCCTGTCGACTCCCAGCAGCCGCGGATTGTCGGTCCCGCGCAGCAGGGGATCGAGACCCGGCAGGATCAGCCCTTCGAGATCCGGATCGGCATGGACCGCCGGCGCCAGGAAAACGACCAGGGCCGCCAGGAGCCCCCAGAAGGAGGCGAAGGCCCGTCCGCCGGACGATCGGAGATGGCAGCCCCGGCGACGGGGAAAAATTCCCTGGCTGTCGTTCACTGACGCATCTCCCGATCCTTTTGCGGCATGACGATTCGTTCTGAAGATTGTCGCGGGCGGTCTTTCTCCCTATACTCCGCCCCGGGACTCGGCGCGAACAGCGATACGACGTCCCCGAAAGGGGTCATGTTGACCCCGCCCGGTGACATCCGGACCTCCAGGAGAAGACGATGCGCCTGCTACATAGACACCTGCTGCAAGCTGCGGCCGGGCCGTTCTTCTTCGGCTTCTTCGTGATCACCTTCGTCCTGATCATCGACGTACTGTTCCGATACGTCGAACTCTTCGTCAGCAAGGGGATCCCGTTCACGATGGCCACCGAGGTGCTGCTGCTGAGCCTGGGACACACGTTTGCATTATCCATACCAATGGCCGTGCTGATCGGTGTCCTGATGGGGGTGGGGCAACTCGCGGCCGATCACGAAATTACGGCGATGAAGGCCAGCGGCATCGGCCTGTACAGCATCCTGAAGCCCCTTCTGGGCGGGGCCCTGCTGGTGGCCATGGCGCTGACCGCTTACAACCACTTCGTCTATCCCGAGTCGAACCACAGGCTAGCCAACCTGCTCTACGAGATCAACCACAAACGGCCGATGATGGAGATCCGCGAGCAGATGTTCACCGAGATGAACGACAAGACCACGATCTACGTCGGGGCCAAGGACGAGAAGACCAACCGGATCGAGGGCGTGGTGATCCTCGAGAAGGACAGCCCCGCCGACCTCTCCCCCACCCTGACGACGGCCGACTGGGGATTGATCGTGCCGCGGCTCGATGACAACGCCCTGCTGATCGAACTGCACGACGGGGAGATCCACGATCTGCCCGACGACCAGGATCTGGGCACCTACGACATCACCCGCTTCTCGCAGCACAACCTGTATCTGCGCGACGTTTCGCGCGACGCGGCCTCCAGCGAGCGGCGCCACCGCAGCGACCGCGAGATGAATCTGGTCGATCTGATGGCCGCCGGCCGCCGGGAGCAGGCCAACCGGATGAATTCCTATGCCCGCGCGTCGCGTTCGGCCGCGGACCATACCGAGCGCCAGTGGTCGCTGCTCGACCCGGAGCTGCGCCAGCCCCTGATCGGCGCCGGCCGCCGCCCCGGCGCCCGGGTCACTCCCGACCAGAGGGTCGGGCTGGTCAAGGGAACCCGCGCCGAGCTCGACAGGACCATCAACACCATCCGCCACCAGCAGCAGATCGCCGGCAAGTACCGCAAGGAAGAGAACAAGTTCATGGTGGAATTCCACAAGAAGTTCGCCATCCCCTTCGCCTGCGTCGTGTTCGTGCTGCTGGGGCTGCCGATGGCCGTGACGACCGCCCGCAGCGGCCGCGGCGTTTCGGTGAGCCTTGCCCTGCTGTGCTATCTCGTGTACTACATCTTCCTGATGGGAGGCGAGAAGCTGGCCGACCGCGGCCGCCTCGACCCCTTCCTCGCCATGTGGATGGCGAACATCATTTTGACGGCCGTCGCGATCCCCATCCTGGTCCGGACCGTGCGCGAGTCGACGCTCTTCGCGTTCCTGCACCGTCCGAAAGCGGACGAAACGGAGACATCCTCCTGATGGGCCTGATCCACCGATTCCTGCTGTCCAGCTTCCTGCGCATCCTGGGCTCGACCCTGGTCGGAGCCCTGATCCTGTTCACGCTGGTGGACATGCTCGACCACATGGGCAGCTTCCTGGACAACGGCGCCACGATCGGCATGATGGGGCGGTACTACCTGTACAAGGTGCCCTGGATCATCGACACGGTGCTGCCGATCGCGATGCTCATGGCGACGCTGTTCACCGTGGGCTCGATGGCGCGCTACTACGAATTGACGGCCCTGTTCACCGCGGGGCGTTCGCTGCTGCAGGTCACACGGCCCCTGCTGGTGCTGGCCTGCCTGACCTCGATCTTCTCGCTGGCCTTCAGCGAATTCGTGCTGCCGGCCGCGAACACGGCCAGCCGGCGGGTGTGGGAGGTCGAGGTCCATCGCAAGCCCGACCGGACGCTGCCGACGTCGGACGTGGCTTTGACCGGGGACGACGGCCGGATCTACTACGCCCGGACCTACCTGCCGGCCACCGACCAGATCAAGGGCATCCGCATCCACGGCTTCGACGGCGCCGAAGTCGTCGAGCGGTACGACGCGCGCATGGCCGAGTGGGTCGACGGGCAATGGCTGCTGCGCGACGGCTCGCACCGGACCTTCACCGGCGGCCGGGAGAAGATCGAGACATTCACCGAGCTGCGCTCCGGCCTCGCGGGCGTGACCCCCGAGACCTTCCACACCAAGCGCGTGCGCCCGGAGAACATGAACGCCCGGCAGCTGCGCCAGCGGATCCGGACCCTGCGTCGGGGCGGAAACGATTCCATGGGCTACGAGGTCGACCTGCAGTTCAAGCTGGCCTTCCCGGTCGTGCACGTGATCGTGGTGTTCCTGGGCATCCTGCTGGCTTCCGGGCCCCGCAAGACGACGATCGCCTCGGGCTTCGGCTGGACCATCCTGATCAGTTTCGGATACTACCTGTGCATGAATTTCGGCCGGGCCCTGGGCCACAGCGGGGCGCTGCCGCCGATCCCTGCCGCCTGGGTGGGAAATATCGCCTACATGGCCATCGGCGGGATCCTCTTCGTGAAAGCCCGGCGTTGAGCGTCCGCCGGACGCTCCAACCACCTCTTGCTTCCGGTCAACCCACGTTGTAACTTGAGACAGTTCTTGCCGCGGGAGGACCCCGTCCGGGTTCCCCGCGTTCAGACCCCAGACTAGACGACGGAGCTGTTTTCCATGCGGAAGAGCATCCTGATCCTGTGGTTGGCCGCCGTGTGCCTCGCCTGCCTGGCCGGTTGCGGCGATGACGAGAATCTCGTGCCGTACTTCACCCGGGTCGAGGCGGACCCCGCGTGCGGTGTCGCTCCCCTGAACGTCGAATTCCTGGCGATGGCCTCCGGCGGCGATCTCAAGGACGAGCCGACCGGGAGCAACGCCAGCGTCGACATCGCCTGGGACTACATGGACGGCGGTACCGGATTCGGCTCGATCAACTACCACGTCTTCGAGCAGCCCGGCGTCTACGACGTCGAGGTCGTGGCCACCGACGATGACGGCGACAATTCGGAAATCCGCGTCGTGCAGATTGTCGTACGCGAGGACCGGCTGACCGCCGTGGCCATCGCCGACAGGGACGTCGTCGCCCCCGGCGACACCGTGCGCTTCGACGCCATCGCCGACCTCTGCGATTTCGATCCGGTCGCCGGCAACTACACGCGTTTCGATTTCCTCTGGTACCTCGACGACGAGGAGGAGCCCGCCTTCCGGATCCGGCGCCCGCTGCTGGTCGCCGAGCCGGAAGACGTCGGCGTCCACCAGGTGCGCCTGAGCATGACCGACCTGCAGACCTCCACCACGCGTTGGGACACCCTGACGGTCGAGGTGGCCGCCGGCAAGTGACCGGCGACCGGGCGCGCGACGGCGTCCAGGCATACGAAAGAGGCGAAGCCCGCGGGCTTCGCCTCTTCTTTTTATCCTCGCCGCCGGATGCCGGCCCGCGGCCGGCCCTAGCCCACGGCCTTCTTCAGCTCGTCGACCCGGTCGGTGCGCTCCCACGAGAACTCGGGCAGCTCGCGGCCGAAATGTCCGCCGGACGCGGTCAGCCGGTAGACCGGACGCCGCAGGTCCAGGCCGGCGATGATGCCCCGGGGCGTCAGATCGAAGACGGCGAGCACCGCCTCGGTCAGACGCTCGTCGGGAGCCGCGCCGGTGCCGAAGGAATCGACGGCCACCGAGAAGGGCTCGGCCAGGCCGATGGCGTAGGCCAGCTGGACCTGGCAGCGTTCGGCCAGTCCGGCCGCCACGATGTTCTTGGCCACGTGGCGGGCCGCGTAGCAGGCCGAGCGGTCGACCTTCGAGGGATCCTTGCCGGAGAAGGCGCCGCCGCCGTGGGGCGCCGAGCCGCCGTAGGTGTCGACGATGATCTTGCGGCCGGTCAGGCCGCAGTCGCCCAGAGGACCGCCGGTCACGAAATTGCCGGTCGGGTTGGTCTGGATCGATCCGTCGTCGGCGGGCATCTCCAGGCCGAAGGACTCGACCACAGGCACCATCACGCTCTCGATCAGCCGGGCGCGGATCTCTTCCTGGGTGACGTCGGGATCGTGCTGGGTCGAGATCAGGATCTTCTCGACGCTCACCGGCTTGTCGCCGACGTAGCGGACCGCGACCTGGCTCTTGCCGTCGGGGCGCGCCCAGGGCAGGACGCCCCGCTCGCGGACCTCGGTCAGCTTCTCCACCAGGCGGTGGGCGATGGTGATCGGCATGGGCATCAGGACGTCGGTCTCGCGGCAGGCATAGCCGAACATCAGGCCCTGGTCGCCGGCTCCGTCGCGGTCGACGCCCATCTTGATGTCGGGGGACTGCTCGTCGATCGCTGTCAGCACCGTGCAGGTGTCGGCGTCGTAGCCGTAGGCCGAGCTGGTATAGCCGATCCCGCGGATGGTGTCGCGGACGATGTGCGGGATGTCAACGTAGCAGTCGGTCGTGATCTCGCCGGCCACCAGGGCCAGGCCCGTCGTGACCATGGTCTCGCAGGCGACGCGGGCGGTCGGGTCCTCGGCGATGATGGCGTCGAGCACGCTGTCGGAGATCTGGTCGGCGACCTTGTCGGGATGTCCCTTGGTCACCGATTCGCTGGTGAAAACGAAGTCCTTGGCCATGATGCCTCCTGTTATCCTGTCTGCAGAAGCTCCGAGCGGGGATTATTCCCCTGCCGGTCCATCCCTCCCGACGAACTCGCAGAAATCGCCGATGTTGATCCCACCCTTCGCGCCCCTGACAAGGGAGCGCTCTCCCACCAGGCTGTCGCGCAGCCGACAACCCTCGATCCGCGTTCCGGCGCCGATGATGCAGTCGACGAGGTCGGAGCCCTCGATCACGGCGCCGGCGGCGATCGACACGTGCGGCCCGATCCGGGAATCCCTCACCACGGCGCCGGGATCCACGAAGCAGGGCGGCGCATCGCCAGCCGCGTCCCCGGCCGCGTCGAGCAGGGCCCGGTTCGTCGACAGCCAGGTCTCCTTCTTGCCGCAGTCGAACCAGTCCTCGACCGTGCTGACGCCGAAGGGCGCGCCGGATTCGAGCATCATCTGCAGGGCGTCGGTCAGCTGGTACTCGCCCCGGGTGCGGATATCCTCGGCGACGATCCTGTCGAGGGACCGCCAGAGCAGGCCGGCGTCGCGGAAGAGATAGGCGCCCACGATGGCCAGATCGCTGGGCGGGACCTCCGGCTTCTCGACGAAGCCCGCGACGTCGTCGCCGTCGAGCTCGATCACGCCGAAACGACGCGGGTCGGCGACCTGTTTGACCGCGATGAGATTCTGCCGCGCGGCCAGTAGCGAATCATAGTCCGCTTTGAGGATCGTGTCACCCAGAATGCAGAAGAAGGGCTCGTCTCCCACGGCGTCGCGGGCCGTCCAGAGGGCGTGCCCGAGGCCGAGCCGCTCATGCTGCTCGACGAAGGTCACGTCGATGTCGGGGCGGGCGTCGGCGAACCACTCGCGCACCGCGTCGCCGCAGTAGCCCACGATCACCACGAAGCCGTCGATGCCCGCAGCCGTCAGGTCGTCGATGATGTGGGCGAGGATCGGCTTGCCCGCCACCGGCAGCAGGGCCTTCGGACGATTCAAGGTATGGGGGCGCAGACGGGTGCCGATCCCGGCCGCGGGAATCAGGGCCTTCATCGGATGGTTCCCTCCCGGATACGGTTCTTGAGTCGTTCGATGCGCGCTACCGGAACGGGGTCGACCCCGACCGCTGCAGCGAGCCGGCAGGATAGGTAATCGCCGAACTGGACCAGCGACATGATCCGGGCCAGCGGCGTCGCGCCGCGGGCCTCGATTTCGCGGATCAGCCCGAACTCGTCGCGCAGCAGATCATCCGTCGCCGCGACCCGCACCCGGACCCGGGGGGACTCGTCGGCAGACCGCAGGACCAGCAGGGCGAAATCGTCGCGAAGCCGGCCGCCGGCGTCCCAGCCCACGATCTCGTTGTGGTCGAGTTCGGGATAGGCCGCGACGCAGGCCGGTATCTTGGCGTTCTCGTTCAGCTGGGCCTTCAGCCGCTGGCCGGCAGCGTGGGTCTCGGCGGACGTCGTGTGCACGACCGCCATCCGGCCCGGCAGCGACCGGGCCAGACCCGCGGCGGGATCGTCCGTCGCGGCGGCTGCGGAACCAAGAACCTGCCGCCTTTCGCGCATGACGGCGACGGCGTCGGCGATCTCCGCGGCCGGATCGGGAATCATGCCCGTCCGGTGCAGGGCGTGCAGCAGGGCGCCGAGTCCGTGGCCGAGCGAGGCCCGCGGCGGCATCCCGCCGGGCAGGCGCACGGCCGGGAACGGAGCGCCGCCTTCGATCCCCGCGGCCGCCAATCCGGCCAGCGTCCCGCCGGATGTCAGCGCCAGCAGGGGACAGCCCCGGGCGGCCGCGGCCTTCACCGCCGAGAGGGTCTCCTCGGTTTCGCCGGAATAGCTGCTGGCCACGACCAGATGCCGCGATCCGGCCCACGCGGGCAGCCCGTAATCGCGCCAGACGGTGATCCGCACGCCCGCGGCCTCGGCCAGCGGCGAGATCAGGTCGGCGGCGATCGCCGACCCGCCCATCCCGCAGACCAGGATCTCCTCGGCCGGAGCGGCGCCGGCGTTTGGCGGCGGCATTCCGGGCAGGCCGGCGGCGGCGGCCAGGTCGTCGGGCATCCCGTCGACCAGCGACAGCATCAGGTCCAATCCGGATTTCGCCTCGCCGCTCATCCCCGTCCTCCCTCGTCTTCGCGCCGCCTCTTGCGATCGGCGATGTATTCGGCCAGCAGGCGCTCGTTCGCGGTCGATGTGTCGCCGGCCAGCAGCCGGTCCAGCAGGGCGGCGGCCTCGGCGGTGGTCGTCCAGCGGATCACCTGCTTGACCTTCGGCAACTGGGCGGCGTGCAGGCTGATCTCGTCGAAGCCCAGGGCGAGCAGGACCTCGGCGAAGCGGGTCTCCGAGGCCATCTCGCCGCAGATCCCGCACCAGATGCCGGCGGCGTGAGCGGCGTCGACGGCCGCCTTCATCGCCCGCAGGACGGCCGGATGCAGCGGCTGGTAGAGATAGGCGACCCTGCTGTTGAGCCGGTCCATGGCCAGGGTGTACTGGATCAGGTCGTTGGTGCCGAAGCTGAAGAAATCGCATTCGCGGGCCAGCAGGTCGGCGACCAGGGCCGCCGAAGGCGTCTCGAGCATGATGCCGACCTCGATGTCGGGATCGTGATCGAGCCCCTCGTCCGCCAGTTCGGCGCAGCATTCGCGGCAGACCGCGCGCGCCTCGCGCAGCTCCTCCAGGCCGGTGATCATCGGGAACATGATCCGCGACGGCCCCTCGGCCGCGGCCCGGTACATCGCCCGCAGCTGGGCCTTGAGCAGGGGGCGGTTGGCGAGCAGGAAACGGATCCCCCGCCAGCCCAGGAATGGATTGAACTCGCCGCGGGCGCCAAGGTACTTCTTCACCTTGTCCCCGCCGACGTCCAGGGTGCGGAACAGCACGGGGCGGCCGTTCATCCGGTGCAGGATGTCGGTGTAGGCCTCGACCTGCTCCTGCTCGTTCGGGATGTCCCGGTGCTGGAAGTAGATGTATTCGGTCCGCAGCAGCCCCACGCCCTCGGCGCCGTTGGCCAGGGCGGTGTCGATCTCGACCGGCAGCTCGATGTTGGACATCATGGCGACGCGGCGACCGTCGGGGGTCTCGGCGGGCAGATCGCGCAGGTGGAGCATCTTGCGGTAGACATCCACCTGTTCGCGGTCCAGTTCACGGTAGCGCTCGAGCGTCTCGGGATCGGGATCGACGCGCACCTCGCCAGCCGAGCCGTCCACCGCCACGCTCGCGCCGTCCGGCAGGCCGGCCAGTTCCGATCCGATGCCGACGACCGCGGGCAGGCCAAGGGAGCGGGCCAGGATCGAGACGTGGCTGGTGCGGCTCCCCTCGGCCAGCAGGAAACCCCGGATGTCGCAGGAACCCATGGCGGCCGTGTCGGAAGGCGTGAGGTTGGTCGCGACGACCACCGACCCGCCCGGCGGCAGGACGATCGCCTCCTCCTCGCATCCCAGCAGGATGCGCAGCACCCTCTCCTCGACGTCGCGCAGATCGAGGATCCGTTCCTGGTAGTAGGAATCCTGGAGATCGGCGAAGGTCCGGCTGATGTCGGCCACCGAGCGCTGGAAGGCCGATTCGGCGTTCAGGCGCTGCTCGCGGATCCGCTCGATGGTGCGGTCCCAGGTCAGCTCGTCCTCGAGGATCAGCAGGTGGCTGTCGAGGATCGCCGAGTCGGGAGCGCCCAGATCGCGCTCGACCCGTTCGGCCAGCTTCTTGATCTGATCGCGGGCCCGGGCCACCGCGGCGCGAAAACGCTCGACCTCGGCCTCGACCCCTTCTGCGGGGATCGTCCGTCGTCCGGGCTTCAGCACCGCCTTGGCCACGCGGTGCGCGGGCCCGACGGCGAATCCCGGAGAAGCGGCGATTCCCTTGAGGATCTTCATCTAGACGGCCTCGGGTTCGGCGAGTTCGACCTCGATCAGGCGCACCAGCGCGACGGCGGCGGCCTGCTCGTCGGGGCCGTCGATCTCGAGCTCGACCAGGCTGCCGTGATCGGCGGCCAGGCTGGCCAGGCCCATGATGCTCTTGGCATTGGCGACACGGCCGTTGAACCGGACCGTGACCTCCGATTCGAACTGCTTGGCCACCTTGACGATCCGTCCCGCGGCGCGCAGATGGAAACCGACGGGATCGGATACGGTTGTCTGCATTGTCTTCAAATGTCCAGTTCCTCGGTTGCTCGAAACGGCATATCACCGCTCAAGATTATATATACGCCAGCGCCAGGGCAAGAGGCGCCACCATCAGGAGAATCGATTCCACCGTCCAGCGCCGCCGCAGAACCGCCGCCGCCGCCCCCGCGGCCAGCCAGATGGCCGCCAGGATGAGCGGATCCACATCCGCCCCGCCGCGCAGGACGCGCACCGCGATCAGGCCGAAGCAGGCGCCGCCGGCGAACATCCCGGCCCTCTTGGCGGTCAGGATGGCCCGGTGCCAGACCGGCCGGTCGAGCAGCTCGACGATGTCCATGCCCAAGCGATAGCCGACATCCAGCGAACGGTACCGCAGCACGATCTGCGCGATCGCGAAGATCCCCAGCAGGATCACCGGCGCCCAGTGCAGGCCGGCCAGGACGGCCGCGGCCCCGGTCAGCAGCAGAGCGGGCTGCAGACCCAGCCAGAACAGCTGGTCGCCCAGCGAGGCCAGGGCCCGGCCCAGGGAATCCTTGAAGCTGTCCACCGTCCGGTCGAGGCGGCCGCCTTCGCACAGATTCTCATCCTCGAGGCGCAAAAGACCGCCGAGAATGAAGTTGGCGAAATAGGGGTTCGTGACGAAGAACCCGAAATGCCGCCGGCAGAACCGGCGGCGCTTGCCGCCCGAGCCCCCGCTGCAACGCAGCCAGGGCAGCATGGCGTAGAGCAGTCCCAGGTTCTGCATCCGCTGGGGATTGTACGAGGCCTGCAGCGTCAGGGAGCGCCGGAACACGGACCAGCGCACGCACCGCTCCAGGGAGCAATCCCGCTCGCCGCCGATGTCAGTCGCCGCGCGGTTCACATCGACCACCACCCCGCGGCGAAGGCGACGGCGAATCCCGCCAGCATCCAGCGCAGGCCTGAACGCGTGCCGTAGATCTCGATCAGCGCCCCCGCTCCCAGGGGAACGATCAGCAAAGGAACGACGGCCAGCGCCGGCCCGATCGGCTCCGGAAGCCCGTCGAGCAGCGGCAGCCACGCCCAGCGGCAGACGGCGAACCAGCCCAGGACCCCGACTCCGCCGCGCAGGGCGGTCGCCGCCAGGCAACGCCCCTGGGCCTCCTCGAGGCTGCCCAGGCGTCCGCCGCCGACGCCGCGCAGGCCGGAAATCATCCAGCGCAGGTTCAGGCGGCGCTCGAAGCGCAGCAAGGGGTAGCCCGCCAGGCAGGCCGCGGCGATCCCCAGCAGGAGCCAGCCATGGACCGGGGACAGGTCCGTCGTCCGGGGGAAGGGCGGCAGATGCACTCCCGCCGCGCAGACCGCGCCCACCGCGCCGAGCAACGGGGTGACCCGTTCGCCCGCGGCGGTTCGTCCGACCGGCAGGTTCCCGAGCGTCAGCAGCTGGACCGGCAGGCCCAGCGCCAGCCCGGTCACGATGTCGCCGCAGATCCATCCCGCGAGCAGCCCGGCCGGCAGGGGCTGGCTCAGCCAGGTCTGCAGCCAGGCGGTCTCGTCCAGGGCCAGAAAGGCTCCCAGCGCCGCCAGCATGGACAGGCAGGGCAGCAGGCCGACGAGATCCGGGGCCGGCGTCACAGCCTCTCCTCCGCGGCGGCGATCATCGGTTCGTCGATCGGCCAGCGGCGTCCGCCGGGCACCTGCTGGGCGACCAGGGACACCCCCGCGGCCAGCAGCCGCCGGAAGGAGTTCAGATCCGAGCGATCGACGTAGACGAATTCCAGCATCTCGCTCTTGCCGGCCGCGTAGTGCATGCCGCCGACGTTCACCTCGGCAGGCCGCATCCCCCCGTCCAGCAGATCGAGCATGTCGGCGGGGCCGCCGACCAGCAGGATCGTCCGATCGCCGCCGGGAGCGCCGTCGGCGAGAACCGCCGCGGTGCGGGCGCGGTCCAGGACATCGACCTCGACCGGTGGCGCGACCGCGCTGGCGTAGATGCGACGCTGCCAGGGATCGCCGCTGATCGCGTCGTTGCAGAGGATGATGCGTTCCGCCCGCAGCTTGCGGGCCCAGCCCACCGAGACCTGGCCGTGGATGAAACGATCGTCGATGCGCGCCAGTACCAGGTCCAAGGGATCAATCCTCCCTTTCGGGGAGCGAGGCCGTGATCGCCTCGCGGCCCTTCTCGACCAGGCGCCGTACCAGCTCGGGCAACGGCAGCGAATCGCGCCAGGTGACGAAATCGAGGACCATCGCCAGGTTGACCCCCGAAACCAGGGCGACGTCCCGGTCGCCGCCGGAGGCGACCTGCGCCGCGGTGGCGCAGCTGCCGGCCAGATCGTCGATGAACAGCACCGCGCCGGCGCCCTGTCCGCCGTCACCGCCTTCGTCGAGCCATTCGCGGATCCCGACCTGGAGCTCGGCCGCGGCCAGCCCCCGGTTCGATTGCGCGGCCAGGCCCTCGACCGGCCCCATGATCATCTCGACGACGCGGACGATCTCCTCGCCGAACGCGCCGTGAGTGACGATCAATCCTCGGATCATCGGCACCTTCCGTCCGCCTCGATCATTCGTTGTCGTGACGGAGATAACGCCGCAGCCGGTCGCCCGTCCGCAGCTCGTCCATGATGCGTCGGTTCAGTTCGCGGGCCGCATCGACGCCGTAGATCTTCAGCATGAAGTCCAGGGCGATGACCTCCGCGATAACCGTCAGGTTCTTGCCGGGCACGATCGGCACGATGATCCTGGGCACCTTCACGCCCAGGATCTCCGCGTATTCCCGCTCGAGCCCCATCCTCTCGTAATCCTGCTCGTCGCTCCAGGGCTGCAGGTTCACCTCGACCTCGATCCGCTTCTGCATGCGGATGCCGCGGATCCCGAAGACGGCCTGGACGTCGATCACGCCCACGCCCCGGATCTCGATGTTGTGCTGCAGGACCTCGCGGAAGGTTCCGACGATCACCTCGTCGCCGCGCTTGACGACCTCGACGATGTCGTCGGCCACCAGCCGGTGCCCGCGTTCGACCAGGTCGAGGGCGCATTCGCTCTTGCCGATGCCGCTCTTGCCGGTGAACAGCATCCCGACGCCGTAGACGTCGAGCAGGGATCCGTGGATCTCGGTGCGCGGCGAGAAGAGCTCGTGCAGATGGTCCCCCAGCATCCGCATGAAATCGACCGTGGGCAGCGAGGAGACGAAGACCGGCAAACCCTCGGCGCGCGCGGCCGCGAGCAGGAAGTCGCTGATCTCCTGGCCACGGGTGATGAAGATCGCCGGCGCGCGCAGACGGCGCAGGCGCTGCAGGGCGGCCACCTGGCCGTCCTCGTCCAGCGCCGCCAGGTACGACATCTCGGATTTCCCGAGGACCTGGATCCGGTTGGAGAGGAAATTGGCCATGAAACCCATCAGGGCCATGCCCGGCCGATGGATGTCCCCGGCCTCGAGCAGGACGTCCTCGTCGGGCAGGACGGTCAACAACCGGATATCCAGGGCTTCGCGCAGATCTGCGAAAACCCTCTGCAAGGTCACGTTGTTCATCTCACCTCCGGCCGCAGCCGACTCAGGGCACCGACTGGATCAGACCGAAATCCCCGTCTTCCTTGTCGTAGACCACGGCCACGGTGCCGCTCTCGTTGTTGCGGAAGACGTAGAACGAGAGATCGGCGCCGCGCAGCTTGTCGATGGCTTCGTCCACCGAGAGATCCAGCAATCGGAAATCGTCCTGCACCACGGCGCCCTCGGCGCCGGCGCCGCCGGGCATCGCGCGCCCGAGACCGCCCCCGTCGGCGCGGCCGCGATGATCCTTGACGCGGTCCTTGTGCCGGCGAAGCTGACGCTCGACGTTCTCGCAGACCAGCGAGGCGGCCCCTTCGGGCTTGGCGTGCTCGGCCTTGGCGTGGAAATCCTGATCCTTGAGATGGAAGGCGAGATCGGCGGTGAACCGCTCGGCCTCGAAGGTCAGGGTCAACCGCACGGACACGGGTTCGGTGGTGCTGTAGCGTTGGAGCTTCTCCAATTTCTCGACGATCGTCTCACGAGTCTCGTCGAAGAGGTTGAAGCGCCGGCTGTTGATTTCCAGCTGCATGGCTACCTCCAGGCCGAAGGTGATGGGGGCGAGGCCCCCGTATCAGGAGAAACGCTTGCGCATGCGCGCATTCAGTATCCCGAGCTGCTCCCTGTACTTCGCCACGGTGCGGCGGGCGATCTTCAGGCCCTGCTCGGCGAGCATGTCGACGATCTTCTTGTCGGAAAGGGGCCGGGCCGGGTCCTCGCCCGCGACGATCTCCTCGATCATCTGCTTGACCGCCCGGGCCGCGACCTCGTCCCCTCCCCGGGTGTCGAGCCCGGCGGAGAAGAAATATTTCAACGAGAAGACGCCGCGGGGCGTCTGGACGTACTTCTGCTTGGTGACCCGCGAGACGGTCGACTCGTGCATGCCGATGGTGGTCGCCACCTGCTGCAGCGTCAGCGGGCGCAGGGCGATCGCGCCGCGGTCGAAGAACTCGCGCTGCTCGCGCACGATGGCCTCCATGACCTTGATCATGGTGCGCCGCCGCTGCTCGATGGTCTTGATGATCCACTCGGCGTAGCGGCGCTTCTCGTCGATGAAATGGACGGTGTCGCTGTCGACGCCCTGCTTGCCGCGGGCCGCGTCGTCGTAGATGCCGCTGACGCGCAGGCGGGGGATGTTGCCGTCGTTCAGGAAGACCACGTAGTCGTCGTCGACCTTCTCGACGATCAGGTCGGGGGTGATGTAGCCGGCCCCCTCGCCCGCCATGGTCATCCCCGGTTTCGGATCGTACTCGCCGATCTTCTCGGCCAGGGTCTGGACCTCGGCCTGGGTGATCTTCATCTCGCGGGCGATGTCGCCGAACTTGCGGTTCTTCAGGGCCTCGAAGTGATGCCGCACGACCTCGGCCTGGGGCGTCCGGTCCTCGCCGCGGGCCCGCATCTGCAGCAGCAGGCATTCCTGAAGGTTCCGGGCCCCGACCCCCGCGGGATCGAAGCCCTGGACGATCTCCAGGACCCGGGCCACGTCCTCCTGCCCGACCTCGAAGTAGTTCGCGACCTCGTCGAGCCCGCAGGCCAGGTATCCGTCGCTGTTCAGGCTGCCGATCAGGTATTCGCCGATGCGCCGGTCGAGATCGTCGGGGACGGCGAGCGAAAGCTGGTCGAGCATCTCCTGCTGGCCGGTCGGAACGGCCACCGGCGGCCGCTCGATCTGGTCCTCGTCGTCGTGCTCGCGTTCGAAGGTGCCGTCGCGGAAGCCGTCCTTGAAGTATTCGTCCCAGTCGATCTCCTCGGCCGGGGCCTCGTCCTCCGCCGCGTTCTCCGGCTTCTCCTGCTCGCGGGCCTCCTCCTCCTGGTCCTCGTCGGGCTCGTATTCCTCGAGCAGGGGATTGATCTGCAGTTCCTGGCGGAGGATCTGCTCGAGTTCGAGCGAGGGCACCTGCAGCAGCTTGAGGGCCTGCTGCAGACGCTGGGTCATCACCAGCTGCTGGCGCAGATGCATGCCCTGGTGCAGTCTCAGTTTGACATCCATGAGGCGTCTCTTCCGAGGAGGGGCCGCCGGCTCAGAGCCGGAACGATTCCCCGAGGTAGATTTCCTTGGCCTTGCTGTTTCCCACGATCTCGGCGGACGTCCCGGCGAGTTCGATGCGGCCTTCGAACATGATGTACGCGCGGTCGGTGATGCTCAGCGTTTCGCGCACGTTGTGATCGGTGATCAGGATCCCCAGACCCCGCTCCTTCAGCCGGGCCACGATCAGCTGCAGGTCGGCCACCGCGATGGGATCGATCCCGGCGAAGGGCTCGTCGAGCAGCATGAACTTCGGATCGGTGACCAGGGCCCGGGCGATCTCGACCCGCCGCCGCTCGCCGCCGGAAAGCTGGTAGCCCCTGCTGCGGCGGATGTGCCCGATCCTCATCTCCTCGAGCAGGTTCTCCAGGCGCTCCCGTCGGTCGTCCTTCGACAGCGGCAGCGTTTCGAGGATCGCCATGATGTTGTCCTCGACCGAGAGCCGCCGGAAGATCGACGACTCCTGGGGCAGGTACCCGATGCCCAGCCGGGCCCGCTTGTACATCGGCAGCTTGCGGATGTCGCGGTCGCCGAGCCGAACCTCGCCCCCGTCCGGGGTTATGAAACCCACGATAATGTAGAAGGTGGTGGTCTTGCCAGCGCCATTGGGCCCGAGCAGGCCGGTCACCTCGCCCTGGCGGAACTCCAGGTCGACGCCGTCGACCACGGCCCGGCCCCGATAGACCTTGCGCAGCCCCCGGCAGACCAGGGTCATGCCTCCGCCGGCCGCTTCAGTCCGCGGTGCGTTCATCGCCGGATCCCTCCCCGCCCGCGTCGTCGGTCACCTCGGCGTTGACCCGCCGCTTGAGTTCGAAGAAATCGAGATCCGGGGTCGCCTCCATCCCGTAGCCGGTCATCACGTCGCCGAGGCGGGTGAACCGGTCGAAGACGTCGTTGTGGATCCGTTCCCGCACGTTGTCGTAATGGAGCTCCTCGGTCTCGAGCCGGCGTCCGTCGGTGGTCACCACCACGACGTCGCCCCAGGTGAAGATCTCCTTGGTCTTCATGTTCGCCCGTCCGCGTTCGGAGGTCAGCAGGGAGTAGGGCTCGCCGTCGCGGAAGAAACGCATCCGGACGTTGTAGAGCTCGACCTCGTCCTTCGCGTCGCCCTTCTTGACGAAGCGTTCGAGCCTGTCGCTGGCCAGCTCCCAGCTCGGGACGCCGGCCTCGGTCTCGGTCAGCACGTAGTCGAAGAGGACCTGGTCGGGCAGGATCTCCGCTTCGCCGGCGGCGGGTTCGACGGGCTCGGCGGTCTTGTCGCCGGAGCAGCCATGGATCCCGGGGACGAGCAGCAACAGCGCCGCGACCGCCGGCCAGACCCGTGATTTCCGTTCCGACTTCATGCCCTCGTCCTCCGATTCGACCCGTCCGGTTCCGGTGCCCTGCGATCAATCCCATCTCCGATGGAACCAGACCCACTCGGCGGGGTTCCGGCGAATCAGTTCCTCGAGCGCCGCGTTGCAGGCCGTCAGCAAGGCGGCCTCCCCGCCTTCGGCGAAATCCCGCGGATCGAGCGGCGGCAGATGGATCACGCGGTGCCCGTCGCCCTCGCGCCCGATGGCCACCGGCAGCAACGGGATCCCGTATCGCAGCGCCAGCCTGGCCGGTCCCACCGGAGTCGGCGCCTCCCGTCCGAAGAACCGCACCGGGACGTTGTGCACCCGCGTGTTCTGGTCGAGCAGCACCGCCGCGACGCCGCCGTCCTTCAGCACCCGCAGCAGGGGCCGCAGATCGCCCTCCCGCGGCAGGGCCCTCAGACCGACCCGGCGCCGCCAGGAATTGACCTCGCGGTCGACCGGGGCGTTGTGGATCGTCCCGGTCACGACAGCCAATCCGCCGAGGCCGCGCGCCAGCCAGGCGCCCAGCAATTCCCAGCATCCGATATGGCCGGTGAGGATCAGCACCCCGCGGCCGCGCGAACGCAACTCGCGCAGGGTGTCCATGGCGCCGTCGTCGGCGACCGGGGGCCGCCCGGTATCCAGCCAGCGCTCCAGCGTGAGCGTGTCGACCAGGTTGCGTCCCAGGGCGTCCACGGCGTCGCGGATCAGGGCCTCGCGCTCGGCCGCGTTCGCGTCGCCCAAAGCGGCGGCGATGTTCCCGCGGGCCCATCCCATCTCCCGGCGCCGGATCGCGGCGGCCAGCCGGGCGAGACCGATCCCGAACGCGTAGCCGACCCCGCGGGGCAGGATGCGCAGCACGCGCAGGATCGACCAGGCCAGGACGAAATAGGCGCGTCGGCGCAGGCGACGCCGGACAGAAAGCATGGATCTCCCGGGCTCCGTCTCCAGTTCCATTCCCAGTTCCATTGCCTGACTCGTAACACCGGCGGGGAAGGGCCGTCAAGCACATCCTATGCCAGTTGTCATCCCCTTGCCATGAAACAATATACCGATCAGAGGATGCCGGCGCGAAGAATATCGTGGATATGCAGCAATCCCAGGGGGCGCCGCTGTTCGTCCGCAACGATCAGCAGGGTGATCGGACCTTCCTCGCGCTCCTCCATCTGGCGCAGCGCGGTGACGGCCAGCGAATCGGGCAGGATGGTGGTGGGAGCGGGATTCATCGACTCGGTGATCGGCCGGTCCAGGGCGTCCTCGCGGGCCAGCAGGCTGCGCTTGATGTCGCCGTCCACGCAGACGCCGGCCAGCCGCCCCTCGTCGTCCACGACGCAGGCTCCGCCGAGCCTCTTGCCCACGATCTCGGGCAGCGACTCGCGCAGGGTCAGGCGATGCGAGACCACCGGCAGCTCGTCGCCGGCGTGCATCAGTTCGGAGACCTGCAGCAGCAGCGACCGCCCGAGCACGCCGCTCGGATGGTAGACGGCGAAGTTCTCGCGCGTGAAGCCGCGCATGCGCAGCAGAGCCAGAGCCAGCGCGTCGCCGACGACCATGGCCGCCGCCGCGCTGGTCGAAGGCGTGAGGTTCAGCGGACAGGCCTCGCGCGAGACCGAGCAGTCGATCACGATGTCGCTGTTGCGGGCCAGGTCGGAATCGGCGTTGCCGGTCAGCGCGATCAGGGTCAGGCCGAAATGATGGGCCCGGCCCACGAGCTGGGTGACCTCGGGATTGTTGCCGCTGCGCGAGATGGCGATCATAGCGTCGCCCCGGCGCACGATGCCCAGATCGCCGTGGGCGGATTCGACCGGGTGCAGGAAGTTCGCCGGCGTGCCGGTCGAGGTCAGGGTGGCGGCCAGCTTGCGGGCCACGATGCCCGACTTGCCCAGGCCGGTGACCAGCACCAAACCACGGCAGTCCAGCATGGCGCGCACGGCGGCCGCGAAGGCGGCGTCCAGACGCCCGGCAAGGCCGTCGAGCTCACCGGCGACCTGGGTCAGGGTGTCGCGTCCGAAATCGATGATCGTCCCGTCATCCAGTTCCAGGGGCTTGCGGTTCACTGGCCTTCTCCTCCAGTCTGTTGCATCCAGGCGCCGGCGGCCAGGTCGGCCAGGGCCTTGCCGTAAAGGCCGCCGCTCATCAGGACCAGGGCGCAGACCTCGCGCACGGCCCCGGCTCCGCCTTCGGCGGTCGTGACGTAGCGGCAGCGGCCGCGCACGTCGTCGGGCGCGCCGGGCACCGTCACCGGCAGGCCCGCCAGATCCAGGGCCGGGATATCGATCAGGTCGTCCCCCATGTAGAGGGATTCCGAGGCCTCGCAGCCGATCTCCTCGAGGATCTCGATCATCGCGGCCTGCTTGTCGAAGCGGGCCTGCCTCACGGCGCTGAACCGCAGCTCCTCGGCCCGGCGCACGGCGATCGGACTGCGACGGCCGGTCAGCAGGGCCAGCTTCACGCCGGCGGTGCGGGCCAGGGCCAGGCCGAATCCGTCGCGGGTGTCGAATTCCTTCAGGGCCTCGCCGTCGGGGCCGTAGAGGATGTTGCCGCGGGTCAGGACGCCGTCGGCGTCGAAGATCATCGCCCGGACCGATCCGAAGGCTTCCAGCAGATCGGGATCGAGCTTGGCCGCGGCCTCGGCCCGGTAGGCCGCATCGTCACGGGGGGGCCAGGGGCGGGTCGTCATGAGCAGGTCTCCAGGTAGAGGTCGCGGAAGCGCCGCATCTGGTCGATCAGCGCGGCGAAGCGGGTGAAGGGCAGCTGGCAGCCGGCGTCGCTCAGGGCGCGCTCGGGCTCGTAATGCGTTTCCAGGAACAGGGCGTCGGCGCCCGCGGCCATCCCGCAACGGGCCAGCAGGGGGATCAGTTCGGGCCGCCCGCCGGTCCGGCCGCCGGCGCTGCCTGGCGACTGGGTGGAGTGGGTGGCGTCGAAGACCACGGGCAATCCGTGCCCCT
>CAYLMM010000035.1:0-29694 GCA_964384825.1 uncultured Fibrobacteraceae bacterium
TTCTGTCCCTTGATCTTGGAATCACTAATATCCGAATTCCAGGAACCGCTTTCTGTTCCGGCAGCGACGCCCTTTGGCGCCGTATCGGGGCGGCGGCCGGAGAATCCGAGGTCACCGAAATCCGGCAGCGGCTGGAAGCCGCCTTCGCCATGCCGGTTTCGGCCCCGTCCGCCGAGGAATCCTCCGGCAAGGGCGCCGCGCCGGCCGGCGACGCCGACATCCAAGAGCAACAGGCCGACATCCTGCTGCATCTGGCGTTGCTGCCGATCCTGCTGGCGGATCCGGCGCTGGCCGCGGTGCGCCTCCTGTTACGCATCCCGGACGTTGACGACCACCCGGCCTTTCCGGACATCGCCGCGGCCGTGCGGAGCGATCTGGCGACCCTCCCCGGTCTGCTGCCCGGCGACCGGAATCTGCAGGCGTCGCTGGATTCCCTGGGCGCGACGGGAAATCTGGCCGATCGTTTGCGCCGACTGGCGAGCGTCTGGGCTCCCTTGCTGGGCCTCGATCCCGGTCCGCTGCTGCTGGGCTGCGATCTGCTGGCCGAGGAATCCCGGCCCGGCGGCGACGGCGGAAACGACGGCGGAAACGGAGGCGGCGGCGAGGCGCCGGTCATCAGCTTCGGCGGCGCCGAACCCGACTGCGACACCGCCGAGGAACGCTACAGCCGCGACGAGGACTGGATGCCGGAACTGGTGCTGCTGGCCAAGAACGCCCACGTCTGGCTCGACCAGCTGGCGCGCGAATACCGCCGCGAGGTGCACCGCCTGGACCAGATCCCCGACGCGGAACTGGACCGCATGGCGGCGCGGGGATTCACCGGGCTGTGGCTGATCGGGATCTGGGAGCGCAGCGCGGCCTCGGCGCGGATCAAGCAGGCGACGGGCAATACCGAGGCGATCGCCTCGGCCTACGCCCTGGCCGGCTACCGCATCGCCGACGACCTGGGCGGCGAGGCGGCGCTGGAGGATCTGAAGGAGCGGGCGGGCCGGCGCGGCATCCGCCTGGCCGGCGACATGGTGCCCAACCACACCGGGCTGGACGCCGGCTGGGTGCTCGACCATCCCGAGCGCTTCCTCGGCCTGGACAATTGCCCCTACCCCGCCTACCGCTTCGACGGGCCGGACCTCTCGCCGCGGGAGGACGTGTCGATCCGCATCGAGGACGGCTACTACGATCACCGCGATGCGGCGGTGGTCTTCCAGCGCGTCGACAACCGCAGCGGCGCGGTGCGGTACATCTATCACGGGAACGACGGCACGAGCATGCCCTGGAACGACACCGCGCAGCTGGACTACCTGAATCCCGAGACGCGCGAGGCGGTCATCGGAAAGGTGCTCGAGGTGGCGCGGCGTTTCCCGGTGATCCGCTTCGACGCGGCCATGGTGCTGGCGCGCCGGCACGTCCGCAGGCTGTGGCATCCCGAGCCGGGCGCCGGCGACGCGATCCCCTCGCGAGCCGAGCATCCGATGGACGCCGCGGATTTCGCCGCCGCGATGCCGCGGGAATTCTGGCGCGAGGTGGTCGAGAGGATCGAGTCCGAGGCGCCGGGCACCCTGCTGCTGGCCGAGGCCTTCTGGATGCTCGAAGGATATTTCGTGCGCACGCTGGGCATGCACCGGGTCTACAACAGCGCGTTCATGAACATGCTGCGCGACGAGAAGAACGCCGACTTCCGCGCCTCGCTGCGCAACGTCCTGGAATACGATCCGCGCATCCTGGAACGCTTCGTCAACTTCCTGAACAACCCCGACGAGCAGCCGGCCGCAGTCCAGTTCGGCAAGGGCGACAAGTATTTCGGGATCTGCATCATGATGAGCACGCTGCCGGGCCTGCCGCTCTTCGGCCACGGCCAGGTGGAAGGGCTTTCCGAGAAATACGGGATGGAATTCCGCCGCGCGGGCAGCGACGAATCACCCGACGAGGGCTTCATCGCCCACCACGAGCGGGTCGTCTTCCCGCTGCTGCGGCGCCGCGGACTCTTCGCGGGCGTCGACGGTTTCCGGCTGTACGACGCCGAGAGGCGCGACGGCGGGGTCGACGAGAACATCTTCGCCTATTCCAACCGGCGCGACGGCGAAAGAGCCCTGGTGGTCTACAACAACCACTGGGAGCGCGCCTCGGTGCGCATCCGGAACTCGACCGGTTTCCGGCCCGCCGGCTCCGACCCCGAAGCCCCGCCTCGGCGCGAGTCCCTGGCCGAGGGGCTGGAACTGCGTGCCGCGGACGCGGAAAGCATCATCTGCCGCGACATGATCGGCGGACGGGAGATCGCGGCGCCCGCCCGGACGCTGCGCGAAGAGGGCCTGGCGCTGGAACTGGGCGGATACGAATGCCTGGTGCTGACCGGATTCCGGGCGGAGGCGCAACGCGAGGCGCCGGTCAATCCACCGCGTCCGCCAGCAGACAAGCGCCCCGGAGGGTCCACAGCGGATCGTTGAACCAGCCGGCGACGCCCGCGGCCTCGGCCGCGTCGCGGATCATCGAGCCCAGGCCGCCGGTCACCGCCACCGGCCGCGGACCGTAGGCGTCGAGCAGATCGAGAACCGTGTGCAGCACGCCGCGCACACCGACATGCCAGGCTCCCCGACGCATCGCCCGTTCGGTGGAATCCCCCACTTCCAGAGGACAGGGGCCGAAGGGCTGCGGCTTGAGCCGGGCCGCCTGCTCGCCCAGCTTGGCGGCGGCGAAGGCCGGTCCCGGCGCGATGAGCCCGCCGGTGAAGCAGCCGTCGCAGAGCAGATCGAAGGTCGTTGCGGTGCCGACGTCCACGACCAGGGCGTCGTTCCAGCCCATCCCCGTCGCGGCGGCGATGTTGCAGTAGCGGTCGGCGCCCACGGCCGCCCGGTCGGGCATCGCCACGTCGAAGGGCAAAGGAACCGAGTGATCCACGACGATGACCGCGGGCACCATCCCGCGCAGGGCCTCGGTGACCGCGGGCGAGACCGAGGCCACGGCGACGCGCATCGGTTCGGGACCCGTCGCGAGACCGGCCAGCCTCGTGCCAAGGGCGCGGCGGGCGGATTCGCTGCGCGGGGTCGCGATCTTGTCGGGCCGGCTCAGCAGGATGCCCGCCGGAGCCTCGCCATCGACATCCGGCAGCCTCCGTGCGATGCGGACCGCGGTGTTGCCGACATCGACGACCAGCGTCTCCATCTCATTCCTCCCCGTGTTCCGCGGACGTCCCGTCCGCGGCAAGGATGTGCACGTCGCCGGCGAGGATCCGCGCCGGCGCGATCCCGCCCTCGTCGAGAAGCAGGGCGCCGTCGTCGTCGAGGCCGCGCGCGACGCCCTCGCGCCGCGACTCGCCGGACAGCAGGACCACGCGCCTGCCCGCCAGATGGTCGAGCCGGTCGAAGGCGGCGCGATGCGAAACCCAGCCTTCGGCGATGAAGCCGGGCAGGCCTTCGTCGAAGGCGCGCAGCACGGCGCCGGCCGCGGCCGCGGTCGAAGGCGCGCCGGCGGGCGCTTCGGCCAGGGAAGCCGCCCGGGCTTGATCGGCCCGCGCCAATCCCTCCGGCGGCGGTCCCAGGTTCAGGCCGAGGCCGCCGACCAGGACCAGCCGGTCGGCCGGACCGACGAGATCGAAGATCATCCCGCCGACCTTGCGGCCGTGGAGCATCAGGTCGTTGGGCCACTTGACGCGGATCTCGACGCCGGAGAGATCGGCCAGCGCCAGCGCCGAGACCGTCCCCGCCCAGACGGCCAGCCCCGCGGGGAACTCCCCCTTCGGGACAGGCGAACGCCACGACATCTGCAGCCCGCCGGCCAGCCAACGGCGGCCCATCCGGCCACGACCGCCGACCTGGTCGCGGGCGATCGCGCTGTGGAACGGATCGCCGGGATCTGGCGGCGGCAGCTCGCCGCTCGCAGCCTCGCGCCACTGCGAACCCTCGCGGACGACCAGGCTGCCGACGGCGGCGTCGCCGCGGCCGAGCAGGAAATCGCTGGTCGAGCCGACGCTATCGAGCAGGTAGACACCGGCGCCGCCCCGCTCGGGTCCGGGGTCGAAGGCTGCGAGATCGAACCAGCCGGCGGTCAAGCCCCGTCCTCCTGCAGCGGCGCCGCGGGGGCGTCGTCGGGAACGATGTCCAGCCCCAGGTCCAGGGCCGGCGCGGAATGGGTCAGACGGCCGACCGAGACGGCGTCGACGCCGGCCCGGGCGAAGGGGCCGACCGTTCCGAGATCGACGTTGCCGCTGGCCTCGAGCCGCGTGTGCCAGACGCCGCCGGCTTCCGCCGCATCGCGATCCGCGACCGCGGCGGCGGCCCTCTCGGGCGTGAAGTTGTCCAGCAGGATCCAGTCGACCTGCAACGGCAGCACCGCGGCCAGCTGCTCCGCGGTGTCGACCTCGACCTCGATCAGCAGATCGGGCCGGTCGCGCCGGGCGGCGGCGACCAGATCGGCCATCGACCCGTTGCGCGCGGCCCAGTGGTTGTCCTTCAGCAGATACCGGTCGTAGAGCCCGTGCCGGTGGTTGCAGCCGCCGCCGCAGCGGACCGCGTACTTCGCCAGGCCGCGCCAGCCGGGCGGCGTCTTGCGGGTGTCCAGGACCCGGCAGACGGTGCCCTCGGTCTCGCGAACGTAGCGATGGGTCAAGGTGGCCATGCCGCTGAGCTGCTGCAGGAAGTTCAGGGCGGTCCGCTCGCCGGTCAGGATCGGGGCGACCGGCCCGGTGATCACCGCGGCCGTATCCCCGGGAGCCAGGATCGCGCCGTCGGCGACCGCCGCGTTCACCGCGACATCGGACGACAGACGCGCGAACAGGGGCGCGAGCAGGGGCAGGCCCGCCACCACGCCGGCTTCGCGGGCGACGACAGCGGCGCGGGCGCGCCGGCCGGGATCGATCGTCAGGGCGGTGGTCACGTCGCCGGGGCCGACATCCTCGGCCAGGCTCGCGTCCAGCAGCGCGTCCATCCACTCCGACCACGGGAATTCCATCCGCTTCGCTTCGGTCACTTCGATCTCCTTTTCCCCTTCCCGGGGGATCGAGTCCTCGCGGGTCGGCGGCTCGGCGTCCCGGCCGCGGGCGGTTCCTCGTCGCGCAGCCCGGGCAACCCCCACTGGGCGCGCAGATCCTCGATGCGGTCGCGCAGCCGGGCCGCCTGCTCGAAGTCCATCCGGCCCGCGGCGGCCTCCATCTCGGCATGGAGCATCGTGACGATCTCCCGCGGCGAACCGCCGGCCGCGATCTCCTTGAGCCAGGGACGCTCGTCGGTCCCCGAAGACGGGGGCGCCTCGTCGCGCTCGCCCGCGGCCTGGGTGGCCTGGAGGATCTCCGCGCGGCTCTTGCGGATGGTCTGGGGCACGATGCCGTGCTCCCGGTTGTAGGCGATCTGCTTCGACCGCTGCTGCTCCATCTTGTCGATGGCGCGGCGGATGGAATCGGTCATGCGGTCGGCGTAGAACACGACCTTGCCGCCGGCGTTACGGGCGGCGCGGCCGGCGGTCTGGATCAGGCTCCGCTCGGACCGCAGGAACCCCTCGCGGTCGGCGTCGAGCACGGCCACCAGGGCCACCTCGGGCAGATCCAGACCCTCGCGCAGAAGATTCACCCCGACCAGGACCTCCGAGTCCCCCAGCCGCAGCTTGCGCACGATCTCGACCCGGTCCAGGGCCGCGATGTCGGCGTGCATGTACGACACCTTCAGCCCCAGGCGCTGCAGATAGTCGCTCAGGTCCTCGGCCATCTTCTTGGTCAGGGTCGTCACCAGGACGCGCTCGCCGCGGGCGACGACCTCGCGCGCCCGGCCCAGCAGGTCGTCGACCTGGCCTCCCACCGGCACGATCTCGATCTCGGGGTCCACCAGGCCGGTCGGCCGGATCACCTGCTCGACGTATTCGCCGTCGCATTTCTCCAGTTCGTAGTCGCCCGGAGTGGCCGAGACGAAGATCGCGCCCGGGATGATCCCTTCGAGCTCGGGGAACTTCAACGGCCGGTTGTCCATCGCGCTCGGCAGCCGGAAGCCGTGCTCGACCAGGGTCTCCTTGCGCGAGCGATCGCCGCGGTACATGGCCGCGAGCTGGCTTACCGTCACGTGCGACTCGTCGATGATCAGCAGGTAGTCGTCCGGGAAGTAGTCCAGCAGGCAGGCCGGACGGTCGCCGGGCTCGCGGCCGTCGAAGTAGCGCGAATAGTTCTCGACTCCGTTGCAGTAGCCGACCTGGCGGATCATCTCCATGTCGTAGCGGGTGCGCGAGGCGAGGCGCTGGGCCTCGAGGGGTTTGCCCGCCTCGTCCAGTTCGCCGAGCCGGATCTCGAGATCGCGGCCGATCTCGTCGAGGATCCGCTCGGCCTGGTCGCGCTCGGTCACGAACTGGCGGGCGGGATAGACGACCGCGTCGTCGGCCGCGTGCAGGGGGCGCCCGCTGACTCCGTCGACGTACGAGAGCCGTTCGATCTCGTCGCCGAAGAACTCGACCCGCAGTACGCGTTCGTCGAAGGCGGCGCGGATCTCGACCGTATCGCCGCGGACGCGGAACGTGCCGTACTTCCCCTCGACGTCCTGCCGCGCGTAATGCACGTCCACCAGACGCTGCAGCAGGACGTCGCGATCGATGATCTGGCCGGTCTTCAGATTGATCAGGTTGCGATGGAAGGTCTCGGGGTTGCCCAGGCCGTAGATCGCCGAGACCGAGGCCACCACCACGACGTCGCGCCGCGACATCAGCGAGCTGGTCGCCCGCAGCCGCAGACGTTCGATCTCGTCGTTGATGCTGACGTCCTTCTCGATGTACGTCCCGGTCGAGGGGATGAACGCCTCGGGCTGGTAGTAGTCGTAGTATGAGATGAAGTACTCGACGGCGTTCTCGGGAAAGAAGCCCTTGAACTCGCCGTAGAGCTGGGCGGCGAGGGTCTTGTTGTGGCTGAAGATCAGGGCCGGCATGCCCAGTTCGGCGATGACGTTGGCCATCGTGAAGGTCTTGCCGCTGCCGGTCACCCCGAGCAGGGTCTGCCAGCGGCGGCCCGCGCGGATCTCGCGCGTCAGCGCGGCGATGGCCTCGGGCTGGTCGCCTCGCGGTTCGAATGGAGCATGCAGCTTGAAATCGGCCACGGCGGCATCCCGGTTCAGGGCCCGGCCTTGTCGGCGTTCAGTTCCCACTCTCGGCCCACGACTCCGCGCGGGATCTCGATGACGCGGCCGTTGAGGGTCATCTCAACGCCTTCGATGCGGTCGAGCCGCACGTAGAAGTAGTCGTCTCCGCCCCAGTAGGCCGCATAGCGGTCGCCGGCGCGGTACAGGCGTCCCGATTCGATGCCGGTCGCGGGCAGGTCGGGGATGTCCGCCGGCGACGGCGCGGGCAGAGGCTCGACCTCGGTGCCGTCGGCGGCCACGGCCACCGCCAGCGGGGTCGGGCCCACCAGCCTCAGCACCAGCGACCGGCGGCGGCCGTCGGCGAAGACCAGGGTCGGATCGCCGGAGGGCAGGGCCACGACCTTGGCCGGGGTCCGGACGGAACGGACCTCCGCGGCGGGCGTTTCGCTCCGGCCGGCGTCGGCATCGAGCGTCGCGTCCCGCGGGACCGTTGCGTCGGCATCGGGTTCACCGGTGCCGGCGGCGGATTCCCCGACGGGGGCGTCGGCGGATACGTCTTGCGCGGGCACGACCGGCTCCGCAGCGGAAGGCTCCGCGGCGGATCCGGCGGGGGTCTCGATCGCGGTCTCGGCGGCCGGGCGGTCGACCGTCACCGAATCGACCGAGCGGCGGCCTATCCGAACGACCGTCAGAACCACCAGCAGCACCAGGGCCGCCGCGCCGGCCACCCTCAGCACCGGCCCCCACGGAATGCCCTTGACCCGCTCGACCTCGACCTCGGCCTCCCAGGTCTGTTCGACTTCGGCGGCCGACTGCTGCTCGGTCATCCGGCGGTGGAGATCGAGAACCTCCTGCACGTCGAGACCCAGTTCCTGGGCGCAGCTCCGCAGGAAGCTCTTCACGTAGAGATCGGCCGAAAGCTGCTGGTAGTCGTCGATCTCCAGGGCGGCCAGCAGCCGCGGCGGGATCTTCGTCCGCCGCGCGAGCTCCTGCTGGTCGAGCCCTCGGGCCTCGCGCGCTTCACGGAGCATCTGCCCCGGAGTCCTGAAGGGAAGACCGTCGGCGGTCACGGCAACTCCTTACCCGGCGGCTCAGACGCCGCCGAAAGCCTGCAGACGCTGGCGCAGGGTCTCGGCCTGGCTCTCGTTCTCGTTCAACATCTCGCGCTGCTTCTCGACCACGGCGGCCGGCGCGCGCGAAGTGAAGCTCTCGTTCGAGAGCTTGCGGCGCGAGCCCTCGATCCATCCCTCGATCTTGGCGAGTTCGGCCTGCAGGCGTTCGCGTTCGCGGTCCACGTCGACCAGGCCGGCCATCGGCAGGAAGATCTCGACCGCGCCGGCAACCCCGACTCCGGCCGGATACGGGTCGTCGCCGCCGGATACGACCGCGACCTCCTCGAGCTTGGCCAGCAGGGCGATCGAACCGGCGTCGGCCTCGAGCTCGGCGAGCGCCTCCGGATCGGCGATCCGCAGCACGGCCCGTCCGCGGCGCCCGGGCTGGACGCCCAACTCGGAACGCAGGTTGCGCAGCACGCCGACGATCTCCATCAGACGTTCGAAGCGGCCGGTCTCGGCGGGGAACGGGGCCTGCCCGTCGTAGAAGGGGAACCGGGAGGTCATCAACCTGCCGGACGCCGGCGGCAGATGGCTCCACAGCTCCTCGGTGATGAAGGGCATCACCGGATGCAGCAGCTGATAGCTGGTCCCCAGCGCGATCATCGCGACGGTCAGGGCCTCGGGTCCGGCCTCGGGATCGCGGAAGCGGGGCTTGGCCGCCTCGAGGTACCAGTCGCAGAACTCGTGGCGGAAGAAATTGTAGGCGGCGTAGGCGGCGTCGTTCAGGCGCCGCTTCTCCATGTTCCCGTTCACCTCGGCCACCGTCGCGCAGAGGCGGCCGAGCAGCCAGCGGTCGGAAAGCTCGAAGCCCTCGTCGGAAAGTCCGGCCGGGAGGTCGGCCCCGTAGACCGCGCGCCACAGGGCGCCGGTCGCTGCGGAGGGTCCGTCGTCGAGGGCGACCGCGGCGGCCGCCGTCAGGACGCCATCGCCGGATGCGGCGGCCGGAGCGGCCTCGAGACCCGAGTCGTCCCAGATCGAGAGCACCAGCTTGGTGGCCTGGAAGATCTTGTTGCAGAAGTTGCGGCCCACCTCGAGCGACTGCTCGGAGAAGAAGATGTCCTGGCCGGTGGGCGTCAGCATGACCATCGAGCAGCGCAGGGCGTCGGCGCCGTAGCGGTCGATCAGCTCGATCGGGTCGGGGCTGTTGCCCAGCGACTTGCTCATCTTGCGGCCCTGCTCGTCGCGCACGATGCCGGTGAACAGCACCTCGGTGAACGGCGGCTCGCCGAGGAAGTGGTACGAGGCCATGATCATCCGCGCGACCCAGAAGAAGATGATGTCGGCCGCGGTCACCAGCACGCTGGTCGGATGGAACCGTTCCATGTCGTCGGTCTTTTCGGGCCAGCCCAGCGGCGAGAAGGTCCACAGCCAGCTGCTGAACCAGGTGTCCAGCACGTCGGGATCCTGGGTCAGGGCGGTGCCGCCGCATTCGGGGCAGGACGCCGGCGTCTCGACCGCGCAGATCTCGCGGCCGCAGCCGTCGCAGGTCCAGAACGGGATGCGGTGCCCCCACCACAGCTGCCGCGAGATGCACCAGTCGCGGATGTTGCGCATCCAGTTGTGGTAGACGCCCACCCAGCGTTCGGGGAACAGGCGGATCGTGCCGTCGTCGACCGCCGCGACCGCCGGAGCCGCCAGATCGCTCATCTTCAGGAACCACTGCCGCGACAGATACGGCTCGATGACCGTGCCGCAGCGGTCGTGGTGGCCGACCTGGTGGACGTTCTTCTCCTGCCCGTCGAACAACCCCTCCTGCTCGATGGCGGCCAGGGTCTGCTTGCGGCATTCGAAGCGGTCGAGACCGGCGAAGCGTCCCGCGGCCTCGTTCATCACCGCGGTCTCGTCCATGCAGACGACCTGCTGGAGATCGTGGCGGCGGCCGACCTCGAAGTCGTTGGGGTCGTGGGCCGGCGTGATCTTCACGAAGCCGGTGCCCTTCTCGGGGTCGGCGTGATGGTCGCCGATGATCGGGATCTCGCGGTCGGTCAGCGGCAGCTTCACCATCCTGCCGATCAGATGCTTGCGCTCGGGATCGTCCGGATGCACCGCGACGGCCGTGTCGCCGAACATCGTCTCGGGCCGGGTGGTGGCGACGGTCACGTGGCCGGATCCGTCGGCCAGGGGGTAGCGGATCCGCCACATCGTCCCCTGGACCTCCTTGTGCTCCACCTCGTCGTCGCTCAGCGCGGTGCGGCAGTGGGGGCACCAGTTCACCAGGTAGAGGTCGCGGTAGATCAGGCCCTGCTCGCGCAGGGCGACGAAGGCGTGGGCGACGGCGCGCGAACGCTGCTCGTCCATGGTGAAGGCCTCGCGCTCCCAGTCGAGCGAGCAGCCCAGACGGCGCAGCTGGGCGGTGATCCGGTCGTGCGTGCGCTCCTTCCAGTCCCAGGCCCGTTCGAGGAATCCGTCGCGGCCGATATCGCTCTTCTGCTGGCCCTCGGCGCGCAGCTGCCGCAGGACCACCTGCTCGGTGGCGATGCTGGCGTGGTCGGTGCCCGGCACCCACAGCGTGGGCCGGCCTCGCATCCGCATCCAACGGATCAGCATGTCCTGGATGGAGTTGCCCAGGCAGTGCCCCATGTGCAGCACCCCGGTCACGTTGGGAGGCGGCAGGGTGATGACGAAAGGATCGCCCTCGGCCGCGGGATCGGGCCGGAACAGCCCCTCCTCTTCCCAGACCTGGTACCACTTCTGCTCGAGCCCCGAGGGGCTGTACTGGGCCATCTGCCTGATGTCGTTCACGCAAGAACTCCTTGGGCCGGGGACGGGGGCCCCGCTGTCGTTTTCGGCGGCAAGTCGAAGAGCCGGGCCCGTGCGGATCCCGGCTGGATCCTGGGAATACTAGGCCCGCGGGGTGAGATGGTCAACCGGACACCGCCGGGCGCGACGCGGTCCGCTGTTTCCCGACGGCGCGCGATGGGGTATAGTCGCCTCGGGAGCGGGGACGCGGCCGTCGCCCCCGGGTCCCGGAAAGGGCCGCTCATGTGGGTCGAACCTCCCGGCGCCGCCACCGGAATCGAGCGAATCCTGCGCCGATTCGCCCTCTACGTCCTGGCCCCCCTGCTGCTGATCCTGGAAATCCCCGTCGCCATCCACATCGCCCAGAACCCCACCACCGGCATGACCGTCCACAACCTGCGGGTCGCGGCGGTTTCGCCGGGCAGCCCCGCCGCGAAGGCGGGCGTGCTGGTCGGCGACCGGGTGCTGGCCATCGACGGCGAGCCCGTCGGTTCGACCGTCGGCTACTACGTGGCCGTCTCGGGCCGCTACGACCTGGGGCCGCGCACCTATCTGCTGGGACGCGACGGCGCCGAAACGGCCGTAGCGATCACGCCGGCCCGCCCGCCGCGCGCGCGCATGATCTGGAGCTACGGCCTCTCGTTGGCCGGCCTGGCCTTCCTGATCATGGGCTGGCTGGTCCTCTCGCGCCGCGCCGACATGGTGGCCCGCTACTTCTTCGGGGTCTGCGTCGCCTTCGCCTTCTTCCTGATGGGGATCCCCGATTGGCCATCGCCGGTCTACATGCACGTCAAGGAGATCCTGCGCGACCTTGCCAACATGGCGCTGCCGGTGCTGGTGCTGCGGTTCTTCCTCTACTTCCCCTCGCGCGTGCGCCTGGACCCCGCGACGCGCCGGCGCCATCGCCTGCTGATGCTGCCCGCGGGCCTTCTGTTCCTGATGAGCCTGGCCGCCCGCGCCGCCCGCCTCGATCCCGCGGAATCCGCGGTGGTGGGATTGCTGCAGATCCTCGCCTCGCTCTATTTCCTGGGCTATTTCGTGGCCGGTCTGGCCATCTTCTCGCGCAAGGCCCTGCGCCGCAGCCAGCCGGTCGAGCGCTCGAAGATGCAGGTGGTGCTGGTGGGCCTCGCCCTGGGGTTTCTGCCCTTCCTGCTGGGATCGGTGCTGCACAACATCTCGCCGACGCGCGTCCTGCCCTACCAGGAATGGCTGGGATTCTCGCTGATCCTGGTGCCGCTGAGCTTCGGGCTGGCCATCCTGCGCTACGGGGCGCTGGACATGGCCTTCGTCCTGCGGCACAGCCTGATCTACGGCGTCCTGACGATCGTCATCGCGCTGGGCTACGGGCTGATCGTCGGGGTGATGGGGCATTACCTGACGCGGTTCTTCCAGATCTCGAGCACGCCCCTGGTGCTGCTGGCGGTGCTGGCCGCCGCGGTGATCGTCAATCCCCTGCGGCAGCAGCTGCTGCGCTGGACCGAGGTCCGCTTCTATCCGGCCCGGCGCGCCACCCGCACCGCGATCCAGGACCTGCTGCACGAGCTCTCGGCCAGCCTCGAGGCCGACGAGGCCGCCCGGGTGATGGTCGAGCGCCTCTTCGAACTCTACCGTCCGCGACGGGTGGGACTGCTGCTGGCCGAGGACGGCGGGCTGCGCCTGGCCGCCGAAAGGACCACCGGCGCGCCCCCGTTGTGGTCCGGCCGGGTGCTGATGGCCGACCGTCCGCTGCTGCAGCTGCTGACCAGGGTGCACCGGCCGTTCTTCATCGAGGAGATGGAGCAGGCCGCCGACGCCGTGTCGCGCGACCGCGACGTCGCCGCGCTGCTGGCCGACATGGACGTCCAGCTCTTCGTGCCCCTGATCACCCAGAACCGGATGTGCGGCCTGCTGACCCTCGGGCCGCGCAGCGACGGCGCCTTCTACGGCCAGACCGACATCGACAACCTGCACTTCCTGAGCCACCAGGCGGCCGCCCTGCTGGAGATCCTGCGCCTCTACCGCGACAGCATAGAGCGCGAACGCCTGGAGACCGAGCTGAGCCTGGCCAAGCGGATCCAGGAGAACCTGGTGCCCACCGAACCGCTGACCTTGGCCGAAGCGCATCTCTGCGGCCGGATGGAATCGTGCCGCGAGGTCGGCGGCGACTACTTCGACTACTTCCCGCTCGACGGCGAGACCGTGGGCTTCGCGATCGCCGACGCCGCGGGAAAGGGCATCCCCGCCGCCCTGGTGATGACCACCCTGCGGGTGGCCTTCCGCTCGATCGCCGCCCGCGTCCGCGAACCCGAGAAGGTCGTCGAGAAGCTCAACGGGACGATCTGCGGCCTGGCGACCGTGGGGCACTTCATCAGCTTCTTCTACGGCGTGCTGCACATCCCCACGCGCACGCTGCGCTACTGCAACGCCGGCATGAACCGCCCTCTGCTGCTGCGGCGCGACCGTGACTACATCGAGCCGCTGAAACGCGGCGGACTGGTCCTGGGCATCAAGGAGGGGCAGAACTACGCCTGGGGGTCGCTGGTCCTGAAACCCGGCGACAGGCTGGTGCTCTACACCGACGGCCTGACCGAGGAAACCGACGAATCCGGCGAATTCTTCGGCGAAGAGAGGCTCGAGGATCTGGCCCGCAGGCACGCCGGCGGCCGGCTGGAAGACCTGCGTGCCGCGATTTTTGCCGGCGTGGAGCGTTTCGGAGGGCGTGAACAATCCGATGACAGGACCTTGATGCTCCTGCAAATCAACGAGTTGCGAGCTTAGATGCCGATCCGGCACCATTCTGGCTAAGGTAGACCCCGACGGGGACGAAAACCAAGAAGTCACCGTCGTTCACAGTCACATTCACCAAGACCAGGGAGGGTTCCGATGAGTCCGATGGATCTGTTGATCGGCCTCTCCATCGTCGACATCCTGTGGTGGTTGAGGAAATGATCCTTTCAGACGGCTGAGTCCCTGGTCGACGCTTCCGACGCCGGCCAGGGACTCTTTTTTTTGCCCGTCGATTTCGATTCCTCCGCCTAACCCCGGGCCGGCATGGCCTTCAGGATGGCTTCCCGATAGATTTCCTTGTCCTGATAACCCACGAACTTGCCGACCACGTTGCCGTCGGGATCGATGATGAACGTGGTGGGAATGCCGCGAACGCCGCCGAAATCGCGGTCCACCTTGCCGTCGGCCAGCACGACGGTGAAGGTCAGGCCGTTATCCTCGACAAAGGGGGCGACGACCGAGGCGCCCTGGCGGTCGGTGGCGATGCCCACGACGCTCACGCCCTGCCCGTCGAATTCCTCGTGGATCTCCTGCAGATGCGGCAGGGCCTTGCGGCAGGGCGGGCACCAGGTGGCCCAGAAGTCCACCAGCACGACCCGGCCCCGCAGGTCGGCCAGCTTGACGGTGTTGCCGTCCAGATCCTTCAGCTGGAAGTCGGGAGCCTTCTTCACGGCCGTCTGCGCGACCGCCGCGGCCTCGGCGCCGGCGGTGTCGCCGGTTTCGGCGTCGCCGCCGCATCCGGCGAAGGCGACCAGGGCGATCAGCGTGGTCATAAGCAATGTGATCAGATTCAGGTTTTTCACGATGTTTCCTTTCCAAGCGCTTGTATCTAAAAACACTTGCAGGTTCAATCAGCCAAGTTCACCGATGTTCAGGTTCTCGGCCAGCCAGTAGGCCAGCATGTCGAAACGATTGGAGACCAGCAGCACGCCGACGAGGATCAGGACCACGCCGGAGACCACCTCGATCTTGTGGAAATGCCGCTGGATGCGCCCGAAGAAGCCGTAGAAGACGTTCAGGAACAGGCCGGTCAGCAGGAAGGGGATGCCCAGTCCGGCCGAGTAGGCCGCCAGCAACAGCACGCCCTGGTTGATCGTCTCGGCGTTGGCCGCGACCGCCAGGATCGCCGCCAGGATCGGGCCGATGCATGGCGTCCAGCCGAACGCGAAGGCCAGGCCCATGATGAAGGCGCTGAACAGGCTGCGCCCTCCGCCCCCGGTCTGGAAACGCTTCTCGTAAGCCAGCATCGGGATGCGGATCAGGCCGGTCATGTGGATCCCGAAGATGATGATGATCACCCCGGCGACGCGGGCCAGCACCGGCAGGGCGCCGAGCAGCTTCTGGCCCAGGGCGGTGGCGGAAGCCCCCAGGGCGATGAACACCAGGCTGAATCCGCAGACGAACGCCAGCGAGGTGATGAACACGCCGCGCAGCTTGCGGGCCGAACCGCTCTTCATCTCCTGCAGCGAGACCCCCGACATGAAGCTCAGATAGGCCGGCACCAGGGGCAATACGCAGGGCGAGACGAACGACGCGAACCCGGCGCCGAAAGCCATCAAGAGACCGATCTCGTTCTGGGGCATGACTCTCCTCGCGGACTTCGGATCCGGCCGCCGCGGCGGCCATCGGATCGGGTGCGGAAAACATTGCGACAAAGATAATCAGGGATTCCCGACCTGCCAGCCGGGATATGCGGAAGGGGCGGCCCGGCCGCCCCTCACACGGATTCGTTCATGTCCGGGATCACTGCAGGTGCTTCTCCTTGCGGTGGTCCACGTCAAAGATCTTCATCGGACTGCCGTCGCTCTCGGTCATGATCTCCGGAATGCCGTCGCCGTCGATGTCCACCAGCACGATGCGCAGGCCGAAGACCTCGTCCTCCCACTCGACATCGCCGCTGCGGGCGTCGATCACCTGCCCGTTGTTCAGCACGATCTCCATGGTGCGGTCGCCGTCGACGTCGCCGCAGGCCATGCGCGTGGCCTGGTACTCGTTCAGGCTGGTCCACTCGCGGGTGAAGTGCTTGCCGTCGATGTAGTGGATCTTGCGGTCGGCGTTGATCACCAGCTCCAGTTGGGGATCGTCGTCGGCCCGGCCGACGGCCAGGCAGTGGATCGTCTCGTAATCGGTGGTCAGGGACTCGTAGAGAAGTTTATGGCTCTCCGAGTCCCAGACGTACACCATCCCCGACCCTGTCCAGGCGATGATCTCGTCGTCGCCGTCGCGGTCCAGATCCGCGACCAGAACCTCCGAGACCGATCCGTGGAGCTGCTTGCTCGACCAGATCTCTTCGCTGGACTGATGGGTCAGGTAGTTGATGCGAACCAGGCCGAAACGGTCGCCGATGACGGCGTAGAGACCGAAGTCATCCTCCAGGGAACCGACAAGGGCCATCTTGTCGAGGCGCTCGGCGGCGCTGACGATGCTCTGGTACTCCCAGTAGCCGAGTTCCTCCTGAGCCGCGCAGGGCAGGGTGAAAACAGCGATCAGGGCGACTGCGGCCAGGAAAGCCGTCCTGCAGATCGCCGAGCCCTCCGGACCGCGGGTGGCGCGCATTGGTTCCATGTTGTCTTCTACCTCGTTCGGTTGCGGCCCTTCGCGGGCCTGGTTCACCTTGCGGTGGACAGCAGTCTATCATGTCCCCCGCCGGGGACATACCCATTTTCAACACGCGGGGGAAGGATAGGATTCCGAAAGAATCACCAGGGGACAGGAACGCCCGCCCCGACCATCAGCAGGGCGTTGGTATAATCGATCTCGCCGCAGCGGAAGAACCGCCACTGGATCTTGGCCAGCAGGGCGCAACCGTCCGCGGGGCTCCATTCGCAGCCGGTCTCGATCAGGAAGGTGAAATCGCGGACCTTGCGGCTGTCGCTCGATCCTTCGGACTCGCCCTCGGCTCCCTCGACGACCGGCGCGGATCGCGGTTCGGTCGCCCGGCCTATGCCCGCGCCGAGACCGATGAACCAGGATCTCCCGGCCGGGCCGCGGCGCATGTCGGCCAGGTAGCGGCGCAGGATGATGTCGCCGGCCCCGAAGTCGCGCCCGCTGTCGACCGAGAAGTATTCGCCGTGGAAGACCAGACCCGTGTTCCAGTCGTAGAAGGGCCGGTGCAGATCGGCCGCGGCGTGCGGCCGGAAGATCAGTTCGCCGCCGCAGCCGGCGCGCACCCCGCCCCGGTCGGTTGCCGTTCCGACCGAAGCGAGCCCCACCAGATAGACCGATCCGGCCTCGGCCGGACGGTCGAGCGAGCGACGAGGCAGATCGTCGATGCCGGCGCGCGCGGCAATCGGCCCGGAGGCCAGCAACGCGGCGACGGCCGCGACCGCGAGGAAGCGGCCGGCGCAGAACAACGGCTTCATTGTGTCTCCCAACTTTTCCGATGCCATGCCGAAGAAGTTGCAAGAGCGGTGCCAGAAACGATAATCGCTCAACTCGTTGATCCGAAGGTAACTGCGGTATATGGTAGGAAACGAGACAGGCGCGGCGGGGGTCCGATTCCCGACCGCCGCGGCGCATACCGGACCACCGCCGCCAGCGGAGGCTTCATGGCGACCTCGAACCGATCTTCCACCCCGGAAGGCTCCCCGGACGGCAGCCCGGACAGCTACACGACCCTGGCCGATCGCGGCGAAGCCGAGACCAAGGTCCAACGCTCCCGCTTCCTGGCCCTGGTCGCGCCGGCGACCGACGAGCAGCAGGCGCGGGCGGCGATCGCCGAGATGGAATCCCGCCACCATGACTGCCGCCATGTCTGCTATGGATGGCGGCTGGGGCACGGCGCCGAGCTGCGCGAGATCCGCAGCGACGCCGGCGAGCCCTCCGGCTCGGCGGGCGAACCCATCCTCGGCGCCCTGCGCCATGCCGGCGTCACCGACGCGGTCGCGGTCGTGGCGAGATACTTCGGCGGGGTGAAGCTGGGCACCGGCGGCCTGGGCCGCGCCTACCGCGACGCCGCAGCCGAAGCCCTGGCCAACGCGCCGACGCGCATCATCCGGCTGGGCCGCCGCGGCGAACTGGCCTTCCCCTACTCCATGCAGAAGACCATCCGGCATCTGCTGGAACGGCGCGAAGGGCGGATCGACGAGGAATCCTACGGCGAGCAGGTCCGCTGGCGGGTCTGGCTGCCGTTGGCCGCGTGGGACGGTTTCGAGGCGGAGGTGCGGGAAGCCAGCGCCGGACAAACGAAACCGCGGGCCCTGGATTGACCAAAGCCCGCGGTTTCCTGCTCTGTAGTGCGCCGGATGATCAGGCGCTCAGGTCTCGCATATCCTGATAGTCGTGCATGTATCGGAAAGTCTTGGAATTCCTGATCTTCTCGAAGGCCTCTTCCTTGATCTGGCGGATCCGTTCGCGAGTCAGACCCATGTCCTGACCGATCTCCTCGAGGGTCATTTCCCTGTCGGAGCCGAGGCCGTAATACATCCGCAGCACCTTCGCCTCGCGCGGCTTGAGATCGCCGAGCATCCGGCCGATGCTGTCGCCCAGATCATCCTCGAGGACCGAGAAATCCGGGCTCTTGCTGTGGGTGTCCTCGAGGAAGTCCAGGTAGGTGGAGTCCTCGTCGTTGCCCACGAAGTCGTCGAGGAAGAAGTTGTCCTGCATCAGCGGCAGGGTGTCCTTCACCTCTTCGATGGAGAGGCCGAGGCGGACGGCGATCTCCTCGGGAGTCGGCTTGCGGCGCAGCCCCTGCTGCAACTCGCTGGTGACCCGCTTGATCTGGTTCAGCACGCGCGCCCGGTTCAGCGGCATGCGCACGATCTTGGAGTGATTGGCCAGCGCGGCGAGGATCGACTGGCGGATCCACCAGACGGCGTAGGAGATGAACTTGTAGCCGCGGGTCTCGTCGAAGCGCTGGGCGGCCTTCAGCAGGCCGAGGTTGCCCTCGTTGATCAGATCTTCCAGGGGCACGCCGTAATGGGCGTACTCCTTGGCGATCGAGACGACGAACCGGAGGTTGGAATTCACGAGACGATGCAGGGCCTCGCCGTCGTTCTGGCGGATGCCGCGGGCCAGTTCGCATTCCTGCTCACGAGTCAGCAGCGGGAACGCCTTGACCTCCTGGAAGTAGAGATCCAGGTTGGACATCATGCGAGCGGTCTCGCGCCTGCGGCTGGTCGTGTTGTGCTTGCGAACTGCCATATCTATCCCTCGCCAGGTTCGGGGATCCCCCCCCGGAATGCCTTGGATTCCTGATTTCGCATCTGCCCCTTACAAGACTCGTACCATTCTCGAAAATCAATATCGCAATCCGCGACCGTACGGAAACGGATTGCAATAAAACACGATGCACTCATACCGTTCCGCTCTGTTTTTCCGTGCCAATTCGCGAAAAAGCCGGGAATTGACATAATGTCAATTCCCGGTCGAAATCAAGGTCAGTTTGTCAAGCGGGCTCAGCTCTCCACGCGGACCCGGAACTCGAGCGCCGTCTCCCCGTCCGCGGGCACTTCCAGATCGAAACGGGCAGTCGCCGCATCGAGCTTCCGGTGGGAATGAGTGGACGAGAGGATCTCCCACTCGCCGGGAAAGGATTCGCGCACGTCGACGGTCACCGGATCGTCCTTGTGGTTGCGGACGACGACGCGCAGGGCGGTCTCGAAGACCCGGTCGCCGATCCGCCGGTAATCCACCCGGGTGCATTCGGCCTTGATGTCGAAGGACTTGCCGACGGTCAGCTCGACCTCTTCGTCGCGGGGGATGTGGCCGATGCGGTCCTCGCCCAGCAACTGCCTCTGCCCCGACTCGGACGAGCCGTAGACCCGCACCACGCCCGCGGGCAGCGGCATCCCCAACGCGTTGTCCTTCTCGTTGGCGAACGCCACCAGGGTCGTCACGTCGGGCTTGTCCGAAGCGGAGCCGTGGGCGTTGAGCAGGCCGGGAGTCGGCGCCACGCGATAGCGACGCTCGACCTTCACGCCGGCGGCCTTGAACAGCGAAAGCTGCTTGGTGCTGTTGTCCCTGAAGGTCGTGCGGCCGGGCATCGTGTAGAGATGGTAGTCGAAAAGGCCCTCCTGGCGCACGCCGTCGGCCATGGCGAAGGCGACCTTCCCGGCCTCCATGCGCCGAAGCACCGGCATCTCGGGCGGCGCCTGGTGGATCTCGCCGGCCACCAGCAGCACCTGGGCGTCGGCGAACGAGGCGCCGCTGCGGTTGTCGAGCGAGACCCAGGCCTGCAGGTCGGCCTCGCGGCAGGGGGCGTCGACATCCAGGACGTAGTCGGTCGACCAGGAAAGGCCGCGGGTCAGATAGCTGACCTCGATGTCGTCCTTGGCCGCCCTCTTCGATTCCGCGCGCCAGACCAGGGTCGGACGGGCGCGCAGATTCTGCGGCAGCGCGGGCAGGGCGATGCGCCCCGGCACTTCGAAGACGACCTCGCCCCCGACCTCGAACACCGGGCCGTGGGCCGACCCGAGCAGCACGCCCTCGACGCGGGAACCGTCCTCCTGGAGCCAGGCGACCGGCTTGCCGACGTATTTCTCGAGGATCTTGTCGCGCGACATCAGGTCGAATTCGTAGTTCTGCTCGAGGATGGTCAGCGGCAGGCGCGGGCCGGGTTCGACCAGCAGCGAACGCGGCTCGATCTTCTCGGGAACGCCGCGGTACTCGAGGGTGAACTCGCCGCGCGGGACCTCGAGCGTCCGCACCTCGCGCACCAGCGCCAGATCCCTGTTGTAGATGGTCACCGAAAGGTCGGTCCGGGCATCGGAGTCGAGCGCCCGCGCCGCGGGGCCGCTCCCGGCCGCCGCCGGTCCCGCCGAGGCGGCGCAGAGAAGCAGGGCGGCTCCGGCCATCAGGTTCCTGAAAGTCATCGCGTGTCCTTTCGTTGCCGTCATCCTCATCCGCAGACGGTGTTAAAGCCGGGGGCCCGGCGGTCGATCACTTGTCCGTGGCCCGATGCGACGGTGATCCTTCCGCCGCGCCGTGCAGCCCTTAACGCGACACCATCGCCGCCGGTTCCATCGACGGCATCGAATAACGGGCCTCTCAACAGGCAGGAGACCCCCTTGCATCCCACAGTGCTGATCCTCGACGACACCGAATTCATGCGTTTCATCCTGAAAGATATCATCGAGGAGTCGGGAGTGCCGCTGGTCGCCGAGGCCGGCACGGTCGCCGAGGCGCGGCGGCTGTTCTCGGCCCTCGAGCCCGATATCGTGGCGATCGACCTGGCCACGCCGGGAGTCGACGGTCCGGCCCTGGTGCGGGAATTCGTGAGCGCCCGACCGGGAACCCTGGTCGCGGTCATCACCACCCTCGATCGTCGCGCCGACGCCCGGGCCGCCCTGGAAGCGGGCGCCGTGGACGTCATCATCACGCCCTACGATCCCCTGGAAGTCCGCGAGACCCTGCGCGACATGCTGGCGGTGGCGACGCCGGTCTAGGACGTCAGACCAGCAGCAGAACCGCAACCCCCAGGGGCAGGCAATAGAGGGCGAACTTCCAGAAATGCCGCGCGACGACCGCCATGGTCGTCAGGCGGATGGCCACCAGGCCGACGCCGAACGCGACGAGCGCCCCGAGCACAAGTCCCAGCCAACCGCCTTCCGCGGGCTGTGCCCCATCGATCAATTGCAGAACCAGGGCGCCGCCGATCGCGGGCACCGAGAGCAGGAAGCTGAACCGGGCCGCCTCGCGCCGCGGCAGCCGCAGCCAGAGCGAAGCCGAGATCGTCGAGCCCGAGCGGCTGATCCCCGGGATGATGGCCAGGGCCTGCGCGCAGCCGATCAGCAGCGACCGGCTCAGCGAGGGCGCCACCGGATACCACGTGCCGCGCGCGGTGCGTTCGTCGGAACGGTTGCGCCGCGTCGACAAGAGCACCAGGCCGGTGAACAGCAGTCCGGCCCCGGCGGCCGCGGGGCTGGAGAACAGGGCCTCGATCCGATCCTTGAAGAGCAATCCCACCGCGACCGCCGGCAAGGTGCCGACGACCAGGGCCACGACGTACTGGACGGCCGGCGCGTCGAAACGCAGCAGACGGCCCACCTCCCGCCGGTAGACGAACAGCACCGAGCCCAGGGTGCCGACGTGCAGCACTACGTCCAGGAAGACGTCGCCGGTATGGGATCCGAGCCAGTGCTGCAGGAGCACGAGATGTCCGGAGCTGCTGACCGGCAGGAATTCGGTCAGCCCCTGCACGAAGGCCAGGGCGAAGAGGGGACCCAGATTCAAGTCGTCACCATCCTTGGAAACGGGGCGATCAGTTCCTGGCGAGCCGGTAATGCTCGCGGGCCTCCTGCGACAGATGGAGGGCGTCGCAGGTCAGGGCCGTCTGGTAATGGACCCGGCCGTCGTCGGGCAGGGCCTCCAGCGCCCGGCGCAGGGCCGCCAGGGCCTCCTCGAAACGGCCCAGCTTGTGCAGGCATACGCCCGCGTAGTAGTCGGAACGCACCAGCCGGGGATCGGCATCGCGCACGCGGGCGAACCGTTCGACCGCCTCGGCGTAGATGCCCTTCTTCATCAGCGTCAGGCCGAAGTAGTAGACGCCCGCCGCGTAATCCGGATCGAGGCCCAGACATTCCTCGAAGCAGGTCAAGGCCTGGTCGTAGGCGGCCGTCTGGTAATGGACCAGGCCGAGATTGTGCCAGCCCTCGGCGTCGGGCGCGGCGGCGATGGCGGCCTCGAAGCAGCGGATCGCCTCGTTGGAGCGGCCCTGCTCGGCGTAGATCGCGCCGAGGTTGTGATGGGCCTGCGCGTTGCCGGAATCGGCCAGGATGGCGCGATGGAAGGACTGCACGGCCTCGCCGCGGCGGCCGAGGGCGTCGAGGGTGGCGCCGAGATTGGTCAGGTACCGGCTCTCGCCTTCGGAGATCTCGACCGCGCGGCTGAAGGCCACGACCGCGGCCTGCAGATCGTTGCGCTTGCGCAGCACGCATCCCAGACGATAGCACCATTCGGCGCGGTCGGGCTCCCGCCCCACCGCCTCGCGGTAGGAGGCCAGGGCGGCGTCCAGATCGCCCGCCACCTCCCGCTCGCGTCCGTCCTCGAACCAGCGGTCGGCGGACCACCCGGCGCGGTCGCCGCCGGCTCCGATGTCGTTTTCGTCATGCATGGCGGCAGAATAACCACCGGCGGTACCGGGGTCAACGCCTTGTTCCGGCGAGATTTCCGCCTGCGGGCCTCCGTTTGGGCTCAAGACGGGCGATCGCCGTACGATAACTGCTCTGAAGCGACGAAAGCACGCGTCGCACGATGGTATTCCTTCGTCACCGGAGTGCTGATACATGGCCGCATCCAACACCGATCGCATCCTCAAGGATATGTTCGCCCGTCTGCTGAACCTCGAGCCCGACGATTCGCTGAACGCCAAGCTGGTTCCGGTGGTCGACGGAGTGATGGAGAAGATGCAGCGCAACGTCGATCTGGACACCGTCCAGGGCCAGAACATGATGCGCGCCCTGCTCTGCTCGATGGTCGTCCACGGCTGGGGACTGGGCATGCATCCCCACAACTCCCCCGGCCGCAACATCGACGGCAAGCCGGTCGAGGTGAAGGTCAGCAAGGACATCCTGATCCCGCTGGACGACCTGCGATCGCTGCGATACATCAAGAAGGACGATCAGGGCCGGGTGAAGAAGGCCCTCTTCGAGCCCGACCAGAACGAGAGGATCCGCCAGAACATCGACGCCATCCTCGGCGAGGTGAGCCGGCGCTGGAAGAAATAGAACCGCCCGCAGATCCAGGGCCCCGGCGTCCCCAGGGACGGCGGGGCCCTTTTTCGTGCCGGGCGGCCGCGGGATCAGACGTTCAAAGGGGCTCCGGATGCGAGGATCTCCTGCAGGGCCTCGCGGAAGATCCCGGCGGCCCGGTCGCGGGGCAGGCTCGAGCGGGCGCGGATGAGCTTCCAGGAAGCCGCGATCTCGGGCGTGAATTCGGCCAGGATGCGGTCGGCACCCAGGGCCTCGTCCCGGCGCGCCCGATGGTAATGCAGGATGTCGGAAGCCAGCGCGCGGGCCAGCAGACGGGTGCGGGCGAGTTCCCGGGGGCCGGCCGCGGGCTCATCTCCTGAAACCGGTTCGGAAACGTCGGGGGATCCGGTCGCGGGAGACGGTTCGGAAGCGGCGGCCGCGGGTTCGGGCGCCGGGGCGGAAAGCTCGGGATCGAGGTCGGGATCCGGGGATTCGGGATCGACGCCGTCGAGACGGAAGACCGCCCGGCACACGGGGCAACGGACCCGCAGCACGCGGGCCGGCACCCGGCCGTCGTCGAATTCGTAGCGGGCCCCGCAGGCCCGGCAGGTCACGATCAAGCCCATCTCCTGTTCGTCGGATTGCTCTGCGGGAATCGGCCGCCGGGCCGGGCGCTTGAGCCCGATCCGCTCAACCGCCGCCCAGCCGCGGCAGCAGCTTGCCGTAGCCCGCGTCCAGGGCGTCCCAGAGCCCGGCGTTCGCGGGCGACTCGAAGCGGGGGTCCTCGGCCAGCAGGGCGCGCGCGTCGGCGTCGCAGTCGCGGACCAGGGCGGCGTCGCGCAGGGGGTTGGCCAGGCGGAACATCGGCGTCCCGTGCTGTCTGACTCCCAGGATATCGCCGGGGCCCCGCCGCCGCATGTCCTCTTCGGCCAATTCGAAGCCGTCGGCGGTGGCGGCGAAGAAGCGGATGCGGTCCATGGTCTCGGGCGGCAGCCAGCGGTCGGCCACCAGATGGCACCAGGACTGCTCGCGCCCCCGGCCGACCCGCCCGCGCAGCTGATGCAGCTGGGCCAGGCCGAAACGCTCGGGATGGTGGATGACCATCGTCGTGGCGTTGGGCACGTCGACTCCGACCTCGACGACCGTGGTCGCGACCAGAAGGTCGACCTCGCCGCGGGCGAACGCGGACATGACCTGCTGCTTCTCGCGGGGCTTCAGCTTGCCGTGCAGCAGCGCGACCCGCAGCCCCGCGAAGGGTCCCGCGGACAACCGGCCGAACTCCTCGGTGGCGGCCTTCAGATCCTGTCCTTCGGTCTCCTCGATCACCGGGTAGATGACGTAGGCCTGCCGCCCGGCCTCGACGCGACGACGCACCTCGGCCTCCATCCCGCCGCATTCGGCGTCGCGCACCACGTCGGTCAGGATCGGACGCCGGCCCGCGGGCGATTCGTCGAGCAGGGAGAGATCGAGATCGCCGTAGAGGGTCAACGCCAGGCTGCGCGGGATCGGGGTGGCGCTCATCACCAGCACGTGGGGCGGCGCCTCGTCCCCCTTGCCGGATGCGGCCGTCGCCCGCTGCCGCACGCCGAACCGGTGCTGCTCGTCGACCACGGCGAGGCCCAGGCGCGGCATCGCGACGCCTTCCTGGATCAGGGCGTGGGTGCCGATCAGCAGGTCGATGTCGCCGCGCGCGGCCGCGGCCAGGATCCCGCGGCGCTCGGCGGCCGGAGTCGATCCGGTCAGGGTGGCGGTGCGGATCCCGAGCGGGCCGACCATCGCCGCGATCCCCTCGCCGTGCTGGCGGGCCAGGACCTCGGTCGGAGCCATGAACAGGGCCCGCCACCCCTGCTCGACCACGAACAGGCAGGCGATCACCGCCACCAGCGTCTTGCCCGAGCCGACATCGCCCTGAAGCAGGCGGTGCATGATCCGGCCCGAGCGCAGGTCGCGCAGGATCTCGGCCAGCACCCGCCTCTGCGCACCGGTCGGCTCGTAGGGCAGGGCCGCCACCAGCCGCGCGGTCAGGTCGCCCGGCGCCTCGAGCGTGATGCCGGTGCGCGCGCGACGGTGATCGCGCCGCAGCGCCATCATCAGTTGGATCAGCAGGATCTCCTCGTAGATCAGCCGCCGCAGCGAGGCGTCCCTCTGCTCGGCCGATGCGGGGAAATGCAGACCGCGCAGGGCGTCGGCCCGGGCCGGCAGACCGCGGGCGGCGATGAGCCGCGCCGGCAGGGTTTCCGGCAGCGAGGGAGCGACGGCCTCCAGGGTGACGTGGATCAGCTTGCGCAGCCAGTGCTGACCGATCCCCCGGGTCAGCGGATAGACCGGCACCATCCGCCCGGTATGCAGCAGATCGCGGCCCTCCTCGAGGATCTCGAAATCGGGATGGACCATCTGCAGGCGCCCGGAATGGACCTGGGGCGTCCCCGACAGCATCACCTTCACGCCGGTGCGGAACTGCTTCAGCAGGTAGGACTGGTTGAACCACTGGCAGAACAGGATGCCGCCGGGATCGCCGACGGTGACCGTCTGCAGCGTGCGGCCCCGGCGCGTGCGGCGCTCCCCGGCGGTCAGGACCTCGCCGGCGACCGTGGCCGCCTTCCCGATCTCGAGCCGCGGAATCGGCGTCAGCCGGCTGCGGTCGAACCAAGCGCGGGGCAGCAGAGTCAGCAGATCGCCGACCGCCGATACCCCGAGCCGGCCCAGGGCCCGGGCGCGGGCGGGACCGACGGTCTTGAGGAACTGGACGTCGCTTTCCCAGGTGATTTCGGGGTTCACTGCGCCTCCGTCGCGGGATTTAACTTGCTGTGCTCGTCACAGGATGCTAGATTATGCGGTCGCTGAAATCAATTCCGGGAGGACCCAGCCATGAGCAGAAAATGCACGGTGTGCGGCAAGGGACCGCAGTACGGAAACCGCGTCAGCCATGCCCACAATTTGACCCGGCATCGCTGGCTTCCGAACCTGCAGAAGATCAAGTTCGAGTACGAAGGCAAAGTGCAGCGGGGTTATGTCTGCACGCGCTGCATCCGCTCCAACGCCGTCCGCAAAGTGACTTGATCAGGTTTCCCCTGCAGTTCACCGGACCCGCTTGAAGTAATGCGTCAGCCCTCCCGACTCCACGGGAGGGCTGATTTCGTCGATGCCCAGGTTCTCGATCGCCCGTCGCAGATCCTCGGTCATCCCGGCCGGATCCACCCACCCGATGTCTCCGCCCCGGTGCGCCGTCGGGCCGGCGCTGAAGCGCACGGCCAGATCCCCGAAATCCTCGCCGGCGGCCAGCCCGTCTCCCACGGCCTCGACCTTCGCGGGGTCGCGCAGCAGGATATGCAACAGCCGCACCTTCCCCTCGGCGGCACCCTGCGCCATCTCGTTCTCGGCCGCCAGCAGGGCCTCGCGCCAGCGCTCCAGTTCCGCGGCGTTGCCGGGATCCTGCTCCAGCAGGCGGTCCAAGACACCCAGCGCGGCCGGATAATCGCCCGTCTTCTCAAGCAGCCGGGCCTGCAGCAGCCCGATCCCCACGTTGACGGTGTCGAGCGCGGCGGCCCGGGCGATCTGGACCAGGGCCGCCTCCGAGCGCCCCATCTTGTCCAGGTGAACCGCATAGTTGTAATGGCCGATCGGATCGTCGGGGGAAAGCTGGACGTAGCGGGCGAAATGAGGATCGGCGTCCTCGCTCCGGCCCTGGATCTCCAGAAGGTTGGCCAGATTGAACCGGATCCGGGGGGAATCGGGCGACAGATCGACCGCCTGCACCAGGGCCCGCTCGGATTCGACGTGCCGCTCGGCCACGAACAGGGCCTCGCCCAGAGAACCGAAGGAACTGCCGACCGGATCGATCGCGACCGCCTCGCGGGCCGAAGCCAGGGCGTAAGCCGTATCGCCGGCGATGATCGCCAGCTCCGAAGCCTGCCGCAGGTCGGCGCCGGAAGGGTCGCTGCGCTCCAGGGCGCTGCGCCAGTGGCCGAGAGCCTCGCGCCACATCCCGTGGCGCTGGGCGACCTCCGAAAGGGTGCGGTAGACCCAGGCCAGGTCGCCGCCCACCCGGGTCAGCTGGGTCAGCAGCCCGTAGGCCTTGGTATCCTGCCCCATGTCGATCAGAAGGCGTCCCATGCCCTCCAGGATGCCCAGATGCTCGGTGTCCAGGGCCAGACCCGCCTCCCACTGGGCGAGCGCGCCCTGGGCATCTCCGTGGGCCAGAAGGGCTCGGCCGTACCAGTAGCGGACATCGGGATCGCCGTCGTCCAGGGCCAGGGCCCGACGTCCGAACTTCACGGCGTCGTAATCCTGCCGCTTCTGCAGCGAGATGATCGTCAGCGCCAGCAGGGGATCGAGCCTGTCGCCGCCCTGCTCGAGACATCCGAGCAGCAGCGGAATCGCTTCGTCGTGCCGCTTGTCCAGGAACATGCGCATGCCATCGGCGCAATCCGCCGGCGCGGCCGGGGATTCGCCCGGCTGCGCGGCGGGCGGCGTCTCGGTCGCGGTCGGACCGGAAGGGAGATCCTGGGCGCCGGCGATTCCGGCGAGCAGCAGCAGGGAGCAGATGGCAAACAGACGCCTCAAGGCAGATACCTCTACGCCAGGGGAACGGTGGAGGGCGACGCCGGCGTTCAGCCGATCCAGCGCCGGATGGGCCGCAGCCAGGTCGCGGGATCCAGCCAGATCCAACGGGGATCCACCGGATGAAGTTCCCGGAATCGCTGCAGAACGACCTGGGCCTCCCCGGATTCCTCGTCGGCGTGCAATCGGCAGAGCTTTTCGGCGACGGCGGTGTCGGGAACGACTTCGGGCCGGTCCTCGTCGGAAGCCTCGCCGGTGGCAAGATACGCCCGCAGGGTCAACGAGGCCAGCTTCTCGGACGTGTAGCCGCCTGCCGCCAGACGCCTCACGTGCCGCAGACAGGCCGACCAGTCCTCGGTCAAGGCGGCCGAACGAGCCGCCAGCAGCAGCCTGTCGGGCGTGAGGTCCGCCTCGTCCGATTCCTCGGGCGCGGGCAGGGATTCCTGCTTCGCCAGGCGCAGATGATCACGCAGCAGGTCGCGGCGCTCGGTATCGGTCTCGTTGTCCACCGACCAGCGCCCCAGCACCTTCTCCAGATCGTCGAGCTGCATCTGGCGCAGCTGGTGGCAGGCGTAGAGGAACGTGTAGTCGCCGTCGCCGGGCCAGTGCTTGGCCAGGGCCTGCAGCCTCTGGCCGGCCAGGCCGGGCCGGCCGGAAAGATCCTCGACCGCCGCGCGCATCAGCTCGGCCATCGGGAACGAGACCACCAGATCGCCCCAGGCCGCGAGGGCCTTGTCGGCCTCCTCGAAATGCCCGGTGACCAGGGCCAGCACGCCGCGCAGGTAGGAGCAGAAGAGCTCCTCGCTGGGATGCCCCCCGGCGAGTTCGGACAGGGCGGGATGCGAGAGGATGACCTCGCGCGCGGCCGCGTAACGGCGCTGATCGGCCAGGATCAGGGCTTTTAGATGAGCGGCCGTACGGTAACGCGGATTCAGTTCGAGGGCGCGGTCGACTTCGGCCAGGGCCTGGGTGGTGCGCCCGGTCTGGAACAAGGCGGCCGCCAGCTTGACGCGGTAGTCCGGATAGGTCGGCGATTCCTCGCAGAGGGCCCGCAGCTTCTGCACGCCCTCCTCCCAGCGCCCCTGCCGGCACATCTCGACGATCCCGGCCACGGCCTCGCGGTCGCCGCGGGCCACGGTCTCGGAACTCAGCGACGAGAGAACCGCCCGCCAGTCGAACCCGCCGTCGGCGTCGATCTCCAGGTTGCGAACCAGCGGGTTGCCGGCGGATTTCGGCTTTTCGCGCAGATCGCCGATCACGGCGCCGGCCGCCTCGTCATCACCGGTGGCGGCCAGCGCGCAGGCGCGCACCAGCGACGCCTGCACGTATTCGGGGTTCAGATCCAGGGCGCGCCCGGTTTCGGCCAGGGCGTCTTCCCAGCGCTCGGCGAGCGCCAGGGCGACGGCGTGCTGGACGGCGAGATCGGGGAAGCGATCCCAGGTCGCGGCCGCCTCGCCGAACCATTTCTCGGCGCCGGCGGCGTCGTCCTGGCTCAGCAGGCGCCGGCCTTCGTTCACCAGGCACTGGCGCAGATAGAACGTGGCCAGGGAAGACGATCCCTCCCTGGTGTCGCGGCTGGCGACGCGGAGCAGTTCCGCGGCATCCGCGAAACGCCCCTGCTCGAACAGGGCGATCCCTTCGGAATAGGGATCACCTGTCCGGCGGCCGAGGAGTCGGTTCAGCAAAGACATCTCAGTCCGGGTACTTCCTGGTGTAGGTCGGTTCGCTCAGATCGGGATACAGCCTGTCGCTGAGGAATCCCGGCGCGCCGCGGGGCCGCGATGCGTCGATGTCGGGACCATGCTCGCCGGATCCGGAACCCAGCGCTTCCAGAAAACGAGACGCCAC
>CAYLMM010000036.1:0-28814 GCA_964384825.1 uncultured Fibrobacteraceae bacterium
CGGCGACACCCGCGCCGGAGTGCAGACCCTGGCCTTCAACCTGCCCAACGACGAGCGCGTGCGCGAGGCCAAGGGCAGCAAGAAGGTCATGCTGCGCAACATGATGGACGCCAAGTTCGCCAGGATCCTCACGCCGATCGCCGAACGGGTGCTGACCGCCGACCAGCTCGACGCCCTGGGCGCCGAGTCCTTCTTCCTGCACACCCTGCTGCACGAGATGAGCCATGGGCTGGGACCGGGCCGGATCGTGATCGACGGGCGCGAGACCGAGGTGCGCCTCGAACTTAAGGACATCTATTCGACCATCGAGGAGGCCAAGGCCGACGCGATGGGAGAGTGGGCCATCTTCAAGCTGCAGGATAAGGGCTACTTCCCCGAGAGCATCCGGCGGCAGCAGGCGGTGACCTATCTGGCCGGGCTGTTCCGTTCGGTGCGTTTCGGCATCGGCGAGGCCCACGGCGCGGCCAACGCGATCCAGTTCAACTACCTGCTGGAGAAGGGCGCGATCAAGGTCGAGGACGGGCGTTTCCGCGTGGATGTGGCCGTGTTCCCCGACGCCGTCGAGAGCCTCGTCCACGAGATCTGCGTGCTGCAGGCCGAGGGGGATTACGAAACAGGCAAGCGCATGGTTGACAAGTATGCTATCATGCCGGAAGTGATGGCTCAGGCCCTGCAGAGGCTGGACGGGGTTCCGGTTGACATCCTGCCCATGTACGCCTACGAAGCGCAGCCTTAGAAGCACATCCCGCGTTCTGGGACGCTTTTCAAGCCGGACCTTGCCCCTCGTGGGCCGGGTCCGGTTTGCGTTTCCCGCCCGATTTTCCACGGGGGTTGAAAATCGGACCCGGGTTTCCGTTAAAAATTCAACATTTCGGGCTTGAAACGAATCTGTCGGTCCGATAAAGTCTGGTAAGGCGATGGGAATTGGGTTCGATACCGCGTTCCCTCGGTCTTCCGAAGGATTCCATAACTGTCTGCAGGAGGTGCCCCATGAAACTGTCCCCAGTCTTCATCCTGGTTTCCCTGGTTGCGTTGGCCGCGTTCGCGCTGGTCGGGTGCGAAGGGGACGACGGCGCTCAGGGACCGGCCGGGCCGCCTGGTCCCGGTTATTCCGAGTACACCTATGTGGGCGGGGAGGGCTCCGAGTGTCTTCATTGCCACGGCCTGGTCGTCGGCCAGGTGGCCGAAACGGGTCACGCCGAGGCCTACGACGATCTCGTCGCGATCGGCCAGGGAGACAACGCCTACTGCCTGAAATGCCATTCCACGGGTTGGGACTCCGAAGTGACATTCGACGGCGAGACCGCCACGATCGTCGCCGCCGGTCCCAACGAGGACGGCTACGACGATTACTTCGGCGTCGATGGCGAGGAGGCGGCCGAGCGGCGCGCCATGCTCGAGAACGTGCAGTGCGAATCGTGCCACGGCCCGATGGGCGAGATCATCACACAGCATCAGCCCTGGCTGTCGTTCGCCACGCGCATCGAGAACGGCAAGTCGCTTTCGCTGTGCACTCCGTGCCATGACGGCCAGATCGAGGAGTGGACCGAATCCGGTCACGGCAACGTGGCGGACGCGGACATCGCCGCCTTCAACGACGAGCACTATGTCGGCAACCCCAGCTGCGCGATGTGCCATTATTCCGAAGGCTTCATCATGGCCAACGATCCGGCCCTGGCGAACTACAGCTTCCCCGACGGCTACCTGTACAGCTTCATCGGCTGCGTGACCTGCCACGATCCGCACGTCGGCGAGGCCGGCGGCGGCAACGCGGCCCAGCTGCGCAACGTCGGGGCGGTCGAGGTCGAGTACCATCCCGGGCTCGATCCCGGGGAAGTCGGTGTGCCGGCGATGGAGGGCTACGGCACGGCCCAGACCTGTGCCCAGTGCCACCACGCGCGCCGCGACAACGACAACGTGGCCGGTCAGATCGCCAGCGGTTCTGCCCACTTCGGCCCCCACGGCAGCCCGCAGATGGACATGTTCCTGGGCGCGGGCAGCTACGAGATCGAGGGCTATGACTACGACGGCGAGTTCGGCCATCAGAACATCGCCAACGCCTGCGTGAAGTGCCATATGGTGCGTCTCGAGGGCGAGGACGATCACGCGTTCCACAACTTCGAGCCGACAGTCGACAACTGTAAGCCGTGCCACAGCGGCCTGACGGACTTCGACGTCAACGACGCGCAGACCGCCATCATGGGTCTGATGGATGATCTGGCGGTGAGTCTGGGATTCACCGACGCCGACGACATGGCTGCAAATTTCGACAGCCAGGCCGAGGGCGTGCAGACCTGGGAGCGGGAGGCGGCCTACGCCTTCTTCTTCGTGTTGAACGACGGCAGCTACGGCGTGCATAATGCGGATTACGCCGAGAGCCTGTTGAACAACGCGATCGCTTACGCCGACAAGAAGTAACAGGAAGCGCCGGCCGTCCGACCGGCGTCGCCCCGCGGCGGCGCCGGCGGACCGGACACGGCGGCGAACGACTCCGGGACCCCACCATGCCGTGAGTCGCGGGTCGTCGCATCGCCTTCCCGGGTGAAGCGACGCCCCACGGTCTGAAGGACAACAGAAAGGGCCGCCCATTCCCAGGGCGGCCCTTCGGTTCGCGGGGCGTCGAAGCCGGCCGCATCGTCCGCGCCGGGCGCGGGCCTCGCGGCGCGGAACCCCGGCTCAGTCCTCGAACATGCCCTCGATCGAACCCACGCTCAGCGGATGGTAGCTCTCGCGGACGTCGGCGAAGATCTCGCTCGCCAGCGGCCGGGTCTTCTCGTTGCCCAGCAGGGCCGCGTAGAGCGGCTTGAGGTACTTCATCCGGCCGACCGTCGAGAGCACGTCGCGGATCCGGGCGAAGGCCGGTTCGTAGGCCGATCCGGCGGCGATCGTCAGCCAGGCGACCAGGATCTCGTTGTTGCCCGAGGCGTTCAGCCCGAAGGTCTCGTCCAGCCAGCGGCATTCGGCATCGGGCAGGTTGCGCGGCAGGGCCTGCAGGTAGATCTGCCACTCGGCGGGCGACCACTCGCGGGCCGCGTCGGGCTGCGGACGCTCGCCCCGGTCCCATCCGGCCGCCAGGGCGTTGACCGCGTCGAGGCGGGCCGATGCGAAACGGGGCTCGTTGGCCGGGATGTCGGGTTCGTCGATCCACTTGCGGCCCTCGACCGCGTCGAGCGCGCCCGGCAGCTCGGCGTCGATGAAGGCGATGAACTCGTCGGTGGTGATCGACTGGAATCGGAACCGGTCGATGTAGCGGCGCAGGAAGGCGTCGAAGGTTTCGCGGCCGACGTGGCGCTCGAGAAGCGTGACCAGCATGAATCCCTTCACGTAGGGCACCAGCGAGTAGATCTCGTCCGGGTCGATGCCCGCCAGGTCGTTGCGCAGGCGCGTGTAGGGGGATCCGGGGCCGAACTGTTCGAGGTTCACCTGAAGGCCGTTGCGGCGGATCGCCGCCTGCATCGCGGCGTACTGCTCGCCGTGCAGGGCTTCTAGGATGCGGCTCTCGGCCCAGACGGTGAAGCCCTCGTTGAGCCAGAAGTCGTTCATGGTGGCGTTGGTGACCAGGTTGCCCGTCCAGGAGTGGGCCAGCTCGTGGGCCACGACGTTCACCAGGCTGCGGTCGCCGGCGATCAGCGTCGGCGTCAGGAAGGTCAGCCGGGGGTTCTCCATCCCGCCGTAGGGGAACGAGGGGGGCATCACCAGCAGGTCGAATCGCTCCCATTCGTAGGGGCCGAAGAGCGACTCGGCCTTCTGGAGCATCGCGTCGACGCCCTGGAACTCCCAGGCGGCCGATTCCAGCGTCTCGGGCTCGGCGTAGACCACCGAGCGGTCGCCGAGGCGGGCCTTCTCCAACCTGCCGACCGCCAGGGCCAGCAGGTAGGTGGGGATGGGCTGGGTCATCTCGAAGGTCCAGTAGGTGGTGCCGGGGTCGCGGCCGGGGATCGATCCGGTCGACTTGGCCGACATCACCGCGCGCAGGGGATCGGGAACCTGGATCCGGCCGGCGTAGCTGATCCGGTAGCGCGGCGTGTCCTGGCAGGGGAACATCGAACGGGCGTGGATCGGCTGGCACTGGCTGAACATGAAGGGATGCTCGCCCGCGGTCTGCGCGGGCTCGAGCCAGCCCAGGGCAGGGGCGCCGGGGCCGGTGGCGTAGTCGATGAGGATCCGCGGCGTGCCCTCGGGCAGATCGACGCGCAGCCGGTCGCCGCGGACCGGATCGGTCTCGGCGATCGACCACTCGAGATCGCGGCCGTCGGGATCGGTGACCGCCGAGATCTCCAGGCCGCGGGCGTCGAGATCCAGGGGGCCGGATCCTGGTTCGTGGAAGCAGAGGATGGCCCGTCCTGCGATGCGCCGCTTCTCGAAATCCACCACGAGGTCGAAATCGAGATGCCGGGTCGCGGGCTGGTCGTCGCGGGTCCAGGAATGGGGATCGAACATGCTCATCGGGATCACTCCGATCTGGGGTCGGGAGCGGGTGTGCGGGGCGCCGCGGGATGATCCGCGAGCGCCTGGAGGATGATGCCGAGATTGGCTTCGGAGTAGGGAGGCGTCTTGGGGTCCTGCGGTTCGGCGAGCGCGGCTTGCTGGTAGGCCCGCAGGAAATCGGCGGCGTCGGCCGAGGCCGCGACCAGGGCGTCGCGTCCGCCGTGGCCGGCGATCCGTTCGGCGATGGCGTAGCCCAGGACGGAGTACAGGTCGTTGAACCGCATCAGGTCGTCGATCACCGTGCCGCGCTCGTCCATCAGCCCCGGCGTGGCGGCCAGGGCGCCGATCATCTTGTCGGTCTGGACCAGGGCGCGATGGGCGTAGTCGCGGTAGGCGGTGCGGTGGTCGTCGAATTCGGCGAAGGCCTCGTGGAGGGAGTCGAAGGTGACCAGCGGATAATCCTGCACCCAGGCCATCACGCCCTCGCGGGCCAGGCGCCGGTAGGTGGCGGCCAGGGCGGCGGTGCCGGCGCTCGTTTCCGGGCGCGGGAAATCGGCGGGCGTGAGCACCGAGTAGAGATTGCCCGCCAGCAGCCGGATCAGATCCTCGACGCCGACCGCCAGGGCCAGCCCGGCGTCGATCAGGATCCGTTCGCCGTCGCGGACGGCGGTGCCCGGGTTGGCGGCCACGAAATGCACGGTCAGGGTGTCGGGCCAGGCGTCCGGGGGCACGAAGCCCTCGAGACGGTCGAAGATCCCGGCCAGCACGCCCGGCGCGCACAGGTCGCGCACCATGCGGGCGGCTTCGGGGCGCCGGGTCTTCAGATAGGCGAAATTCTGCTTCAGCAGGGGCGGCACCGCGAGCCGGGAGCGCGGCGCGCCGGTGGTCCAGTCCGGACCGTCGGGGGAGAAGGCGTCGCGCAGGGCGTATTCGAACTGCCGCGGATGAAGGACCTTGCTGCGGTCGGGGTCGCGGTAGGCCAGGTAGCCGGGCAGGTCGAGGATCGCGTCGATCTCGGCGGCCGGCACCTCGGCGCCGCTGCCGATCCTTTCCGAGAGATCGAGCCAGGCGTCGAAGGAGCCCGTGTCGAAGACGATGACCGCCGGGCCGGAGGCGTCGGCGGCGGGCGGGGCGGGCTTCTCGGCGGTCGTCGTCTCTCCGCCGCCGCAGCCGGCCACCGCGGTCATCAGGATGGCCGCGGCCAGGAAGAACAGCATCGCCGCCGCCGAAATGACGGCCTGCGGAGCGGGATGGCCGACGAATCGACGGCGGCGGCTGTTGAGGCGGGCGTCGTGATGCATTATGTTGCGCTCCTGGGGCTCTGTCGAGATTGGATCGTCACAGCCGAGCATTCTATCATATTTCCCCCGGGTGCCAAGACCTGTCCGAGGCGGTTTGCCGACCATGCTGATCATCCACGAGATCTACCGCACCATCCTGGGCGAATCGCGGGAAACCGGAGCGCCGTGCGTGATCGTCCGTCTGACCGGATGCCACCGGCGCTGCGCCTACTGCGACACCGAGCACGCCTTCCACGGCGGCGCCTCGATGACGGTCGGCGACGTCCTGGCCCGGGTGCGCGAACTGGGCCCGCGGACGGTGCTGGTCACCGGCGGCGAGCCTCTGCTGCAGACCGAATCGCGGGCCCTGATGCAGGCGCTGCTCGACGACGGCCGGCGGGTCGTGCTCGAAACGAGCGGCACGACCGGCGCGAAGGTGGGGTTGGCCGAGGTGCCGGCCGGAGTGATGCGTGTCGTGGACCTGAAGACCCCGGCCAGCGGCATCGCGGCCGACCAGATCGACTGGGCCGGCATGGCCTGCCTGGGCTCCGGGGACGAGGTGAAGGTCGTCTGCTGCGACCGCGCGGACTACGAGTGGGCCCGCGGCGTGGTGCGCGAAGGCCGTCTCTCGCCGACGACGCCGGTGACGTTCTCGCCGGTGTGGGGCAGGGTGGCGCCCGCCGATCTGGCCGAATGGATTTTGGCCGACGGCCTGGACGTGCGCCTGCAGGTGCAGCTGCACCGGATCATCTGGCCGGATCGCGAACGCGGGGTCTGAGCGGTGGCCGCGGCGCAACGTGACATCGCAACAGAGGAAGGATCGACGAGGATGGAGACGGGCAAACCCATCGCGGTGGTGCTGCTGAGCGGCGGCCTGGATTCGTGCGTGTGCCTGGCCGAGGCGGCCCGCGATTACGAACCGGCGGCGCTGCATCTGAACTACGGTCAGCGGACCGAGGCGCGCGAACTGCGGGCCTTCACCGGGATCTGCGATCATTACGGGGTGGCCCGCAGGCTGGTGGCCGACGTCTCGCATCTCAACCAGATCGGCGGCACGAGCCTGATCGACGCCGCGATGGAGGTCGAGACCGGCCTGCCGGAGAACGGCGACGCGGTGCCCTCGACCTACGTCCCGTTCCGCAACGCGAACATCCTGGCGGTCGGCGTGTCGTGGGCCGAGGTGCTCGGCGCGCGGGCGGTGTTCCTGGGCGCGGTGGAGGAGGACAGCAGCGGCTATCCCGACTGCAGCGAGAAGTTCGTCCGCGCGTTCGAGGCGGCGGTCGACGCCGGAACGCGGCCAGAGACGAGGATCGAGCTGAAGACGCCGCTGATCCATCTGGACAAGGCGGCGATCGTCAAGAGGGGCCTGGAGCTGGGCGCGCCGCTGGATCTGACCTGGTCGTGCTACGTGGACGAGGACCAGGCCTGCGGGCGGTGCGAGAGCTGCCGGTTGCGGCTGCGGGGATTCGAGCGGGCGGGAACGGAGGATCCGATCCCGTACCGGGGCCGAAAAGCGCCCTAGGTTTCCGCTCGGACGGTATGCCGGAAAGCCCGGCCGGTCTTCCCCGACCGCAACGGGCTTCCCGACGATGGCTCTTCCGGTCAGCCGCCGACCTTGTCCAGGATGTGGTCGATGACCACGTTGTGCTCGTGCTCGGGGCTGAACATGATGATGTCGGAATCCTGCTCGGCCTTCACCGTGTGGCCCGGCGGCCAGTAGAACAGATCCCCTTCGCTCACCTTCTCCAGCTTCCCGTCGGCGTAGGTCGCGTGCATCTCGCCCTTCAGGACGTAGCCCCAGTGCGGGCACTGGCAGAGATCGCCGTCGAGGCCCTTCAGCAGGGCCGTGATGTCGGTCCCGGCGCCGAACGAGAAGTACTCGCCGCTGATCTTCCCGTACCCCGTCGCGTCGCCGAAATCGGTCTTCTGCCGGGCCTTGGCGCCCGGAACGTCGATCCTGACCGGGACGTCGTTCTTGGCTATGCGCATGATCGTATCCCCCCCTGGAAAAGTGTATCGGGCGAAACAGGATCAATATTGTCGGCATGAATGAGAGGGGTGTCAAGGGGGGGGGAGTGCGTGTGGCAGGGGAGAGGCGGGCCGGTTTCGGGGGAGCCGCAGGAGGCCGGCCGGGGCCCGGCGTTTATCCCCATTGGCCCCCGCCCTTCCATCCTGCTATTTTGACCCCGAAGCGCATTACGCCCCCCAACCCGGGAGTTCCCGTGCCCCGCCGTGATCGACAAGCGCGCCCCGCCGCCGGCTTCCTGCCCCAGTCCCGCGCCGAGATGCGGGCCCGCGGCTGGGACCGCTGCGACATCGTCCTGATCACCGGCGACGCCTACGTCGACCATCCGTCCTACGGGGCGGCTCTGATCGCGCGGCTGCTGGAGAACCGCGGCTGGCGCGTGGGGATCATCGCGCAGCCCGACTGGCGCGGCGTCGACGACTTCCGGGCCCTGGGCGAACCGCGGCTGTTCTTCGGCATCACCGGCGGCAACGTCGATTCGATGGTCGCCAACTTCACTTCCGGCCACAAGCGCCGGCGCCGCGACGACTATTCGCCCGGAGGGAAGGCCGGCCTGCGGCCCGACCGCGCGACGATCGTCTACGCCAACCGGGCCCGCGAGGCCTTCCCGGACGCGGCGATCGTGCTCGGCGGGCTCGAGGCCAGCCTGCGCCGCCTGGCCCACTACGACTACTGGCGGGACAAGGTGCGGCGCTCGGTGCTGCTCGATTCGCGCGCCGACATCCTGGTCTACGGGATGGGGGAGAGGCCGATCGTGGAGATCGCCCGCAGGCTCGACGCGGGCGAGGATCCCGGCGCGCTGGACGGCATCCGAGGCACCGCGGTGGTCCGCGGCCGCGACGCCCTGCCCGGCGACCCGGTCCGGCTGCCTTCGTACGAACGGGCCGCCGCCGATCCCGGCAGCTACGCCGAGGCCTTCAAGCTGGCCTACGGCGAGATGGATCCCTCGCGGGCGCGGCCGGTGGTCCAGGCCCACGGCGACCGCTTCGTGGTGCAGAATCCGCCGACCCGGCCGCTGGCGACCGCCGAGCTCGACGAGCTGTACGCCTTCCCCTACCGGCGCGCGTGGCATCCGCGCTACGACGCCGCGGGCGGGGTGAAGGCCTTCGAGACGGTGCGCTTCTCGATCACCGCGAACCGCGGCTGCTGCGGGGAGTGCTCCTTCTGCGCCATCACATTGCACCAGGGGCGGATCGTGCAATCGCGCAGCGAGGAATCGATCCTGGCCGAGGCCCGGACGATCGCCGCGCGGCCCGAATTCCGCGGCACCATCACCGACATCGGCGGCCCGACGGCCAACCTCTACGCCGCCGAATGCAAGCGCTGGGACAAGGAGTCGTTCTGCAACAACCGCAGCTGCCTGACGCCCGACCGGTGCCCCGCGCTGAAGCTGGGCTACGAGCGCAGCATCCGCCTGTACCGCAAGGTGCAGGAACTGCCGGGGGTCAAACATGTCTTCATCGGCAGCGGATTGCGGCACGATCTGCTGGCCGACGCCGCCGCCGGACCTTACCTCGACCAGATCTGCGGCAACCAGGTCAGCGGCATCCTGAAGGTGGCCCCGGAGCATCGCAGCGCCCCGGTGCTGGACCTGATGCGCAAGCCGCGCTTCGACGTGTACGAGGAGTTCGTCGATCGTTTCCGGCAAGCCGCGAAGAGGCGGGGCAAGCCGATCTTCATCGTCAACTACTGGATCTCGGCCCACCCCGGCGCCACGCTGGAGCGCACCCTGGAACTGGCCCTCTACCTGGCCGAGCATCGCATCCGCCCGGAGCAGGTGCAGGATTTCATGCCCTCGCCGATGACCCCCGCCACGTGCATGTACCACACCGGCCGCGATCCCTTCACCGGCCGCAAGGTGCACGTTCCCCGTTCCGACCACGAGCGTCGGCTGCACCGGGCCCTGATCCAGTACGATCAGCCGCGGAATCGGAAGCTGCTCCGTGAAGCGCTGAGCGAGCTCGGCAGGCTGGAGTTGATGCCGGTGTTCGAGAGGGCTGCGAGGGGGAGGGCGAAGAGGGGCTGAAGAATGGCGGTTGGTTTTTCGCCTGGGCGGGGGGGAGCGGTTCCGACATACACTGTGCTGCGGATGTCCTCGCTTCGCTGCGGATTACCGCAGCACAGTGTATGTCGGAACCGCTCCCTCTCGACGCGGGGGAAATCCAACGGCATTGTTCAGAGACCACCCCGCGGCGCTCCGCATACCAGCCTACGATTATCCCATCGCTCCGAGCCGGCGAGCGATCGGCTTATATACACAGACCCCTCCGGTAATCCGCAGCAAAGCGAGGACATCCGGAGGGGTCTGTGTATATAAGCCGATCGCCCCCCGCTACTCCCGAGCGAAGCGCGAAAAATCGTAGTTCTTGTAAGCATTGCACCGAGAGCAGAGGTGGATCAGATCCCGCCGCCCGTCGTCCAGGATCCCCCGCAGCTGCCGCGCGATGTAACCATCCCAGATCTCGGGCACCGACTGCCGCAGCACGTCGCCGATCACGGCTTTCTGGTGCACGTCCCAGCAGCAGATGGTGGCCTTGCCGTCGGCGTAGAAGAACATCTCGTCCAGAACCTTCAGGCAGGGCTTGAGCACGACGTCGGAAGCCTTCTGTCCGGTCCAGGGCCATTCGTAGAGTTCGGTGATGATCACCTCGGAGCAGCGCGGACCCCAGTAGGCCTTGTAGGCGTCGATCTCGTGTTCGTTCTCGGGCACGCGGATCATCCGGATCTCGGTGAAGCAGTCGTCGCGGTGGCCGCCCTCGTCCCACATCTCGAGGAAGCGGGTGACGCGGCTCTTGACCTTGTCGTAGTCCAGCCCGACGCGCGAGGGTCCGTAGGTCTCCTTGCTGAAGCCGTCGATCGAGAACCGCATGATGTCGACGCCCGCGTCGAGCAGGGCGCGGCCGACCTCTTCGGTCAGCAGCTCGCCGTTGCTGTTGTACTCGACCTTGGCGGTGGGGTCGTTCCGCTTGATGTAGCGGCAGATCTCGACCTGGCGCTTGTCGACGAAGGGCTCGTTGGTCAGGAACGGCCGGTAGACGATGCCCATGCCGCGGGTGTCGTCGACGATCTTCTTCCAGGTCTCGTCGGGCATGCGCGGGGGAGTGCGCCGGATCTCGTGCTGGGGGCAGAATTTGCACTTCGCGTTGCAGACGGTGACGGTCTCGAGCTGGATGTACTTCGGCTTCTCGGCGTAGGGCATCCGCCAGCGCGCGCTGCGGCCGTTGTCGACGGGAGCGGTGAGATTCGAAAGGTCGAGCTGGTCGGCTGCGTTGGGACGCATGGTCATCCTCCGTGTCCGAAAAAGCGAAACGGCCGGACAGGGCCGGCCGTGGTCGGGACGTCACGAGTTGAAAACTATAAACAGGACCGTAGCAGGGCCATACTTTTTTCCGTCGCGCCCCGCTGCTCGAGCACGATCGCCCGGGCCTTAGCGCCGACTTCGGCCAGCCGGCCGGGATCCGCGAGCAGGGAAGAGGCGTGGGCCAGGGCCTCGGCGGGCAGGCGCAGCACCGCCGCCGCGCCGCGCTCGACCATCGTCTCGGCCTCGGTCGCGTTCTGGATCACGGGCCCGAACATCACCGGCATCGCGGCCACCGCGGGCTCCATCGTGTTGTGCACGCCGGTGGTGAAGCTGCCGCCGACGTAGGCAAGGTCGCCGGCGCGGTAGATTTCGGCCAGCACGCCGATGCTGTCGACCAGCACGCAACGGGCGGTTCCTGCGTCGTCCGGTCCGGCGGCCGCGGGGTCGGCGGCCAGGAATTCCGAAAGGCGGATCGAGGGCACCGCGAGGCGCTCCAGCTCGGCTTCGAGGGTCCGCAGGCGCTCGGGTTCGGGCTCGTGCGGCGTGAGCACGACGTTCAGGTCGGGGAAGCGCCTCAGCAGTTCGGGCAGGATCGGCAGCCACAGCTTCTCGTCCGGCGGCCAGGTGCTGCCCAGCACCAGCCGGCGGTCGCCCCAGGCGCGCAGGCGCCGGGCCGTCTCGCCGTCGACCGCCTCCTCGTAGCGCAGGATCACCTGTTCGGCGCGGGTGTCGCCGGCGATCTCGACCGGTGCGGTCACGCCCAGGCCTTCGACGAAGCGGCGGCGATCGTCCTCGGTGCAGACGCCCAGGGCCGTGAAGCGGCTGAAAAGGTCGCCGAAGACGTCGCGCAGGATCGGCCGCAACCGGTAGGAACGCGGTTGCAGCGTGCCCGCGAGCAGCACCACCGGCACTCCGGCCCGTTCGGCGGCCAGCACCTGGTTGGGCCAGCAGTCGAACTTCACGAAGACCAGGGCCCGCGGCCGCCAGGCGGCGATCAGCTCGGCCATGGCGTCGGGGCGGTCGAAGGGCAGGTAGTCGTGCAGGTCGGCCACCGGACGCTTGAGGGCGTAGTTGTACCCCGAGGGGGAGAAGTGGGTCACCGCGATCGGGCCGATCCCCTCGGCGCGCAGGGCCGCGATGACCGGCCGCGCCTGCTCGTATTCGCCGACCGAGGCGACATGGAACCAGATGCATCCCTGCAGATCCGGCCCGGCCTTCTTCAACCGGCCGGCCAGGCCGCGGCGGCCCTCCAGCCCCTCGCGCATCTTGGACGAGATCCCGCCGGCCAGCGGCAGCAGATCGACGATCAGCGGCGCGACGAGGCGATAGAAGCGGAGCAGGGGATGCAGGTTCTTCATCGTCTTCCTCTCAGGGCGCAGGCGCGAAACCGGGCAGGATGTCCGCCAGGACCGCGCCGGAATCGATGGCGGTCAGGCAGGCCAGATCGCCGCGGTGGCAGGCCCGTTTCCCGTTGCGCGAGCAGGGCCGGCAGGGCAGTTCGGCCTCCAGCACCCGGCTCGTCGGCAGCAGCGGGAAGTAGCCGAAGGCCCGGACGGTGGGGCCGAACAGGGCGGTCACCGGCGTGCCTGCTGCCTCGGCCAGATGCAGCATCCCGCTGTCGTTGGTGACCACGCGCGAGCAGCCGGCCAGCGCCGAGGCGACCTCGGGCAGGGAGCGTTCACGGATGATCTCGATCCCGGGGGACGCTTCGGCGGCGCGGGCCAGCGGACCGTCGTCGAACCAGGTCTCGCGAGGTCCCAGGAAGATCCGCACCGGGGCGGAGGTCCGGTCCCGGAATCCGTTCAGCAGATCGGCCCAGCGCGATTCGGGCCAGCGCTTGGTTTCCCACTGGGCGCCGGGGGCCAGGCCCAGGCGCGGGATTCCGTCCTGCGGGCGCAGCCGGGCCAGCGGGGCGGGGCCGCGATCGGCCAGCAGCCGGGCTCCTGGGGCCTCGACGGCGCCGCCGGGCGCGGCGGCGGCCAGCGCGTCGAAGCGGTCGATCATCCTCCGGGTCAGCGGCCCGGATGCGGGCGCGCCGCGGAAAGGCCCGGAGCCGCGTCCGCGCAGGCGCTGCTCCAGCAGCAGGCGCAGCCGCGCGGCGGTGTCCTTGGCCAGCTTGGCGTCGGGCCGGCGGCCGAGCCTGCGGGTCAGCAGCAGGCTGCGCAGCACGGAGTGGGCGTCGATCACCGCGTCGAAGGGGCGCCTCTCGCTCAGGCGCACGGCCACCGCGTCGATGGCGGCGCGGCCCTGGCCGTCCAGGGGCTCGACGCGCGCGACGCCCCGCATCCTTTCGGCCAGGGGCGCGAAGCTCTTCTTGGTCACCAGGACGATCTCGAGGTCGGGGCGGGCGTCGGCCAGGCCGGCGAGGAACCAGCCGCAGATGCAGAGATCGCCCAGGGAACCGAACCGGATGACGAGGGTCCGCTGCAAGGCGCTCCTTCGAGACATGGGGATCGGGGCCGCGGGCCGCGCCGGCGGGCGCGTCGTTTCCGCGGCGAGGGGATCTTAGTGAGGCCCTTGCAGGGTGTCAAGGAACCGGCTATGCTCCCACCGCGGCCCGCCGTTGTCCGCAGTGGACCGGCGGCACCCCGCGGAGGCGCCCCCCGGTGGAATTCATCCTCTTGATAGTCCTTTTGCTGCTCTCGGCCTTCTTCTCCGGGTCGGAGACGGCCTTGTTCTCGCTCGGCGCCGGAGAGCGGGCCGCCCTGGCCGACGATCCGCGGCGCTCGGGCCGCAAGGTGGCCGCGCTGCTCGCCGATTCCCCGCGCCTGCTGTCGGCCCTGCTGATCGGCAACCTGATGATCAACACCCTGGCCAGCGTGGTCGCGACCTCGCTGCTGGTCCGGCGGATGGGACCGGGCGGGCTGGCGGTCGCGGTGCCGGCGATGACCGTCCTGCTGCTGCTGCTCGGCGAGATCACGCCCAAGCTGACCGCCCTGCGGTTCCGGGTGGGGTTCAGCCTGCGGGCCCGGCCGGCGATCGCGGTCTGGGTGCTGGTGATCAAGCCGGTGCTCGACCTGCTGACCGCCGCCGCCGAGCGCCTGCTCGGGATGCTGCCCATGGAACGCACCGGCAGCCGGCCGCTCGAGGGCGAGGAGCTGGCCACCGCCGCCGAGCTGGCGGTCTCCGACGGGGTCCTGTCCGAGACCGAGGGGCGGTTCCTGGCCCGGCTGCTGCGGCTGCAGAACATCGAGGTGCGCGAGGTGATGACCCCGCGGCCCGACGTGATCGGCCTGAACGCCGCCGACGATACCGCGACCGCCATGGCCGTCGCCCGCGAGGCCGGCTACAACCGCTATCCGGTCTTCGTCGGCGACGCCGCCCAGCCCGAGGGCTTCCTGCATCTGAAGGATCTGCTGGCCCGCTCCGATCCCGAGGCCTCGCTGGCCGAGAACCTGCGCCCGCCGCTGTTCGTTCCCGAGAGCAAGCCGGTGCGCAGCCTGCTGGCCGAACTGCGGGTCGGCGGCTCGCACATGGCGTTCGTGGTCGACGAGCACGGCGATTTCAGCGGACTGGTGACCCTGGAGGATTGCCTCGAGACGCTGACCGGACCCTGGGCCGACGAATCGGATACCGAGGGCCCGGATCTGCTGCCGGTCGGCGACGGCGTGTGGGTGGCCGACGGCGGCGCCGACATCCGCCGGGTCAACGAGGTCTGCGGGACCGATCTGGAAGCCTCGCGCGACTACGTGACCCTCGGCGGTCTGGTGATGGCGGCGCTGGGGCGCATCCCGAGCCGGGGCGACGCCGCGCGCGTCGGCGGCCTGAGGATCCGCGTGATGCAGATGGACGGCCGGCGGGTCGACCGGGTGCGGATCTCGCGGCTTCCCCGCGACCGGGAGGAGCGGACGTGAACACGCCGGTCCTGAGCGTCGTGCTGGTCGTCTGCCTGATGGCGAGCGCTTTCTATTCCGGCGCCGAGACCGGCCTGATGAGCGTCAGCCGCATCCGCCTGCGCCGGCTGCACCGCGGCGGCGACGGTAGGATCAAGCGCCTCGGCGCGATGCTGTCGCGCATCGAGGATCCGATCCTGACCTGCCTGATCGGCAACAACCTGTTCAACGTGCTGGGCAGCGCGGTCGTGGCCGCGGTGATGGTCGCGCGTTTCGGCCCCCGCGGCGACATCCTGGCCGCGGCGGTGGTGGCGCCGCTGGTGATCGTCTTCGGCGAGATCCTGCCGAAGATGATGTTCCGCGAATTCCCCGAAGGGATGACCCTGGCCGTCGCGCGGCCGCTGCGCTGGTCGATGATCCTGTTCGCGCCGCTGCGCTGGGTGATGCTGGCCTATTCCACCCTGCTGGACCGTCTCCTGCCGGGCGACCGACCGATGGCCAAGGGCGTGCTCGACCGCAAGCGGCTGGTGTCGCTGCTGCGGACCCATGCCGCCGCCGGCCGCGACCGGACCTTCACCGAGCATCTGGAGCGCAGCCTCGATCTGGCGACGCTCAGTTTGACGGGGATCATGACCCCGGCGTCGCGCGTGGTCAGCCTGGCCATCGACGCGACTCCCGAGCAATGCCGGGAGATGGCCGCCGCGTCCGGCTTCAGCCGGCTGCCGGTGCGCGACCGCGGCGAAAGGCTGATCGGCTGGGTGCTGGTGCGCGATCTTCTGCTGAACGAACTGCCCGCCGGCCGCCCGGCCCCGCCGGCGCTGCTGCGGGACTGCGCGCTGGTCGATCAGGACATGTCGCCATGGGCCCTGCTCGACGAGCTGCGCTGGCAGCAGCAGCAGATGGCGATCGTTGTCGACGGCGAGGGCGAGCCGCGGGGGCTGGTGACCCTGGAGGACCTGCTGGAGGTGCTCGTCGGCCACATCGAGGACGAGCACGACCGGCCGCTGATGCCCTCGTTCCTCGCCGGACGTCGTTGATGCGCCTTGCCTCGGCCGGGCCTATGTCCTAAGAATCCCGAACCGGAACCGCCGGGGCGCGACGCGTGTAACGCGTTCCGGCACGCCGCCCGATCAGCATCGTACGGAGGTGACGATGAACCAGAACGAACTCACCAAGCATGACCACGTGTTGCTGGGCCTGGTCTTCAGCCTGCAGGCCGGAGCGATGCAGCAGCTGGGCAAGGTCACCGATCCGGTTTCCGGCGAACTGGCCCGCGATCTCGATTCCGCGCGCACGACCATCGACATCCTGGAGATGCTGAAGGTCAAGTGCCGTTCCGAAACGCCCGAGCCGGTGCTGCAGGTCCTCGACACCGCGGTGATGGAGCTGCAGATGAACTATCTCGACGAGATGAAGAAGGACCGGGCCGCGGCGGCGCGGGAGCCGGCCGAAGAACCGGCCGAGAAAGCCGCGGCGCAGGACGGCGAGGATTCCGCCGAGGCTGCGGCCGCGCCGGACGAGAACCCGGACAAGGAAGATATCTAGTGCCGATCAGGATGCTCCCGCGGCGCGGCGCGCCGATCCTGTTCGCGGTCGCGGTCTTGCTGGCGGCCGCGACGGTCCCCGTCATTCCGGCCGCCCGCGCCCAGGACGCTGCCGACCGCTACGTGACGCCGGTGCTGCCCGTCGATGCGCCCGAGCCGGCTTCGCAGGGGCGTTCGGTCAGGCTGCATCGGATGACTTCGGGATTCCTGCCGGCCGACGGCATCCTCTCGGCGGGATTCTCGGCCGACATGTACACCATCGAGTACGGCGAATTCCGCGCGCCGCTGGACTTCCTCGACGCGGCCTTCGAACTGGAATACGGGCTGTTCCCCTGGCTGCGCTTCCACGGGCGGGTGCCGACCCGCAGCTGGAGCGGGGGCGGGGAGGAACGTCCCGACGGATCGGGAACCGGCGACGCCGATGTCTCCGCGATCTGGCGGCTGCCCTCGCCGTGGCCGAGTCTCGGCGTGGCTCTCGACGCCGGGGCGACCCTGCCGACCGGCGACGAGCAGGCCGGTCTCGGCGAAGGCGAGGAGGCCCCGCATCTGACCCTGGCGATCAGCCGGCGATTCTTCGTCGACAGCATCTATCCGGAGATCCGGCTGCACCTGAACGTCGGGCGGCGCTGGAACCGCGCCGAAGGGGGACGCTTCGCCGGCGCCGGCGGGATCTTCGCGCCCTGGTATCCCCTCTATCCGGCCGCCGACGACGCCGGCGACAACGATTTCCTGCTGCTCGGCGCCGCGATCGAGATGCGCAAGGGCATCACCTCGCTCTTCGCCGAGTACACCGAGGCGCGGCTGGACGACGCGCCCGACGTGGCGGCATCCGAATTCGACCGCAATCTCACCATGGGCCTGCGCTGGGGCCGCGATACCGGCATGGCCCTGAACGCGGCGGTGGACGTCTCGATCGCGAAGGATGATTTCGGCACGGCGTTCGAGGCCGACTATCCCGACATCGTCTACCGGTTCGGGCTCTCCTACGCCCTGCCGGTCGGCGGCCGCGACCGCGACCACGACGGCATCCCCGACCGCGAGGACCGCTGCCCGACCGCGCCCGAGGATTTCGACGGTTTCGAGGACGAGGACGGATGCCCCGAATGGGACAACGACGGCGACGGCGTGCCCGACGCGACCGACCGCGCGCCGCTGCTGCCCGAGGACATCGACGGTTTCCGGGATGACGACGGCCTGCCCGATCCCGACAACGACCGCGACGGCATTCCCGACGCGGTCGACAACTGCCCCGACCAGGCCGAGGATTTCGACGGCTACAAGGATCAGGACGGCTGCCCCGAGGATTTCCTCGACCGCGACGGCGACGGTGTGGCCGACGAGGACGACGACTGCCCCGACCGGGCCGAGGATTTCGACGGTTTCCAGGACGAGGACGGCTGCCCCGAATTGGACAACGACCTCGACGGCATCGCCGACGCCGACGACGCCTGCCCTGATCTGCCCGAGGATTACGACGGGATCGAGGACGGGGACGGCTGCCCCGATCCGATGCCGGCGGCGGCCGGCGAAGATGGCGGCGCGGGCGGCGCGGATGACGGCGGCGGGGACTAGCCGGCCGCGCGGACTGCGGCGATGAAGTCGGCGACCTTGCGCGGATCCAGGCGGCCGTCGGTCCTGACGCCGGAACAGACGTCCGCTCCGTAGGGGCGAACCTTCGCCACGGCGTCGGCCACGTTCCCCGGACCGAGCCCTCCGGCCATCCATACCGGAACATCGACCGCCGCTGCGATGCGACGGTCGATTTCGCGATCATGGGTCAGGCCGGTGCCGCCGAGGGTCCGGCGGGCGGCGTCCGGATTTCCCGAATCGAGCAGCAGGGCGTCGACCTTCTCCGCGGCGGCCGCGGCCTCGGCGATCGACTGCTCGCCGCGGACGTGGATCACCTGCACCAGGCGTACGCCGGGGATCAGGCCGCGCAATTCGGCCAGCTGATCGTCGGCCACGCGGTCGACCATCTGCACCGTGTCCACGCCGCAGCGGCGGACCTGGCCGGCGATGTCGCAGGCGGCGATCTCGCTGGTCAGCAGGAAGCGTTGCGCGGAGCCCCGCGTCGCGGCGGCGATATCCGCGATCAGGCTCTCGGGGATGACGCCGGGTCCGCTGGGCATGGCCGAAACCAGCCCGAGGGCGTCGGCTCCGGCCTCGACGGCGATCGCGGCCTCGGCCGCGCTCTCGATGCAGCAGATCTTGATCCGCGTCCGGTTCATCGGGGGGCGTCCCTGTCGGCCGCGAGGCGGCGCTTGGCCCGCTGCCAAGCTTCTTCCAGCTCGTCCAGCGAGGCGGCGCGCAGTTTCTCCGGCGAGTGGCCGAAGGCGTTTTCGACGTCGTGGAAGCGGTCGCGGAAGCGGGCGTTGGCTTTGCGCAGGGCCACGTCGGGATGGACGCCCAGCCAGCGCGCCAGGTTCACCGCGGCGAAGATCAGGTCGCCCGCCTCGCTCTCGACGGCCTCGGGGTCGCCGCCCTCGGCCGCCTCGCGCAATTCCCCGGTCTCCTCGGCCAGCTTCGCCCACACCCCGTCGATCCGCGGCCAGTCGAACCCCACGTGCGAGGCGTCCTTCTGGTAGCGGTAGGCCTGGTGCAGCGGCGCGGTGCTGGCCGGCAGGTCCTTGAGGGCCGAGTCGCGGTCGGGATCGAGGCCGCGGGCCCGCTTCTCCTGGGCCTTGATCTCGTTCCAGCGGACCTGGCTCTCGGCCGCGTCGTTGGCCTCGCGGTCGCCGAAGACGTGGGGATGGCGCCGCACGAGCTTCTCGTCGGCCAGCCCGGCCACGCGGTCCAGATCGACATCCATCCGTTCGGACAGGATCTCGCAGACGAAGCAGACCATGAACAGCAGGTCGCCCAGCTCTTCGCGGACGTGCTCGGGATCGTCCTCCAGAGCGGCTTCGAGCAGTTCGGCGGACTCGTCGTTCAGATGGTGGGCGGCCGTCGCCAGGGTCTGCTTGCGGTCCCAGGGACAGCCGCCGGGGGCGCGCAGGACGTGGATGGTCTCGAGCAGTTTCCGCAGGCGGGGTAAGGTCATGACGCGTTCCTCTGGGTTGGCGTTGCGCGGGCGGCGGGCCGGACGACGGACCGGGCGGCGGCGGGCCGCGGGACGGCTCCCACGTTAAATCGCTTTTACTTCCAGGCAAAGTGTTGATATCGTGTTGGGTCGCCCTCTGGAAGGGGATAACGACGTTCGGAGGAATCCCTTTGCCCGACCTGATCCGTATCCGTGGCGCTCGCCAGCACAACCTCAAGGGCTGCGACGTCGACATCCCCCGCGGCCGCCTGACGACCGTTTCCGGCGTCTCGGGCTCGGGGAAGTCGTCGCTGGTCTTCGACACCCTGTACGCCGAGGGCCAGCGCAGCTACGTCGAGTCGCTTTCCACCTACGCCCGCCAGTTCCTCGAGCGGATGCCCAAGCCCGACGTCGACTGGATCGACGGCATCAGCCCCGCCATCGCCATCGAGCAGCGCAACGCCGCCCGCAGCGGGCGCAGCACCGTCGGCACGGTCACCGAGGTGAACGACTACCTGCGGGTGCTCTTCAGCCGGATCGGCCGGATCGTCTGTCCCGACTGCGGCGTGAAGGTGGGGCGCGAGACGCCGGCCTCGGTCTGGCGCCGCACCCGACGCGATCACGCGCAGGGCGCCGGGATGATGGTGGCCTATCCGCTGGAGGTCACCGCCGCGGCCGCGGCCAACGGCTGGGCCGAGCCCCTGCTGGCCCAGGGATTCCAGCGGGCGGTGATCGACGGGCGGGCGTTGCGGCTGGACGAGGCCGGCGAGCCCGACGCTCCCCGGCCTGTCGCGGGCCAGACCATCGACATCGTGACCGACCGCATCAAGCTCGCGCCGCGCAGCCGTTCGCGCTTCGCCGAGGCTGTGGAGCTGGCCTTCCACCAGTCCGGCGGCTGGGCGGTGGTGCTGCCGGCCGACGCCTCGCGGCGAAGGGTCTTCTCGTCGCATCTGCGCTGCGATTCCTGCGGCAGGGTCTTTCCCGAGCCCACGCCGCACCTGTTCTCGTTCAATTCGCCGCAGGGGGCCTGCCCCGACTGCAACGGCTTCGGCAACCGTCTGGAGTTCGACGAGGACAAGATCGTGCCCGATCCCGCGCTGACCCTGCTCGACGGCGCGATCAAGCCGTGGAAGACCGAATCCTTCGCGCGGGCCTTCGCCCTGATGGTCCGCGTCTGCCGCCGCCGCAAGATCCCGCTCGACGTGCCCTGGGCCAGGCTCGCGCGCGAGCAGCAGCTCTTCGTGCTCGAGGGGATGGACGGCTCGTTCCTGGGCGCGATCCCATTCCTGCAGCAGATGCGCAAGAAGATGGAGAAGGGGCACCACCGCTTCTTCACCCGGCGTTTCATGGGCGACACGACCTGCCGCACCTGCGGCGGCGCCCGGCTGCGGACCGAGGCCCTGGCGGTGAAGGTGGGCGGCCTGGATATCGGCGCGGTGGGCCGGATGTCGATCGAGAAGGCGCTGGCCAGGACCGAGAGCCTGCGCCTCTCGCGCGAGGACGTCGCGGCCGCGGGCGAGGTGCGCGACGAGATCGTCCACCGCCTTCGCTTCCTGGTCGGCGTGGGGCTGGGCTACCTGACCCTCGACCGGCTGACGCGCACCCTGTCGGGCGGCGAGGCCCAACGGATCCATCTGGCCAACTCGCTCGGATCGCGGCTCGTGGACACGCTCTACGTGCTGGACGAGCCGACCACCGGGCTGCACGCCGCGGACGTCGCCAGGCTGATCGAGGCCCTGCGCGAGCTGGTGGCGGCGGACAACACGGTGGTCGTGGTCGAGCACGACCTGTCGGTTCTCGAGGCGGCCGACCACTTCATCGAACTCGGGCCCGGCGCCGGCAGCCACGGCGGCGAAGTGGTCTTCCAGGGGCCGCTGGACGAACTGATCTCTTCGGGCGACACCCTGACCGCGGCCTGGATGCGGGGCGAGAAGGGCGGCGATCCGGCCGGACGGCGGCGCGAGGGGCGGACCCCGCAACTGGTCGTGAAGAACGCGCGATGCCACAATCTGCGCGGCATCGACGTGCGCTTCCCGCTGCGTCGCTTCGTGGGCCTGACCGGGGTTTCGGGCTCGGGCAAGAGCACCCTGATGAACGACTGCCTGCACGACGGGCTGACCGGCAAGGTCCGCGGCGGCAAGGAACGGGGCGCGCCGTTCACCGGCATGCAGGGCGCCGAAGGCGTGGACAAGGTGATCCGCGTGGACCAGACTCCCATCGGCCGCTCCAGCCGCTCGAATCCGGCCACCTTCCTGCAGGTGATGGCGCCGATCCGCGAACTCTTCGCCGCCACGCCCGAGGCGCGGGCCAAGGGCTTCGAGCCGGGGCGCTTCAGCTTCAACACCTCCGGCGGGCGGTGCCCCGAATGCCAGGGCCTGGGCGAGCACCGCGTCGAGATGCACTTCATGGCCGACATCTCGGTGCCCTGCGAGATCTGCGGGGGCAGCCGCTTCAATCCGGCCACGCTCGAGGTCCGCTACCGCGGCAAGAACATCGCCGACGTCCTGAGGATGACCGTCGAGGAGGCCCTGGCCTTCTTCCGCGGCGAGAACCCGGTGCGCGACCGGTTGTGGATCCTGCGCAAGGTGGGGCTGGGCTACCTGACCCTGGGCCAGGCCGCGGCCACGCTTTCCGGCGGCGAGAGCCAGCGGCTGAAGATCGCCCGCGAGCTTTCCGCGCCGAGCGGCAAGCGGAATCTGTACCTGCTGGACGAGCCGACGACCGGCCTGCACGTCGAGGACGTGGCGCGATTGGTTCAGGTCCTGCACGAACTGGTCGATCAGGGACATTCGGTGGTGGTCATCGAGCACAACATGGAACTGTTGTCGCAGGCCGACTGGATCATCGACCTGGGGCCGGGCGGCGGCGAGGCCGGCGGCGCGATCGTGGCCGAGGGCACGCCCGAGGACGTTGCCCTGCGGTCCGATTCGGCGACCGGTCGATTCCTGAAGGAGCGGCTGTCCGCGGCCGGGAAAGGAAAGTGATGAGGATTCTGGTGACCGGAGGGGCCGGCTACATCGGCAGCGTGACCGCCCGTCTGCTCGGAGGACGGGGGCACGAGGTCGAGGTGCTCGACGATTTCAGCACCGGACACCGCGCGGCCCTGCCGCCCGGCGCCCCCCTGCACGAGGGAAACCTGCTGGACGGCGCTTTCCTGGACCGGGTCTTCGCGCGTCCCTTCGACGCCGTGGTCCATTTCGCGGCCTTCAGCCTGGTGGCCGAGTCGATGACCGATCCCCTGAAGTACTACCGCAACAACGTGGGCGGGACGCTGAACCTGGTCGAGCGGGTGGCCGCCGGCGGGGCGGCGCGCTTCGTCTTCTCGTCGTCGGCCGCGGTCTACGGCGAGCCGCCGACGGTGCCGATCCCCGAGGACGCCCCGACGCGGCCGGTCAATCCTTACGGGCGGACCAAGCTGGCGATGGAGGGCGCGCTGTCCGACGCGGCCGCGGCGGCCGGGTTCGCGGCCGTGGCCCTGCGCTATTTCAACGCCGCGGGAGCCGAGGGCGGCCTGGGGGAGGACCACGAGCCCGAAACCCATCTGATCCCGCGGCTGCTGCGTTCGGTGATCGATCCCGATGTCTCGTTCCGGATCTTCGGCGACGACTACGACACGCCCGACGGGACCTGCATCCGCGACTACATCCACGTGTCCGATCTGGCCGAAGCCCACGCCCTGGCGATCGAATGGGCCGGCGCGCCGGGCTTCTCGGCCTTCAATCTGGGCACCGGGACGGGCCGCTCGGTCCGCGAGATCGTCGATGCGGCGGCCGCGGTCTGCGGCCGGACCCTGGCTCCGCCGGTCGAGCCCCGGCGCGCGGGCGATCCCGCCCGGCTGGTGGCGGCCGGCGACGCGGCCCGGGCCGAACTCGGCTGGATCCCCCGGCGCAGCGGCGTGGATTCGATTCTGGCCGACGCCTGGCGCTGGCACGGGGAACATCCCGACGGTTATGGAGATAGGGATTGAGCCTTCTTTGCGGTGGCCGCGGCTGCCGGGTTGGACTACAATCTCATCGGAACGTTTTGAAGATCTTGACACCGAGGGGACGGGAGTGTTTTATTCCCGGACCGCCGGCTCGAGCCGGTGACCGCTTTCGGGTGCCTGGGTAGCTCAGTTGGTAGAGCACATGACTGAAAATCATGGTGTCGGTGGTTCGACTCCGCCCCCAGGCACCACCGCTTCCCGAGACAGGGCCGGTGTAGCTCAGCTGGTAGAGCAGCTCACTCGTAATGAGCAGGTCTGCGGTTCGAGTCCGCACACCGGCTCCATCTCTCCTCGGCGTTCACGACACGTTTCCCCGCATCGAGTTTCGAGCCGGCGTCGGCATGCGCCGCAGTCCGTTCCGGAGCCGGAATCAGCGAGAGGATGGAAATCTTGCCCCTGCGCGTGAGCGTTTCCGGGGTCCGCGGCGTGATCGGCGACGGGCTCGACGCCGTCGCGGTTTCCCGCTGGGCTGCCGCATTCGGCGCCTGGCTGCCGGCCGGCCCGGTCGTCGTCGGCCGCGACACCCGCCCTTCGGGGCCGATGTTCCTGCAGGCCGTGGCCGCGGCGCTGCGATCCACGGGGCACGACGTCCGGGACATCGGCGTCGCCACGACTCCGACCACCGAGATGGCCGTCCAGCAGACCGACGCCGTCGGCGGGATCATCCTCACCGCCAGCCACAATCCCCAGCAGTGGAACGCCCTGAAGCTCCTCGACGAGCGGGGCCTGTTCCTGGGGCCGGAGGCCAACGCCCGGGTCCGGGACCTCTTCGAATCGGGCGAGGGGCACGTGGGATGGGAGGATCTCGGCGGTTTCACCGAGGTTCCCGGAGCCGACGACCGGCATCTGGACGCCCTGCTGGCCCTGCCCTGGCTCGATGCGCCGGAGATCGCCGCGCGGAAGCTGGTCGCGGTGGTCGACGCGGTCGAGGGGGCCGGCGGCGCCATCGTGCCGCGGCTGCTCGGGAAGCTGGGCGTGACCTGCGTTCCCCTGCACTGCGGTCTGAGCGGGATGTTCCCCCATCCGCCGGAGCCCACTCCGGCCCATCTCGAGGAACTGGGCGAGGTCGTGCGGACCCACGGGGCGGATATCGGTTTCGCGGTCGACCCGGACGTCGACCGCCTGGTGCTTTGCGACGCCTCGGGCCGGGTCCTGAACGAGGAGCTGACCCTGGCAGTCGCGGTCGATTTCCTGCTGGGCCGCGAGCACGGCGGGGTGGTCGTGAACCTCTCGACCACCGGCCTGATCGAGACCGTGGCCGCCGGGCACGGGGCGGCCGTCGCCCGCACGCCGGTGGGCGAGGCCAACGTGGTGGCGCGGATGCTGGCCGACGGCGCGGTGATCGGCGGCGAGGGCAACGGCGGGGTCATCTACCCCGCGCTGCATCCCGGGCGCGACGCCCTGGTCGGCATCGCCATGGTGCTGCAGATGCTGGCCGATCGCGACGCGTCGCTGGCCGACCTGACCGGCGCCTACCCGCCGGTGGCCATGATCAAGGACAAGTTCCCCCAGACCGGGCCCTTCGCCGCGGCCGCCGTCGGCGCAAAGCTTCTCGCCGGCGGAGGCGAGATCGACGATCGCGACGGCGTGCGCTGGACCGGCCCCGGCGGCTGGGTCCACGTGCGGCCCTCGAACACCGAACCCATCATCCGGGTCATCGCCGAGGCCGAGGACGCCGTCGCCGCCCGTCGGCTCGTGGACCGGGCGCGGGAGTGCTGCGGAGCCTGAACCGCCGCGGAACAAGGAAGGATCTGCCATGTGCGGAATCGTCGGCATCACCGGAGACAAAGAGGTCGCCCCGATCCTGCTGGAGGGATTGCGGCGCCTGGAGTACCGCGGCTACGACAGCGCCGGAGTGGCGGTCGTGGACGGCGGTCTGGACGTCGTGAAGCGGGCGGGCAAGATCAAGAACCTGGAGGCCGCCCTCAAGGAGCACCGGGTGATCGGCAAATGCGGAATCGCCCACACCCGTTGGGCCACCCACGGCGCGCCGAACAAGACCAACGCCCATCCCCACCGGGACGGCACGGGCAAGCTGGCGCTGGTGCACAACGGGATCATCGAGAACTACGTGGCCCTGAAGAAGCGCCTGTCCGAAGAGGGGCACGAGTTCGTCACCGACACCGACACCGAGGTGCTGGCCCACCTGATCAGCCACAGCTACAAGGGGAATCTCGAGCAGGCCGTCCAGCACGCCCTGAAGCTGGTCGACGGGACCTACGGCATCGCGGTCGTCCATTCCGACGAGCCCGACAAGATCGTCGGCGCGCGTCTCGGCTCGCCGCTGGTGGTCGGGATCGGCGACGGGTCGAACTATCTGGCCAGCGACGTGGCGGCGATCCTGGGCGAGACGCGCCAGGTGATCTACCTCGACGACGGCGAGATGGCGATCCTGACGCCCGGCGAGGTCGTCACGACCAACATCGACAACGTCGAGGTGGCCAAGGAGGTGCAGGAGATCACCTGGGATCTGGATCAGATCCAGAAGGGCGGCTTCCGGCACTTCATGCTCAAGGAGATCTTCGAGCAGCCCGAGACGATCGTCAACGCGTTCCGCGGGCGGATCCTGGCCGAGACCGGAGACGTGAAGCTCGACGGGCTTCAGCTCTCGGACTGGGAGCTGCGCAACATCCGGCGGATCATCATCCTGGCCTGCGGCACCAGCTTCCATGCCGGGCTGCTGGGCGAGTACCTGATCGAGGAGCACGCGCGCATCCCGGTGGAGGTGGAGTACGCCTCCGAATTCCGCTACCGCTCGCCGGTCATCGAGCCCGGCACGCTGTGCCTGACGATCAGCCAGAGCGGCGAGACCATCGATACGCTCGAGGCCATGCGCGAGGCCAAGCGGCGCGGGGCCAAGGTGCTGGGTCTGACCAACGTGGTGGGCTCGACCATCGCGCGCGAGACCGACGGCGGAGTCTACATCCACGCCGGGCCCGAGATCGGGGTGGCCTCGACCAAGGCCTTCACCAGCCAGGTGACCATCCTGGTGCTGCTGACGCTGCTGTTCGGACGGCGGGCCAACATCTCCAGCGACCGCGGGATCCGGATCATCCGCGAGCTGACCGAGCTGCCGCGGAAGATCGAGTCGATCCTGGCGCAGTCCGACGCCATCCTCGATATCGCCCGGTCATACGCCGACCACTCCAACTTCCTGTACCTGGGGCGCGGCTACAGCTATCCGATCGCGCTCGAGGGGGCGCTGAAGCTCAAGGAGATCAGCTACATCCACGCCGAGGGCTATCCTGCGGCCGAGATGAAGCACGGCCCGATCGCGCTGATCGATCCCAACATGCCGGTGGTCGTGATCTGCACCCGCGACGGCAGCTACCAGAAGATCAAGGGGAACGTCCAGGAGGTGAAGGCGCGGCGCGGGAAGATCATCAGCGTCGTCACCGAGGGCGACCGCGAGATCGGGGAGATGAGCGATCACGTCATCACCATCCCCGAGACGCTCGACATGCTGACCCCGCTGCTGTCGGTCATTCCGCTGCAGCTGCTGGCCTATCACATCGCGGTCCTGCGCGGCGAGAACGTCGACCAGCCGCGGAACCTGGCCAAATCGGTCACCGTGGAATAGTCAGGGAGATACGCGGGCCCGCGTCCGGGCGGCGCGGGCCGTCGCGTGTCCGTCAACCGGAAGGAGCATCCGCATGAGCCGAAAGATCATCGCCACCGACAAGGCCCCCGCCGCGATCGGTCCCTACAGCCAGGCCGTCGTCGCGGGCGGGCTGTTGCTGACGGCCGGCCAGCTGGGCATGGATCCCGCCACCGGCGAATTCGTTCCGGGCGGGGTGCAGGCCCAGACGCGCCGCGCCCTGGAGAACGCCGCGGCCATCCTCGCGGACGCCGGGCTGGGCTTCGGCGACGTGATCAAGACGACGGTCTTCCTGAAGGACATGAACGATTTCGCGGCCATGAACGAGATCTACGCCGAGTTCTTCGCGGTCGAGCCCCCGGCCCGTTCCGCGGTCCAGGTGGCCCGCCTGCCGAAGGACGGCCTGGTCGAGATCGAGCTGATCGCGGACGCCGGCTAGGCGCCCGCCGACTTAGATCCGCCGCGCGCGGCCCGGAAGCGGACCGCGCGCGGACTGGATTTCGCGCCCCGTCGGGTCTATCATGGGGGCGAGTCTCGTGCGGGAGTGGATGGGTCCTGGTGGGCCCCGGGGACTTCAAATCCTTCAGTCGGGCGCGTCTACCGTCCGGGGTGGGTTCGATTCCCACACATTCCCGCCAATCTGCATCTGTGGACCGGGAACGCGGCGGCAGGCCGCGTTCTTGCGATGAGGGGGCCTCGGGAACGTCATGGATTCGACGGCCCTGATCTTCAATCCCGCCGCGGGATCCTCCCGCCGGCGCTGCTCCGCCGACCGCGCGGCGCGATTGCTGTCCGACGCCGGATTCTCGGTCGAACTGCTGGTCACCGGCGGTCCCGGCGACGCCGCGGCCCTGGCCGCCCGCGCCGCCGAACGCCATCCGGTGGTCGCCGCGATCGGCGGCGACGGCACCGTGAGCGAGGTCGCGCGCGGACTGCTCGGCACCCGGGCCTCGCTGGCGCTGCTGCCCGGCGGCAGCGGCAACGATTTCGCCTGGGGCATGGGCATCGACACGCCGGAGCAGGGCGCCGCGGCCGCCGCCCGCCGCATGCCGCGGCGGGTGGATGTCGGCTTCTTCGACGACACGCCCTTCGTCAATTCGGTCGGCCTGCTGCTGAGCGCCGAGGTCTCGCTGCGCGCCGCTTCGGCGCCGCGCTTCCTGTCCGGCGCCCGCTACCTCGCGGCCGCCGCCGGAGGACTGCTGAGCCACCGGCCGACCCGGGCCCGCTGGCGGCTGGACCGGGGCGGCGTGCTGGACGGGGACTGGGCCCTGATCGAAGTGGGCAACGGGCCGCGCTGCGGCGGGGGCTACCTGCTGACCCCGCGGGCGGATCCGGCCGACGGCCTGCTCGACTTCTGCCTTGCCCGGGCCATGAGCCGGTGGGATATTCTGCGTCTGCTGCCCCGGAGCCTGTCCGGAAGCCATCTCGTCGACCCCCGCGTGCTGATGCCCCGCGCCGCGGCGGCCGAGGTGGAATTTTTCGCGCCCTTCGCGGTTCACGTCGACGGAGAAGCGCGACGGCTGCCGGCCGGCGCGCACGTTTTCCGGGTCGAACCCGGCGCGTTATCGGTCCTGGCCCCGCCGCCGCGGCGGCGGACGACAGCCTGAAGGAGGGCGATGATCCGCCCGTGGACGATCATCCTGACGCTGATCAGCGGCGCGCTGGAGTCATCCAACGTCAACGTCGTCGACGGCATGGTCAACATGATTTCGCTGGCGCGCCAGTTCGACATGCAGATGAAACTGCTGCAGCACGCCGAAAACAACGACAGCAAGGCGGCCCAGCTGCTGAGCATGAGTT
>CAYLMM010000037.1:0-28044 GCA_964384825.1 uncultured Fibrobacteraceae bacterium
TGATCGACAGCCTGCAGCCCCAGTTCGCCTCGTTCCAGGCGACCGTCGCCCAGGGATTCCTGCCCCGTTCGGGCCAGGCGAGCCTGTTCGTCGAGATCGCGCCGGGCATCGAAATCAACCGGGTGACCGACGTCGCGCTGAAATCGACCAACGTCACGCCCGGCATGCAGATCGTCGAGCGGCACTTCGGCATGCTCGAGGTCCATTCCGACAGCCAGGCCGACGTCAGGCAGGCGGGAGCGGCCATCCTCGACGCCCTCGAACTGGAGGAGGGCAGCCGCCTGAAGCCGCGGATCGTCTCCGACCAGGTGGTGCGCCATCTCGACGACCACCAGTGCATGCTGATCAACCGCATGCGCCACGGGAACCTGATCCTGGCCGGCCAGACCCTGTTCGTGCTGGAGACCGAACCGGCGGCCTACGCGGCGCTGGCGGCGAACGAGGCCGAGAAGGCGGCCGAGATCAACATCCTGGAGGTGAGGGCCTTCGGGAGCTTCGGCCGCGTGTACATCGGCGGCGAGGAGAAGGATGTCGAAACGGCCCGGCCCGCGGCGCTGCAGGCGCTGGAGTCGCTGACCGGGCGCGTTCTGAAGAAGTAGGAAGTCCGCAACCACGACCGGCCCCGGCGGAACCGGGGCGAGAGCAAAGGAGCGAACCATGTCCGAAGCCCTGGGTATGATCGAATGCCGGAGTTTCCCCGCGGTGGTCGAGGCGGCCGACGCCATGGTCAAGGCGGCCCGCGTGGAACTGGTGAACTACGAGAAGACCGGCGGCGGCTACACGACCGTCGTGATCCGCGGCGACGTGGCGGCGGTGAAGGCCGCCTGCGACGCCGGCCAGACCGCAGCGGCCCGCGTGGGCGAGCTGGTGGCCGTGCACATCATCGCCCGGCCGCATGCGAACGTGGATCTGGTGATCCCGCTGGGACGCCAGGCCGAAGCGACCAAGAAGTAGCTCCGGTCCGACGACGGGAGGCGACATGAATCTGGCGAAGGTGCTCGGCACCGTGGTGTCGACACGCAAGGAACCCAGGATCGAGGGGCTGAAGCTGCTCTTCCTGGGACAGGCCGGTCCCGACGGCGAACCGACCGGCGGCACGGTGGTCGCGGCCGACGGCGTCGGCGCCGGCGTGGGCGAGTACGTGCTCTACGCATCGGGCTCGTCCGCGCGGCAGACCGAGGCCACCGACGGCAAGCCGGTCGACGCGGTGGTGATGGCCATCGTGGACAGCTGGGAGATCGGCGGCGAGGACAGGTACCTCAAGGGCCGGGACGATTGACATGAGCAGACTCACCGACCAGCAGGTCGACGCGATCGCCCGCCGCCTGGCGGGACGGATCGGCGTGCCGGTGGACGGCGGCACGTCGGGAGCGTCTGCGGGCGCCGGCTCCGCGGTCGCGGGCGCGCGCCTCGGCGACGGGGTCTTCGCGACGGTCGACGACTGCATCGCGGCGGCCCGGATCGCCTACCGGGCCCTGGGCGAACTGCCCCTGGCCAAGCGCGGCGAGATCATCGAGGCGATCCGCGGGACCATGCGGCGCGAGGGCGAGAACCTGGCGCGGCTGGCCGTCGAGGACACCGGCCTCGGCCGTCTCGACCACAAGATCATCAAGAACAGCCTGGTGACCGAGAAGACGCCCGGCACCGAATGCCTGACCCCGGTCGCCACCACCGGCGACAAGGGCCTGACGCTGATGGAGTGGGCGCCCTTCGGGGTCATCGGCTCGATCACCCCGACCACCAACCCGACCAGCACCATCATCTGCAACACCATCGGCATGGTCGCGGCGGGCAACAGCGTGGTCTTCAACGTGCATCCCGGCGCGGTGGAATGCTCGATGGCGACGATCCGGCTGATCGACCGGGCCGTCAGGGGCGCCGGCGGGCCGGGCAACCTGGTCACCGCGGTCGGGCGGCCGACGATCGAGAGCGCCGGCGAGCTGATGCACCACCCGGGGATCGACCTGCTGGTGGTCACCGGCGGGCCGGGCGTGGTCAAGGCCGCGATGCAGAGCGGCAAGCGGGCCGTCTGCGCGGGCCCGGGCAATCCGCCGGTGGTGGTCGACGAGACGGCCGACATCGGCCAGGCCGGGCGCGACATCGTCTTCGGCGCGGGCTTCGACAACAACATCATCTGCGTCGACGAGAAGGAGGTCTTCGTCGTCGAGAAGGCGGCCGACGCGCTGATCGAATCGATGCGGGCGCGCAAGGCCCGGCTGATCGACCGGGCCGAACTGCGCCGGCTGGAGAAGGTCATCTTCAAGGAGACGCCGCAGCCCCGCACCCACGGCGTGATCAACAAGGATTGGGTCGGCAAGGACGCCGCGGCGATCCTGGCCGAGATCGGCGTGCGGGCCGCCCCGGACACCGCCCTGGTCATCGCCGACGTGTCCGAGGACCACCCGCTGGTCTGGTCGGAGCAGCTGATGCCGGTGCTGCCGATCGTCCGGGTGAAGAACGTGGACCACGGCATCGACCTCGCGAAGGAGGCCGAGCACGGCTTCGGCCACTCGGCCGCGATGCACTCGCGCAACATCGACTCGCTGAGCCGCATGGCGCGGGTCATCAACACCAGCATCTTCGTCAAGAACGGACCCATCGTCGCCGGCCTCGGCGCCGGAGGCGAGGGGCATACCAGCTTCACCATCGCCAGCCCGACGGGCGAGGGCCTGACCTACCCGGTCAGCTTCAGCCGCCGCCGCCGCTGCGTGATGGTGGATCATTTCAGGATCGTCTAGATGAACCGACCCGAAACAGCCTTCGCACTGATCGAATACGCCTACGCCGCCGACGGACTGGCGGCGGTCGACCGCATGCTGAAACGTTCGCCGATCGCGGTGCTGAAATGCGGCACCGTCCATCCGGGCCGTTTCCTGGCCCTGGTCGGCGGCACGGTCGCCAGCACCGAAGAGGCCTGGCGCGAGGGGACCGCCGGCGTCGATGTCGCCGACGACGTCTTCCTGCCCGATCCGCATCCCGCCCTGCGCGACGCCCTGACCGGCGACCTGCGGCACGACGACCACGAGGCGATGGCGGTGCTGGAAACCTCGACCTCGCCCGCCCTGCTGCGGGCGATCGACGGCGCCTTGAAAGCCGTGCCGGTCCGGCTGGCCGAACTGCGGCTGGCCGACGATCTCGGCGGCCGCGGCCTGGCGGTGCTCTGCGGCGGATTGACCGATCTGCAGGCCGCGCTCGAGATCGCCTCGGGCCGCATCGGCGACCGCGGCGAGCTGCTGGCCCGCTCCCTGATGCCGCGCGTCGAGCAGACCCTGCTGGACATCGTGTCCGGCGGCACCCGTTTCGGCCCCTGTCCTGTGCGCGAGCCGGAAGGCGCCGAATTTTTGCCCGCAGCCAACGGGGAGTGATCCGATGTTCCTGGGCAAGGTGATCGGCACGTTGGTCCCGTCGGTGATCGCCGAGGGCCTGTCGGGCGTGCCCATGCTCTGGGTCCAGCCCCTGGACAAGCGCGGCGAGCCCGAGGGCAGGCCCTTCGTCTGCGCCGACGGCACCCGGATGGCCGGCCCCGGCGAAACCGTCTACTGGGAGGCCAGCCGCGAGGCCGCGCTGACCCTCGACCCGAGCTACGTGCCGGTCGATCACGCGGTGGTCGGCATCGTGAACGACGTGCAGATCGATCCCGGTTCCGAAACCCCCGCCGACTCCCCCGAAGGAGGCCCGCGATGATCCTCGGACGCGCCGTGGGCCGCATCACCTCCACCATCCACCACCGGTCGATGGACAACCGCACGCTGCTGGTGATCGACAAGCTCGACGGCCGCGGCGAGCCGACCGGCGCCTACCTGATCGCGGTCGACGCCGCGGGCGCCGGCGCGGGCGAGACCGTGCTGGTGCTGGACGAGGGCAACGGGGCGCGCCAGATCCTCGGCGGCTCCGACCTTCCGGTGCGCTCGGTGGTGGTGGGCGTGGTGGATGATCTGCCGCAGAGCGGTTCCTGATCCCGTCCGGCCGCGACCGCGGCGCTCAGCGATAGAGCGATTTGATCGCGCCCCAGCTCGGGTCGTCGCCGTCGACCGGGCCGTAGTCGGTGACAAGGACGGTCACGAAATAGTCCTGCGGCGCGATCGGCTCGCCGAAGACCGGGTAGGGCTCGACCTCAAGCAGGATCATCCGGTAGGGACCGACATCGTGATGCTGATCCCAGACATGGTAGGTGTGCAGGGCGAAATATTCGGCCTCGCCCCCGGGCGGCTGCATCCAGAGCAGGCATTCGGCGTCGCCCTCCCAGACGCAGAACACCCCGATCGGACAGCGGCTCTCGACCTGGACGCCTTCGAATCCGACCATCAGGCCGTCGAGGCCGACCGGCTTGGCGTCGCCGAAGCGCAGGATGAAGGGCCAGTCGAAAAGGGCGGCCTCGGCGGCGGGGGCCGGGAGCATCGAGGCGAGAAGAACCAGCAGCAAGGCGCAACGGAACATGGGGCGGCGTCCTCTCCGGGCGTATATCAAGGATACGAAATATCCCCCCCTAGTACGACATCGAATCCAGCTTCACCTTCCCCTGGAACACCCGGTAGATGTGGATGGTGTAGGCCAGGACCAGGGGCATGCCGATCGCCGCGAGGATCAGCATGGTCTTGAGCGTCAGCTGCGAACTCGACGCGTTGAAGGCGGTCATGCTGAGCTCGGGATCGGGCCGCGCGTGGATCAACTCGGGGAACATCCCGATGCCGAACAGCAGCAGCAGCAGCAGCATCGTTATCGACGACGACAGGAAGGCCCGCATCTCGCGCCCGTGGTGCATCTCGCGCGGGATGTTGGCGATCGCCAGCACGCTCAGCGCCGGCACCAGGAACAGGACCGGATGGTCGCGGAAGGGCGCGGCCATGTGCGGCAGGTAGAGCAGCGTGGCCATCGTCACCACCACGTACAGCAGGATGAAGGCGATGATCGAAGGCCGCACCCAGCCGCGCACCCGCTCGTTCAGCTCGCCCTCGGTCTTGAGCATCAGGTAGATCGCGCCGTGCATCATGAACATCGCGACCACCAGCAGGCCGGTCAGCACCGTGTAGGGATGGATCTGATGCAGCAGGTTCCCGTGGTAGTTGAAGTCGGCGCCGATCGGCACGCCCCAGGCCACGTTGCCCAGCGCGACGCCGATCAGCAGCGACGCCGTGAGGCTCGAGACGCTGAAGGCCCCGTCCCAGAAGCCGCGCCACCGCGATCCCGGGCGCAGGCTGCGCACGTGGATCGAGACGCCCCGGAAGATCAGCATGAACAGCAGCAGGATGAAGGCCGTGTAGAAGCCGCTGAAGGCCGTGGCGTAGACGTGCGGGAAGGCCGCGAACAGGGCGCCGCCGCCGGTCACCAGCCATACCTGGTTGCCGTCCCAGAACGGGCCGATCGCGTTGAGGAAGATGCGGCGGTCGCGGTCGCCGCGGGCCAGCAGGTGCAGCCCCCCGACGCCCAGGTCGAAGCCGTCGAGGATCGCGTATCCGGTCAGCAGCACGCCCACCAGGACGTACCAGGCGATGTTGTAGAATTCCTGGGTCACGACCGCACCTCCCCGCCGCTCGGCATGTCTTCGGCCTGCGGGCCGTGTTTCACCTTCTGGTCCAGCAGCACGATGAAGACCACGAACAGGGCCAGGTAGATCAGCGTGAACAGGATCAGCGAGAACAGCACGTCGCCGGCGCCGACGGTCTCGCTGACCGCGTCGCCGGTGCGCATCAGCCCGTAGACGATCCAGGGCTGCCGCCCGATCTCGGCCGCAGCCCAGCCCAGCTGATTGGCGATCTGCGGCAGCAGCACCGAGAAGACCAGGACCCACAGCAGCCATCGCCAGCGGAACAGCAGGCCGCGCCAGGCGAGCAGGCCGCCCCCCCAGGACAGCAGGATCAGCGCCATGCCGATCGCCACCATGAAATGGTAGGTCTGGAAGGTGATCTGCACCGGCGGCCACTGGTCGCGCGGGATGTCGTTCAGGCCCTCGACCACGGTGCCCGTGTCGCCTCCCACCAGCCGGCTCAGCAGGCCGGGGATCTTGATCCCCTTCACCTCGCGGTTCTGCTCGTCGACCCAGCCGATGATCGTCAGGTCCGCCTCGGCGCCCGTCTCGTAGATCCCCTCGAAGGCCGCCAGCTTGGCCGGCTGATGGTCGTTGACCACGATCGCGCCGGAGTGCCCGCTGGCCAGCTGGGCCAGCGAGGCGACCATCGCCAGCGCGAAGGCCACCTTCAGCGAGGCCTTGGCGAAGTCCAGATGCTGCCGGCGCAGCAGGTAGTAGGCCGCCACCGAGATCACGAAGAAGGCGCCCGCCTGCCAGGCCCCCATCACCGTGTGCCACAGCCGGTCGAGGGTCGACGGATTCAGCACCGCCCCCCAGAAGCTGGTGATCTCCGCGCGCGGCCCGACCGCCGTCTCGACGATGTGGTAGGCCGCCGGCGTCTGCATCCAGCTGTTGGCCACGATGATCCAGATGGCGCTGAAATGGGCGCCGAGGCAGACCATGATCGTGGCGAAGAAGTGCATCCGCTTGCTGATCCGATCCCAGCCGAAGAGCAGCAGCGCCAGAAAGCCCGACTCGAGGAAGAAGGCGAAGATGCCCTCGGCGGCCAGCGGACTGCCGAAGATGTCGCCCACGAAGCGCGAGTAGCGGGCCCAGTTGGTGCCGAATTCGAACTCCATCACGATGCCGGTGCCCACGCCGAAGGCGAAGATCAGCCCGAAGATCCGCACCCAGAAACGTGTCATCTGATGGTAGAGCGGCTTGCCGGTCTTGAGGTACAGCCCCTCCATCATCACCAGCAGCAGGCCCAGCCCGATGCTCAGCGGCGGATAGATGTAGTGGAATCCGATGGTCAGGGCGAACTGGATGCGCGAGAGCATGACGACGTCCATGAAGTCGACTCCTGGCTATGGGTTCTTCGGAATCGCGTATCCTAGAACGCCCCCGGCGGATCTTGCAAGTCGGATCTGGTCGGGTTTCAGGCGTTCCCCTCGATGACTGCGGGGAGGAGTCAACGCGACCGTCGCCGGCGCACGGCGATCACGAGGGCGTAGATGACGATGTTGGCCGCCAGGACCAGCCCCCCGAGCACGTACTGCGCGTCGCGGGTCAGGCCCGGCGGATAGACCAGCGGCATGATGTAATGCTCGATGAACCCCCCGGCGTATCCCTGCCGGTCGGCGGCCAGCCGCAGCCGGTTCTCCAGCGGCGTCAGCGGGCAGATCCAGCCGAAGATCTCGATCAGCAACCCATAGGCCGCGACCGGGACGTGCACGTAGGCCGCCCACCCCCGGCGCAGCGCGAACAGGCCGCCGAAGACCACGTAGACGATGAACAGCAGATGGATTGCGACCAGCAGGTCGGCCAACGCCCGGTACCCCACGACCACGCCTCCCGGACAGGGTTCCTACGATATCAGGGAAAAGAACCGGGCTGCGAACCGCAACCCGCGGCCGCGGCCGATATCCCGGCCAAGGGGGCGAAAAACGGGACCTTGGAGATCGCCGACGCCGAGGCCGCGGCCCATATACTTGTGGCGGCGCTGAGATCCCTTGAATATCCGTGGGTCATGGGGGAAAAAGCCCTGACGACCGCCGACCAGACCGACGCCATGCTGAACATCCTGCTCAACCGCCTGCGCAAGAGGAATTGAGATGTCATAAAGAATCGCCGCAGCGAGAGGATCCGACCATGAAGGCCCTTCTCGTCTACCCGAGCTATTCCGACACCTTCTGGGGCTTCGACAACGCCCTGAAGATCGTCGCCAAGAAAGCCAGCGAACCTCCGCTGGGACTGCTGACCGTCGCCGCCCTGCTGCCTGCCGACTGGGATCTGAAGCTCATCGACCTGAAGGTCACCCCCCTGCTCGACGAGGATCTGCTGCGGGCCGACCTGGTCCTGATCAGCGCGATGTCCATCCAGCGGGAATCCGCCGTGGAGGTCATCGCCCGCTGCCGGCGGCTGGGCGTGCGGACCGTCGCCGGCGGCCCCCTGTTCTCCACCTGTCCCGACGATTTTCCGGAAGTCGACCACCTCGTGCTCGGCGAGGCGGAAGTCACGCTGCCGCCGTTTCTGGCCGATCTCGCCGAGGACCGGGCGCAGCCCCGCTACGAGAGCCCGCTGCATCCCGACATCCGCCTCACGCCGCCGCCGCGGTACGACCTGATCGACAGCGACAGCTACGTCACGCTGGACCTCCAGTACTCGCGCGGCTGCCCCTTCGACTGCGAATTCTGCGACATCACCTCGCTCTTCGGCCGCAAGGTGCGCACCAAGAGCGCCGCCCAGGTGCGGGCCGAGTTGGAGGAGATCCTCCGCATGGGTTGGCGGGGAGCGGTCTTCTTCGTCGACGACAACTTCATCGGCAATCCGCGGCGCCTGAAACGGGACATCCTGCCGATGATCATCGAGTTCATGCACTCGCGCCGCCATCCGTTCAGCCTGTGCACCCAGCTGTCGATCAACCTCGCCGACGATCCCGAACTGATGGCGCTGATGGTCGAGGCCGGCTTCACGTCGGTGTTCATCGGGATCGAGACGACCAACGAGGAAAGCCTGGCCGAATGCGGCAAGAAGCAGAACGAGAACCGCGACCTGCTGGCGTCGATCGCGAGGATCCAGGACGCCGGCCTGGAGGTCAAAGGCGGCTTCATCGTCGGCTTCGACAACGATCCGCCGGCGGTCTTCGAGCAGATGACCCGCTTCATCGTCGAGAGCGGCATCGTGACGGCCATGGTCGGACTGCTGAACGCCCCGCGCGGCACCAAGCTCTACCGCCGGCTGGCCCGCGAAGGACGATTGCGACGGGAGGCCACCGGCGACAACACCGACGGCTCGATGAACTTCGAACCCATGATGAACGAGGCGGTGCTGATGGCCGGATACCGGCGGCTGCTGAGAAATATCTATGCAGCCGGGCCCTACTACGAACGGATCCGGGGCTTCCTCGCGCGCTTCGACAAGGCCCGACCGAATCTGCGCCGGAGCCGGCCGAAATCAGGCGATGTGCTCGGATTCCTCAGATCGATCTACCACATCGGATTGCGCGGCAAGGACCGGCGCCACTACTGGAGGCTCGTCTTCGAGACCCTTCTGCTGCGTCCGCGCCTGTTCCCGCTGGCGATGACCTACGCCGTGTACGGGCACCATTTCCGCAAGATCTACGAGCATTACCTCTGATCCGATAGCGAAAACCACTTCCAATACCGGTGGCAACTGATATTGTGGTCCGGATTTTGCGAAACGCGCCCGTCCCGTTTCGTACAACCGTGCCTTTCAAGGAGGAAAGATGTCTCACCGGAAACTCGTGCTGCTCTCTATGATCGCCATGCTCGCCTTCCTCGCCCCCCTGACCGGCTGCGACGACGATGACGACGATGTCGCCGCGCCCACCGTCCAGCCCTACGTGATGGGCATCGCTTTCGGCGATGACATGAGCGGTCCCAAGGCCGTGGATGAGGATCAGCCCGAAGCCTACGTCAACGTCGCCTACCCTCCCACCGTCCCGGCCGTCTCGATCAACGGATCGGAACTGGGCATGGAGATGGAGATGTCGATCTATGGCGGCGGATTCGGTTTCTACGGCTACTACGCCCCCGACGCCGAGAATTACGCGAACCTGAGCATCGATCTGGGCGCGGGCCACGCGCTGAGCGAAGCCTCGGTCGAGATCCCCGACACCTGCTCCCTGACCTCGCCCGAGTTCGTCGAGATGGATTGGGGCGACGACATCACCGTGACCTGGAACGCCGCCGAAGCCGCGGACGGATACCTGGTCTATTACGACTTCGACGTCGACATCCGTGACGCCGACACCGGCGAGTACTCGTACTTCGACTACAACGGTTCGGTCTTCATCGAGGGCACCAGCATCTCGTTCGCCGGCGCGGACATCTTCCCCGCGGGCTTCACGACCGAAGACGTCAACTGGTTCGACGGCGACGTGGACATCACGCCGGTCAGCGGCCCGATCAGCGCCGGAGACGCCCTGAACGTGACCGGGTCCTGCACGGGCATGTTCCTGGGATTCGGGACCGAGACCTGGGTCGATGTCGACCTGGCTTCGGCGGAGCCTCTGGTCGAAAAGAGCGACGACGAAGAGCCCAGCCGCGTCGAGAAGGCCTTCGCCGCGCTGCAGGGTCTGGCCGACCGGTAGCGATCCGCGAAGAGCGAACACGCCCTTCGAAGAAAGGGACGACCGGTTCGCCGGTCGTCCCCTTTCTTTTCCGCTCCCGCGGGCGGCATCGCGCGGATCAGGGCCCCTCGCGCGCCGCCTCCCGGGCCCGCCGCGCGATCCCCGCGAGCATCCCGCCGAAAACCGGCCCGTGCACCGGGAACAGGGCGTACCAGTAGAGCAGCCCGAACAGCCCCTCGGGATCGAAGACGGCCGTCTGGCGGATGACCGCGCCCCGTCCGTCGGGCTCGACGGCGAATTCCAGCCAGGCCCGGCCCGGGACCTTCATCTCCGCCCGCAGCAGAAGCCGCCGGTCGGGCTCGTAGCGCTCGACCCGCCAGAAATCCACCGCGTCGCCGACGTGGGGCGTCTCGGGGTCGCGGCGCCCGCGCCTCGATCCCACCCCGCCGATCAGCAGGTCGATCCAGCCGCGCATCTTCCAGAGGAATCGATGGGCGTACCAGCCGTTGTCGCCGCCGATGCGGGCCACCGGAGCGAAGGCGGCCGCAACGGGAACATCCACCCGGATCGAGCGGGCGTCGAGCAGGCGGTTGCGGAACCTCACCCCCGCACGGTTGCGCTGCGGGCCGGCCGAGGAAACGGCGTCGAACCAGCTCGTCTCGGCGAACTCGCGTTCCTCGTTGCGCAGAGCCGCGGCGACGGCCTCGGTCACGCCCCGCGGCCTGACCGCGAAGACCTCGCGGGCGGTCGGATCCTCGACCACCGAGGGATGCTCGATGCTCTCGATGAGCTTCTTGCCGATCCGCGCGTAGAGCGGAGTGACCAGCCCCAGCCAGAGGCTGGAAAGCCGGGGCGTGAGCACCGGCACCGGCACCATCAGGCGCTTCATCCCCTTCTGGCGGGCGTACTCGCGCATCAGGTCGCCGTAGGAGGCCCTGTCGGCGCCTCCGATCTCGAAGACGCGCGATTCCGGAGGCAGAGCCAGCGATTCCATCAGATAATCCAGCAGATCATCGATGGCGATGGGCTGGGCCTCGACCGCCACCCACTTCGGGGTGACCATCGCCGGCAGGCGTTCGACCAGGGCTCGGATCATCTCGAAGGACAGGCTGCCCGAGCCCAGTACGATCGAGGCGCGCAGCTCGATCACCGGCAGGCCGCTCTCGCGCAGGATGTCGCCCACCTCGTGCCGGCTGCGCATATGCTTCGACAGGTCGCCCGACTGCTGCGCCAGCCCGCCCAGGTAGATGATCCGGCCGACGCCGGCGGCGCGCGCCGCCTCGGCGAAATTCCGCGCCCCGAGCCGGTCCTGCTCCTCGAATTCACCGCTCGAACCCATGGAGTGGATCAGGTAGTAGGCGCCGTCGACGCCGGCCAGCGCCGAATCGAGGGACGCCCGGTCCAGCACGTCGCCGGCGACGGTCTCGACGCCCGGCCCGACCCTTCCGGCCAGCCGCTCGGGACTGCGCGCCATGCAGCGCACCCGGAAACCCGACGCCTCCAGCCGCCTCTGCAGCCGGCCGCCGACGTAGCCCGTCGCGCCTGTCACCAGGACCCGCCCGCCCTCTGCCAAGGCAGTCCGGCCGACGCCGGTGGAATCGAGATTCGTGTTCATGATTTCCAGGCTACGAAAGCCCGGCGACGACGGCAAGGGGGCTCGGGAAGATGGCGCCCCGCCCGAATCCGCGGTAGTCTTTCTTGCGGTACCGGTTCGCGACAGATTCCCCGTCCGCAGGAAGCCCGATGAAGAACCCACGCATCCTTTTCGACTTCGGACCCGACGATCAGGCCGTCTGGCGCTCGGTCGACGATGTGGTGATGGGCGGCGTGTCCCGGGGCGCTTTCCGGCTCTCCGGCGAGGGGACCGGCCTATTCACGGGAACCCTTTCGCTGGAGAACAACGGGGGGTTCGCCTCGGTGCGGGCCGAGATCGGCCGGGGCGATCTCTCGTCCTTCGACGGTCTGGAAATCAAGGTCCGCGGCGACGGACGGACCTATCAGCTGAGACTGAGAACCGACGGCCGCCTCGACGGCGTCGCCTACCGGGCCTCGTTCACCACCGGCTGCCGGACGTGGATGATCGCCCGCATCCCCTTCGACCGCTTCGAGGCCTCGTTCAGGGGCCGCGCCGTGCCCGACGCGCCGCCGCTGGACACATCCCGCATCCGGCAGCTGTCGCTGATGCTGGCCGACGGCCAGCCGGGAGACTTCTCCCTCGAGATCGACCACGTCAGCGCCTGGAAAAGACCGGCGGCCGGCGATTGAGACCGGGCCGGCCCGATTCCCGGCCGGAGGATCTCAGCCCGCTGAGCATTCGATTCCCAGCAGGGTCACGTCGTCCTCGAACTGATCCCCGTCGTTCCAATCGGCGATCCTCTCCATCACCGCCTGCAGGCATTCCTCGACCGGCAGATGGGCGTTGCCGGCGAATGCCTCCATCAGGCCCGACTGCCCCAGCTGCTCGTCGCGCGCGTCGGCCGCCTCGGTCGCCCCGTCGGTGAACAGCAGCAGCCGATCGCCGGGGCTCAGCCGCAGCACGTCCTCCCGATACTCGAAATCCGGCAGGATGCCGACCGGCAATCCGTCGGGGGCCGGGCAGATCCCGGGGCCGTCGGAATCGATCCGCAGGGGCGGATGATGCCCGGCCGTCGCGTAGCGGAATTCGCCGGTCCTCTGGTCGAGAACCCCGTAGACCATCGTGAAGAACTTGCGGGTATCGGGGTCGGAGATCAGCCGGCTGTTGAGGGTCTCGACCACCCGGGCCGGCGGGGCGACATCGAATCCGGTTCGGCCGCCGGTCGCCGGGACGAACAGGCAGGACTGCTCCGGAACGGGCGAGAGCAATCGGTTCAGGGAAGCGGAGAACAGGGCCGCGGGCACGCCGTGACCGCTGACGTCCAGGATATGGATTCCGACATGATCCGGATCCAGCCGCTGGATGCCCAGGCTGTCGCCCCCGAGCTCCTGGCACGGACGGCAGGTCCAGGCGAAGGAGAATCCGGGCACGGCGGGAAGCTCCCGCGGCAGCCAGGCCTGCTGGACCTCGGCGGCCTCGTTCAGATCCCGCCGCATGGACCTGTTGGCCCGCTCGAGCTGTTCCTTCGCCAGGCGCAGGGCGTCCTCGGCGTCGCGGCGGGCGGTCACGTCGGACTGGATGCCGATGAAATGGGTGACCCCGCCGTCGCCGTCGCGCACCGGCGAGATCGAAAGCCTGTTCCAGAAGCGCGACCCGTCGCGGCGGTAGTTGAGGATCTCGACCGTGCAGTCGCGTTGCTCGCGCAGCGCGGCGCGGATCCGCTCGGAAACCCCCGGATCGGTTTCGGGGCCCTGCAGGAACTTGCAGTTCCGCCCCAGCGCGAAGGAAGCCGCGTAGCCGGTCAGCCTTTCGAAGCCCTCGTTGACGTAGATCAGCGGGCGGCCGGGCGCCCGGGCGTCGGCGATGGTGATCCCCTCGGCCGCGGCGGCCAGGGCCCGGTCCTTGAGGTCCATGAGCCGGGGCGCGGCGTCATCCTTCCATCCATCCATCCCGAACGTCTCCTCTCCCGTCGGCGGCGAAAACCCGGCTCGCGGAACGATCACGCGGCGGCCCGGCCCGGACGACCGATCCGTCGCGGACTCAGCACATGATACAACCGGTCTCGGCGATGCAAAGCAATTCCCCCCCCCTTGCGGAAAACCGGACTATACATATCATGATATTTCCGTTCAACTTCGCCTAGACACCGAATTGAGGGAGGTTCGATAACATGAAGAAGCTGATGATCGTGACAATGATGTTGGCCGCCGTCGCCCTGACGGCCGGCTGTTCCGAGAGCGACAGCATCGTCTCGCCGAGCCCCGAGGCCGCCAGGGCCGACTTGACGCTGGAGAGGCAATCACCCGCTTCGGCTACCTCGATCGTCGACGTGGCCCTGGCGGTCAACGCCGACACCGGCGAGTTCTCGACCCTGATCGCCGCGCTGGTCGCCGCCGATCTGGTCGACGCCCTGGACGGCCGGGGTCAGTTCACCGTCTTCGCGCCGACCGACGCCGCCTTCGCGGCCATCGGCTACGACGACTCGAACATCGGCGACCTGCCGGTCGAGGCTCTGAAGAACATCCTGCTCTACCACGTGGCGCAGGGCCGCCGTTACGCGGAGGATGTGCTGTCGTCCGACAAGTACCGCATGCTCAACGGCGATTTCGCGATGATCGAGTTCGACGGTGTCGACGCCTTCATCGACGGCGCGCCGATCGTCCAGACCGACGTCGAGGCCGACAACGGCGTCATCCACATCATCGGCGGCGTGATGCTGCCGCCCGAGGGTGATGATGACGGCCGGACCACCATCGTCGACGTGGCGCTGGCGGTCAACGCCGACACCGGCGAGTTCTCGACCCTGATCGCGGCCCTGGGCGCCGCGGATCTGGTCGGCGTCCTCGACGGAAAGAGGCAGTTCACCGTGTTCGCGCCGACCGACGCCGCCTTCGCGGCCATCGGCTACGACGCCACGAACATCGGCGACCTGCCGGTCGACGACCTGGCGAACATCCTGCTCTACCACGTGGCGCCCGGACGCCGCTACGCCGAGGACGTGCTGGCCTCCGACCAGTACCGGATGTTCAACGGCGACTTCGCGATGATCGAGTTCGACGGCGTCGACGCCTTCATCGACGGCGCGCCGATCGTCCAGACCGACGTCATGGCCGACAACGGCGTCATCCATATCATCGGCGGCGTGATGCTGCCCTAGTCCGGCACCGACAGCGAAGATCCCCCGGAGCCCGGGCCTCGCCCGGGCTCCTTCGCGTCCGCCAACCTCGTATTGACAATCCCCGATCCGCTTGGTAGCCCTTTTTCAAATGCGAATCCGACCCCGAACCGAGGAGGCTTCCATGCGTCAGACCTTCCTGCCGACGTGCCTGTGCCTGCTGCTGCTGCCCATCCTGGCGTCCGGAGCCCCTCACCAGTGGTCGGCGGCTGAGGACGTGCCCGACATCAGGGCCGCCTACGGCTGTGTCGCGGGAGCCTTCGCCGACGGCGTCTTCCACGTGGTGACCACCGACGGCGACCGCAACGTGCGCCACGTCCGCCGCGCGAACGGGCAGTGGATCGCACCGGTGTCCCTGGCCTACCACAGGGCGAGTTTCTCGCCCGATCTGGCCTTCAGCCAGGGCATGCTGCACATGGTCGGGCAGAACAAGTTCAAGGTCTGGCACTCGACCTTCGACGGCACCACCTGGAGCAATCCGGCCGAGATCCCGGCGATGGAAGCCCGCAACCGCCCCCGGATCGCGGCCATGAACGGCGTCGTCCACCTCACTCACGGCGGCATGAACATGGACCGCCGCCGCGTCTTCCACGCCGCCAACGCGGGTTGGGGCTGGGGACACAACGTGGCCCTGCCGGACCAGACCGGGCGTCCGACCGCGGCGCTGGCCGGCCTCGACGGGACCCTGCACATGGTCTACATCTCCAAGAACTCCCCGACCGCCTGGCACACCTTCCGCGACCGCTGGGGCGAATGGTCGCCGCCGACGCAGATCCCCGGCATCAACACCAACCGCCCCCTCGACCTGGTGGCTGCCAACGGACGGCTGTTCTGCCTCCACACAGTCGGCGAGGCGCGCCTGTGGGAGCAGCTGCCGTTGGCCTACTGCGAGTACGCAGACGGCCGCTGGGACGCCCCGACGGCCCTCGAGGGCTACGTCTGCTACGGCAATCCCGCGGCCGCGGTCGAGCCCGGCGCGCCCCAGCAGATCCATCTGCTGCTGCCCTCGCGGGTGGGGATCCTGCACCTGCAGACGCAGGACGAGATGAAGATCGCTCCGGTGCGGATGAAGAAGATGGGCGCGGCCAGGTAGGAGACGCGGCCCGGCCGGCGGTTTCACCGGCCGAACGCCCCCGGCAAGATTCGATGGGAACAGCCATGCACGATTACGGCATATTGCGGGATCTGGCGGTCATCTTCGCCGCCGCGCTGGTGGTCGTGGGCGGATTGCGCCGTCTGCACGTGCCGCCGATCGCCGGCTACATCGCAGCCGGGGTGCTGGTCGGCCCCGGCGTGCTGCGTCTGGTCTCCGACGTGCACAAGATCGAGGTTCTGGCCGAAGTCGGCGTGATCCTGTTGCTGTTCGGCATCGGTCTGGAACTGTCGCTGGACCTCATCCGCCGCCTGTGGCGGGCCATCGTCATCGGCGGCGCGCTGCAGGTCGCGTCGACCGGGGCCGCGGCCGCCGGCCTGGCGCTGGCCTGGGGGCTGCCGCCGCGGCCGAGCATCTTCCTGGGCTGCCTGGTGGCGATCTCCAGCACCGCGGTGGTGCTGCGGGGTCTGGCCCAGCGCGGCGAACTGAACGCACCCCACGGGCGCCTGGCGGTCGGCATCCTGGTCTTCCAGGATCTTTGCGTGGTGCCGATGATGCTGGCCATCCCCTTCCTGGCCGGCGGCGGCGATCCCGGAAAAGCGCTGAAGGCCCTGGCCACCGCGGTCGCGGTGCTGGCCGCGGTGCTGATCGGGGCGCGGGTCGTGGTGCCGCGGATGCTGGCGCTGGTCGCCCGCTCGAAGCAGCGCGACCTCTTCGTCCTGGGCGTGTTCCTGGCTTGTTTCGGCACCGCCTACGCCGTAACCGGGGCCGGCATCTCGCTGGCCCTCGGCGCATTCCTCGGCGGGCTGATCGTGGCGGGCAGCGAATACCGCCACCAGGCGATGTCCGACCTGGTGCCCCTGCGCGAGGCGCTGGCCTGCGTCTTCTTCGTCTCGATCGGCATGCTGCTGGATCTGCCGGCGATCGCCGCCGACGCCGCGGCGATCCTGGCCATGCTGACCGCGATCCTGGTCGGCAAGTTCGTCCTGCTGTTCCTGACCGCGGCGGTGATGCGCCTGCCGCTGCGCGTCTGCGTGCTGACCGGGGCCGCCCTGTGCCAGGTGGGCGAGTTCTCGTTCGTGCTGCTGCGCGCGGCCGGCGGTACCGATCTGGTCCCCGAACCGCTGGCCACCCGGCTGCTGGTGTCGATCATCCTGTCGATGGCGGTCACGCCGGTGTTTCTGGCCGCGGGTCCCCACCTGGCCGCCGGCGCTTCGCGGGTGGGCATGCTGGAGCGCCTGATGCAGGTGCGCTGTCCGGAGCCGGATTCGTCCGCGGCCGAAATGGCAGATCACGTCATCGTGGCGGGATACGGACTGGCCGGAGAGATGGCGGCCGCCGCCCTGCGTGAAATGGGGATACCGCTGGTGGTTCTGGATCTGGGCCCGGAGAACGTGCGCCGCGCGTCCGAAGCCGGCCACGGCGCCTACTTCGGCGACGTCACCAGCGAGGAGGTGCTCGCGCATCTGTCGCTGAAGAAGGCCCGGCGGCTGGTGGTGGCGATCAACGACACCGAGGCCTCGGTCCGCGCCATCCGGGCCGCACGGCACCTGGCCCCCGGAGTCCCCATCCTGGCCCGCTCGACCTTCGCCTCCGACAGCGAGCGGTTGCTGGCCGCCGGGGCCGACCAGGTCGTCGCGGCCGAGGAGGCCGCCGCCCACGAATTGGAGTCGCGGGTGCTGGCCGGCTGCGCGTCCGGAAACGGCGCGGACCCCGACTAGGCGCCGGCAGCAGCTTCCGAACTCCCGGAGATCCCCTCGGGCACCCCATCGATCAGCTTCTTGACCATCAGGATGAAAACCCCGGTCAGGGCCAGGTTCAGGGCCAGCGACAGCATGGCGACCGTCACGATCGGACCGCCGATGCCGTAGCCGAGGCTGAGTACCAGGATGCCCGCGCCCACCTCGCCGCGCGGCCACATCCCGATCGCTACGGCCAGACGGTGACGCCAGTGGACCTCGCGCCGGTAGCAGAGGGCGGGGAACATCTTGCCGAGGTTGCTCAACAGGGTCAGGATCAGCACGTGCAGGGCGATCATCCCCCAGCCCATGCTCGGCTGCGAAGCGGTGACGGTCGGTTCGTATCCGGCCTTGCCGGATGGATCTTCCACCGCGGTCCCGGGGCGCCCCTGGGCCGCCGGGTCGTCGACGGCGTCGCCGGGAGCCGCCGCGTGCAGCGAGGCCGGCGTCGGTTCGGGATGCTGGGCGTCGGGCCCGGCGAAGATCGTCGGCATGCTCAGACCCACCAGCACCATGAATGCGGCCGAGACGATCGTCGCCGCCTTCCTTTCGCCCGGGCGCTCCAGCACCCGGTGCAGCTCCTTCTCGACGGATGCGGCCGACGCGGCGGCCCCGGCGGCTCCCCGCGGACGCGCCAAGCAGCCGATCACGAACGCCGGCAGCAGCACCTCGATGTGGATCGGGACCGACGGATCGATCAGCTTGCTGCCGACGTGCAGGGCCTCGGTCGCCGCGACGATCGCCGCCGCGTAGAACAGCACCCACCCCCTGGTCACGGGCATGGCGATCCTGTGCAGCCAGACATAGGCCGCCGCCAGCAGAACGGCCATCAGCACCACGATCAGCCCCAGCTGCCAGGCCAGGCCCACCATCAGCATCTTCAACGGAATCATCAGCAGGACGGTATCGAGATCGTCGAAGATGGCCAGGATGCGGGCCTTGCGGAAGAGCCAGGTCGCGCCCAGGCCGGCCGCGGCCAGCATGCTGAACAGGACGCCGGCCGAGGTCGGGGCGGCGAACCGGCCGGCCAGCAGGGTCTCCTTCCAGGCCGCCGCGTCGCCCCAGAACCCGGGCGGCAGCATGAAGAAGACGAAGTAGCCGGTCACCAGGATCCACGGAAAGAAGGCGGCGGTGAAGGCCACCACGTAGTCCCAGCCGTAGCGGCCGAGATCGGACTTGTCGATGTGGAACTCGAATCCGACGTGGATCATGATGAAGGCCAGGCCGGTCATGGTCAGCACCCTGACCGCCGTGGCGAACGCGTCGTGGGATGCGCCGAGCAGCGACGGCAGGGCCTGCGACAAGCCCAGGCCGGCGAAAAGCAGGATCGAATAGGTCAGGACCTTGCGCATCCGTCTCCCCCTCGTAGGCAATGTCCGAGCGCCGGCAGCCCCGTCCCGTGGCGCGCCGCGATCTCCCATCGACATCCTGGATCATGCAGGGGCGACGGGTCAACAGGATACGGCCGCTCCGGAGTGATCTTTTCGCCGCGATTCCCGGCCCCGGCGCCGAATGCGGTGATTCGATCTCCTGCGATGAATTTTACATTACACAATAATGATTTTCATTGAAATGGAGCTTCGCTATGCTAGTTTCATTATCGATTCAATTCCATAAGACGCTTGAATAATAGCGACTTATGGGCCATCCTCCCCGCCGCGACCGATGAAACCCACTAAAAAGGGGCTGCCGACAGATGAAAATCCTTCACCTGCTACTGATCCTGTCTCTCGGATTGTTCCTGGCCGGATGCGAAGGCGACGAGGGCCCGGCCGGGCCTCCGGGCGACGGCGGATTCGACTACATCTACGCCGGCTCCGTCGCCGACGCGGACGGCGCGATCGGCGAGGGCGGCATCGTGCTGCTGAAGGCGCTGGATCCCGACGGCCGGCCCGTCGTCGACATCAACACGACGATGACCGACGCCCAGGGCGCCTTCTCGATGGGTTCGACCATCGACGCCGAAGTCGTGCCGCTGGGCCTGGAAGCCCTGGTGAACGGCGCCAGCCTGCGCGCGTTCCTGGTCGATACCGACGGCCAGAGCGTCTCGCCCTACACCAACGCCGTGGTCGATCTGGTGACCATGGTCGTCGGCACCCCCGAGGGCCGCTCCCTGGCCGACTACCCGGCCGCGGACATCCGCACGCTGGTCGCCGCCGCCGAAGCGGCCCTGAACACCGCCGGCACCGACCTGACCGACCCCGAGGCGATCCGCGCTCAGCTGCTGACCGACATCGGCGGCCAGCTGGCCGATCTGTCCGGCGGCGCGTTCGGCGTGGTTCCCTCCAGCGCGATCGTGTCCGTCGATCCGGCCGACGTGCTGACCGACGTCGATTCGTTCTATGTCACGATGACCGACGGCGCGGGCGAAGGATGGGACATCGACGGCGACGGCAGCATCGATGACGGCACCTCCGACACCTACGACGACATGTTCTACCTGAGCATCGGCAGCAATGCGTTCCCCTCGCAGAACGCCCCCGGCGCCACCGCCAAGATCGAGGACGGCCGCGAAGTCGTCCTGGGACCGGTCGTCGACCTCGGCGGCTCGGGCCTGGACGTGACCCGCAAGATCTACGTGCCGGAAACCGGCAGCTTCGTCCGCTTCGCCGAGATCCTGGCCAACAACACCGGAGCCGACATCTCGATCAACGTCCAGATCACCGGGAACCTCGGCTCGGACGAAAGCACCGACGCCGTGGGCTATTCGTCCAACGGCAACAACGAAGCCGACGAGGGCGATGTCTGGCTGACCATGAAATGGGACAGCGATCCGACCGCCGGCTTCTTCTTCCCCGGAGCGGTTCCGAGCAAGAGCGAAGACGACGTGGAGTACGTCTGGACCGATGTCGTGGTGCCGGCCGGCGAGACCGTCGTGCTGTTCCACTGGGGCTTCCAGGGCACCGCCAAGACGGCCGCCATGATGGCCGACGAGCTGGCCCTGATCGAACAGCACATCCCCGCGGAGATGTTCGCCGGGATCTCGATCGCCGAAGCCGAGGCCGGAATCTACATCGACGGTCAGGACAACGTCGTGGGCGAGGCCGGCGCGGTTGCGCCCCTGGCCTACGTCATCGCGCAGAACATGACGACCGGCACCTCGGGAGCCGAATTCGCCGCCGAGGACGGCAGCTTCGGGTTCTTCCTGAGGAACACCCGGCCCGGCGACTCCGTGATGGTGACCGCGTCGGACGACACCAACGAGAACATCACCGTCGCGGCCCCCTGACCGACAGACGGGAACCACCAACGCTCGACGGCCCGCTCCGGATCTCCGGGGCGGGCCGTATTTTTCCCGAAGCGTCGATCACCGGGGCCGGATCAGTTGGCCAGATCCTTGTCGATCCAGCCGACGACCCGCTTGATGGCCTGCAGATAGTTGATGTTCTCGAATCCCGTCAGTCCGACCTCTTCGAGGGTCTTCCTGATGTCGTCGATCTCGGTGGACTCGGAATTGATCGTGACCACTGCCGCCCCGTTGATCAGGACGTTGGCCACTTCGCAGATCGTCCCGTTGACCATGTACCCGAACCGTTCCTTGTGCACCTTGACGGCGAGCAGGTCCGGATGGGCGGCGATCATCGACAGGAAATCCGCGAGGCTGCAGGAATCACGGTCCAGCGCGGGCATCTCGACCGCGAACGCGGGAAAAACCTCTTCGCGCAGCACGTCCGCCGACAGGGGGAACTCGCCCTTCATCAGGGGATTCCACTGCTCGAGGCCGTCCCGCTCGGCGACGAAGGTCTTGATGTCCATCTTGCCGTCGCGGATCTTGGTGTTGTTCAGGTCGTTGGTGCGCGACACGATATAGATCTCGTCCGATTCCCTCCGCCACACCTTGCGGGGCACGGGAACCGAAAGCCTCGACATCAGTTCGGCCGGCTCGTCGAAATCCTGCCCGAAGGTGCGGAACTCGAAGCGGGGTTTGGAGATCTCTCCGATTTTCATCTCGTCCTTGGCCATCGGTCTCTCTCTTCCTCGGAAATCCGCCGGGGCCCCGCGGGGGGCCCCGGCAACATGCTGATGCGATCCGGACCTAGAACGCGGTCTGGAACCGCATCTGGAGATAGCTGAAGTCGTAGTCGCCGAAGAACTGGTCGTCACCGCCGGTGGCGTACTCGTCGTTGTCGACGTACCCGTAGTTCAGCATCAGCTTCACGTTGGGGTTCGGGAAATAGTTGACGCCCAGCGTGTAGGACTTGGCGGAGCCGTTCTCCTCGCCGGCGTCGGCATCGTTCAGATCGACGGTCGAGAAGCGGGCCGCGATCTCCCAGGCGCCGCTCTTGGCGTTGGGCACGACGCGGGCGAACTCGGCGTCCTTGTAATCGTACTTGTGGCTGTCTTCGGTCAGGAAGTAGCTGACGTACGCATAGCCGCCGCTGTAGGAAACGCTCTCATCCTCGTCGATGACGTCGGTATTGGCCATCATGTACTCGCCCTGGAACATGAAGCGCTTGTTCACATAGGCCAGCTCGCCGCCGAAGACGTTGTACTTGTCGACGTCCTTGATCTTGGCGTAGGCGAACTTCGTGTCCGAGACGTTCGACTCGGGCCGGGTGTTGTACTTGACCGAGCCGCCCTCGAAGGTGGGCTTCTGCTGGGTGGCCGAGCCGCCGATCATCAGGGTGCTTTCCTCGGTGCGGATCGGAGCGTAGTTGAGCCTGGCCGCGAAGTTGACCTGCTCGTTGGCCTCCTTGTAGTAGTCCTCGACATCGGCGCCGAACATGGCCGCCGACCAGCGGAAGCTGGGCGTCCACTTGGTGACCTCGATGCCCATCCGGCGGCCCACGACGAAGGGCTCGGTGCCCTGGCTGCGCTCCATGAACGTGAGGTTGCGGCTCGTGGTCACTTCCTCCAGGCCGAAGGGCTGGCGGAAATTACCGACGCGCACGCGGCCGTTGCCGTCGAAGAGCCCGCGGTAGCTCATGTAGGCGTCCTTGACCGCCGCCGCTTCCTCGGCGAAGTCCAGGTCGACCTCCGCGTACCAATCATCCCAGATCTGGGTCTTCAGGGCGAAACGCACCCGGCGCAGGATGGCGCCGCCGCCCAGGCTGTCCTGGAAATCCTCGTAGTCGCCGTAGTCGTCGCTGTCGGGATCGTAGAGCGGACCGTCGTCGAAGTAGGTCGCCGCGTCGATGTAGACACGGGCGTCGAACCACCACTTGAAGGCCTGGTCGGGGGACTCGAAGACCAGAATGCCGTCTTCCGCATTGACGTCCAGCGGAGCGGTGGCCGCACCGGCCTGGATGGCCGTGGCGGCCAAAAGCAACGTGACCAAGCCGAACTTGAATACCCAATTCCTCATTGTGATGTCTCCTCGGATCGGGGTTGACTTCGACGCTGCACCGGAGCCGGATCGGCGGCGGTCCTCCCCCCCGCTTTGCCGATTCCTGATCAGCGTTCCCTCACGGATCGTCCAGCCGGGAAACCATCCCCGGAAGGACTGCTTCACCCGCAACTGCGGATTCGTGTTCGCCCTCCCGGCCGGGGAATCGTCGCTCCCGGCCGGCGCGGGCCGCGCGCCCCTCCTCGGGGACGCGGAAGATTCAGTTCTTTTCCTCCGGCCTCAGCTGGTCCCGGAAGAAGACCAGGTGCAAGGTCGCCAGGACCAGCCCCAGATACAGGGGCAGCTTGCCCCTCTTCTCGGAACGCATCCCGAAGGACAGTTCCACGACCTCGGTCGGTGCCAGCGATTCCGTCCGCTGGGTCATCGCGATCCGGTCGCCGAAGCGATCGATCGAATAGGGCGGATTCGGGTTCTTCTTCGGTTCGTAGCCCGGAATCACGAAATCCACGTCCTGGACGAGGAATCCCTCCGGCAGGACCACCCTGAGCCGCATGTCCTTCAGCACGTAGGACGACGTGTTCGTGAACCGGCGGCCCACGCCGTATTCCCGGTAGGGGCGGGCGGATTCTTCCCGCGAGAACCAGCCGGGCACGAAGGCCCCGATCCGCACCGTGTCGCCCGCGGCGGCCACGGGCGCGGATTCCAGGTTCAACATGCGGCGCCCCAGAACCTGGACCGTCGGGGTCCGCAGGCCCCGGGCGTCCTCGCCGAACATGGCCGGGCCGGAGATGACCGTGAAGTCCGTCGCCCCCTCGAAATCGAAGGGCAGGAGGAGACCTGCAACGCCGCCTCGACCGAGGACGAAACGGATCTCCACATCTGCGTTCCCCTCCGACCCGACCTGGATCGTCTCCTCGTAGCAGGCCAGCGTATCGGGCAGCGCCGGCCGCGCGGCCTCGGCCGCCTCGCAATCGACCAGCAGGACCAGGAATATCGCGATCGACAGCAGGGCCGTCGCCGCGAGCATGACCGATGTCTTCCGGGTGCGCATCGCTACCACCCCGGGGTGATGCCCAGCACGCGGAACCATGTCAGGCCCGCGATGATGAGCAGGATCGTGCCGACGGTCGTCATGATCAGACCGTATTTCAGGTTGTCGAGAACCGAATACTGGCCCGTCGAGAACAGGATCACATTGGGCTTGGCGTTGATCGGCAGGCCGATCACCCAGTCGATGGTGAACGCCGCCGGCAGGGCCAGCCACAGCGGATCGAAGCCCAGCGTCTGCGCGATGGCGATCACGAAGGGGATGAAGATCAGGGTGCGCATCGTCTTGCTGGTGAAGAACAGATGGCTGAACATGTTCACCGCGATGACGATGACGTAGACCAGCCAGAAATTCACGCCGGGCTGGATGTCGAGGAACTCGAAGAGCGTGCCGACGAGCCAGCGGGCCGCCCCGGTATCGTTCAGCGCCAGTCCGCCCGCATAGGCTCCGCAGGAGAAGAGCATCAGGTGCCAGGGGATGTCGGCCTCGTTCCACTTCAGCAGCCCGACCTTCGGGAACAGCGCGATCACGGCTCCCAGGAACGCCGCCATCACCGCCGAGATCTCGAAGCCGAACAGGCCGAGGTGCAGCTTGTCGGTGATCCACAGCAGGATGACCAGGCCGAAGATCGCGATCGCCTTCTTCTCGCCGCCGGTCACCGGGCCCATCTCGTCGAGCTTCTCCTTCATCTTCTCCAGCCCGCCCTCGACCACCGGCCTCTGTTCCTTGGGCGGCACCTTGAACACCAGGCGCGGGCCGATCCACCAGCTGATCAGCATCGACGCCAGGACCACCGGCAGCGCGGCGAAGAACCAGTCCGTGTAATAGACGCGGCTGCCGCCCATCGAAAGGATGAAGGCCACGGCGATCAGGTTGGCGTTCGAGCCGGTCATGTAGGCGCTCGAGCAGAAGTTGATCCCCTGCAGGTTCTGCAGGAAGAGATTGCGGCCGAAGTTGTTGGGATTCTTGTTGCTCGCCCCGTAGATGCTGGCCACGACGATCATGATCGGCAGCAGGATGGCCGCCCGGGCCGCGGTGGCGGGAATGAAGGCCGCGAGCAGCAGATTGAGGCAGAAGAAGGCCAGCAGGATCCACTTCGAGCTCTTGCCGAAACGCACGATCAGCGACAGGGCGATCCTCTTCGCGAGGTTGGTCTTGACCAGCATCGAGGAGAGGATGAAGGCCAGCACGTTCAGCCAGATGACGCTGAAGCCCAGCACTCCCAGAACGTCGCTCTCGCCCCATCCGTGCAGGAACACGAGCAGGGCCATCAGCATCAGGCTGGTGACGTGCGTCGGGACGGGCTCGGTGACCCACCACACCAGGGCCGTGGCGAAAACGGCGATGACCACCTGCCCGCCGGTGGTCAACCCGTCGGGCGTCGGCATGTAGTAGAGGATCAGGAATACGAGGATGCCCAGCGAGAACCCGAGGTAGCGCATCCAGCGCTCGCTCGGGGTCAGCTTCTTTTCGGGCACCTGGCTGAGCTTGTTGCGGCTCAGATCGAGAACCTCGTCGATCCGGCCGAGAACGGCTTGGGCCTGGGCGCTGGCTGAGGACATCGCTTCAATGGCTCCCGGAAGAAGAACGGGCCTCTACCAGTCGGAAAACGGATGGGCGATCAGGTTCGAGTTGAAATAACGGGGATCGCCCGTCACTTCCTCGCCGATCCAATCCGGCTTCTCGATCTGCTGGTCTTCCGATTCGAGTTCGCACTCGGCCACGGTCAGGCCGTCGTTCACGCCGTGGAATTCATCGATCTCCCAGACCAGGTCGCCGATGGGAATCCTGTAGCGCGTCTTCTCGATGATGGGCTGCTCGCAGAGTTCGAGCAGCTGATTCGCATCTTCCCGGGGGATATCATATTCGAATTCCAGCCGAGTCGCTCCCGTGGTGATGCCCTTGACCGTCAACGCCGCGGCCTCGCCCATGGTGCGGACCCGCACGACCCTCTCCTTGGTCGAGTTCAGATATCCCTGCCGGAACAGCGTGCCCGCTCCCGCCTTCTTCCAGTCCTCGCCCACGACCAGGAACTTGCGTTCGATTTCCTTGCCCATGATGATTCCACTCCTCGGGTTTGTAGCGTTTCCCTGTTGATTGCAATGCCCGTGCCCCTCACTCCTCTAAATGCAACTTGTTGCCGGGATGCACCTTACGGAAACCGGCCCGAGTCCGGCCCTGATCGCCGGCGAAATTTCGCCGATTTCTTGACGAAATATCGCCGAAGGCATTAGGATGTCGCCATGGAAATGAAGCGGAAGAACATACTCGCGGTCTCGGCCATGCTGATCGGCCTGGTCGCGATCAGCGTCCTGGTGCTGGTCGACCTCACCGACATCGAGACGCACCGAGGCCGGCTCCCGTCGACGGCCACGATGCCGGCCGGCGAAGATCCGCGCCCGGTCGAGCGCATCGGGGTCGTCTCGCGCTTCGCCCCGAACGTGACCTTCGGCGGCTACCAGCCGATCATGGACTACCTGAACCGCCACGCGTCCAGGCGCTACGAACTCGAGCTGAGCACCAGCTATCTCGATGCGGTCGACGATCTGCGCGAGGGGGAAGTGACGGCTTCGTTCCTGGGAGCATGGATTTTCGGGCATCTGTACAGCGACCTCGACCTCGTCCCCCTCGCCGCCCCGCTGAACTCCCGCGGCAAATCGGAATTCCGCGCCATCCTGGTCACCCGTCCCGATGCGGGCATAGCTTCGGTTGCGGACCTCCGGGGCAGGAAGGTCGCCCTGCCCTCGCCCCAGTCCTGGTCCGGCAACTGGCTCCAGGTCGCGGCCTTGCCCGCGGCCGGGATGAGCGCCGCCGATCTGGACTCGATCCATCATTTCGATCATCACCAGACCGTCGTCTGGGAGGTGCTGCAGGGCAATTTCGACGCGGGGGTGGTCAAGGAATCCGTCGCCGAGAGGTTCCGCAGCGAGGGCCTGGTCTACGCGTTGCGCTCGTCGCCGATCCCCGGCCCTCCACTGGTCGGCCGCGGGTCGGGACCCCATGCCGCGCTCGACGAGATCACGGAATTGCTGCTCGCCCTGGACGCCGATGATCCCGCGGACCGCGAAGTGCTGGATTCGTGGAGCAGCGAGTTCGCCCATGGATTCACGCGCGTCGCCGCGAGCCGGTACCGCGACGCATTCGGGATCGGGGGTGACGCGCCGTGATCTCCATGGAATCGGCGGGCGTCGGACTGCGGGGGCGCATCCTCGTGACGGTCGGCCTGATCACCACCGTGATCATGATCCTGATGACCTGGGGCATGCTTTACAACTGGCGGCGCTCGCTGTTGCGGCAGGAGACCGCCAGCGCCCTTTCGGTCAGCCGCGCCTTCTCGGTGGCGGTGATCGACGCCCTGATCGCCTCCGACCAGGACCTGTACCAATCCGAGGGGTTTTTGGGCAACTACGTCAACATGTTCATGGAGCAGAACTACCGGCTGCGCGCCATCACCATCCTCGACGCCGACGGGACGGTGGCCGCGCGAAGCTGGGACCGCAGCAACCCCCCGTGGGTGACCGGGCCTCTGGCTTCGCTGCTCGCCGCCGAGACCCCCTTAACCACGATCATGGCCGGCGAAGACGGGGCCTGGGTGCTGGAGATCGTCCTGCCCATGTTCACCGGCGAACGCCGCTGGGGAGTGCTGGTGATGGCCACGGAGGCCGATTCGATACGCTTCCGAGTACGCCGCGCCTTCATCCAGATGCTGCTGCTGTCGATCGCGGTGATGTCGGTGATGCTGCTGATCCTCTGGCTGATGCTGAGCAGGATCCTGGGGTCGCTGCAGACCCTGGTGTCGGCCATGGACGCGGTCGATTTCGACTCGGGCGGCATCCCGCTGCTTCCCTATCGCCGGGACGAGATCGGCATCCTCTACAAGCATTTCCACCGCATGCAGAAAAGGGCGGAGCAATCCCGCCGCGAACTCTTCGCGGCCCAGCACCAGGTGTGGCACGCGGAGAGGCTGGCAGCCATCGGCAGGCTCGCCTCCGGGCTGGCGCACGAGATCAACAACCCCATCAACGG
>CAYLMM010000038.1:0-7572 GCA_964384825.1 uncultured Fibrobacteraceae bacterium
ATCTCCCCCAAGAGTCCACATCGACGGGGAGGTTTGGCACCTCGATGTCGGCTCATCGCATCCTGGGGCTGGAGAAGGTCCCAAGGGTTTGGCTGTTCGCCAATTAAAGCGGTACGCGAGCTGGGTTTAGAACGTCGTGAGACAGTTCGGTCCCTATCTGTCGTGGGCGCAGGAGATTTGAGGGAAGCTGTTCTTAGTACGAGAGGACCGGAATGGACGTGCCTCTAGTGCACCAGTTGTCGCGCCAGCGGCATGGCTGGGTAGCTATGCACGGCAGGGATAAGCGCTGAAAGCATATAAGCGCGAAGCCCCTCCCAAGATAAGATCTCCCGGGCGCAAGCCCCCGAAGGCTCCTCGTAGACGACGAGGTCGATAGGCTGCAGGTGTAAGCGCAGTAATGTGTTCAGCCGAGCAGTACTAATCAGCCGAGAGGCTTAATCATTTTCGTCTCCCCCTCGGGGGAGCGACAAGAAACTGCAACCGGATGTTTTCAGACTGCCCTCTATATTTGGTCATCATGGCCAGCCGCTTTTCGGTGGCAATGGCACGGTGGAACCACCTGTTCCCATTCCGAACACAGAAGTGAAACATCGTAGCGCCGATGGTACTGCACGGGTCACCGTGTGGGAGAGTATGTCGCCGCCGCAATTCTCCGCGGGTATTCGGGAAACCGGGTGCCCGCCTTTTTATGCCTTCGATCGGATGGAGGTTACGGATGAATCGGTGGAAAATGCTGCTCTGGATCCTGTCGGCCCTGGCTTGCTTTTCCGATCCCGGCGCCGCGGCGGCCGAGACGAGCATCTTCGCCGGGCCGTCCTTCTCCGTCGGCGATCTCGGCGGCGAGACTTCGCCCGGGCGTCATATCGGGGCGTGCGTGCTGACGCCGCTGCTGGCTTCGCCCGCGCTGGGGCCGGGCGTCGAGGTCGGTCTGATCGTCGATTATCATCGCTGGGGACTGGAGGATGGCGCCTTCGGACGCAGCGACGTCGACGGGCATCTGCGGCAGCTCGAGATCCTCGGCGCCGTCCGCATCGGCCTGATCCGCGGACTCCATCTGCTGGCCGGCTTCGGACTTTCGCGCATCGGGGGCGAGATCGCCTCGGCCGACATCGACGGCGGCGACGATTACACCTGGGTCCTGGGTCTGGGGCGCAGCTTCTCGCGCCTGCGCATCGATGCGGCCTATCATTCGGTCGACGTCGGGGATGACGAGCTGCCCGCCGATATCGGCTGGAGCCTGCTTTCGCTTTCGGTCGGCGTGGCCTTCTAGCGAATCCGGGCGGCCGTTTCCCGCTGGCTTTTCAGGCTCCCGTTCATCATCATGAGGGGCGAGGATCGAAACCCCAGCGGGGATGGACTCGACGCGGCGGGAGGCGGCGATGCGGCAGAAGGATATCCACACCGGAGCGGAAATCTTGGCGGCGGCGGCGCTCGAAGCGGACCGCGGCGAAATCAGGTTGAACGAGGCCGAAGTCTATTCGTTGCTTGGGGATTCGGGGCTGGATGTCTGCGCGCACGAGTTCCTGCCGGTCGATGCTGGGGCCGCCGAAAGGACAGCCTGGGCCCAGCGCGCGGCGGCGCTGGCCGACGGCCGGGGCCGGGTGCTGCTGAAGATCGTCGGGCGAACCATCCTGCACAAGAGCGATGTCGGCGGCGTGAGGGTGCTGCGGCTCGGCGACGGCGACGGCCCGGAACCGGTGGCCGGCGCCGCGGCCGGGATGCTCGAAACGGTCGCCGCGAACGTGGCCGACGGCGCGATCGAAGGGTTGCTCGCCGCCGCTTTCGTTCCCCACGAAGCGAACCGTCCCGGACAGGAGATCCTGCTGAGCCTGCGGCAGGACCCGGCCTTCGGGCCCGTGGTCGTGGTCGGGGTGGGGGGGCTGCTGACCGAGTGGTACGGCAAGGCCACCGGCGGCGCGAGCCGTCTGATCTTTCCGGCCGCCGGCCTCGATCCCGAACTGGTCGCGGCCGCCCTCGAAGCGCACCCCCTGCTCTCGATCTTCTGCCGCCCTTCGCGGCTCCATGCCGAGCCGCCCATCGCTTCGGCGGAGTTCGCCGGCGCGGTGGCGGCCCTGGCGCGTATGGCCACCGACTGGTCGGCTGATTCCGGCACGGAGACGCTCGAGGAACTGGAGATCAACCCGGCGGTCGTCTCGGACGGCCGTCTGGTCGCGATCGACGGCGTGGGGCTGGTTTCCCGCCGTCGGCTGCCCGAGGCGGACCGGCCGCTGGGCAAGATCTCCAACCTGCTGCGGCCCGGTTCGGCGGCCGTGATCGGGGTCAGCGCCCGCGGCGCGAACGCCGGACGGGTCATCATGCAGAATCTCCGCGACACGCCCGGAGTGTCGGACGAGCATCTGCATCTGGTCCATCCCAAGGAGACGGCCATCGACGGCGTGGCCTGCGTGCCGGATGTCGCCTCGCTGCCGGAGAAGGTCGATCTGGCGGTGGTCTGCATTCCCGCCGGCGGGGCCCGCGACGCGATCGCCGATCTGGTTGAACACGACAAGGCCGCATCGATCATCCTGATCCCCGGCGGTTTCGCCGAGGCCGGCCAGGGGGATCTTGCCGCCGAGATCGAGGATCTGCTCATCGCCGGTCACCGGGGGCCGGGCGGGGGGCCGGTGCTGGTGGGCGGCAACTGCCTGGGCATCGTCAGCCGCGACCACTACAACACCTTCTTCCTGCCCCAGTACAAGCTGCCCTTCAGTCCCGCGCTCTCGGGCGGCAATCTGGCCCTGGTCAGCCAGTCGGGCGCCTATCTGGTGACCTTCTCGAGCAACTACGACGGCGTGATCCATCCGCGGGCCAGCATCAGCTTCGGCAACCAGATGGATCTGACGGTGGCGGATTTCCTGCTGCACTTCCTGGACGACGACGAGGTCGACGTCTTCGCCTGCTATGTCGAGGGTTTCCGTCCCGGCGACGGGGAGCGCTTCCTGGCGGCCACCCGCGAGGCCCGCGCCCGGGGCAAGACGGTGATCATCTACAAGGCCGGGCGCACCACGCTCGGGGCCAAGGCCGCCGCCAGCCATACCGCCTCTTTGGCCGGCGATTACGACGTGGCGCGGGACTGCCTGACCGCCGCCGGCGCCCTGGTGACCGAGGATCTGGGCGATTTCGAGGACCTGATCAAGACCTTCACGATGCTCGCGGGCAAGGATGTGGGCGGACGCCGCGTGGGCATCCTCTCCAACGCCGGCTTCGAATGCACGGCTTCGACCGACTCGCTCGGCAAGCTCGAACCCGCTCCCTTCGACGATGCGACACGCGCCGAACTCGACGCCTGCCTGCCGTCGTTCGCCCATCGCGACAACCCGGTCGACACCACGCCGATGGCCGACACCGAAGCCTTCGCCCGCTCGGCGGCCGCCATCCTGGCCTGCCCGGCGGTGGATTGCGCCATCATCTCGTCGGTGCCTGTGACCCAGGCGCTGAACAACCTGCCCGCGGCGGCCGACGGGGCCCATCGGGAGGATCTGTCCCATCCGGATTCCCAGCCGGCTCGGCTGGCCGGGATCCTCGGGCCGGCCGGCAAGCCGGCCGTGGTGGTGATCGATTCCGGCCCGCTCTACGATCCGATGGTCGAGATGATGGAGGAACGGGGAGTGCCGGTTTTCCGCAAGATCGACCAGGCGGCTCGTATTTTCGGCCGTTTCGTGGAGGCGCGGCTCGGCGCCTGACCGTATTGTGCGGGCCGGCGACTGGACGCCGGCCCGTCTTCCCCCGACATTGTCTCCAATGCGTCGTACAGCATCGTCCGATCGCCGGCCGGCGATATCGACCGGGGAGGCTGTCCTGATTTCCGGAACCCTACATCCGAGACTTCCGCTTTTCTTCGGCGTCTTGTTCGCCGCGGCGCTGGCGTGCGCGCCGGCTTTTGCCGGGATCGGCGGACCGGACGGAGCCGGCGGCTCGGGCGGAGATGAAGGACGCGTCCACGAACGGCCGGTGCCGATGCGCGTCGTCGACGCCGCCGCCGGGCGGGCCAGGCTCGCGGGTTCGCCCTTGCGGATTTCGGGAGCCGCCGCCCGCGGCGCCGGAATTCCGGCCGATGCGGTGGACGGCGTGCTGGCGGTGCGTCTGGCGCCCGGCCGGACGCTCGCCGACCTGGCAGCCGTCTCGCCCGTCGCCTTGACCGCGGCTTCCCCGTTCTGGCAGGTCCCCGCCGGACATCCCCTGTCCGGAATCCATCTCGTATTTTTCGAAGGCGGAGACGATCCCGCGGTCGCGGCCGCGGCCCTGTCGGTCTTGCCCGAGGTCGCCTACGCCGAACCGTATCGCGTCCACCGGACGGCCTCCTCGCCGAACGATCCGCTGGTGCCGCAGCAGGAGCATCTGGATTCGGTCGACGCCCCCGCGGTCTGGGATCTGGTGCGCGGCGAGGACCTGCCGGTGCCGGTGGCGGTCGTCGACGCCGGCATCGATGTCGATCACCCCGATCTGGCGGCGAACGTGCTGCTCAACGCGGCCGACCCGGTCAACGGGATCGACGACGACGGCAACGGGCTGGTCGACGATTACCGAGGCTGGAATTTCGCGGCCGGTGTGGACGACCCCGGCGCCCTGCGCATCGCGACGCCCGGCTCGGTCCGGCACGGCACCCATGTCGCGGGTTTGATCTCGGCGGCCGCCGACAACGGCCTCGATGTGGCCGGTCTGACCTGGAACGATCCGGTGCTCTGCGTCGCGGTCGGGCATCCCACGATCGAGAACTCCGTGATCTACGGCTACCAGGGAATCATCTACGCGGCCGAACGGGGCGTCCGGGTGATCAACTGCAGCTGGGGCCGGCAGCTGACGACGACCCGGCTGGAAGTCGAGATCCTCGAATACGTCGGCAGCCTGGGCGCGGTGGTCGTGGCCGCCGCCGGCAACGAGGGACAGGAATTCCCCTTCTATCCGGCCGGTTATCCGGAGGTCTTGGCGGTGGCCAACGTCGACCGGGACGGCATCCGCCATTTCACGAGCAATTTCGGCTCCTGGATCGATCTCGCCGCGCCGGGAGTCTCGCTGCTCTCGCTCGACGCCGGCGCCGGGGTGATCCGGCTGACCGGAACCTCGATGTCCGCGCCGCTGGTCTCCTCGGTCGCGGCCCTGCTCTGGGGCGTCCGGCCCGATCTTACGCCCGACGCCCTGTTCCATCGCCTGCGCGTCGGCTGCGCCGCGCCGCCGGACGACGGAGGCGGCGCGCTCGATCTGGGGCACGGCCTGCTGGCCGCGGAACGGTCGCTGTCCTGGACGGGGCCGGGTCTGCGGATCGAATCGCTGGGCATCGAGGACGCCGACCTGGACGGGATCGTCGAGCCGGGAGAGGAGATCCTGCTGCGCCCCACGTGGATCAATATCCTGGACGGTTCCTCCGGCGCGATCGAAGTCGAGTTGACCCTGCCCGACGGCGGGGGCTCGGTGCTTCAGGGATCGACGAGCCTGCCGCCGATCGCCTCCGGGGGATCGGCCGCTGCCGCCGGTCCGTTGCGGCTGCTGGCCGCCGAGGATCTGCAGCCCGGAACCGATATCGAGCTTCTGTTCTCCTGGAGCGACGCCGGCGATCCGGGAGCGTATTCCGATTTCCAGACCGCGGCGTTGCCCGGCCCGCGCCTGCTGGTCGATCTGACCGGCGGAGAGATCCGCTTCACCCTCGGCGGCAACGGACGCATCGGTTTCATCGGCCGCGGCGGGGGCGACGGCCAGGACGGCATCGGCGTGAACTACGTTCCGGTCGGATCGCAGCACGGCGCCGCCGGCGTGCCGGGACTGCTCTTCGAGGGCGCCTGGATGGTGGCCGCCGGACCGGACCGGATCAGCGATGCGGCCCGTTACGCCCTGCAGGGATCGTATCACCGGTACTGGAATCCGGAATCCGCCGCCGACCTGCCGCGCCGGCTCCCCGATTTTCAGCTCGACGGCGGAACGTCCCTGACCGCCGCGCGCAGCTGCGCGACCGACGCCGCGGCGCCCGACCCGATGGGTTTGCGCGCGATCTCGACGGCGCTGGTACCCGATCCCGGCGACATCCAGGGGACGGGGCTTGTGATGGTCGTGCTGCGCAACGATGGCGTCGAGGATCTGACCGGGCTGCGGGCCGGATTCTTTCTCGATTGGGATCTGGGCACCGGGTCGCCCTTCCCCTCCTTCGGGCCCAATTCGACCGCTCTGGATCCCGCGTCGGGCCTGGCTTTGACCTGGCGCGACGATTCGCCCGATTGCCTGACCGTGGCGACGGCCCTGGTCGCCGAGAGCGACGCTCCGACACGGGCCCGCGCCATCGACAACGCAGCCGGAGAGGACTGGAACATCTACGACGGTTTCACCGCCGAGGAGAAGTGGGACGCCCTGGCCGGCGAATCCTTTCCGACCGCTGCCGGCGGCAGCGACGTCAGCCAGGTCGTCGCCGTCGGCCCCTTCGATCTGGCGCCCGGCGATTCGCTCGGCTGCTTGCTGCTCACGTCCGCCGGGCTGAGCCGGGACGAGGCCCTGGCCAACGGCTCGGCCGGGCTAGGACTGGCGGCCGCGGTCCTCGCTGAGCGGCGGTGGGATTACGCCTTCGTTCCGCAGGTCGTCGGCGCGCCCCGGCCCAATCCCTCGACCGGCTTCTTCGCCGTCGATGTTTCCGGAATCCGGCTGGCGCCCTGGAATGTCATGGTCTACGATCTGCGGGGCCGCCTGGTATGGAGCGGCGTTTCGGATTTCGCCGGCGATCAGGGGATCGTGACCTGGCCGGGGATCCGCAGGGACGGGAGCAGGGCGCCGTCCGGGGTCTATCTGCTGTCGATAGGTCAGCAATCCCGCCGGCAGGTGCGCAAGATACTGCTTCTGAGATGATTCCCCCGGGAGATGTAGGATGAGGAGATTCTGGATCGTCTTCGGTCTGGTCGCCGTTTTCGTCGTTGTCGCCATCATGATCGCGGGGGTGTTGCTGCGATCGCTCGATCTGCGCGGACCGGCCGTGGCCGGCGTCCTGCACTGGGACGTCTCGGGAGCCTATCCCGAGGATCGCGACGATTCGCCGCTGGCCATCCTGACCCATGGGCAGGGGCCCCGGACCTGGGAGGTCGCCGCCGCGCTGCGCCGGGCCGCCGAGGATCCCCGGATCAGCGGACTCGCCATCGAGATCCATTCCTTCCCCGCCGATTGGGCGCAGGTCGAGGAATTGAGCGATGCGGTGGCCGCGTTCACGGCGACGGGCAAGCCCTCGGTGGCCTGGATCGAATCCGGCGGGAACCGGGAATACTCCCTGGCCCTGGCCGCGAACCGTGTCGTCGTGCCGCCGGAGGGCATCCTGTCGGTGATCGGCGTCAGCGCCGAGCTCAGCTTTCTCAAGGGAACCCTGGGCAAGCTGGGCATGGAGGCCGATTACCTGCACGTCGGACGGTACAAGTCGGCTCCCGAAACCTACATGCGCGACGAACCCACCGATCCGAACCGGGAGATGATCACCGCCCTGGTCGACGCCCGCTACGAGAGCCTGCTCGACCGCATCGCGACGCGCCGCGGAGTGACGCCGGAACGGGCGGCGTCCTGGATCGATCGCGGCCTGTTCGATGCCGGGGCCGCCTTGGCCGAAGGGCT
>CAYLMM010000038.1:7582-26269 GCA_964384825.1 uncultured Fibrobacteraceae bacterium
CTTGTCGACACGGTGTTCTACGCCTCCGAAACGCGGGATTTCTACTTCTATTCCGTTCGGACGACCGAGATGGAGGATTACCTCCGGTCGTCAGGACGCGCGGCGCTCGGGGCCGGCCCCCGGGTGGCCGTGATCCCGGTCAGCGGAGTCATCACCGGCGGAGAGTCCCGCCGCGACCCCTGGCAGGGGCGGATCGCGGGCAGCGCCACGATCGTCGACCGTATCCGCGAGGCCGCCGACGATCCCGGTATCGATGCGATCATCCTGCGCGTCGACAGCCCGGGCGGCTCGGCTCTGGACAGCGACTTCATCTGGCGGGAGGCGTCCGAGGCGCGCGAGGTCGTGCCGGTGGTCGTTTCGATGGCCGGAACCGCGGCCTCGGGAGGGTACTACGTCTCCTGCGCCGCCGATTCGATCTTCGCCCAGCCCGGAACGCTGACCGGCTCGATCGGCGTCTACATGGGCAAGATCGACCGCCACGCCTTCTACGACAAGATCGGGATCTCGCGGCGGTTCATCACCCGCGGCGAGAACGCCCTGATGTTCAGCGACGCCGCCCGGTTCACCGACGGGCAACGGGTGCTGCTCCAGCGGCATCTCGATGAATTCTACGACCGCTTCGTCGGTCTGGTCGCGGACCAGAGGCGGCTCGATCCCGCGGCGGTCGACGAGGTCGCCCGCGGGAGGGTCTGGACCGGGGCCGACGCAGTGGAGCGCGGGCTGGTCGACGGTCTCGGCGGATTCGACCGGGCGCTGGCGTCGGTGCGATCGCTGCTCGGTCTGGCGCCGGACAGCCGGCTGCGGCTGGTCACCTATGAACGCGAGCTCTCGCTGCTCGAGCGGATCGTGCAACGGATGATCAGCAGCGCGTCGGGTTCCGCGCCGGCGGTCGTGTCGCTGGACGGCGCCATGGCCCGCCTGCGGGACGAGGGCTGGATCGCGGCGGTGGCCCTGCTCGACGGGCGGACGCTGGCGATGATGCCGTTCCGGGTGGATCTCCGCTGAGCGATCGTAGCGATCGAGCCGGCATCCTTCCGGCAGCAGCCTGCGCAGCATCGCGGCCCGGGCCTCGTCGCAGGCCGGCGCGTCGACGATCGGGCCGCATCTCCAGAGGATATGGGCCCGGTCATCGCTGTGGCGCCACAGCCCCAGCGCGTGCCCGAGCTCATGGATCATCCCGCGGGTCGCGTATTTCACATCCCAGGGATCGTCGTAGTTGTCGCCGGCGAGGATGTGCATGGTCAGCGGCCCGTCGTCGATCATCCGGACCAGGCGGATCCCGAGCGGCGGGCGTTGGATCAGCCCCGGCCGGTGCACGAGCTTGACGCCCCAAAGCGCGCTGTCGCACCACGTGAAGAATCTTCCGCAACCCGCTGCGTTCCAGGAATCTACGGCTTTCTTCAGACATGATTCCAGATCGACCGAACCGGATACCGCCGGCCGGGAGCGCACCGGGATCGGCGATGCGGGCCAGTGGACCACGCGGCCTTCCCAGCGCGGGTCGGCCAGGGACTGGACGATCTCCAGCAGGTCGAGATACCAGGGGGAGGCCGTCGGCAGGCGGGGCAGGGGCAGCCACGAGGCCGGATCCGACGCCTCGGCCGTCTGTCCGTGCCAGCGCTGCGGATCGTCGGGGGTCAGCAAGAGGCTCTCGGGGATGGCGGCCGCGGCCGCCGGCCGGAACGCGCGGTCCCGCCGGCCGTCCACGCCGCCGCTTTCGTCGTCGCCCTGGAGCGTCCAGCGGTAGTCCGTTCCCAGGATCTCCAGCTCCGCGATGCCGCGGATCGAGTCGCCGCCGGCGGCGCTGCGTTGGCGCCAGGACCAGGTCCAGGCGCCGTCGCCGACTTCCAGGAACGCGGCCAGGTCGGGCTGGTAGGCGCCGGCGATCTCCAGCGCGGCTCCGCCGACGTCCGCGGGCGCGGGCCGGGCCGGTTCGTCGGCGCAGCCGGAAAGCCAGCCGCAAAGGCCGCCGAACGCGAGGGCGAGCAGGCGGCCGAGCACGCGGTCGCGCAGACGGGCGGCGGCGGCGGGGGATGCCGGCCGGACGGGGCCCGGCCGTTTCCGGTTGTCGAAGGGCATGAAGTCTCCCGTGTCGGTGAAGCCGGGGAGGGAAAACCGTTGCGCGGCGGTGACAACGAGCCGATACTGAATCGCCGTGAGAGTCGCTGGCCGGCGACGAAGGATGCCGTGACCGCAGGGGAGGATCCGCAACGATGGATTTCCGGGATGAACAGCAGGAAGCGGGCCGCGTCTTGGATGTGGGGATGATCCTGCGCATCTTCCTGCGCCGCAAGTGGCTCTTTCTGGTGCCTTTCTTCGTCAGCCTGGGCGTGACGGCCGTGGCCCTGCGCACCCTGACGCCGATCTACCAGTCCGCCGGCCAGGTGCAGGTGCTGCGCGAATCGTCGACGGCGCGCAGCCTGCCCGACGAGCCCGCCCGCTACCGGCGCTCGCGGAACATCGACGGCGAGACTCGGGCCACGCTCGAGACCCTCCTGACCAGCCCGAAGTTCCTCGTCCGCGTGGTGCGGGAGTTGAATCTGCACCGCTCCCCGGACGTGGCGGGGCCCGGCGCTCCGATCCGCTTTTCCGACCCCGAAGCCGAGAACCGCGCGATCGAGAAGATGGCCAACCGTCTGGGCAACTGGATCCGGGTCAGCCGCGACGGGCCCTCGCTGTTCCTGATCGGCGTCCGCCATCCCGATCCCCAGGTCGCCTACACCCTGGCGCGCACGATCATCTCCAGCGGGCTCGAGGAGGAGAGGGCGAGCCGGCTGCGGCCGACCACGACCACCCGCGATTTCCTCGAGAAGCAGCGCCTGGTCTACCTGCGCCGGCTGCAGACCGCGGAACAGGCGCTTTCCGATTTCCAGGGCTCGATGCTTTCCGAATCGCTGGCCGGCAACCCGATCACCGAGACCAATCTATCGGCCGCCGAATCCCTGCTGTTCCGGATGCGGCAGCAGCATCAGGGAGCCGATGTCGCCGAACTGGCGAACCTGAAGCACGAGGCCGAACTCGTGCTGCCGGGCAATACGCCCCCGCTCGAGACGTTCACCGACGACGCCGGGATCACCCGCCTGCTGACCGATCTGACCGCCCTGGAATACGACGACATGCTGGCCGACGTCGACGGCCGGCCGCGATCGGCCGACGCCTCGAATCTGCTGGGCGGGGCCAGGCTCGATCTCGACGGGAGGGTCGAGGCCATCATCTCCGAACGCTATTCGGGCATGGGAGCGCCCGATCTGCTGCGGATCTCCCGCTACTGCTACGGGATGATCTACCGCGAGGTGAACGCAGCGGTCATCGATTCCCTGAGTCGCGACATCGCCGAGCGCAAGACCTTCATGACCCGCCAGCCCGCGCAGTCGGCCCAGCTGACCCGCCTGAGGCAGGATGCGGAGCAGGCGCAGGAACTGCTGCAGGAGATCGAACGCGACATCAGCCTCGAGAGCCTGCGCCTGGCGGCGAGCATGTCCGAGATCGGCTACCGCATCGAGGTGCGCCGCGATCCGCGGATCCCGGCCGTTCCGATCGAGCCGAACATGCAGCGGATGGCCATGCTGGGCTTCGCGATGGCCCTGGCGATCGGCGTCGGACTGGTGCTGCTGGCCGAACTTCTCGACAAATCCTACAAGACGGTCGCCCAGATCGAGGGCGAACTGGGGCTGAAGGTCATCGGCGCCCTGCCGGTGGTCTCCCGCGGCTTCGATGTCCCGATCTACCGGCGGCGAAGATGGCTGATATGGACGGTCCTGGTCGTCCTGCTGGTCGCGATCGCCGCGGTGCTGATGCTCTACGTCTACCCGCGCATGGCCTAGAGGAGCGAGGAGAGGCATGACGGCGAAGAAGGAATCCCCGACCCGGCGGCTGGACATCGAGTCGCCGCTGGCGATCGAATTGCGGCGGGTGATGATCCGTCTGAACCGCGAGATGGATCTCGACCGCAAGCGTCTGCTGATGGTGACCAGCTCGGAGCGGGGCGAGGGCAAGAGCCTTTTCGCCTTCAGCTTCGCGCTGGTGCTGGCCAATCATCTGCAGAAGCGGATCCTGCTGGTGGACGGCGATCTGCGCCGGCCCGTGCAGCACGGCGCCTTCGGCCTGCCGCTCTCGCCGGGTCTGGCCGAACATCTGGCCGGAGAAACGCCGGCTCCGCAGCGGACCGCCCAGCCGAACCTGGACGTGCTGACCGCCGGCCGCGCGGGGGACGAGCCGAGCCGCCTGCTGGTTCCCGGCCGCGTCCGCGCCGCTTTCAGCGAGCTGAAGAGCGACTACGACATCGTGGTCCTGGACAGCCCGCCGGTCGTTCCGGTGAGCGATCCTCTGCAGTATTCCGAACTGGTCGACGGGATCATCTACATGGTGATGGCCGGCCGCACCGACCGCGAGGTCGTCCGCCGCGGCGTGGGGATCCTGCGCGGCGTCGGGGCCAACATCCTGGGCGTGGTGGCCAACAACCTGGGCGAGGTGCTGCCCTACTACTACGACCGCAAGTACTACGGCTACACCACCGGCAAGCCGCGGGCCTGATTCCGCCGCCGCCGGCCGGACATGAAGAAGCGGGCGTCCCCGGGAGGGGGCGCCCGCCTTCTTCTCGCGACTTGGGACGCGGCCGGAACGAGGCCGGCGGCTCCTAGTCGGCCTTGGTCTTGAAATCCTTCCCGATCCACCGGCGCGCCACGATCAGCAGGACGGTGGACATCATGGCGACGACCGCGAAGATCAGCCACATCGACTCGGGGTCGCGTTCGCCGGCGGCCGGGCAGAAGCGCTGCATCAGCACGCCCGAGTACAGCGGGACCAGCATCTTGGTCAAGAACCAGGGGAACTGGGCCACGCCCATGTACGCGCCGGTGCGGCCCTCGGGCGCGATCTCGGCGGCGTACTGCAGGAACCGCGGCTGCCACATCGCCTCGCCCAGGGTCATCACCAGCAGGTAGGCCATCAGGGTCCACAGGCTGGTGCCGAAGGCCAGGAAGAATGCCGGAGCCGCCATCACGAAGGTGCCGATCACCATCATGTTGTAGACCTTCTTCTTGTAGGTCAGGGCGGTGACCATCGGCACGGCGATGAAGATCAGGATCGGGTTCAGGTTGGCGAAGATCTCGAAGTTGTCGCTGACGAATCCGCCTTCGAAGGCCCGTTCGAGGTACTGCGGCAGCACCAGCCAGTTGTAGGTGAACAGGGTCTGGACGGGGATCAGCGCGAAGATGAAGAAGAAGAACTTGCCGTCGCTCAGCGGGTGGTTGGCCAGCCAGCGGTAGGCGGGATAGCCCCAGGGCTTGTAGATCAGCAGCAGCACGATCACGGCCGCGATGACGGCCCAGACGATCAGCCGCGGAGCGGGCGGCAGGAACCAGATGCAGCCGGCGATGATCGCCAGGGTGGCCCACAGGTGGGCGGGGATCCGGCGGTCTGCGTAGGCGATCGGGGCGGGCTTGTCTTCCTTGTCGGCGCCGTCGGCCTCGGCGTCGGCCTCGGCCTTCTCCTCGGCCCGCTCGCGCTCGGCGCGCTCGATGGCGTCGGTCTCGACCTTGCGGGTCAGCAGCAGGAAGGTGGCCACCAGGGCGACCATCGTCAGGCAGGTGTAGACCCAGTAGGCGCCGGTGATGCCGATGGTGTGCCTGATCGGGCTGAAGAACGAGGGCAGCCAGCCGCCCAGGTTCATCAGGGCGTAGAGCATGGCGTAGCCCATGGCCGCTGTCTTGGCGTTGGTGAACTTGCGCACCCCGGCGTAGGCCGCCGGCTGGTACATGCCGTAGCCGATGACCACGACCACGATGCCGAGCATTGTCATCATGTGCAGCGGCGACCAGAGGCCGGTCTCGGGGAAGATCGTCGGAGCGATCGATATCAGCACCCGGCCGGCCAGCAGGAAGCAGAAGGCGGCCAGCAGGGTCTTGCGGATGCCCTTCTTGTCGGCGACCGAACCCAGGAAGAACATCGCGATCGTGATCCCGGCGGTCAGCACCATCACCATGTGATGGGAATGGACGTCGGGATTCGGCACTCCCTGGAAGATGAAGCCCGAGAAGTGCATCGCCAGGTAGCCCAGCATGCCGAAGTAGACCCAGCCCTCGAGGAAATAGGCCAGGTTGATGCTCCACAGGGCTCGCGGGGCGTGGATCACGTCGACGAAAGGCTGGGTGATTTCGCGCCACGGGCTCTGGGGCTTGTCTTTGGAGACGGTTTCGGACATCTCGTGGGCACCCTTTCTGTTTCGGGAACGGGGCATCGAGCGATTCCCCGGAGACGGCGGTCCGTTGGCTCAACACTAGGGAGCGTCGTCGGAGCGGTCAACAATCAATCATGCGCACGAAGGCGGGCCGCCCCGGAAGGGGGCGGCCCGGCTCGAACGGGCGCCGGCGTCAGTCCAGCGCTTCCTGCAGCCGGCAGCGGATCGCCCGGCGGCAGATCGCGGCGTTGTCCTCCACGGTCGCCATGGCCGCGTTGGCCCGCCGCAGGGCGTCGGCCGCGAAATCGGGATCCTCGTCGTCCGGCAGATCGCGCAGGCCCGCCAGGTTGATCAGCACGTTGTAGAAGGCGCCCTCGGCGCCGGCCTGGGCGGTCAGCACGGCCACCCCGGCGTCGGACAGGGAGTTCTCGTTGCCGATCTTCGCGATCTCGCCGGCGAGGTCCAGCACCTCGACCGTCTTCTCGAGCACCGACAGCGGGATGCGGGTCGCCTCGCGGGTCGCCGCGGCCACGGCCAGGTCGCGCGCCTTCTTCTGGCCCGGGGTCGCCTTCGGCATCCCGAAGCATTCCATCACCTTGTCGAAGGAGTCGGTGTCGGCGTCGATGGCGTGCAGGAAGAAGTCCTTCAGGTCCTGGGCCAGTTCGGCGATCTCCTTGACCCGGTCCTGTGCCTGGTCGTAGCCCTTCTTGCCGACGGTCAGGTTGCCGACCATCGCCACCAGGGCCGCGGACTGGGCGGAGCACAGGGCCGCCACCGAGCCGCCGCCCGGCGCCGGGGAATCGCTCGACAGCTCGTCGACGAATTCGCGGTTGGTCATCGAGACCAGGCGGCCGTCGACCAGCCCGGCCTGGTATTCGATGATCTTCTCGGCCGGGTCGAAGGGGGCGAGGTCGCGCAGGCCCATGCTCTGGATGGCCGTCTCGATGATCATCCTGCGGGGGATGCCCGCCGACTGCCCGGCCTTGCGCAGGTAGTGCTTGCCGGCGGCCAGCATGTCGCCCTCGGGGATCAGGCCGACCAGTTCGCTGCCGGTGACCCGCGCGCCGCGGTCGTTCGCGCTGGCGCAGCAGGCGTCGAAGGCCTGGTGCGGCTTGGTGATCGCGGTGTTGACCAGGTTGATCGACACCTGGGCGCGGCCGTATTCGGGGATGACCCAGCCCACGGCCTTGCAGGCCTCCAGGCGGTAGGGGCCGGGCACCAGGATGTTCTTGCCGTTCTCGTCCTTGACGAGCTTCCCATTCGCGTCGCGCTTGGCGCGGCCGGCCTCCTTGATGTCCAGCGCCATCTGGCTGGCGATCTTCTTCTGTCGGGAATTGATGTTCACGTTGTAGGCGACCAGGAACCCGCGGGCCGAGACGTTGATCGCGCCCGACCGGGCCGTGCGCTCGTTCCATTCGTTGGGGCCGAAGTCGGGTTTCCACATCTCGGTTCCCAGCTTCTCGGCCAGGGCCTCGTACTCGCCCTTGCGCACCGCGGCCAGGTTGCGCCGGTCGGGGGAGGTGGCCGCGTCCTCGTACAGATAGACGGGGAAGCCCAGCTCTTCGCCGATGCGCGCGCCGACCTTCCGCGCGATCTCGACGCAGTCGTCCATCGTCACGCCGCTGACCGGCACGAAGGGGCAGACGTCGGTGCTGCCGTGGCGGGGGTGGGCGCCCTTGTGCGCGCGCATGTCGATCAGTTCGCCGGCCCGCTTGACCAGGCGGAAGGCGGCCTCGGCGACCGGCTCGGGGGCGCCGATGAAGGTGATCACCGTCCGGTTGGTCTCGGCGCCGGGATCGACGTCCAGCAGCCGGACGCCCTCGACCTCCTCGACCACCGAGCTGACCGAATCGATGATGCTGCGGTCGCGACCTTCGCTGATGTTCGGAACGCATTCGACGAGCTGCCTCATCCTCGTACCACCTCGCATCCAGAGTTCCTGCGTCCTAGGACGACGCGTGCGCTGCTTTTCGCTGTGGCGAAGATAAACGCAGCAGTCCCGGATTTCCAGACTTCCGGATCGCGGGCGGCCAAAAAACGCAGCAGGGATCGGTTGCCCGGCGCGGGCTGTTATTCTATATTGCTGCCGAAGACTTGAAATCACCATCAATAGATGGGATATTATCTGGTTCAAGATCCGGCAGTCGTCCGACTTCGTGAAAGGTTCGGTATGTATCAGCCCCACAGCAGCGAACGCGTCGCCATCTTCATAGACGGCGAGAATATCCACTATAGCGCCAAGCATCTGAACATGCGTCTCGACTACCTGAAGCTCTGCCGCACCTTGGCCGGGGACAGGCGGCTGGTGCGGTCCTATTTCTACACCGCGGTGTCGAACCAGTCCGAGGGCAAGATCGACTTCATCAATTTCCTGAAGCTCAACGGATTCCGCGTCGTGACCAAGGAACTGAAGGGATTCCCGGACAACGAGGTCCAGCAGCGCGCCGTGCGCGGGAACCTCGACCTGGAGATGGCGATCGACGTCTGCGAGATGCTTCAGCACCTCGATACGGTGATCCTCTGCACCGGCGACGGCGATTTCGTGCGCCTGCTCGAGAGCGTCGCCCGCCAGGGGCGGCACGTCGAGGTCTGCGCCCTGCGCGAGATGACCAGCACCGATCTGATCGCCGCCAGCGACGTCTATACGGACCTGGCGGCAATTAAGGACAAGATTGTCCTGGACGCGCCGCCGCCGCAGCCACATAGTTCCCAGCGCGGCGTGTCCAACGACTTCGGGTCGACTCCGATCGATTACAACAGGATCGAGTACTAGACCCGTTCAGCCGACGAAACGGCCCGCCGCGCGTTACGGATACGCGAGGCGGGCTTTTTTCGTGCCGATTTCGGGCTCGCCGCTCATCGGATGTTGACAGCCAAGTGATCTCTGATACTTTTTCTAGTCAACGCTTGTTATCAATCTGTCAACCAATACGCGGCGCCGACGTCGGCGCCGTGCGCCGGGGTTGAACGGTCCCCCGGAAGGGAGTGCGCGCTCATGGTCGGGCAGTTCGTTCCCCTGCTGCTTGTGATCGCCGTCGCCGTCCTTTTATCCCTGCTTTTCCTGGGCATCAGCACCTGGCTGGGGCCGAGCCGTCCCACGGCGCTGAAACGCTCGACCTACGAATGCGGCATTCCGCCCCGCAGCGGCGTCCAGGTCCGTTTCTTCGTGCGGTTCTTCCTGGTGGCCCTGCTGTTCCTGCTCTTCGATCTCGAGGCCGTGTTCATCTATCCGTGGGCCGTACTCTACCGCGGTTTCATCGAGAACGGCCGGGCCCTGTTCGCCCTGGGCGAGATGGGCGTCTTCGTCTCGATCCTCGTGGTCGGCCTGGTCTACGTCTGGAAGAAAGGCGGCCTGGAATGGCAGTAGATCTCGAAAGCCCCACCGGTCCGATCACCACGCGCCTGCGCCAGGCCGTGAACTGGGGCCGGAAATATTCCCTGTGGCCGATGGCCTTCGGCACCGCCTGCTGCGCCATCGAGTTCATGAGCGCCACCGCTTCGCAGAACGACATCAGCCGCTACGGCGCCGAGGTGGTCCGCTTCTCGCCCCGGCAGTCCGACCTGATGGTCGTCTCCGGCACGGTCACCTACAAGCAGGCCCCGATCCTCAAGACCATCTACGCGCAGATGTGCGAGCCCAAATGGGTCATCGCCATGGGCGTCTGCGCGTCCAGCGGCGGGTTCTACAACAACTACTCGACGCTGCAGGGCATCGACCGCGTGATCCCGGTGGACTACTACGTGGCCGGCTGCCCGCCCACTCCGGAGAATCTCTTCCACGCCCTGGTGAATCTGCAGGAACGGGTGCAGCGCGAGGGGCTGGTCCCCTCGGTCGAGCGGCATCCGCAGGATGTTCGCCCCTAGACGGTCGAACCCGGCCCGGACCCGGGCGGCCTCGCGCGGCCGCCAGCATGGACGGAGACCATGAGCCAGAAGCTTGTCGAAAGCCTGAAAGCCGAGTTCGGCGACGCCATCCTGGCGGTCGACGATCAGCACGGCGACGAGACGGTGAACGTCGGCCGCGAGGACGTGCCGCGGGTGATCCGCCACCTCCGTGATCGCGAGAGCTGCGAACAGCTTTCCGACGTGGTGGGCGTCGATTTCCCCGAGCGGGCGCAGCGGTTCCAGGTCAACTACCTGCTGCGGTCGATCGCCGAGGGCCGGCGGGTGGTCGTGCAGACCGACCTCGAGGAGGGGCAGGGCCCCGAATCGATCTGTTCGCTGTACAGCAGCGCGAACTGGGCCGAACGCGAGGTCTACGACCTGTTCGGCGTTCCGTTCCGCAACCATCCCGACCTGCGCCGGATCCTCTGCCACCACGAGTTCGAGGGGCACGCCCTGCGCAAGGACTACCCGATCGAGCGGGGCCAGTACTGCTCGCGGCCCGAGACGCTGATCGGCGACGAGGAGATCCGCGCCGCCTCGGCCAGGTCCGAGAACATCGCCGGCGCCGGGGACGAGGCCTATCCCTCCGACCTGCTGGCTGTGAACATCGGGCCGAGCCACAACGCGACCCATGGCTGCCTGCGGATCGAATGCCTGCTCGACGGCGAGACCATCGTGGGGGCCAAGAGCGAGATCGGCTACCTGCACCGCTGCTTCGAGAAGGAGGCCGAGGATCATACCTGGGCCCAGGTCATGCCCTACACCGATCGGCTGAACTACGTCTCGTCGATGCTGAACAACTGCATCTACGCCGGCGCGGTCGAGAAGATGTTCGGCGTCGAGATCACCCCGCGGGCCCAGGCGATCCGGGTGATCGTCTGCGAGATCTCGCGGATCATCGACCACCTGGTGTGCATGGCGGCCAACCTGGTCGATCTCGGGGCGCTGACCAACTACTGGTACCTCTACAACATCCGCGAGGCTTTCTACTACGACGTCATCGAGCCTCTCTGCGGCTCGCGGCTGACGACCAACTACGCCCGCATCGGCGGTCTGAGCCACGACCTTTTCCCCGGTTTCGCCGAGGCCGTCGAGAAGAACCTCGGCGATCTCGAGATCGCGGTGAAGGAGGTCACCGGGCTGATCGCCCGCAACCGCATCTTCCTCGACCGCACCGTGGGCGTCGGCGCCCTGACCACGGCCGAGGCGCTCGACTGGGGCTACACCGGACCCTGCCTGCGGGCCACCGGCCTGGGCTGGGACCTGCGCAAGGCCGCGCCCTGCTGGGGCTACGAGAACTACGACTTCGACGTGCCGGTCGGCGAGAACGGCGACACCCGCGACCGGATCATGGTGCGCATGGAGGAATGCCTGCAGAGCGCGCGGATCATCCGCCAGGCCCTGAAGAAGCTGCCCGGCGGACCGATCATGGTCGACGACGCCCGCGTATCGATGCCCACCAAGGAGCAGGTCTACGAGAGCATCGAAGGCGTGATGAACCAGTTCAAGCTGATCATGGAGGGCCACCGCGTTCCCGCCGGCCGGGCCTACGGCTTCGGCGAGGGGGCCAACGGCGAGCTGGGCTTCTACTGCATCTCCGACGGCGGCGGCCGGCCGCACCGGATCAAGGTCCGCCCGCCGTGCTTCCCGATCTTCTCGTCGTACAGCGAGATCATCAAGGGGCACATGGTGGCCGACGCCATCGCCATCCTGGGCAGCATCAACATCATCGCCGGCGAGCTGGACCGATGAGCGGCGCGCGCGACGATCAGCGAAGGGAGGCCGGCGAGATGAGCGCACCGGTCGAAGAGAAGCGGGCCTTCGTCCTGCCCGAGGAGGATCGCGGAGCGTTCGCCCGCATCCTCGAACGCTATCCCACGCGCCGGAGCGCGCTGATGCCGACGCTGTGGCTGCTGCAGGACCGCTTCGGCCACGTGCCCCCGGAGGCCGTGCCCTGGATCTGCGGACAGCTCGGCGTGACCGAGGCGCGGGTAGCCGAGGTGATCTCGTTCTACACGATGTTCCGCGACCGGCCGCAGGCGAAGTACGTCCTGCAGGTCTGCCGCAACATCAGCTGCACGATCCACGGCGCGCCCTCGATCATCGCCCATCTCGAAAAGAGGCTAGGGGTGAGGCTGGGCGAGACCACTCCCGACGGGATGTTCGCGCTCGAGGGCGCCGAATGCCTCGGGGCCTGCGGGATGGGGCCGGTGCTGCAGATCGGCAGGCATCTCTACGAGAACCTGACTCCCGCGAAGGTCGACGAACTGCTCGACAGCCTGCGCCGCGGCGAGCCGATGCGTCCGGACACCGACCGGGAGCTGGAGGACTAGGATGGCCCAAGAGAACGGCAAGATCCTTTCGCGGCGCTTCGGCCGCCCGGATTCCCACAAGCTGGCGGCCTACCGCGCCGACGGGGGCTACGCCGCGCTGCGCAAGGCCCTGCTGGAGATGAAGCCGGGCGACGTCACCGCAGTGGTGAAGGAATCCGGCCTGCGCGGCCGCGGCGGCGCGGGCTTTCCCACCGGCGTGAAGTGGGGCTTCGTGCCCCGGGGCGCCGAGACGGTCTACTTCATGGTCAACGCCGACGAGAGCGAGCCCGGCACCTTCAAGGACCGCTTCCTGATGGATTACGACCCCCACCTGGTGCTCGAGGGGGCGATGATCTCCAGCTACGCCGTGGGTTCGAAGCTCTGCTTCGTCTACATCCGCGGCGAGTTCGGCTGGCTGGTCGAGCGCATGGAGCGCGCGGTCGAGGAGCTCTACGCCGAGGGCCTGCTGGGCAGGGACATCCTGGGCAGCGGCTACGACCTGGACGTGATCGTGCACAAGGGCGCCGGCGCGTACATCTGCGGCGAGGAGACCGGCCTGATCAATTCGATCACCGGCACCAAGGGCCAGCCGAGCATCAAGCCGCCGTTTCCGGCGGTGAGCGGTTTCCTGGGCGAGCCCACGATCGTCAACAACGTCGAGACGGTCGCCGCGGTGCCCTTCATCCTCGAAGAGGGGGCGGCCGCCTACCGCGCCTTCGGGACCGAGAAGTCGGCCGGCACCAAGCTCTGGAGCGTCAGCGGCCCGGTCGTCAACCAGGGCGTCTTCGAGATCCCGCTGGGGATGCCCTTCGCCGAGTTCTTCGACGGCCACCTCGGCGGCATGCGCGAGGGCGAGACGCTGAAGGCCGTGATCATGGGCGGCTCGTCGGTGCCGGTGCTGACCGCCGACGAGGCGATGGCCGTGAACCTGGACTACGAATCGCTGCAGGAGGCGGGCACGATGCTCGGCTCCGGCGGCATGATCATCATTCCCGAACGCTGCGACATGGTCGAGATGATCCAGGTGCTGATGCACTTCTACTGGGACGAGTCCTGCGGCCAGTGCACGCCCTGCCGCGAGGGGACGGGCTGGCTGCACCGCATCGTCAGGCGCCTGCGCCGGGGCGAGGGCACGTCCGAGGATCTCGATCTGCTGGGCCGGGTCTGCGACGGCATGGCCGGGCTGACGATCTGCCCGCTGGCCGACGCGGCGGTCATGCCCATGCGCAGCTTCCTGCAGAAATTCCGCCCCGAATTCGAGGCGCTGGTCCGCGAGAGCCGGCCGGCGAAGCCCGATAGCCGCTGGGCGAGGGAGGTCCGGTGATGGCCGATATGGTCAAGCTCACCATCGACGGCCGCGAGATGGAGGTTCCCGCCGGGACCCGGCTCTTCGACGCCTGCACCGAGGCCCGCGACGGCGAGCAGCTGCCCCACTTCTGCTACCATCCCGATCTGCCGGTGGCCGGCGTCTGCCGCCTCTGCCAGGTCGAGATCGAGGGGATGCCCAAGCTGACGATCGCCTGCAACACGATCGTGCGCGAGGGGATGGTCGTGCACACGCGCAGCGAGAAGGTGCGCGACGCGACGCGGCGGATCCTGGAGATGCACCTGATCAACCATCCGGTCGACTGCCCGATCTGCGACCAGGCCGGCGAATGCGGTCTGCAGGACCAGTACATGGAGTACGGGCTCTACGAGGCCGAGGTCGTCAAGGCCGACAAGGTGCTCAAGCGCAAGGCCGAGATCATCGGGCCGGAGGTCATCCTCGACCAGGAGCGCTGCGTGCTCTGCAGCCGCTGCGTGCGTTTCTGCGAAGAGGTCACCAAGACCGGCGAGATGGGCATCTTCAACCGCGGCGACCGCGCCGAGATCGGCGTGGCCGAGGGACGCCGGCTGGACAACCCCTACAGCCTTAACACAGTGGACATCTGTCCGGTCGGCGCGCTGACCAGCCGCGATTTCCGCTTCAAGAAGCGGGTCTGGCTGCTGCGGGGCACGTCCTCGGTCTGCCCCGGCTGCGCGACCGGCTGCAACATCCGCATCGATCACGAGGGGGGGCGGATCTACCGCCTGAAGCCGAGGCGCAACGACGAGGTCAACGGCCCCTGGATGTGCGACCACGGCCGGATGGAGTACAAGGCGGTCCACGAGAACCGCCTGGAGAAGCCTCTGATCCGCCGCCGGGGAGAGCTCGTCGAGATCGACTGGAACGCGGCGGTCGAAGAGTTGAACGGCCTGGTCCGTCCCGGCGCCGGCGGAATGGCCCTGGCCGCGCCGACGCGCAGCCTCGAGGAGCTGTTCCTGTTCCGCCGCGCCGCGGCGCTGGTCGGCGGCGTCGAGAACGTCGTCTCCGGTCCGGCCGAGGCGATGCGCGGCGAGGCGGACGATCTGCTGATCTCCGCCGACAAGGCGCCCAACCGCACCGCGCTGGCTTGGCTCGGCGTTCCCGAACCGGGCGCGACCGAGCTGGCCGGACGGATCGCGGCGGTCCGCGGACCGCTGCTGGTCTACGGCGGCGATCCGCTGGGTGACGAATCCCGTCTGGCCGGGGCGCTCGGCGACGCGCCGCTGATCTATCTGGGCACCCACCGCAACGCCACCGCCGAGGCCGCCTCGCTGGTGCTGCCGCTGGGGTCCTGGGCCGAGAACGACGGCCTTTTCGTCAACGCCCGCGGCCGGGTCCAGACGCTGCGCGCGTCGGTGGCCCGCCCGGGGCTGGCCCGCGAAGACTGGCGCGTGCTGGTCGACCTGCTGGCCGACCTGGGCGACACCGCCGAACTGACGAGCCTGACCGCGGTGCGCCGGCTGGCGGCCGCCGAGATCCCGGCTCTCGCCGGGACCGACCTGAACGCCCTGCCCGCCCTCGGAACGGTGCCCGAAGCCGCCGTCCCGACCGGAGGTGATCGTTGATGGAGCTGCTGCTGTCGACCTTCCTGAAGATCGCCTTCATGCTGGTGCTGATCATCGGCCTGGTGCCGCCGCTGGTCTGGGGCGAGCGCAAGGGCTGCGCCTACATCCAGGACCGCACCGGCCCGAACCGGGCCTCGATCCTGGGCGTGCGCCTGGCCGGCCTGATCCATCCGGTCGCCGACGTGCTGAAGCTGATGTTCAAGGAGGACACCGTCCCCGAGAACGCGCACCGCAGGCTCTTCGCGCTGGCGCCTTTCCTGACCTTCGCCGTCGCGTTGGCCACCTACGCGGTCATTCCCTTCGGCGACTACATCGCCATCGGCGGCAAGCAGTATCCGCTGGTGGTGGCCGACCTGAACGTCGGGATCCTCTACGTGCTGGCGGTCGCCAGCCTGGGCACATACGGCGTCGTGCTCGGCGGCTGGGCCTCGAGCAACAAGTACACCCTGCTCGGCGCGCTGCGGGCCTCGTCGCAGATGATCAGCTACGAGATCGGCATGGCCCTGTCGCTGATGGGATTGTTCCTGATCTTCTCGTCGCTGCGCCTGACCGACATCGTGGCCGGCCAGGGCGACCTCATCTGGGGCTTCCTGCCGAAGTGGGGCGTGGTCGTCCAGCCTTTGGGCGCGATCCTGTTCATCATCGCGGTCAACGCCGAGCTGAACCGCACGCCCTTCGATCTGCCCGAGGGCGAATCGGAGATCGTGGCCGGATACCACCTGGAGTACAGCTCGATGAAGTTCGCGCTGTTCTTCATGGCCGAATACTGCAACATGGTGGTCGGATCCGCGCTGATCGCGACCCTGTTCTTCGGCGGCTGGAACATCCCGTGGCTGCCGCGCGAGGCGATCGAGGCCAACGCCGGCACCCTGCTGCCGCTGAATCTGGCGGTCGTCGGGATCGTCTCGGCGCTCGCCTCGATCCTCTACTTCCGCCGCAGCGCCCGCGAGCGCAACAAGTTCGGCGACGCTCGCGACCGCGAGCCGGGACTGCTCGGCGGCCTGGCGGTCCTGGTGGCGGCGGGCTGCGTGGCCGCCTTCGCGCTGAAGCCCTGGGCCGTGGGCCCGTCCGGCGCGTCGCTGCTGGCGACGCTGATGCAGGTCGGCGCCTTCGTGGCCAAGGTCGTGTTCTTCTGCGCCTACTTCATCTGGGTGCGCTGGACGCTGCCGCGGTTCCGCTACGATCAGCTGATGCGGCTGGGATGGAAGATCATGCTGCCCTTGGCGCTGGCCAACGTGGCGGTGACTGCTGTCTGGATGGCTCTGGTCTGACGAGGGGCTTCAACCCCACGAGGGGATACGAGATGACGAAGGACAAGAAGGTCCATCGCTGGCACCGGAAGATGAGCTTCTGGGAGGGTCTCTACGTCGGAGAGGTCCTGCGGGGACTGAGCATCACGCTGCGGCACGTCGTGCGCAACATCCTGCGGACCTCGGAGATGCCGACGGTGCAGTACCCCGAGGAGCACCGCGAATACAGCCCCCGGTTCCGCGGCAGGCACCGGCTGATGCAGCGCGAGGACGGCACGCCCCGCTGCGTGGCCTGCATGATGTGCAGCACGGCCTGCCCGGCCGACTGCATCCACATCGTCGCGGGCGAGCGCCTGGACGAGGGCATCGAGAAGTATCCGGTCAGCTTCGAGATCGACCTGCTGCGCTGCGTCTACTGCGGCCTCTGCGAGGAGGCCTGCCCCTGCGACGCCATCCGGATGGATACGGGCATCTACGAGATCGCCGCCACCGACCGGGACGGTTTCTTCGTGGACAAGGATTTCCTCCTGAACAACACGACCGACGGCGCATTGCCGGCGGCCAGTGAAGGCAGGTGACGTGGAAGTTTTCGTCTTCTATCTCTGCGGCGGCCTGATGCTCGCGGGAGGCCTGATGACCGTCGCCAGCCGCAGCGCGGTCGCTTCGGCCGTCTGGCTCGTCTTCGCCTTCCTCAACGCGGCCGGGATCTTCGCCATCCTGTCGGCTCCGTTCCTGGCGGTCCTGCAGGTGCTGGTCTACGCCGGCGCCATCATGGTGCTGTTCCTGTTCGTGATCATGATGCTGCAGGGCGAGACGCTGCCCGCCGAGTTGAAGGGCCTGAAGCTGGCGCGTCGGGCGATGCTGGTCCTGCCGGCCGCCGCGATCGCCGTGGTCGGGGTCAGCTGGGTCTCGCGCTACGGACCGCGGCCCTTCCCGGGTCCGGCCGCCGAGGGCTTCGGCAAGGTCGCGATGGTGGCCGAGCTGCTGCTGAACCGCTACCTGCTGGCCTTCGAGCTGATCTCGATCGTGCTGCTGGTGGCCATCATCGGCGCGCTGGCCCTGGGCCGCAAGGAGAGGAGCCGGCCGTGGAACTAGGACTGACCCATTTCCTCGTTCTGGCGACGGCCCTGTTCCTGGTCGGCATGACCGGGGTCATCGTCCGTCGCAACAGCCTGATCATGTTCATGAGCATCGAGCTGATGCTCTGCGCCGCGAACATCGTCTTCGCCGCCTACAGCCGGTGGTGGGGCGACGCTTCGGGCCACGTCTTCGTGCTGATGAACTTCGCCGTCGCCGCCGCCGAGGCGGCCATCGGCCTGGCGATCCTGGTAGAGATCTTCCGCGTGCGCCGGACGGTCGACGCCGATGAACTCAAGACCCTGATGGAGTGACGCCGTGGAATCCCATGCCGTGGAAACCGCATTGAGATGGATCGTCCTGACGCCGCTGATCGGCGCCGCCCTCAACGGGTTGCTGGTCCGGGTGATGCCCAGGCGCCTGGCCGGCCTGCTTGCCTGCGGGACCGTCGGCGTCTCGCTCGCCCTGGCGGTGCGGGTCTTCCTGCGCCTGACCGCCATGGATCCCGCCGCCCGCGTGCTGACCGACCATTTGACCGGCTGGATCGGGATCGGCAGCCTGAAGGTCGACATCGCGTTCGCGATGGATCCGTTGGGCGCGGTGATGGCGCTGGTGGTGACCGGGATCAGCTTCCTGATCCACGTCTATTCGCTGGGCTACATGGCCCACGACGAGGGGTTCAATCGCTTCTTCGCCTACATGAACCTCTTCGTCTTCGCCATGCTGACGCTGGTGCTGGGCGAGAACCTGGTCATGCTGTTCGTGGGCTGGGAGGGCGTCGGGCTCTGTTCGTACCTGCTGATCGGCTTCTGGTTCGACGACGAGGCCAACGCGATCGCGGGCAAGAAGGCCTTCCTGGTCAACAGGGTCGGCGATTTCGGCTTCCTTTTGGGGATGTTCGTGATCGGCTCGGTGCTGCTGCCCCACGTCGGGCCCGGCGAGAGCGTGTTTTCGTTCCGGACGATGGCCGCCCACGCCGATCTGCTGGCTCCCTCGGCGACGCTGATCGCGCTGCTGCTGTTCTTCGGCGCCACCGGCAAGTCGGCCCAGATCCCGCTCTACATCTGGCTGCCCG
>CAYLMM010000039.1:0-26082 GCA_964384825.1 uncultured Fibrobacteraceae bacterium
GCAGGCCCATCTCCTCGACCATGCGCATGTCGAACTGGCTGGTGATGTCGCCGCGGCTGGACTTGAACATCGGGATGTGCTCGACCAGGGCCGACGGGGTGATCAGCACGCCTGCGGCGTGGATGCCCGGGTTGCGCGAGACCCCCTCGAGCACCAGCGCGTTCTTCAGCAGCATGTCGTGCCGGGGCGATTCGTTGGCGACGGCCTTGAAGCCCGGCACCGTCTCGATCGACTCCCTGAGCGAGACGCCCGGTCCCTCGGGCACCATCTTGCTGATCCGGTCGGCCTCCTGGAAGTTGAAGCCCAGCACGCGGGCCACGTCCTTGATCACGCCCTTGGCCGCCATCGAGCCGAAGGTGATGATCTGCGAGACGTTGTCCTTGCCGTACTTCTCGATCACGTACTGGATGATCCGCGGGCGCTTCTCGAAGCAGAAGTCGACGTCGATATCCGGCATCGAAATCCGCTCGGGGTTCAGGAAGCGCTCGAACAGCAGGCTGTTGGCGATCGGATCGATGTCGGTGATGCCCAGGCAGAAGCAGATCAGGCTGCCGGCGGCCGAGCCGCGGCCCGGGCCGACCGGGATGTCCATGCGCCGCGAGGCGTTGATGAAGTCCCAGACGATCAGGAAGTATCCCGCGTAGCCCATCTGCTCGATGATCCCCATCTCGTAGGCGTAGCGTTCCTCGATCTCGGGGGTGACCTTGCTGTACCGCCGGTGCAGACCTTCGCGGGCGAGATGCTCGAGGTAGCCCTGGTCGGTGTCGAAGCCGTCGGGCAGGGGGAACTCGGGCAGCAGCAGCTCGCCGAGCTTCAGCTCCAGATCGACCCTGTCGGCGATCCGCAGCGTGTTCTCTAACGCCTCGGGCCAGTCCTGGAACAGCGTCAGCATCTCTTCGGTGCTCTTGAAGTAGACCTGGTCGGTGTCGTAGCGCATCCGGTTCTGGTCGTCGTAGAGCTTGTTGGTGCCGATGCAGAGCAGCAGATCGTGGGCCTGGGCGTGCTCGCGCTTCAAATAGTGGCTGTCGTTGGTGCAGACGATGCCCAGTCCGGTGTCGCGGGCGACCTGGGGCATGACCCGCCGCACGAGGGCCTCGTCGTCGATGCCGTGGTCCTGGATCTCCAGGAAGTAGTTGTCGCGGCCGAGGATCTCGGCGTAGGTCGAGGCGGCGCGGACCGCGCCCGGAACGTCGCCCTCGCGAATCAGGCGGTTGGGCACCCCGGACAGGCAGGCGCTCAGGCCGATCAGGCCCTCGGAATGGGCGGCGAGCAGTTCGTTGTCGATCCGGGGCTTGTAGTAGAAACCGTCGAGAAAGCCGATCGACGAGAGCTTCATCAGGTTCCGCCAGCCGGTCATGTTCCGGGCCAGCAGGACCATGTGGTACATCCGCCGCGACTTCTCGCTCGTGCGGTCGGTATGATCGTGGGCGATGTAGGCCTCCATGCCCAGGATCGGCTTGACCCCCGCCTTGCGGCAGTTCAGGTAGAACTCCACCGCCCCGAACATGTTGCCGTGATCGGTCAGGGCCAGCGCCGGCATGCCGAATTCGGCCGCCTGCTTCGCCATCGCCCCTGTCTTCATGGCGCCGTCGAGCAGCGAGTAGTCGGAATGGTTGTGCAGATGGACGAAGGTCTTCTGAGCCATGGCGCCTTTCCCGGAGATGTTCACCGCGTCCCTCCCGGGCCGGAGTGGACGGCGGAAGCATAGCAACGCACCCGCGCCGCGTCCACAAACGGAAGCACATCGCGGCACAGACAGGTTCCCCCGGCCGCGGCCGCGGTTCTCAGGGGGTGATCCGCAGATCGTAGCCGCGGCGGGCGACCCGGCCGGCCAGGTCGCCGGCCGACACTTCCAAGCGATGCAGACCGGGCTGCGTCGCATCCGGCAGCCGAACCAGGACCCGGTGCCGCGGCGGATCGGGCTCCGCGAAACACGGTTCGCCGTCGAGCCGGACGGCCAGGGTCGCGGGATCGACGCCGGAGCCAATGTCCTCCAGGCGCAGCGTCACGTCCTGCCAGCGCCGGGCGGCGAAACCGGGACGGCCGGCGACCGTGTCGGGCCGGACGACTCCCTCGAAGGGACCGGGCCCGAGATACGGCGCGCAGGTGTCGCGCAGCAGGGCGTAGCGGCCGGGGCCGGTGACCTCCGCCCGCCAGAGTCCGGATTCGGCGGCCGCGACGCAGGGACCGACCAGCCGCCAAAGGCCGCGGTCATCCTGGCGGTAGAGCGCGGCGTCGTCCGCGACCGGCAGCGACGGATCGAGGCGCAGTTCGATGTCCGCCGCCGCGGGCGATGGCCAATCCGCGGCCAGGCAACGGCCGGCCCAGCCCGCGGGCGCGAGGCCCTGCCTCTCGGCGGCCGCGCGGATCTCGGCCGCGGAGAGGGAATCGGCGACCTGCACCCGCCACGGGGCGTCGCCGCCCACGGTGGAAGCGGCGACCACCGTGAAGGAATCGCGACCGGCCTCGCGCACCAGCAGGAAAGGCGTCAGCCAGGCCCGTTCCGAATCCCCGGCCGGAACCGCGACCCGCGCCGGATCCAGCGCCCAGGCCGGCCCCGTCGCCGCAGCGGCCGCCGAATCGGGCGGCGCGTCCAGCCGCTGCCAGAGATCCCATCCCGCCGAAACGACGTTCCCCTCGGCGTCGGCGACCTGCAGGGTCAGACGATGCCGGCCCGCAGCAGGCGCCGGCGCATGCGGCCCCCAGCCGTCGGCCCGGCGCCCGGCGACCCGGTTGTCCGGATGCAGCCACAGCCAGCGCTCGCGGGGACCATCGTCGCGTTCGAGCCATTCGTAACGCATCTGTCCGTTGTGATCGAAGGCCAGCCGGTCGTTGCGGGCCTCGAAGACGACCTCGCCGTCCAGCAGCAGGGTCAGCCGGTAGGGTTCCAGACGGTGGCCGCTGACATCGGAGGCGTCGACGACCGCGACCGAGAAGGCCACCGGCCCGCGCACCGCCACCGGAGGCAGCAGACCCGACAGGGTGGGCTCGGCGGAAATCGAATGCGCGAACGGCGTTCCCATCACCCGGCTGCGCGGCGAGGCCGGATGCGCACGGACCCGCAGCAGGCGAGGAGGCAGAACGTCGCCCACCGGCAGACCCTCGCGCTGGGGATTCAGAGGTCGCTGGCGCCGGTCGCGGACCTCCAGATGGAGATGCGGCCCCAGCGTGCCGCTCTGCCCCGAAAGAGCCAGCACGTCGCCGCGGGCGACGGGGAATTCCTCCGGCCGCAGGGCCAGATCGATCGCGTAGCCGCCCCCCGCCAGGTCGCGGGCCTTTCGAACCCGGGCGGCGATATCGTCGCGGAACCTTTGGAGATGGGCGTAGACCCAGGTCCGTCCCGATTCGCCCCGCAGGTACAGGGCGCGGCCGTAGCCTCCCGCGGAGGTCTTCAGGCGGACGACGAATCCGTCCTCGGCGGCGTGGACGGGGTATCCGACGCGCGAGCGGGTCTTCAGATCGATTCCGGCGTGGAAGCGCCCGTCGCGGTGCTCCATGAAATCGGAGGTCAGATGGCGGTCGCCGAGATCCAACGGCCAGCGCGGCGGCGGCCCTTCCCCGGCCGCCCCGGCGGCGGCGAAAAACGTCAGAACGGCGAAAACGACGGCGGCGAACGGTCTGCGGCTCAATGCGGCTCCTTCCGGCCGGAGGTGCTGCCTGAATTTCCTTGTAGGGCCCCCCGCCCTTGTATTAAAGTTAACGGTCGGATTTGGCAAGCATTCCCGTCCTGGCACCGCGAACCCCTCGGTGGGGGTTTTTTTTCGTTCCGCCGCAGTTTGGCGCCGGATCGAACGTCGGTCCACGACCTCAAGGAGACCACGATGTTCAAACTGCTCCGATCCAACGCGAAGTTCTTCTATTGGATCATCGCCGGATCTTTCGTCCTGTTCATCTTCCTCGCCTGGGGCATGCAGTATTCTGGCCGGCAGACCGGCGGCGGGCCGCGCGACGTCGGCTCGATCAACGGCCAGAAGATCTCGGCCGAGGAATGGGACTCGACATATCAACGCTACATGGCCTACATGCGGCAGCAGGCTCCGGACCGCACCCTGACTCCGAACCAGATGGCCCAGGCCTCGGAGAACATCTGGCAGCAGCTGCTGCGGATGAAGCTCGAAGCCGCCGAGATCGACGACCGCGGCATCAAGGTCAGCGACCAGGACATCCTGGACGTGCTGCGGAACAATCCGCCCGCGGAGCTGCTGCAGCAGTACGTCGACGAGAACGGGCAGGTCGACCGCGAGGCCTACCTGCGCGATCTGGCGGATCCGAATCGCGACTGGACCCAGGTCGAGGCCTACCTGCGCGAGACGATCCCCCGCACCAAGCTCTACGAACAGATCGTCTCCGACGTCACGGTCACCGACGAGGAGCTGCGCGAGGAATACGTCAACCAGAACGGCCGCGCCGTCGCCGAATACGTGGGCGTGCTGCTGCGCGACGTGGATGATCCCGCCGAGCCCGAAGAGACCGAGATCGAGGCCTGGTACAACGGGCATCTCGACGACTACGTGCAGCCCGGAAGGATCAACCTGCGGATGGTGACCTTCTCTAAGGAAGCCACCGAGGAGGACCGCGAGGAGATCCTGTCGCTGGCCCTGGACGTGCGCAACGAGATCCTGTCGGGCGAACTGGACTTCGCCGAGGCCGCGGCCATCTACTCCGAGGATTCGACGCGCGACTCCGGCGGCGACCTGGGCGTCTTCGACCGCAACCGGATGGAGGCCCCCTTCACCGAGGCCGCCTTCAGCCAGCCGGTCGGCGAGGTCGGCGAACCCGTCGAGACGCGCTACGGTTTCCATCTGATCGAGGTCCTCGACCAGGAGAAGGAGAACGGCGAGGTCGTCCGCGTCCACGCCCGCCACATCCTGTTCCCGATCGTGGCCGGCGAGATCACCCTGGCCGACGTCTACGACGCGGCCTCGCTCTTCGCCGAGGACGCCGCCGAGCAGGGCTTCGCCGAAGCCGCGGCCGCCGACTCGCTGGAGATCGTCACGCCCGAATCGGTCTTCCCCGGCCGCGACATCCCGGGCTACTCCCAGACCGCCAACGCCACGCTGTTCGCCGCCGGCGCCAAGCCGAACACCATCGGCCGCGTGATGCAGAACGACCAGATGTACTTCGTCGTCCAGGCCCTCGAGCCGACCCCCGAAGGTCCGGCGCCGCTGGACGAGGTGCGTAACCGCGTCGTGCGCGACCTGCAGAACGACCGGCGCATGCAAGCCGCGAAGGCCAGGATCAACCCGGCCCTCGGCGCGCTGCAGATGGGCGAGGATTTCGCCGCCGTCGCCGAGCGCTTCGACCTGGTCCACGCGGTCACCGACACCTTCACCGCCATGGGGAACATCGACGGCGTCGGCTACAACACGGACTTCAACAAGAAGGCCATCGCCGCGCCGGTCGACGAGATCGTGACCGACATCACCACCAACCGGGGCGTCTTCGCGCTGAAGACCCTGTGGAAGTGGGAGCTGGATCCGCAGGCCTTCGCCGAGCAGGCGCCGGCCCTGCGGCAGCGCATGATCGGCCTGCGCCAGCAGCAGGCGCTCGAGGACTGGTTCGCCGAGCAGATGGAGAAGGCCGATATCGAGGACAACCGCGCCATCCTGATGCGCGCCGGTTCCTGATCGACCTTCCGCCGCGGCAGCCGCCGAAAGGAGAACGGGCCCCCCGCGGGGCCCGTTTCTTCATGCCCGGCCGCCGTCGCGCCCGGCTTCGTTCTTTCGGGTTCACTCGCCGTCGGCGAAGGGATCGCGCGGCTTCCGCTTCTCGTAGTCGAACAGGCCCTCGTCCATCTCCTTGATCTTCTCGCGCCGCTTCTTCTCGTGATCGCCGTCGGCGAACAGGCGCGCCATGCGGTCGGCCTCCTGCTGCTTGCGGCGATCGAAATCAGCCAGATCCTCTTCCATGGCCGAACTCTCGGCGGTCGGCTCGAGATCATCCAGCAACGCGTGGTCGCGGACCTCGACATGGGTGTCCCAGGCGCTCTCGACCCTCTGCAGGATGCCGAGTTCTTCCAGCGCGGCCACTTTCAGCCGCAGGGCCTCGACGGGCATGCGGATCAGTTCGGCGACGGCCTCGTGACCCGGAGGCGTCTGCTCGCGATGCTCCAGGATGCGTACGGCCGCCACGATAAGGTGGCCATCCTCGCGCGTGACGTGAATCATTTCTGCCTCCGGTTCGCTCGTGTGGGCGCAACGCAGATTACGCCCTGTGCGCACCGCCCGCAAGATCTGAGGGACCGCCGCATCGGGATCGCGCCATCCGGGCCTCGATCCGCTCGATGCGGCGGCCGTCGCCGAGGCTGCGCGCATGCGCCAGCGCCAGGTCGAGCCTTCCGAGCCGGTGCTCCCAGAGAATGGCCGCCTCGCGATGGGCCCAGTCGGCGCCGCGGCGCGCCAGCACGGCGTCCAGCACCTCTAGGACCCTCTCCCAATGTCCGACGCGTTTGAGCAGCCGCACCGCGTCGCGCGGGAAGATGTCCCCGGCGACGGCGGCATCCCGATCGGCGGCGGCCCAGGCGGCGCGCGCCCAGTCGGCCGCTACGGCGCGCAGGCCGGCATTCTCGCAGATCCGGGCCCGCGCCCAGGCGTCGCGCCATTCGGCGACCGGAGCGGACGCCGGCCGGTCCAGCGAAGAGGCGACCCCGGCCACGCGTCGCAGGATGGCCGCCATCCCCAGCATATCCCAGCGGTTGTGGCGCAGCACCGCTTCCATTTCGGCGTTCTCGCCCCGGCGCACGTAGGCGAACCAGACGCCGGGAATGCGGGATCCATCGAGATCCTCGCCGTCGCGACCGACCGGGGCGACCGCGGCCTCGACCGTGCCCTGGCGGCAATCATCGAGACGCCGCCCCCAGAGACGGCGGGCGGCCGGCAGCAGATCCCAACTGGCGATCGAGGCGGGAAGAAGCCTGCGGCGCGCCAGGATGCCGCGGGTGCGCAGCAGGGGCAGGTCGTAGCCGTTGCCGTTGTAGGTGACGACCACGCGGTAGGGGGCGACCTCGTCGGCCAGGGCCGCCATCAGGGCCGGTTCGCCGCCGGGCGAAGGCAGGAAAAGCTGGCGCAGGCGGAAGGATCCGTCGGCGGCCCAGGAAGCCAGGCCGACCAGGAACGCGACGGTGCCCGTGCCCCCGGCCAGGCCCGTGGTCTCGGTATCGAGCAGCAGCAGATCGGAGGCTTCGACGCCGGACGGGACTTTGCCGGTCAGCAGGGCGGCCATGCCCCCGCCGGCCGCCGATTCGCCCGGAAGGGATGGCTGCGCCACGGAGGTCAGGATCTCCTCGCGCATCCAGGTCGTGCCGGCGCCGGTCTCCAGCGGGCGGAAGCCCAGATCGGCCGGATCGGCGCCCGCGGCTCCGGCGAGCGGGTCGCGCCCATCCGCCGCGGCCTCGCTGCCGAGGGGACGATCGAATCGGGCCAGTCGTTTCTTGAGATCCATGACGGCCTCCGCCGCGGGAAGCGGGCCCTCAGGCGGATGCGCCGGCGGCCCGTTCGAGGATCCAGCCCGCGCCCGCCTTGGCCTTGCCGCCGCTTTCGACCGGGACGCCGACGCAGGACGGGCAGCCGCCCTCGCAGGGACATCCGGCCAGGTGCTCGGCGGCCGCGGCCGCCACGTCGCCGAACTGGCCGAAGAACCGCTGGGCGTAACCGACGCCGCCGGGGAACGCATCGTAGAGATACAGCGTCGGGCGCTCGGTGAAGGGCGACCGCACCATCGGCACGGCGTGGACGTCGGAAGGATCGGCCATCACGAAGGCCGGCGCGACCCGGCCCAGGAGATGGGCCAGCCCCTTCAGCGCATCGCCCGCGTCGAGGCCTTCATCCCGCATCCGTTCGGGCAGATCCGCGGGCAGTTCCCACCAGAAACCCGTGGTGTGCAGTTCCATCTCGGGCAGGCGGACACGCCCCGAACCGACCGTCTCGTGCGTGCCCAGCTTGATCTTCTTGTAAAGCGTAACCTTCCGCACGAGGCCCAGTTCCCCGCATCCCTTCACGCCGTACGCGAACCCTCCGCGCTCGTCCTCCTCGAGGGTCTTGAGCTCGGTCTTGCTCTGCGCGTCGGTGTAGTGGTCGACCGCCACGGGCTTCACGAAGGCCTTGCGCCGGTCCCAGTCGAGCCTGTCGACGTGATACTGCTGGCCGCCGTGGATGTAGATCGCCTCGTCGTGCAGCATCTCCTGCGACGAGAACAGGTCCATCTCGCCGATCACCTCGCCCCCGCTGCGGGACGTATCGACGATCACCACGTTGTCCGGAGCGGCGCTGCGCAGACTGACGTCCTCGGCTGGATAGGTGTCGGCCATCCAGTGGAAGCGGTCGCCCTCGCGATGCAGCACGCCCTGCTCGGCCAGGTAATCGAGGATCTCGTCGACCGTCCTGCCGCCGTACCGCTCCCCCCGATCGAAGGGCAGCTCGAAGGCGGCGCATTTCAGATGGCTCAGCAGGATGACCAGGTTGTCCGGATCGACGACCGCGTGCTCGGGGCTGCGGCCGAGGAACCACTCGGGATGGGTGATGACGTACTGGTCGAGCGGGCCGCTGGTGCCCACCAGCACCGCCACGCTCAGATCGCGGCGGCGCCCGGCGCGGCCGGCCTGCTGCCAGGTGCTGGCCACCGTCCCCGCGTAGCCGTTCATCACGCAGACGTCCAGCCGTCCGATGTCGATGCCCAGCTCCAGGGCGTTGGTGCTGACCACCGCGCGCACCGATCCGTCGCGCAGACCCTTCTCGATCGCCCGCCTCTCGGTCGGCAGATAGCCGCCGCGGTAGCCCCGCACCTCGCCGCTGCGGGCCCCTACGCGCCGGCCGGCCTTCTCCAGGTAGGTCAGCAGCAGTTCGACCCTCATCCGCGAACGGGCGAAGACGATCAGCTGGATGCCGGCCTGCAGGAAGCGCTCGGCGATCGCGCGGGTCTCCTTCACGGCCGAGCGCCGGATTCCCAGCTCGCGGTTGACCACCGGCGGGTTGTAGAAGATGAAATGCTTCTCGCCGCGCGGAGCCCCGTTGTCGTCGACGACCTCGACCGGGCGGCCGGCCAGCGTCGCGGCGACCTCGCCGGGATTGGCGACCGTCGCCGAACAGCCGATGAACAACGGATCCGATCCGTAGAACCGGGCGATGCGCCGCAGCCGCCGCAGCACGTTGGCCACGTGCGATCCGAAGACCCCGCGATAGTGGTGCACCTCGTCGACCACGACGTAGCGCAGGTTCTCGAAGAGCTTCACCCACAGCGTGTGGTGCGGCAGAATCCCCTGGTGCAGCATGTCGGGATTCGTCACGACCAGATTGCCGCTGTCGCGGATGGCCTTTCGCGCCGAGCCCGGGGTGTCGCCGTCGAAGGTGTAGGTCTTGATGTCGACGCCGAGATCGGTGATCAGGCCGTGCACCTCGTGCATCTGGTCCTGGCTCAGCGCCTTGGTCGGGAACAGGTACAGGGCGCGGGCCTCGGGCTCGCGCAGCATGCGGTCCAGCACCGGCAGGTTGTAGCAGAGGGTCTTGCCCGAAGCTGTGGGCGTGACCACCACGTAGGGCTTGCCGGCCGACGCCAGTTCGAGCGCGCGGGCCTGGTGGACGAAGGGCCGGTCGATGCCCCTGTCGGCCAGGACGTCGACCAGCCGCGGGTCCAGAGCCCCGGGCCAGGACGCGACGCGGGCGTCACGGGGCGGTATCACTTCCCAGCGGGTGACGTTGCGGGAAAAACGCGGATCGGCTTCGAGGGAATCGAGCATCTGCGCCAGGTTCAACTGCGGCCCTCCACTCCGGCGCACGGGGCGGAAGGGTCGCCCCGGCGAGGTTATTCCTTGTCCTTGACGTCATTCCGCGGAGCCGCGGGGGGCTCGTCGAGCTCGCGCTTGACCTCGTCCTGCACCTCGCGGGTCGCGGACTTGAACTTGCGGATCGACTTGCCGAAGGCTTCGGCGATCTCGGGCAGACGCTTCGGTCCGAAGAAGATCAGCACCAGGGCGAAAATGATCAGCAGCTCGGTCCAGCCGATGCCGCCGATGAATGCAAGACAACGAACCATCATCCACCGTCCGGGTTTTGAAGGGTCAGCGGTACCAGCGCAGCATCTGCGAAGCGATGAAGACGCCGATCACGCTCATCAGGTTGAAATGGATCTTGAAACCGAAGGTGATCTCGAAAATGACGAGATCCCAGTGGTTCATTTCGGGACCGAAACTGACCGAGCGCACGAAGAGCTGATGCGCCACCGAGCCCTCGTTGAGAAACAGGCCGAGCAGTTCGCTGCTGATCGCCCCGATCAGGACGCCCAGCAAGAGCGTCATGGCCACGGTTCCCAACGATTTACGCATCCATGCATCCCCTCGACGGCCAGCGACGGCCGCGGCGTTGCGGCCCCGGTTCCTTCCCGGACCAATAATAGGCCGGATGCGGAACCCTTCCAACAGTTATTCCTATCATTCGGATCCGTCCGCGGCCTCGCTCATCCCCAGGGCGGCGCAGATCCGCGCGTAATCGAGTCCTAGAACCAGCACCGCATCCTCCGCGGCGCGCGGATCGGCCTCGCGCAGCACGGGAACGCCGCCCAGGCTCCGCGCCAGATCGCGGGCGCGATCGTCGTCGAGGCGCCGGTTCACCAGCAGGCTGCGCCGGTAGCCGGAATGGGGCGCGTTTTCGATGCGGCCGGGCATGCAGCCGACGCGGCCGACGAGCATCGCCACGTCGCCGGCCAGCTGAGAAACCCCGACCCCGTTGAGAACGGCCAGCAGAACGGACGGCTCTGCCGTTTCCCGCGAACCGGCCGCCAGGGGCGCGGCCGCCGTGACCGACGGTCGGCCTTCCGCGGAGCTTCCATCCCCGCGCAGCCCGTACCACAACGAAACGCCGCAGACGAGCACCAGCACCAGCAGCAGACCATGGCCCAGCCGCATCAGATCCCGGTCCCTTCCAGGGCCTCGGCCAGCGCGGGAAGCAGCAACTCGTAGCTCCGGGGCAGCGACTGCGGCATGACGCGGGTCTCCCCGATCACGGTCATGAAGTTCGTGTCACCGCTCCAGCGGGGCACCAGATGAATGTGGAAGTGGGCCGGGATGCCCGCGCCGGCGCTGGCGCCGCCGTTGTAGCCGGCGTTGACGCCGTCGGGATTGAAAGCGGCCCGGATGGCCCGCTCGAGGGCCTGCACCAGGACGCCCATGTCGGCCACCTCTTCGGCCGTGCAGTCGCTCAGCGAACCGGCGTGACGGTTCAGGACCAGCAGGACGTGCCCGTTGTTGTACGGGAAGCGGTTCATCACGGCGTACCAGTGCCGCGAACGGTGCAGGATGAGATGCTCGGCCGGATCGCCTTCGAGCCGGTTGCAGAAGATGCAGCCTTCCTCCTTCACGCCGCCGCTCACGTAATCGTACCTCCAGGGAGTGTAGAGCCGGTCCATGTCGCCTCCGTCATCCGCGCCGGCGCGCCAGCGACTCGCCCGCAGCGGCCAGTTCGGCGACCGTGTTGATGCCGGCGACCTCGTCGGGATCGTCGGCGATCACCGCGGTCACCGGACGCCCGGCGGCCACCAGATGCGCGATGGTGTCGGTCAGATAGTATTCGCGCTGATCGTTGTCGGCGGTCAGCAGTCCGAGCGCGTCGATCAGGTCGAGCGTACGGAAACAGTAGATGCCGGTGTTGAACTCGCCGACCGCCAGCTGCTGCTCGGTGGCGTCGCGGGCCTCGACGATCTCCCGCAGGCCTCCGTCGCGATCCTTGATGATCCGCCCGTAGGAACCCGCGTCCTCGACCACGCAGGTCAGGACCGCTGCCGCCGCGTCCGCGGAGATCGTCCCCTCGATCAACGAGCGCACCGTCGCGCTGCGCAGCAGGGGCACGTCGCCGCTGAGAATCACCGTGAAGCCCTCGGGCCGCAGCTCCGGCACGGCCTGCTGGACGGCGTGCCCGGTGCCGAGCTGAGGCTCCTGCAGCACGAATTCCAGATCCGGAGCGGAGCAGGCCTTCCGCACGCGATCGGCCTGATGGCCGACGATCACGACCGCGCGCGGGACGCCGGCCCCGCGCACGGTGTCGAGCACATGCTCGAGCAGGGGCTTGCCGTCCAGTTCGTGCAGGACCTTCGGCAGATCCGACTTCATGCGCGTTCCCTTGCCGGCGGCCATGACGACCGCCTGCACCGCGGCTCCGTATTTCTTCTGGTTCATCGCTCCTCCGTGAACAGCCCGGTCTCGGCGACCGAATCCGGGCCGACATCCAGCACGATGTTGTCGATCAGCCGGGCGGGACCGATGCGCACGGCCACGGCCAGCAGGATGCGGCCTTCGAGATGCGCGGCGCGGGCCAGGTCGGGCACCCTCCGCGCCTCGGCGTATTCCACCGCCCCGCCGTCGGCCATGGCCCCGACGAGCTCCCGTTCCACCGCGGCGCCGTCGCGCTCGCCTGCGGCGATCAGGTCGCGGGCTCCGCGCAGGGCGGCGCTCAGACACCGGGCCCGTTCGCGCTGTCCGGCGTCCAGATAGCGGTTGCGCGACGACATGGCCAGCCCGTCGTCCTCACGCAGCGTCGGCGCGTCGACCAGCCGGACGGGGAAGTCCAGATCGCGCACCATCTCGTCGATGACCAGGCATTGCTGGGCGTCCTTGCGGCCGAAGACGGCCGTCCGCGGCCCGATCAGATTGAGGAGCTTGGCGACCACCGTCAGCACGCCTTCGAAATGCCCCGGACGCGAAGCACCGCAGAGGATTTTCGACCGCGGACCGGGCCGCACGCGCACGCCCTCGGCGCCGGCGTACATCTGCTCGGCCGTAGGCGCGAAGACGGCCGCGACGTCCAGCGGCCGCAACGCTTCGAGATCGGTCCGCAGATCGCGGGGATACGATTCGAAATCCTCGCCGGGACCGAATTGGGTCGGATTCACGAAGATCGAGACGACCGGCCGGCCGTGGCGGGCGGCTTCGGCGACCAGGCTCAGGTGCCCGTCATGCAGAGCGCCCATGGTGGGAACCAGGACCAGCGGGCCTTCGCGGCGCAGCGCGTCGAGGGCGGCCAGCCCCTCTTTGCTTCGGATCAGTTCCACGCCGGCCCCCTCATTTCCCGTCGGGACGATCATCGCATTCGGCGAGATAGCCCCGGGGCGCGGCCGCGGAATCCTCGTGTCCGGTCGGCTCGGCCGCGGGCGCCTCGGCGGCGGCGGGATGATCATCCGGACGGACGGAATCGGGATCGTGGAAGGTGTGCTCGTCGGCCGGGAAGGCGCCCGAACGGACCTCGTCGCTGTAGGATCGGACGGCCGCCACGGCGTCGCGCCCGAGTTCCGCGTAACGCTTCACGAAGCGGGGCCGGAATCCCTCGAAAAGGCCCAGCAGATCATGGAAGACCAGCACCTGGCCGTCGCAGTCCGGACCCGCCCCGATGCCGATCGTCGGGATGTTCAGACGTTCGCTGATCCGGGCGGCCAGTTCGGACGGCACGCATTCCAGGACCAGCGAGAAGCAGCCGATCTCCTCGAGATGCTCGGCCTCGTCGGCCAGCAGGGACGCCGCGCCGTGGCCGCGGCCCTGGACCTTGAACCCGCCGAGCTTGTGCACCGACTGCGGCGTGAGCCCGAGATGGCCCATCACCGGGATCTCGGCGTCGAGCAGGGCCCGGATCACGGCCGTGCGCTTGCGCCCTCCCTCGACCTTCACCGCCGAGGCGCCCCCCTCCTTCACCAGCCGCAGCGCGTGGCGGACGGTTTCCTCGGGGGCGACGTGGAAGCTGCCGTAGGGCATGTCGGCGATCACCGGCAGGCCGGTCCGCGCGCGGGTCACCGCCCGGGTGTGATGGACCATGTCGTCGATGGTGACCGGCAGGGTGTTCTCGTGCCCCAGCACGACCATCCCGACCGAATCGCCGACCAGCAGGGCGTCCGCCCCGCCGTCGCGGGCGATCAGGGCCGAGGTCAGATCGTAGGCCGTCAGCATGACGATCTTCTCGCCCTTGCGCTTCAGGGAGCGGAACAGGCTGAGCGTCTTGGGTTTCGGCATGATGGGTCCTTTCCCCCGCGCCGGGCGCCGACCTACCGGGGGGCGAAGAAGCGGGTTCCCTGGAAGGTTTCGCGAATCTGGTCGTAGAGCATCTCGAAGTCGCCGGGGACGTTCACGAAGTCGAAATCGTTCGTGTTCACGACCAGCAGGGGCGTCTCGCGGTAATGATGGAAATAATAACTATACGCGCTGTTGAGCGCATCGATGTACTCGCGGTTCATGTTCCGCTCGAAGGCCCGTCCGCGCATGCGGATCCTCGACATCAGCACGTCGGTCGAGGCCTGCAGGTAGATCACAAGCTCGGGCTTGAGGATCCTCTGCTCCAGGATGTTCGCCATCTGGCTGTAGAGGGTCAACTCGTCGTCGCTGAGATTGAGGTTGGCGAAGATGCGGTCCTTGGCGAACAGATAGTCCGAGACTATCGAGCCGGCGAAAAGATCCGGCTGCAGAAGATTCTGCTGCTGCCGGTAACGGCTCAGCAGGAAGAAGATCTGGGTCTGGAAAGCGTAGCCCGCCCGGTCCTGGTAGAATTTGCCCAGGAACGGGTTCTCCTCGACGACCTCGAAATTCAGGCTCGCGCCCGTCCGGGCCGCCAGCAGTTTGCTCAGGCTCGTCTTGCCGACACCGATCACGCCCTCAACGACCATGTACCGCCAGGGAAGCACGCCAGTCATCCTTCCTGCCCGCGACCGGGCGAGGCCAATCGGGTTCCTCCGGCAACGGGCTCACCCGGGGCCCGCCGCGACGACGGATTTTCTCACATGCGGACCGGACTGTCTGCCCGCAATCCGGCAGCACGAAATCCGGAGCGATCTCCTGCAAAGGCTCGAGCACGAAGGCCCGCTCGCGCAGCCGCGGATGGGGCAGCGTCAGGACCGGATCCCCGCTCAGCCGCGATCCGTAGGTCAGGATGTCGATATCCAGCGGACGGGGCGCCATGTGGCTGTCCGGGGCCCTGCCGTGCCTCTGCTCGATCAGCTTGAGGATCAGCAGCAGCACCCGCGGCGCCAGAGTGGTGCCGATGCGCAGGCAGGCGTTCAGATAGGGATCCTGCTCGCCGGGGCCGACGTAGTCGGTCCGGTAGACGCGGCTCAGGTCCAGCACCTCGATCTCGGGATGGATCGCCAGGCTGAAGACTCCCGAACGCAGATGGGCCAAGCGGTCGCCCTGGTTGGATCCGATCCCCAGCAGCACAGATTCCGGCGCCGGGCGGACGCAGGCATTCGGCTCGGCCCTCAACGGGATGCCTCCCCGCCGCCGTCGGCGGAACGTTCGAGCGTGACCGAGACCTTGCCCAGGAAATTGGGGATCGGCGGGTTGGGCTTGTGCACCGTGACGCGCAGCCGCTCGATCGAGAATTCGGTAAGCAGGGCGTCGCAGATGCGCTGGGCCAGGGCCTCGATCAGCTGGAAGCTCTCCTCGGAGGTCAGCTGGACGATGCGCCGGTGGACGGCGGTGTAGTCCAGGGCCCGGCGCAGGGAATCGCTGGTCGCGGCCTCGGAGAAATCCGCCCAGAGATCGACGTCGATCACGAAACGCTGACCCAGTTCCCGCTCGGCGGGATGAACCCCGTGATGCGCGTAGACATCGATGCCGGAAAGGTGGATGCGGTCCATCAGAGCCTCCCGAGCCTGGCGGCGGCCTCCCGGACCCTCTGGTCCGGAGCCGTCAGGGAGATGCGGAACCAGCCGTCGCCGCCCGAGCCGAAGCCCACGCCCGGCGTCAGCACGACGGCCTGCTCGTCGAGCACGCGTCGGCAGAACTCCAACGAACCGCCGCCGCCGGGAACGCGGGCCCAGACGTAGAACGTGGCGTCGGTTTCGAAGACCTCGATCCCGGCCGCGGCCAGCGCATCGAGGATCATCGCGCGACGGGCGCGGTAGGGCGCCAGCACGTCCGACAGCAGGCGATCGTAGCAGGACCCCAGCGCGTGGGCGGCCGTCGCCTGTACCGCCGAGAAGACGCCGCTGTCGATGTTCTGCTTGACCCGGCCCAGGGCGCCGACGACGTCAGCGTGACCGACGGCGAAACCGACCCGCCAGCCGGTCATGTTGAAGGTCTTAGAAAGGCTGTGGAACTCGATCACCAGCTCGCGGCCGGGATCCGCGGCCTGCAGCAGGCTGGCCGGGCGCTCGTCGCCGAAGAAGACGTCCACGTAGGCGGCGTCGTTGGCCACGACAGTTCCGTGTTCGCGAACGGCCCCGAGCATGGCCCGGAAATCGTCCAGGGTCGCGACCGCGCCGGTGGGATTGTTCGGGTAGTTCAGAAACAGCAGCCGCGAACGCGGCCCCGCGGCGGCGACGAGCTCGGCCGGGTCGGGCAGGAACCCGTTGCCGGCCCGGAGCTTCAGCGGCACCGGCCGCCCGCCGGCCAGCACCGTCGCCGAATGGTACACCGGATATCCCGGATCCGGCAGCAGCACCTCGTCGCCCTCTTCGAGCAAAGCCAGCGGCAGATGGGCGATGCCCTCCTTGCTGCCGATCAACGCCAGGACCTGGGTCGCGGGATCCAGCCGCACGCCGAACCGCCGCTCGAACCAGGAGGCGACGGCGCCGCGGAAGTCCGCGTGGCCCGGGTTGTCGGGATAGCGATGCCAGGCGGGATCTCGCAGCTCGCGCGCCATCACATCGATCAGTTCGCTCGGGGTCGGACGATCGGGATCCCCGATTCCCAGATCGACCACGTCGCGGCCGGCGGCCAGGGCGGCCTTCTTGGCCCTGTCGATCTCGGTGAAAAGGTACGGCGGCAGCTGGTCGAGTCGCGACACGGATCCACTCCGGTTCAGGGGATGCCGGACTCCACGGTCCGGGCAGGAAAGACCCCGCGGGCGGCAAGGCGCCCGCGGGGCATTCTGAACGATCTCGGCCGCGGGATCAACCGCCGGCGTTCTGGGCGCGCACGTCCTCGCGCGTCTGAAGCTGGTCCTGCCGCACCATCTCCTGGCGGGCGTAGTCGGCCAGCTTCTGGTCGCCGCAGGTGGTGACGAAGCTGAACCGGGCCTTGGCCTCTTCGTAACGCCCGGCGCATTCGAGCGCCTTGCCCCAGTTGTAGTGGATCTCGGGCAGGAACCGCTTGCCCATCGGCGAGAACTTCTCATCGGCCTGGCGGGCGGTCGTCAGCGCCTCTTCGCACCTGCCGGCCTTGGTGTAGACATCGACCAGGGCCGCGTGGGCCTTGTTGTCCTCGGGATCGAGGGCCAGGTAGCGCTTGTAGGCGTCGATGCTCTTGGCGTACTGCTTGGTCTGCAGGGCGGCCCGGCCCAGGCTCAGCCACGCGTTCTTGGCGTTAGGCTGTGTGGCCACGTACTTCTCGGCCAGATCGACGGCCCCGGCGTAATCCTTCTCGTGGAACTTCGCCACGATCAGCTGGTAACCGGTTCTGCCGCCGGCGCTGTTGGCGTATTCGGTGTACTTGGCGTCGAACTCTTCGGCCTCTGCCACCGCGCCGATGCCCCGGGCCTTCTGGGCCGCGCTCTTGCAGGCCTTGGCCAGATTGGGCAGGATCTTGTCCTTGAGATTCGGGCACGCGCCCAGCGCCCTCTCGTAGGCGTCGACCGAGTGGCTGTAATCCTTCACCGCACCGTGCATCACGGCGAGATTGTAGAGGATGCCGCAGTTCTCCGGATCCAGGCGCTGGGCCGACCCGTAGGCCTGGCGGGCCTTGCGGTAATCCTTCAGCCTGGTCAGCGTCCGGCCCAGATCCATGTAGTCGCGGGCCTCGGCGTCCTGTCCCCGCACGGCGACCAGCTGCTCGAGAACCTCGCGGGATTCGTCGAAGCGCTCGGTCGCGTAATAGGCCCGCCCGAGAGCCTGCAGGGTGGGAACGTGCTCATCGCAGATGCTGAGGGCCGATTCCAGCTGCGGAATGGCCTGCTGCCAGTTCTTGGCCCTCACGAAATCCAGGGCCACCTGGAATGCGGAATCCGCCTGATGCTTCTGGACAGGGTCGCAAGCGGCGAGAGCCGACCCGGCGGACAAGGCCAGAAGAACGATTCCGATCAGGAGTGTCCCAGCGAGACGGTTGGTTCGACGTAACGTGTGCACGGGGCACCTCCGCAGATTTTCCGAATGATCCGGGGTTAACGAGCGATTCCGGATAAGAGCTATCGACAGTAGGCCGCATGAAAAATAGAGAACGACGGCCCATGTGTCAATGATCCGCCCCGACGGCCCCGGGGAAAACGCCCAAGCTCAAAAGAGCCTCCAGAACGCCTCCGGCGACGGCCAGGGCCTTGTCCGAGACGAGAGCCGGATCGACGCTCTCGCCGCGGGGATCCACGTCTCCAACCTTCTCGCCGGGCGAAAGTTCCACTTCCGGATGGACCAGGCCGCGCAGCCGGCCGGCGATCAGGGCGCGCACGGGTTCGCCGGAAACCGAACCGACGACCTCGTTTTCGGCCACCAGATCGCCTATCCTGCGACCGGGATCAAGATGGCCGGCGGCCGGCGAACGCAACAGGCGCCGCACCGACTCCCCCGCCACGACCCCGGGAACTCCCGTGTCGGCCGCCGCCGAACCCGTCCGCAGCACCTCGCCCATCCGGGCCCCGCGATGGGTCTCGACGACGCGGTCGGCGTCGCTGCCCGCCCGGAATCCCGGTCCCAGGCCGATCCAGGGGGATCCCGGGCAGGGCGGCGGGCCGGGATCGCGCTTGGTCATCCGAGCGTCGACCACCGCGTCCGGCCGCAGCCCGCGGACCGCGTCCCCGACGGGATCCACGACCACTGTCACGACGCCCGGTTCGAACGACGCTTCGGCGGCATCGACCAGTCTGCCCGGCACGCCTTCGACCTCGCAACGGCCGCTCCTGACGGCCTCGGAGAAGCAGACCAGGCGCCGCACCGACTTCGGCTGGGCGATTTCCGAGGCCACGACCCGGTAGCCGCTGCGCACCAGCCGCCAGGCCACCCCGGACGCCAGTTCCCCGGCGCCCCGGATCCAGATGCAACCCCGCGGCCGGCTCACGTTTCCGCCTTGCCGTCCGGAACTCCGCGCTTGCGCTTGGGACGGCAACGCTGGAAGAGCACGCCGCGGGGCTTGCCGTCGCCGTCGTCGAGCCAGGCGGCGCCGCGGATGTAGGCCAGCGCCTCGGCCAGAACGCTCAGGGCGATCTCGTGCGGCGTCTCGGCCCCGATCGCCAGACCGGTCGGCACGATCACCTCGGCGAAACGGGCGCTCAGATCCGGATCGGCGGCGAACCTCTTGGCCAGATTGCGGGCCTTGCCGCTGCTGCCTATCACCCCGACCCATCCGCAGCGCACCCCGCGCCGAGCCTCGGCGGCGAACAGGGCCTCCAGGGCGACGGCGTCGAGCTCGTGGCTGCGGGTGCAGACCAGGACCATCGTCTCGGGTGTCGGCTCCAGGCGATCCGCCCACTCGGACATCGGTGCGGCCACCGCCCGCATTCCCGCCGGCGGATCGGCCCATTCCGGGCGGTCGTCGAAAACGGTGAACAGCAGAGGCAGCCGGCTTCCGGTCTCGGCCATGGCCTTGCCGACATGGCCCCCTCCGAGCAGCAGGAAGGGAATCGCCGTCTGCAGCGGTTCGATGAACACGGTGATGTCGCCGCCGCAGACCCCGTCCTTGCCCTTCAGATCGAAATCCATGGTCCGGCAGCCGCCGCCGCCGATCGTTTCGAGCGCAGCCGCGGTCGCCAGGGCCTCCACCCGTCCGCCGCCGACGCTGCCGACCGCCGTGCCGTCGGCGCGCACGACCATCTTGCTGCCCTGATGCCGCGGCGAGGAACGATCGGCGCGGATGATCGTCACCAGCGCGCCCGGTTCTCCGCTGCGAACCATCTGCGCCAGGACCTCGTAGACCTGCAATCCTTCCAACTTCATGCCTCCCGATTGTCGGGCCCGGCGCCCTCCAGGGCGTCGGGCGTGTCGAAATCCCGCACCAGGCCGGGATCGTCCAGATCGAGAAATAGGACCGGCGCGCCGGTCCCGCTATCGGCTGCCGCCCGGATCAGATCGCGCATCGGGCCGCGGGCCGCGGGCGACGCGTCGCCGGCCAGGCTCGCGAAGGGACCGACCGGAATCACGACCGGATGTCCGCGGCGTCCTTCGCACCTGGGCACGACGACCGCCCCGGGATCCGCGGCCGATCGCCGTGCCAGACCGGCCAGGCTGCGCGGCCGGACCAGGGGCAGATCGACCGGATGCAGCCAGAGATGGGTGGCGACGCCGCCGAGTTCGGCGACGGCCGCCATGACGGTCACGGCAGTGCCTCCGCCCGGGCCGGCCTCGATCCAGCGCGGCGCCGGGTCGAGCCCGAGATCCTCGTAGGCCGGCCGCAGTTCCGGCAGGGTGACCACGGCCGCAGGAATATCCATCCTCGCATAGAGGTCGACGATGCGTTCGATGAACGTGCCCGGTTCGCCGGGCAGACGGCAGAGCCCCTTCGGCATGCCCATCCGCCGCGACGCGCCGCGCGCCAGCACGACGGCCCGGTCGATGCGCCCTGCGCGACCGCCGGTCACGAATCGTCCTCCGGCCCCTCGCCGCTCAGGTAGGCGGTCCTGACCTCCGGCGTCCCGCTGCCGAGTTCGCCGAGGACCACGACCGGGAATCCGGCGGAGGACATCACGCGGCCAAGGAAATCGAAAAGCCCGATGCTGTCGTCGCACGAACCCATCTGCAGCAATGCCAGGACCGCCGGCACTCCTTCGGGAACGCGTTCGCGATAGCCGCCCGGTCCGATCAGCAGATGCTCCATGCAGTCCCAATCCCAGATCCGCGCGGGATCGGACCGGCACGGGTCCGCTCCCGGCGCCCGCCCCTGGCGGTGCAGGCATTCGGCCGCCGGACGTCCGATGGCCGACAGGCCGGCGCAGACCACGGCCAGCGAGGTCCGCGCCGGCCAGAGGGGCTCGTCGTCGCGATGGAGCTTGACCGGCATTTCGGCCGCGCCGTCGACCTCGGCCAGGATCACGTGCTGCGGGCAGATCCCGCCGAGCCGGTCGACCTGCTCCGGATCGAGGCCCTCCCACTTCGGCTCGGCGCCTTCGGCGTCCCCGTCGAGCACGCCGGCGTGGATGCAACAGCGGCCGCCACGCGGCCGGGCGCCGGCCTCGACCCGGTCCCATTCCAGGACCTCCAGATCGGGCCAGTGCAGGACCTCGGTGCGCGTGGTCGTGGTCACCGCGGCGGATGCGCCGTCGGCGGTCAGGACATCGAGCAGCGCCCGCATCAGGGATGTCTTGCCGCCCGATCCCATCAACGACACCACGTGGCCGGCGCCGCGGGGAAGGAACAGATGCCAGGGATCGAGGAACCCGTAGGCCATCAGCGACCTCCGTCGAAGTGGCGGGGAGGCATGGCGATCAGCGACGCGTACCAGGTTTCGAGCACCTCGTTCATGCGGTCGCGTCCGAAATGCTCGCGGACCCGGATCCGCCCGGCCTCGCCCCAGGCGTCGGCCATCGCCGGATCGTCCAGGATCTCCTCGAGAGCGCCGGCCAAAGCCGCGACATCGCCCGGAGGCACCAGACGCCCCGTCTCGCGGTCGATGTTCACTTCGGCCACGCCGGTCGGCAACTGGGTCGAGACGACGGGCAAACCGGCGGCCATCGCCTCGAGTTGCACCAGGCCGAAGGTCTCGCTGCGCTTCAGGCTGGGCAGCACCAGGGCCGCCGAACTGCGCATCCTCCGGCTCAGCTCGCGATCGTCGAGCTCGCCCACGAACCGGACCCGGCCGCGCAGATCCTCGGCCTCCGCCCGCCGCGTCAGGATCTCGCGCAGGGGGCCGTCCCCCACCACGTCGAGCCGGGCGCGCGGAACCCGGGCCAGCGTATCGAGCAACAGTTCCAGGCCCTTGTAATAGACCAGCCGCCCGACGAAGAGGAAGGGGCCGTCGGCGACCCGGCGGCCCCCGGACTCGGGCGCCCAGGCCTCGGTGTCGATGCCGAAGGGGATCACCGCGACCTTGCCGCGCCGCTGCCGCAGCAGGGGCGACTGATCCCGCAGGCTGCCGGTGGACACGGCGATGCCGTCGGCCCGGCCCAGCACGGCGCGCGTCAGGGGCGCCAGCAGACGGGCTCCGAATTTCTGCCGCGTGATGTCGGCGTGGTACCAGACCGTCAGACGCGGCGAATCCTCGCCGCGCGGCATCGAGAACCAGGTCGCGAGCGCGGCCAGGGGATGAGGCAGATGAAGCTGGACGATGTCCGGGTCGAAGCGTCGGATCTCCGTGCGGATGGCGGAGAACAGCGAAGGCGAGACGGGCTGGGAATTCAGGACCGCGCAGGAGCCGCAGCGGCGCAAAGACCCGGTGTTGCCGGAGGCCGGCCCGGGAATCCGCTCGACTCCGCCGTCGGGCGTCCGCGAGGCGACCACGGCCCGCACCTCGTGGCCGCGATCGAGCAATCCCTCGCAGGTATGGCGCATGACGGTCTCCATGCCGCCGTGCTCCGGAGGGTAGTACTTGCCTATCTGCAGAATCCTCATGCCGGAACAGTAGCCGATCCGCAGCGCCAAGCCAAGCAGGAGCTAGCCGTTGCGTCCCTGCCGGATATCGCCGTATGATCCCTCATGACATCCTGATCCGGGAGGGGATCGTGCGTCTGCTCATCCGAATCCTGCTGCTTTCGCTCTGCTGCTGCCCGCGGGTTCTGATTGCCGGCGAGCCGGTCATCGACGGCGCCTATCCGGGCCTGTCGATCCCGGCGGCCGACGGTCTGAACATCTTCTTCGACGACGCGGTCGACTGGTCGCTGGCTCCCGACGGGGATGCCGGCGTCGCGACGGCCGCCGCCGACACCATGAACGTCCACGTCATGCTCTGCGGCGCGACCGCCTCGGCGATCAGCGGTCTCGAATTCCGCCTGCGCGTCGAGGCAGCCGCCCCGTTCGCGGCGAAGATCCTGTCCCCCGCCGGGGCCGCCGTCGCCGCCGACGGATCGACCTTCAACCTGATCGCCGACTATCCCGTCGCGCTCCCCCTGACTCCCGAGCCCACCGCGCTGCTGTCGCTCGAACTGGTCTTCGCCGGCGCCGCCAACCGGGAGATCTTCTTCTACCTCGAACCCTCGGCGCCGTCGACCACCGGCGAACCCGCCTATCGGGACGGCGCGCAGATCTGGCGAGCGATGGCCACGCTGCCGCCGGGCTTCGGCGATCCGGTCGTCGTGCTGAACCGCAGCTACGTCGACAACCGGATCCGGACCTGGAGCGCGGTCAAGTCGCTGTTCCGCCGGCAGCCCTTGTGACGCGCCGGCCGGCATCCGTAGACTGATGGCGACCCCCAGTTCCGCCCGCCGCCGTTCGCCCGGGCCGGGCCCGGAGGCAAATCGATGAAGAGATCCGGAACGATCGGCCGCATCCCTCGTTCCACCGGCCGGCGCCGAACGGCGGTCCGCCGCGGAGCATGCATCCCGGCCGCCCTGTTGTTGATCATCGTCCTCGCGGCCGTCGGCTGCGCCCGGAGATCCGAGGTCATCCGCAACGACCTGAAACCACGGACCGAAAGGCCTGCGGCCACCCTGGCCGAGTTCCTGTCCCTCACGCCCGAAGCACGACGGGAGCGCCGCGAGGAAGCCGACGCCATCCTCCCCGAATGGCGCGACCTCGACCGCCGTCTGCAGGATTTCTCGCGGCATCGGCATCATTCATGGCACCGGCCGGAGCATTCCCAGCGCTGGGGATACGGCGTGATGGCGGCGACCGGCATGCTGCGCGACATCCTGGGCCTGGATCCGACCCGGGCCGACCTCTGGGCCTCGCTCGCGCATTACGCCGACGCGATGGGCGACCGCGATCTGGTCCTGAAGGCGGCGGACCGGACGTTCGCCACGCTGGATCTCCTGCCGCAAGACGGGCGATCCGCGACGGCGCGCGACGCGGCCCTGCTGGCGGCATGGAACTGCCGCGACCGCGGGCGGTTCGCGGCCGCGGAATCTTGGCTGGAAAAACGCCCGGCCGGTTCGGGAAAGCAGGAGGAGGCCCGGCTCCTGCGGGCCCTGCTTCTGGCCGACAACGGACGGATCGCCGAGGCCCGCCGCGCCGCGGCGCTGATCGGGGCGATCGAGATTCCGGTCTACCGGGACTACATCTGGTCGCGGGTCGACGGCTGGGCGACCGAGCCCTCGCGCTACGTCCGCAACTGGATCGAGGCGATGTGCTGGATCCGCGCGGGCCATCCCGACATGGCCCGGCTGGCCCTGGGCGACGTCCCGGTCCGCAAGGCCGGATTCCCCTACGCCCGCCGATACCTGAACGACGCCGGCCTGGTGGCCGAGCTGGCCGGCGACGTCGACGAGGCCTCGCGTTTCTACAGCCTGTCGGCCTACCACAACCCGCATCGATTCTATCTGCCGATGGCCGGCTTCTCCTGCGAACCGCTGATCGCGGGACGCCCCCAGCGGGGCCTCCCCTATTTCCTCGGCCCGGGCCAGACGTGCGTCGGCGGCTCGCTCTTCGCCTACGGCGCCCAGATGGTGGCCGAATGCAGCATCCACGATCCGGGACCGGAACGCGACGAGCTCGCGCGGCGGGCCGAAACGGTCCTCGACGCCTGCCGCGCCCGCGGGATCGATCCGGACCTGGCGCTCGCGCTCAGGGGGCGGCTCTACTCCTACCTCGGACGCAACGACGAGGCCTGGCGCGATCTGCTCGCCGCGCGCGCGGAACTCGAAAGCGCCGGCCGCCCGGACGCCCGGACCTTCCATCTGCTGGGGGTGCTCGCGCTGCAGGACGGCCGCGGCAACCCCTTGCCGATGCTGCAGGCCGCCGTCGGCCTGGATCCCGATCTGGCCCCGGCCTGGCGCGCCCTTGGGGCCGTGCTCTCGGAAGCCGGCATCGACTCCGCGGCCGTCCGGGCCTTCGACCGGGCCGTCGCCCTGGAGCCCGACGTGGTGGACGGCTGGTTCAACCGCGGGCTCCATCACGCCCGCAACGCGAGATGGGAATCGGCCCTGGCCGACCTGCGCCTCGCGCAACGGCTCGACGGCGACAACGACCGCGTCGACGACCTGGTGCTGAAGGTCGTGGAGAAGAGCGGTATCGCCGCGGAATCGGTCCCGCCGACCGTACCGCCGGCGGCGATCGAAACGGGGATGCTCCGGCGCGCGGCTGCGGCCGGAACGTCGGAAATCATCACTCCGGAAACCATCCTGATCGATTCCGGGGACCTGGCCGAACTGGAGAAGACCTTCGCAGCCTCCGGAACCCCGGCCGATCGCGCGCGGCTCGGACGCGGCTACCGCAACACCGGACGGTCGGTCGAATGCCGCGACCTGCTGGCGCCGCACTGGCCCGACGGGTTGAGCGCGGAGGAGCGCCGGATGCTGCTGTCGGCCGATCGCGCTCTCGGCGATTGCGCCCGCGCCCTGGAGCTTTCGCAAGGGGCCGCCACCGGCGAAATCGTTTCCGGGGATTCGGAGTTCTGGACGCTGGCCGCGCTGATCTGCTTCGAGGGGGGACTGGTCGACGCGGGGCGGGAAGCGTTGGCGGTGGCGATCCGGCTCGATCCCGGCAACCAGGGGCTGCGGACGCTGGCCGGGCGTTACGACCGCTAGGCGGGTCGTCGCCGCTGCCGCACGGGCCGCGCGCCGCCGGCCGACGGCGCGCAAAAAAAGGAGGCGGCCCCGAAGGACCGCCTCCCGTCAGACGTGGGAGCGGGAGACTACATCATCCCCATGCCGCCCATGCCGCCCATGCCGCCCATGTCGGGAGCCGCGGGAGCCGCGGATTCCTTCTCGGGCTCGTCGGTGACGCAGGCCTCGGTGGTCAGCATCATCGCGGCGATGGACGTGGCGTTCTGCAGGGCCGAACGCGTGACCTTCACCGGATCGATGATGCCCGCGGCCTGCAGATCCTCGTACTCCATCGTCGAGGCGTTGAAGCCGATGGTGGCCTTCTTCTCGTCGCGCAGCTTGGCGACGACGAGCGAACCCTCGACACCGGCGTTCTCGGCGATCTGGCGCAGGGGCTCTTCGACCGCCCGGGCGACGATGTCGCGGCCGAGGGACTCTTCACCTTGCAGATCCAGGGCCCGGATCGCCTTGGCCGTGCGCAGCAGGGCCACGCCGCCGCCGGCGACGATGCCCTCCTCGACCGCGGCGCGGGTGGCGTTCAGGGCGTCCTCGACGCGCAGCTTCTTCT
>CAYLMM010000040.1:0-22731 GCA_964384825.1 uncultured Fibrobacteraceae bacterium
GGCACGTCGTCGATGCGGTCGCCCTGGGTCTTGATGATCTCGATCGCGACCTCGAAGCCGCGGGCGGTCAGCAGATCGCGGGTGTGGCGGGCCTGCCACAGCGCGAGATCGCTGCCGCGGGTGCCGATGCGCAGGCTGGACGGATTGCGTTCCAAAGGTCCTCCCGGGGTCCGGAGCCGGTGGTGTCGCGGGCCAACATAATGCGGAAAGGCGGCCGGGTTGTCACGCAATCGTCATGACCGGGGGAGACGATTCTCCTACTTCACCAGCCGATACCCCGTCCCGTGCACCGTCAGGATGTGCTCCGGGCTGGCCGGGTCGCGTTCGACGAGCTTGCGCAGGCGCAGGATGAAGTTGTCGACCGTGCGGGTGGTGGGGTAGGCGTCGTAGCCCCAGATGCGGTCGAGGATGGTCCGGCGCGGCACCGGGCGGCCGTCGAATTCCGCCAGCAGGCGCAGGATCTGGGCCTCCTTCTCCTTCAGCGGGGTCGAGCCGCGGGGGCCGCGGGCTTCCAGGGCCTTCAGGTCGAGTTCCAGATCCCCGAGCCGCAGGATGTCGGGCGAGGTCCCCGCCAGCAGCCATTCCTCGCGCCGGAAGATGCCCTTGATGCGCGCCAGCAGCTCGCGCAGGTTGAAGGGCTTGGTGATGTAGTCGTCGCCGCCCTCTTCGAGGCCGCGCACGCGGTCGTCCTCGCGGCCGCGGGCGGTCAGGAAAAGCACCGGCACCCGGTCGCCCGCCTCGCGCACCTTGCGGCAGAAGGCGAAGCCGTCCATCCCCGGCAGCATCACGTCCAGCAGGATCAGATCGACCCCGCCGCGCCGCCAGTAGTGCAGGCCCTCCTCGGCCGATTCGGCGACCACCGGCTCGTAGCCCTCGAGCTCCAGGTTCAGCCGCAGGCCGTCGGCCAGATGGGCGTCGTCCTCCACGACCAGGATGCGCCGTTTCATGCGTCCTCCTCGGCCGCTGCGGGCAGCACGAGCGTGAATGTCGCGCCGCGGCCGGGCTCGCTGGCGAGCTCGACGCCGCCGCCCAGCAGCTCGGCGTTGCGCTTGACCAGGTACAGGCCCAGTCCCGATCCGGTGGGCGCCGTCCGCAGGCCGCCGCTTCCGTCTTCGAGCCGGACGAAGCTCTTGAAGATGCGGCGGTGGTCGCGGCGAGGGATGCACGGGCCGCGGTCGGCGACCCAAAGGCGCAGCTTGCGGCCGTCGCGGGCCAGGCTCACGCTCACCTGCGCCGGCGGCGGCGAGTAGATGACCGCGTTGTGCACGAGGTTGCGCAGGGCGGCGGACAGGGCGTCGCGGTCGCCGATCATGGCGCATCGGTCGGGCAGATCGATCGTGATCTGCGCGCCCTGGCGGTCGAGGAAGGGCGCCATCCCGGCCAGCACCTCCTCGGCCGTCTCGCCGACATCGATCCTCTCGCGCCCGACCGAGGGTCGCTCGTCGCGGCTCAGGGCCAGCACGTGCTCGACCATCGACTCCAGGCGGCCCAGATCGTCGACCATCGTGCGGTGGATGCGGTCGCGGTCGGCGTCCTTCAGGTCGGTGCGGCCCAGGGTCTCGGTGTAGAGGCGCAGGCTGGCCAGCGGGGTGCGGAATTCGTGGGCGGCGCCGGCCAGGAACAGCTCGCGGGCCCGCTTGTAGGATCGCTCGCGCCGCATCGCAGCCACCAGGACGGTCATGCCGCCGGCCAGCAGCAGCAGGAAGAAGGCGCCTTCGCTGGCGATCATCCGGCGGCGGCGGCGGCCCTCGGCGAGGACGGCGGCTTCGGCCTCGGGATCGACATCGGCCACCAGGCCGTCCCCGGTGCGGCGCAGGATCAGATCGGGGAAGTGCTCGGCCAGCATCTGCTCGGGATTCTCGCGGAACCCGGGCGCCGATTGCAGCAGGTGGGCGGCGTGGACGCGGTCGGTGGCGAACCTCTGCAGGCGGAAGCGCTCGTACAGGTCGCCCTCGCGCGAGAGGTAGACGGCCCACCACGCCCCCATCGCGACGATCAGCGTCACCAGCACGATGTAGATCCAGATCAGTCTGTCCCTGATGATCATCCCGGTCCTTCCCGGCGGCCCGACGCGTCCGCCTCGAAGGCAATATATACCAGTCCGTAACCGGAAAGGCATCCCCGAGCCTCATCCATATGCTATGATGCGCCCGTCCGACCCCGCCCCGCACACAGGAGGTGGAGTATGTTCTGTCCCGAATGCCGCCGCGAATTCCCCGCCGACGCCGTGACCTGCCCGGATTGCGGTGCGATCCTGGTCGAAGCCCTCGCCGGAGACGCCGAATCGGGCGACGCCTCGGACATGGTGTCGATCCTCCGGACCGAGGACGCCGGCCGGATGACCCTCGCGCGCTCGCTGCTGGAGGCGGCCCGCATCCCCTACGTCGCTCGCAGCGACGGTCGGAGGGATCTGTTCAAGTACGGCCGCCAGGACATCTCGTCGCACGGCGTGGTCGGCGGCGTGACCTTCCTGGTTCCGCGCGAGGATTCCGCTTCCGCCCGCATCCTGCTCGCGGACATGCTCGAGACCGCCGCCGGCGAGGCCTGAGCCGCGCCGACTCCGCCCGTTGACGCCCGGAGGCTGCGCCGTGACCTCCGGGCGTCGCCGTATTTGCATCCCCGATTCCGCCGTCGTCGTTTCCCGCCCGCAGATCCCCGTTCGGCCGCTTTCGCCGAGGGTGCGGCGCCCGGCATCGCCCTTGCAGTCGCATCGGCGACGACGGCTCGAGGGGCGGGCCGCGGATTCGGGAGAGGGGGTGAATCATGGATCAGAATCGTTGGGGCGATGTGGAGCCGACCCTGGCGCAGCTGGGTGTCGAGGAGGTCCGCGAGAGGCTCGAGGTGACGCCGCTGCTGGCGACCGGCGGCGGCGAACAGGGCGTCGACGGCTGCGACTGCCATTGCGACTGCAGCATTCCCAAACCGACGCCGGTGCAGGACTACGACCGTCTGTTCCGCTAGGTGGGCCGGCCCGGGGCCTCGCGCCCCGGGCCCAGCGGCGCGGATATCGACCGCGGCCGGAAAAGGAGGACCATGATCCGTTCCGAAGGACGGGGCGAGGCCGGAGCGGGGCGCATCAATCGATGGGAACTGTGGAATCTGAGGGCGCTCTTTCCCGAGGCCGACGAGCCGGCGCGGGTCGAGCTGTGTCTGAAGCGCAGGGAGATCGACAGGATCGCGGCCGAAGTCTATGCGCGGGATCCGGTCGAGAACGGGCGCCTGATCGACGACGCGGCGGAGTTCCTGCGCCGCAACCCGGGACTGCGCCGGGGGCTGGTGGCCTCGATGCACGTCGGGCCCTACCACCTGTTGCCGGCGCCCTACATGAAGCTGGGTTTGAACCCGGCGGTGGTGCTCGACCGGCGCGCCCTGGAGGAATTGCGCCCCCAGGCCGAGCGCTACGCCCGGAAACTCGAGTTGCCCGGGCGGATCGAATGGATCTGCACCGACGAGCCCGCCGGCGTCCGGCGCCTGCTGCGCCGGCTGGGCGAGGAAAGCCCGGTGCTGGTCTACCTCGACGGCAACGGCGGCGGCGGCGGGATGGCCGCCACCCGGGAGAAGGGGATGCGCTACGCGCTGCCGGGACGGATCATCCGGCTGCAGACCGGCCTGGCGAAGTTGATCCTGCGAGCCCGCTGTCCGGTGCACGGGGTGGTCGCGCGCTGGCGGCCGGACGGCTCGATCGACTGGCGGGCCACGCCGCGCTGGGCCTGGGCCGCCGGCATCACGCCGGAACAGGCGACGCGCCGGCTCTACGACTGGGGTTTCGCCGCGGTCCGGGCGGTCCCCGAGCAATGGTCGTTCTGGACGATGCTCGACGCCTCGAGCGAATGCTTCCGCCGCGACCGGCTGGCGGCCGAACCCGAGGCCGTCCGCCGCGAACGCTGCGCCCGGTTCGGCCGGTTGCTGGACGAGGCCGGCGCGGCGGTCCGGATCCGGCTGGCCGCCGCGGTGGAGGTCTGGGAGGGCGACATCCTGGCCGACGTCTCCGGGCAGCGTTTCTGGTCGGCCGAGGGATTGCGGGACCGGGATCTCGAATCCCTGCGCTGGGGCGCCACCCCGACGGTGGAATCGTTGAAACGGAGCCTGGGCGAGGATTGGGTCGGGTTCCATCTGATGCGGCTGTACGTGCTGGGCCTGATCAGGATCGAGGGGGAGTCCGAAACCCCGGCGGTCGGCTCGCCGGACTCCGGTCTCCCGGCCTCCCGGGCGGCGGGATGATCGCCGGCGCGGACCGGCGTTTCGATCTCGAGCCCCATCGGGCCGGACCGTGGCTGCTGACAGTCGGCGGGCGCAGCTACGCCGTGCCCGCCGAACTGGCGCGGCGGTTGGTGCCGCTGCGGGGCGTGGTGCCGGATCGGGCGCGTTTCGGCGCGATCCTGGCCGAAGGATCCGACGGGGCGCCGAACCGCGAGCAGGCCGATGCCCTGTTCGAATTGATCCGCGGCGGCGGCGAAAGCGAGGCGGATCCCGGCCGCCGCCAACGTCCCCGCCGTCGCCGGGGGCCCTGGCCGCGACTGACGCTGGTTCCGGCAGCCGTGGTGCGCAGGATCGCCGACCGCCTGGTCCGGCTCGCAGGCTGGCGGGGGCTGGCGGCCCAGGCCCTGTTCGGGATGGCCGGCTACGTCGCGGGCGCGGTGATTCCGGGGCCGGCGATCGTCGTGGACCGCGGCCCGCCCTGGGCGCAGGTCTGGTTCTGGGGAGTGGCTCTTTTGCTGGCGACCGCTCTCTGGCACGAGCTGGGACACGCCGCGGCCCTGGCCAGGGCCGGTTATCGGCCGGGCCGGATCGGAGGCGGGCTGCTGGTCGTGGTGCCGGTCCTGTGGTGCGACGTGTCGACCGTTTCGCTGCTCGGGCGCATCGACCGGCTGCGGGTCGATCTGGCCGGAGTCTGCTGGCAGCTCGGGCTGGGCGGCGCCCTGTCCGCCGCGGCCAAGATCGGCGAGGCGGCGGTTCCGGTCGCGGTTTGGCCCCGGGCCGCGCAACTCGCCGCCGCCGGGGTCCTGGCTTCGTGCCTCTGGAGCGCGATCCCGTTTCTGCGCACCGACGGGTCGTGGCTGCTGCGCGATGCGCTGGGCGTGGATGATCTCGAAGCGCCCGCTCCGGCGGCCGCCGGTCCGAAGACGCGGATGGCCCTGGCAGGATACCGCGCGGCGAACCTGCTGTTTCTGGGCGCGGTCGCGGTGTGGCTGCCGCTGCGTCTGGGCGCGGCGCTCTGGCCGGGAACCGCCGACCGGCCGGTGCTGCGGGCGTCGCTGGCCGCCGTCTGGGCGGTCGTCATGGCCTTCGTCTGGCGCAACGCGATCCGGCGGGGAACGCGGCTGGCGCGGGCGGCGCGGGCGGATCTCGGCGCGCGTTGACCTGTGGCCGGGGGCGGTGATATCCTCCCGCGCGGAGGAACTCTCCTGGTCCGTTCTCGCCCTCGTCGCCGACCGGGATCATCGCCGTGGGCATGCCGAGAAATTCTCGGAAATTCCGATTCCCGGACGGGGCCGTCCTGGCTCTCGGGCTGGCGATCCTGTTGCCGGTCTTCTACCGCCCGGTCCTGGATCAGTTCTTCCATCACGACGATTTCGTGTTCCTCGAGCGGTCCCGGGTCCGTTCGATCGCCGAGGCGCCGCGGTTGCTGACTGTCGAGCGCAACCTCCGGGGCCTGGTCGAGAAGACCCACTCCTACCGTCCTCTCTCGACCAACGTCTACTTCGGTGTCCTGCGGGGCATCTTCGGGCTGCGGCCGACGGCGTTCCATCTCGCCAACCTGGTTCTGCTGTTGGTCGCGGCCCTGTTTCTGCGGCGGTTCTTGGTTCTGGACGGCGTCGAATCGGCGGCCGCGGCCGTCGCGGCGACGATCTTCGCGGTCGGATTGCCGGCGCGCGACGCCCAGCTGTGGATCGCCTGTTGCCAGGAGTTGATGGCGGTCGCCCTTCTGCTCGGAGCCCTGGTGCTGCACGCGAAGGCCCGCGGCCGCGGCGGCCGTTGGAGCGTCGCGGCCGCGGCGATGTTCATGGCCGCGGTGCTGGCCAAGGAAACGGCCATCGTCCTGCCCGCGCTGGTGCTGTTCCACGAGATGATCGTGCGCCGGGAGGGTCCGCGGCGATCCCTGGCCGCGGCCGCGCCCTACACGATGATCGCGGCGGTCTATCTGGTCTGGCGCCTGGCGGTCATTCCGCTCGCGGCCGAGGGCCCCTACGTTCTGGCCTTCGGAGGTTTCTGGCTGGAGCATCTGGCCCGCTACGGAGCCGAGAGCGCGGCGGCGCTGGGGCTGGGCGGGTCCTGGCCCGGCTGGACGGTCGGCGGGATGGCGGCGGTCGCGCTTTTCGTCCGGGCCGAGAGCTCCGCCCGCCGGATCTGCGTCTGGGGAATCCTCTGGTGGATGATCGCGCTGCTGCCGGTGATGCCGCTGCGCAATCACGCCGAGACCTACTACCTGCTGATGCCGGGGGCGGGATTGCTGATCGCGGCGGCCGCTCTGGTCGGCGGCGTCCTGCGGCGGATCCTGTCCGGCCTTCTGCGGCGGGGGATCGTGCTGGCCGTGTTGATCGCCTTCATCGCGCCGGCGTCGCTCGCCTTCAGGGCCGAGGCCGAGCCGCGGGGCCGCCACACCCGGACGGCGGAATCGATCGTCCGGCAGCTTCTGGACAAGGCGCCCTCGCCCGAGCCGCACACGCGCTTCCTCCTGCGCCTGCCGCGCCGGTTCGCGGCCGGGCGCTTCCTCAAGGACCGCGGCGCGGTGCTGAGGGTCTTCTACGACGACCCGACGGTCAGCGCGGCGGCTCTCGCGCCGCGGAGCCCGGACATCCTCGAGCACGAACGGTCCGGCGCAGTGCGCATCTTCGAGTTGCTGCGCTCGGGAGAACTGGTCGAGAGGATCGATCGGCGGCCGGCCCCCCGGGCGGAGCCGGCCGGTTCCTAGACCGAGGGTTCGTCGAAGAAATCCATCAGATCCACCGGCATCACCACCGACGACACCATGTTGGACATGTGGCCGAGGATGCGCTTGTAGAAGCGCAGGCTCAGGACCAGGCAGACGGCGTCGTTGGTCCGCATGTCGCCGCGGGTGATGGCGGCGATCTCGTCCTCGGTGCGCACCTGCAGTTCGCGGGTGCGGCCGATCACGTGCTCGGCGCGGTCCCGGTCGCTCTCGACGAAGGCGTCGCGGGTGAGCGTGAAGAGCTCGGTGATGGCCGCCGCGGTCTCGCCCAGAGTGCGCCGGTACAGGTCGCGGTCGATGTCCTCGGGGAGCAGGCGCACGGCCACGTCGTAGAGGTTCTTGACGTAGTCGCCGATCCGCTCGCCGTCCTTCACCGCGTTGGTGAAGATCAGGGCCGAGGGAACGTCGCCCGCCGAACCCATCGAAAGGCGGGTGATCGCGCTGCGGCGGACCTCCCGTTCCAACACGTTGATCTGGCGATCGCGCTGGTAGACGCATTCCCCCGCGTCGCCGTCTTCGACGCCTTCGAACATCATCCTGCTGGTGAAATCGAACATCGCGGCGCCGAGATCGAGCATCTCGCCGATCCAGGCGATCGACTTCTGGCTCCAGTCGTCGCGTCGGAAAAGATCCCTCAGGGAACCGAATACGGCCATCGGAAAGCTCCTTTGCCGGGGCGTCAGAGCGCCCGCGATATGAAGACGAACAGCAGGGGCATCACGAAGAAGATCCCCAGCATGTAGTAGACGGCGAACATCTTGCGCCGGGTCGTGTTCAGGGCCAGCAGCCGCGCGAGCCGGATCGGGATCAGGCGCAGGCGCCGCGACGGATAGATGATCAGGATTCCCGACACGTTGAACAGCAGATGCACCAGCGCGACGGTCACCGCGGCCACGTTGCCGGTCAGCGAGGCGAGCAGGGCGGTCACGGTGGTGCCCACGTTCGCGCCCAGGGTCACCGCCAGGGCGCTCTCCAGGGGCAGGATGCCGGCGCCGATCATCGGCACCATCAGGCTGGTGGTGATCGAGCTGCTCTGCACCAGCACGGTCACGATCATCCCGACGAACATCGCCATCAGTCCGTTGCCGCCGAGAAACCTGTTGAAGGCTCCCTCGGCCCGCATCAGCACGACGCGGCGCATCAGCTTGGTCAGCATGGTCAGCGCGAAGAACAGGATCCCCAGGGCGACCGCCAGCATCAGGAAGGCGGCAAGGGCGTCGTGGACCGGCAGCGGCTCGATCACGCCGTGGTGGAAGAGCTTCACCGCCGGCTTGACGGCGGCCTTGACCGGGCTGTGGAATTCCAGTCCCTGCGAGCCCGTGAGGTGGGATGACAGCCAGGTGGCGACCCGCTCGAGATAATGAGTGGCCTGCTCGAGGGGGAACAGGATCACGATGGTCATCAGGTTGAAGAAGTCGTGCATGGTCGCGCCGGCGAAGGCCCGGCGGAACTCGGCGCGGCGGCTCAGCGAGCCCAGGGCGACGATCGTGTTGGTGACCGTGGTGCCCATGTTCGCGCCCATGATGATCGGGATGGCGCCGCGGACGGTCAGCGCGTCAACCGCCACCAGGCCCACGACGATCGAGGTGGTTCCGGACGAGCTCTGGATCAGCGAGGTCGCCAGCAGGCCGATCATCAGGCCGATCACCGGATTCTCGGTGGTGGTGATGAGGGCTTCGCTGAAGCCGGCCCCGAAGGCTTTGAAAGCCGCCCCCATCAGGCTGATGGCGAACAGGAAGAGATAGAGCAGCGCGATCAGGCCTATCGCGCGGGCGGGGACGGTCCAGGATCCAGGCGCGCCGGCCGGTTCCAGAGACCCCGCGGGACGAGGGGTCATACTCGTGATCCTCCCGGGTGGGGGCACACCGGAACGGACGGCGGTCTGCCCCCCGTTCGCGGGAATTATAGCCGTGCAGGAGACCGGCGCAACGCGGGAGTTTTCCCATCTCGTCCCGACATCGGCTATATTGTCCCGCGGGTACAAGGTGATTCCGCAACTTCTGGAGGCGATGTGATTTCCCTGGATGATGCTCTGGGCCTCGTGGCGGCCGTTTTCCGCGAACGCCGCACCGCGACCGATACGATCTCGCCCGCCGGGGCCGCCGGGAGGGTTCTGGCGGCCGATGCGGCCTCGCCGCGCGACATCCCGCCCTTCGACAGGGTGTTGATGGACGGGTACGCCGTTCCGCCCGCGCCGGAGAGCCGTGTCTACCGGATCGCCGGCAGCGTTCCGGCCGGCACCGACGATCCGCCGGCCCTGGAATCGGGGACCGCGCTGAAGGTCATGACAGGCGCCCGGGCGCCGCAGGGGACCGGGCGCGTCGTGCCGGTGGAGAACACGCGTGAGCGCGACGGCTGGGTCGAGATCCTCGACACCGCGGCGACCCGCCACGTCTCGCCCCGCGGCGAGGACGTGCGCGAGGGCGAGACGGTGATCGCCGCCGGCGTGCGGCTTTCGGCGGCCGCGGCTGCGGGGCTGGTCGCCTGCGGGGTTCCGTCGGTGGAAGTGGGGCGTCGTCCCCGGGTGACGGTGCTGGCCACCGGCGACGAACTGGTCCGCGATCCGGCCGATCTGACCCCCGGCCGCATCGTCGACGCCAACTCCCCGATGCTGGCAGGATTGCTGCGCGGACGCGGCTACGACCCCGTCCTGCCCGATCCCGTTCCGGACGACCCCGGCGCCGTGCGCTCCGCCATCGAGGCCTCGCTCGACCGCGGGGAACTGACCGTCGTGACCGGCGGCGTCTCGATGGGGGATTGGGACCACGTGCCGGGCGCCCTGGAGGACCTGGGCCTCGAGATCGTGTTCTCCCGCGTGATGGTCAAGCCCGGCAAGCCGATGACCCTGGCCGTCGGACCCCGGGGCGCCGTGCTGGCTCTGCCCGGCAACCCGGTGTCGTCGTTCGTGGCCTGCCATCTCTACGTGCTGCCCGCCCTGGCCCTGATGGAGGGCGAGGCGTCTCGGCCGCGCTTCCTGGAACTGCCGCTGGCCGAGCCCTTCACCGACGGGTTCGAAAAGCGTCTGCGCCTGCTGCCCGCGCGCCTCGACGCGACCGGCGGGGTCATCCCGCTGCCCATGCACACATCCGGCCACCTGCATTCGCTGATCCGCGCCGAGGGCCTGCTGCGGATCGAGGCCGGGGGCGACGACCTGCCCGCGGGCGCCGTGGTGCCCTTCTGGCCGATCGCCGTCGCGCCCTACGCGGCTCCGCTCGCCGGCCCGTCGAAGGAGGACGATGATGAATCCCGATGAGGGCCGCCGCGAGGTGCGGATCTTCGTGCTGACGGTCAGCGACCGGGCCAGCGCCGGCGTCTACGAGGATCTCAGCGGACCGGCCGTGATCGAGGCCGCGGTCGCCTCCCTGGGCGATGCCGGTTTCGCGGTCAGTTGCGATTACGGTCTGGTGCCCGACGAACGCGAGGCCGTGGCCGACCGGGTGGCCAAGGCCGCCGACGCGGGATGCGCGCTGGTGCTGACCACCGGCGGCACCGGCATCGGGCCGCGGGACGTCACTCCGGAGGCCACGCGCGACGTGATCGACCGCGAGGTGCCGGGACTGATGGAGGAGGTCCGGCGCCGCGGCGCGGCCCAGGCTCCCGGCGCCCTGCTCAGCCGTGCGGTCGCGGGCATGCGCGGGCGGTGCCTGGTGGTGAATCTGCCGGGCAGCGTCAAGGCGGTGGGCGAATGCCTGGAGGTCGTGCTGCCTGTCGTGCCCCACGCCCTGGACATGGCCCAGGGCGGCGACCACCCGGCCGGGTGATATCGCGGTTCTGAGCGGGGGATTGGGGCTCCCCCGTCGTCTTGGGCGCTGGTGTCTTTGTCATTTCCCGGCCGGTGTGTATACTTGGCATCAAGGAGGCGAATTCCATGGCTATTTTGAAGATCGCGCGATTGGGCCATCCGGTCCTGCGGGAGAAGGCCCGGCCGATCGATCCCAAGAAGATCACCGGTCCCGAGGTCCAGGCCCTGATCCGCGACATGTATGCTTCGATGATCGAGTACAACGGAATCGGGCTCGCCGCGCCCCAGGTGCACACGTCGCTGCAGCTGGCCCTGGTCGGCGGCGAGGAGGACGAAGAGGGACGTCCCCTGATCCGCGTGGTGATCAATCCCGAGGTCGAGGTGCTGTCGGACAAGAAGTTCGGCATGTACGAGGGATGCCTGAGCGTGCCCGGCCTGCGCGGCTACGTCGAACGCCCTTCCGAGATCCGGGTGAAGTTCTACGACGGCAAGGGCCGCCGGGTCGAGATCGAGCTCGAGGGCTATCCCGCGGTGGTCATGCAGCACGAATGCGACCATCTGCAGGGCGTGCTCTACGTCGATCGCATCGAGGACATGACCAAGCTCGTCTACGAGGAGGAGGGCGAACGCTTCCTTCCGGTGGGCGAATTCATCGACGGCAGCGAGGACGACTCCCTGGAGGAAGCCGCCCATGAGTGATTCCGATCTGCATCTGACCGTGAACGCCTTCAACGACCGCCGCTACGAGGAGGCCGCCATCTTCGCCGGACGCGCCGCGGCCGCGGCCGTGGGCCGCGACCACCTCTTCTGGTCGGGAATGCAGGAGACCTGCCTGGGCTTCGGCCTGGTGATGAAGAACAACATGTCCGAGGCCGAGCCCCTGCTGGTGGCGGCCATGGAGAAGCTGCGCACCTTCGGATTCCGCCACCAGGAGATCGAGGTGACGAGCGTCCTGGCGGGAATCCGCTGCGGCCTCGAGGAGATCCGCACCGTTCGCGGCGAACGCAAGCGCGCCTTCGACGTGAGCCTCCTGCCCGGCATCAAGCTCGCCGCGGCCGCCGACCGTTCCTGAACGGCCCGCATGTCGGCCGTCCGTATCCGGCCCGGTTTCCCGCCGGGCCTTTCCGTTTCGACGGGAGACTTCCCGATGATCGGCACCGACCACCCCCTGCACGATATCGCCGCCAAGGTCCGCGACGGTGAAAGATTGACCGCCTCGGACGGCCTGCTGCTGGCCGCCTCGGACGACCTGCCCGCGCTCGGAGCCATGGCCCAGACGGTCCGCGAGCGGATGCACGGCGACAAGGTCTACTACAACGTCAACCGGCACATCAATCCGACCAACGTCTGCTGCGTCGGATGCGAGCTCTGCGCCTACGCCGACGATCCGAACGCCGAGGGCACGTGGTCCTACACGCCCGAGGAATGCGTCGAGATCGCGCGCCGCGACTCCACCGGCGACGTGACCGAGTTCCACATCGTCGGCGGCCTGCATCCGCGCTGGAAATTCGACGTCTACGTCGAGATCCTGCGGTCCCTGCGCGAGGCCTTTCCCGCGGTTCACCTGAAGGCCTTCACCATGGTGGAGATCGACTTTCTGGCCAAGATCGCCAAGAAGACCGTGCCGCAGACCATCGAGATCCTGCGCGAGGCCGGGCTGGACAGCTGCCCCGGCGGCGGGGCGGAGATCTTCCATCCCGAAGTGCGCTCGAAGATCGCCTCGCGGAAGATGTCGGCCGACCGCTGGCTCGAGGTGGCGGGGATGGTGCACGAGGCCGGCCTCAAATCGAACTGCACGATGCTCTTCGGCCACATCGAAGAGCCGCGGCATTGGGTCGACCACCTGCTGCGCCTGCGCGAACAGCAGGATGCCAGCGGCGGGTTCCAGTGCTTCATCCCGCTGGCCTTCCATCCGGCCCACACGAAGTTCGCCCACCTGCCCGGTCCTTCGCTGTTCCAGAAGCTGAAGGTGATCGCGATTTCCCGGCTGCTGCTGGACAACATTCCCCAGCTGAAGGCCTACTGGGTGATGCTCGGGCGCGAGGCGGCCCAGGTGGCCCTGCGCTTCGGAGCGAACGATCTCGACGGGACGGTCGTGGACGAACGGGTGACCCTCGCCGCGGGCGGATCGGCGGGCAAGGGGATGACCGTCTCGGAGATCGAGGAGTTCATCCGCGGCGCGGGACTGCGGCCGGTGCTGCGCGATACGGTCTACAACGAACTGGACGCGTAACGGGTCGACCGGGAACTCCTTGCTGCGCATCCCGTTCGGGCCGGGGGATTTCCGGCGCCTCGCCGGTTGCGGGGCAAGGGATCTGGACCTATCCTGATCCCGGAGGGATCCACGCTTCTATGACTCCAGCAGCAGGTTGAGCCGTGCATCGAGACAAGGACAATCTCAACGATTCCAGACCTGTCTTCGCCCCCGGCGACGCCGATACCTTTTTTTCCTCCTTCTGTCCCGACTGCGGCAACAATCCGGTCCATCCCTGCGATGTCCGGGGGTTGCTGCACTGCCATTCGTCCTACTGCGACGGCGCCCACGGCCTGCGGGCGATGGTCACGACCGCCCGCGACCTGGGGTTGGATTACCTCGGCGTCAGCGACAAGGCCCGCACCGCCGACCGGAGCGACGGCCTCTGCGCGATCTCCTTCATCCGGCAGCGCGAGGAGATCGAGGCGATCAACGAGGAATTCCCCGATTTCCGGCTGCTGCACGGCATCGAGGTCGAATCGGCCGCCGACGGAAGCCTCCCCTTGTCGGACAAGGACCTGGGGATGTTCGACTACGTGGTCGCCACCCTGACCAACGGCGGGGCGCTCGACATCGCCGCCCAGACCGAGCGCGCCCTGCGCGTCGTGCGGAATCCCTACGTTTCGATCCTCGGCCATCCGATCGGCGAGTTCATGACCTCGGGACAGCCGCTGCCCCTGGATCTCGGCGCGGTGCTGACCGCCGCCGCGGAAGCGGGCCTCGCGGTCGAGGTCGACGCCAACCCCGGGCACGACGACCTGGACTGGGGCTACTGCCGCATGGCCGGCGACCTGGGCGTGCCCCTGGTCATCGCCTCCGACGCCCATCGCGCCGCCCGCCTCGTCGATTTCCGCCACGGCGCCGAGATGATCCGCAACGCCGGCTTCTGCTGCCGCCACATCCTGAACACCATGAGCGCCGACGACATCGGCGATTTCCTGGTCGGGCGCCGCTGATCCCCTTTCCTCGCCCTCTTGTCGACGGCCGCCCGTCGCGGCCGCATTCCCGTTTCCAGCAGGAGGGGCGAATCATGAATCCCTGCAAGCTTCAGACCGGATTGCTGGCGTTGGCGATGATGCTGGCCGCGGCGGCCGTCTTCGCCGGAGATCCCGCCGAACCGGACGCCGATCCGGCGATGGAGGCCTGGATGCAGGCCGGCCGGCCCGGCGAGCAGCACGAGTGGCTGGCGCAACTCGCCGGCGAGTTCGATCTGACAGCGACGATGTGGTCCGAGCCGTCCGCCGAGCCGGCCGTCTCGAAGGGGACCTCGGTGATCGAGGCCATCTTCGGCGGCCGCTACATGCGCGAGAAGATGAGCATGGAATTCGACGGCATGATGATGGAGGGCCTGTCCTTCACGGGCTACGACAAGATCCGCGGCAGCTACTTCTCGACCTGGGGCGACAACATGAGCACCGGGCTGATGCTGCTCTCCGGCGACAAGGACGATCGGGGCCGCCTGGTCATGACCGGCATCTACCGCGATCCTCTGACGAAGAAGGATGTTCCGGTCCGCTCGGTCACCATCTTCGGCAACGAGGACGGGCACGTCTTCGAATACTACGAGACCCGTCCTGGGATGGATGAGTTCAAGACCATGGAGATCACCTACGCGCGTCGGCCTTGATGGCCGGACGGGGGGGCGCCGGGCGCCTCCTGTGGTTGACATGACCCGATGATCATGACGACCGGCGGCGACGCGCCCTGGGCGAAGGGCGGGGGCCGCCGGTCGATTTCCGGGGCCCGCGACGGGATGGGATCCGGGCACGCGCCTTGCCCCCCGCCGGTCGATCCGGACGACGGCGGATGCGGCGAGGCTCGTCCCGGCGAGGACCCGGACGGGCCGCCCCGAAACAAAATGCCGGCGGTGGAAGTATCAGGGGGCGGCGCGTATCCCGGAACCGGCGCGGCGCGCGGGCCCGCCGCCCGCCGCCGTCGATCCGGGCGTGCGAACGCGTCATCGATCTGGCATTATTTCGACGGCGATCCGGAAGACCGGAACCGCCGTGGATCTCATCGCCCTGGAGGGACCTGCGTGTTCGACGCCCGCAAATTCCCGGCCGGCATGGCCTTGTTGCTGATCCTGTTCGCGGCCGCGGCCGGATCGTTCGCCGCGCCGGCAGCCGCCGACGACGGCGAACCGGCATCCCCCCCGGATTCCCTGGCCGCGCCGGGCGTTCCGATGACCGGTTCGGGCACCGAGGACGATCCCTACGTTCTGGACGTGGACGCCCTGCTCGAGGGGGGCTACGGCCTGATCGTGGCCGCCGAGGATTCCATCCCCTTCGCCGAGGGCACCAGCGACACCGTGCTGATCGAGGCGCCGCGCGTCGGCGTCGCCGAGATCGTCCGCCGCATCGGCGAGAAGATGGAGCGCGACGACCTGGCGACCGAGAATATGAGCTTCACCTCCCTGACCACGGTTTTGGCGCGCAAGCACGGCGAGATCGAGCCGGGCCGCAAGGACGAGTGGACGATCTACGAATCGGCCGACCGGGTCACCCGCGCCGAGGGCGGGGTGAACCACACGGCCAGGCTCTGGTCGCGCGAGCGGAAATTCGAGGACGGCGAGCTGGTCGAAGAGAAGATCGAAGACGACATCGAGGCCGACTGGGGCAGCATCACCGAGGCGGCCGGCAACGTGCCCTTCTCCCTGGTCTCGGGCGACGCCTACGACTACACCATCGAGGATCGGATCCTGATCGGCCGCCACCTGGTCTACGCCGTCGGTTTCGCTCCCCGCAGCCGGTTCAAACCCCTGCCGTCGGGCACGGTCTGGATCGACTGGAACGATTTCGGCATCCGCCGGATGGAGGGAAGCCTCGAAGGGGCGATGCCCCTGCCGGTGGTCATCAAGGCCTTTCCCTTCTTCCGTTTCCGGCAGCGGAACCTGGACGGGCGCTGGGTGCCGCAGGATCTCGTGGCGCGGATCGAGCTGCGGCGGGTGCTGCCCGGCGTGCCGTCGGAGATCGAGTTCAGCTGGCGGGTGGTGGACCTGGAGATCGACGGCGTGGCCTATCCCGATCCCGAGGGCATTCCGATTCCGACCGGAGGCGGGCGATGAACATCCGGCGTTTCGTCGCGGCGGCCGTCCTGCTCGGCGCCCTGATCCCCTTCCCCGCTGCAGTCGAGGCCTCCGCGGCGACCGCTCCCGCGGCTTCCGACTCCCTGTGGAACTCCGAGGCCGCCGCCGCCGATTCCCTGTCCCGTTATTGGCAGAGGCTGGATCGCGACTGGTACGAACCGCTGACTCCGGCCGCCCTCGAATTCGGCCTGGACGAATCCCGGCTCGACTCGCTGGCCGAGGCGGGCGACGCGGAGATCGGCCGGCTGATCACCGGGCGGATCGTGCGCGTGGACTACGACCTGATCGGGCCGTTCATCTACAACCGCGTCGAGGGCTGGCGGCCGAACCTGGGCCTCACGTTCACGCGGCCCGGCTGGTCGACGGCGCGGCTGGACAACCGGCTCGGCTACGGGGTCTCATCGAAGCGCTTCGTGCATCACCACGAGCTCGACCTGCCGCTGCTCTCGATCGAGCCCCGCGGCCCCGCCGGCGTGCTGCTGGAAAGGCCCTGGCCCTGGCTGGGCCTGGTCGCCCGCGGCGGCCGCGACGTGAAGCGCTACGCCGGCGACCTGCAGGACCAGCGCGACTACGCGGCGTTCTTCAGCGGCGAGGATCCCAACCACTATTACCAGGACGCCTTCTGGGAGACCGGGCTGGTGCTGCGGCCGCGGCCGTCGGTGCGCCTGGAGCTCGGCGGCGGGCATCACCGGCACAAGGCTTTGCCGGTCCACACCCGCTGGAACGTCTACGGCGAAGAGGATGAAGTTCCGGACAACCTGCCGGTGCCCGAACTGAGGGCCCGCACGCTCTACGCGGGATTGACGCTGGCCCGCGGGCATTCGATGCTGACCAGCCGGATCGATTGGAGGCGGACCACCGGACAGTCCGACCCCGTGGCGGGCGTGGCCGGCGACGGCCCGGCCTGGTACCGCCGCCTCGCCGTCTACGGTCGCAACGGAACCTATCTGCCCGGCGGCCACGAATTCGTGCTGCAGGGCCGCTGGACCTCGACCGATCGCACCGCTCCTCCCCAATGGAAGACCTGGCTCGGCGACTACGGCACCCTGCGCGGCTACGAGGCGGCCGAGATCTCCGGCGACAGCGGCGGCGCGGCGTCGGCCGATCTGCGCCTGGGATGGGATCTCTTCCACGCCCTGCGCTTCCCAATGCTGAAGAACTGGCGTTTGCAGCCGCTGCTCTTCGCCGACTACGGCAAGACCTTCGTCGTGGGCGACGCGGCCCCCTGCGACCGGCCCGACTGGCGGGCCGACGTCGGCTTCGGCTTCGGCCGCGCGGTCCTCGGCTCGAACCTGCGCTTCTACCTGGCGAAACCGGTGGGCCACGGCCATGGCGGCCGCGGCTGGCGGCTGACGGTGGGGTTCGAGGACTAATCGTTGACAAAAAACTTTCAGAATGAATAGAGTGGAGTTGTTCCGATAGGGATGGGCGACCTCCCGCGCCCGTGGAGCAGCGATGGCTCCGTCCCGAGAGACCGATTTTTTTGCAAGAACGTATCCCAGGATCGTAATCGAAAATTTCATCCATCCCGGGAAAGGAACGCGGATACTCCATGAATCATCCCCACGATGCCGCCGAGGCACCGAATGCCTCGTTGCGTGCAGCACCCGCTCGCCGCCTTCTCGCCCGCGCCGTCGCCGCCTCCGAAAGCGAGGATTTCGACGCCGCATTCGAACTCGCCACCCGAATTCTCGAGTCCGATATTGCCGACATTTCCGCCGACGCGGCTCCCGGCGTCGATCGACCCGAAGGTGCCGCGGCTCCCGACCTGCCTGCCGCAGCCTGCCTGCTGGCCGCCGAGGCCGAATTGGCGCTCGGCGACTGCGCCGGCGCCTTGGCCCGGATCGCCGACGCCGAGGCTCGCGGCTGGCTGCAGCCTGGATTGCTGCGGGCCGAGTTCGTCCGCGGTCTGGTGCTGCTGGATGTGGGGCGCGTGAAGGAGGCGCACGAGCTCGCCCGCGATCGTCTGCGCGGCATGGCCCGGGACGTCGATCTGCGAACCCGCGCCCGATGGACGGCGTTGCGCGGGATTTCCCTCGGGCGGCTCGGCAAGTCGGCCAGGGCCCGGCGACATCTGCGCGACGCGGTGGCCTTGGCCCGGGTGGCCGGCGATACCCTGGTCCAGGGCCGGATCCTGTACTGCCTGGCCCGCGAGCAGTACCGCTCCGGTTCGCTCGACGACGCTCGCGGGAACCTGCGCCTGGCCCGTGCGGCGGTCGGGTCGCGCGCCTGCCCTCGGCTGCAGCGGCGGATCGAAGCCCTCGAACTGCGCGTGATGGTCGCATCGGGACGCGGTCGCGGCCGGTTGCGGACTCGTGACGATGAACCTTCCGGATCCCGCGTTGCGATCGAGAAGCTGGAGAAGCTGGCCGCCGAAGGCGACGAGGCTCTGGCGAACGATGATTGCGGCTTGGCTCGCCGCAGCTTCGAGCGGGCGGCGGCGCTGGTCGGTTCGGTTCCCCTCGACGCCGAGATCCGCGCCGGATTGCTCCGTCGCGAAGGCCTGTTGCTGCTGGTCGAGGGAAACGCCCGCCGGGCCGGGGGATTGTTCCACAAGGCGATCGAGGAGGCCGACCGCGGCGGCTGGCGGCTCGAGAAGGCTCTCGCCCGGATGTCGCTCGGCCGGGCCCATGCGGTCCTCGGATGCTTCGAGAAGTCCTGCCGCGATTTCGCCGCGGCGGCGGATATGCTGGCGGCCCACGGAGCCCTAGGCCATCTCGCCGGTTGCCGCCGCGAAGAGGCCGCGACCTGGCTGCTGCGGCGCCGCACGCGGCTGCGGTTCGCCGATCGGGACGACGCCCTGGGCGGCCTGCAGGGCGACGAATCCAAAGGGATCGACGAACTCGAGCAATCCTCGAGCGCGGTGCTCGAAGCGCTCCGTCTGTTCATTTCCCTGGAGGACGCCGACGGGGAGGCCGATTGCCGGGAAATCGAGAGGGAGCTGCGGCGCGAGCGGCGGGAGGAATGGCTGGCGGCCGGCTCGTCGGGCCGGGCGGCGGAATCGGGCGCGCGGCTTCGTCCCGGAACCCCCTGCGTGACCGAATCGCCGCGGATGGCGCGGGCCCTCGAGCATGCCGCGATGGCCGCCGAGAACGCCGAACCGGTGCTGATCGTCGGCGAAACCGGCACCGGCAAGGAACTCATCGCCCGCCACATCCACGATTCCGCTCCCCGCCGCGAAGGCCCCTTCGTGGCCGTGAACTGTTCGGCCGTTCCCGAGGCGCTTTTCGAGCGGGAATTCTTCGGCCACAGCAAGGGCGCCTACACCGGGGCCGACTCGGCGGCACCCGGATTCTGCGAGCGGGCCGAGGGAGGCACGCTGTTTCTCGACGAGATCGGCGACATGGAGATCGCGCAGCAGGCCAAGCTGCTGCGGCTGATCCAGGAGGGCACCTACCAGCGCCTGGGCGATCCCGTCGAGCGCAGCGCCGACCTGCGCATCGTGGCCGCCACCAACGCCGACCTCGAACGGAGGATGGACGAGGGCCGTTTCCGGCGCGATCTCTTCTACCGCCTTCAGGTGATGGTGGTCGAGGTGCCTCCGCTGCGCGAACGCGGGGAAGACATCCCGCCGTTGATCGCCCAGTTCGTCCAGGCGGTCCGGGAGGAGGGCGTCGCCGCCGCCGACATCTTCACCGACGAGGCTCTCAGCGCGATGCGCCGATATCGCTGGCCGGGCAATGTCCGCGAACTCGAGGGCGTCGTGCGCAGGTTGACGATCCTGTCCCGCCGCTCGGGCCGGATCACCGCCGGCATGCTGCCTGCGGAGATATCAGGCAGCCTCGCGGCGAAACCGGCCGGGCGCGACGGCATGGATCTGGGAGTGCAGATGAACAAGGCCGAGCGCGCGTGCATCGAACGCGCCCTGGTGGTCGGCGACGGGAACCGGTCGGAGGCCTCGCGCCTGCTCGGCATCTCGCGCAATTCCCTGTACAAGAAGATGCAGAAGCACGGCATCAGATGACCGGATGGCTGCATGAGAAAGCGCCGGCCTCCCGCAGGAGGCCGGCGCCGCAGACGTACCGGATTCTCCCTAGCGGTAGATATCCTTGACGGTGCCCCAGTTGTGGCTGTTCTCGGGCACGGCCACCGGGTAGATCGGGGCCAGCAACAGGCCCGGCCCGCCGCACTGGTCGGCCCAGGCTTCGGGGATGTTGCAGGGCTCGGTGTGGTTCTCGTCGTCATCGACGACCGCCGCCTCGGGATTGTCCGACCCCTCGTCCGACACGAACCACGAATGGCAGCAGGGCGCGCAGTAGTGCGTGAAGCCGAAGTCGGCCGTCACGCCGGCCGGCAGGGGATCGCCGGTCGTCCAGAAGGTCAGCACGCACTTGTCTTCCATCGGAACGGTGCCGAAGGTCCAGCCCGCGGGCATCGTCAGATCGTAGTAGTGGCCGGCGTCGCATTCGTTCAGTCCGGTGTAGACGTGGAACGACCTGATCTCTTCGCCCGTTTCCGGGGTGATGGTGTAGCTGTAGACGAAGTTGTCGAACGAGCTGGTCGTGGCCGCGCCGAAGGCGCTGGCGGCGGCGCCCAGGCAAAGAATCATCAGCATCGCTTTGGCAAACTTCATGGATGTCCTCCAGGGTTGGTTGCGCGGCGTCCGCGAAGCGGACGTCCGAGTTGAAAAGGCTGGGCGGAGCAGGGGCGAGCGGGCGTTCGCGCCGCGATGCCGAGTAATCCACCCGATGAAGACCGCTTTCATCCTACCGGAAGGCCGCCCGGTGGTCAATAAATAAATTGATTAAATAACTCCCTTTTTGTAAACGGTGTTATCGGCATAGAAAAGGGCCGTCGGGAATGAACCGACGGCCCGGCGATTCCTCATGAAAGATGTCCGCCGCCGATCAGGACGAGGGATCGAGCACCCGGCCGAAGAAGATCAGCGCGCCGGTCGGCCGGTCGTGGATCCCGATCAGGAAGGGCCGGTCCACGGTGAACTCCTGCACATCGAAGGAAGTCCTTTCGATCACGACGGCGGTGGCGGCCGCCGCCTCGACCCCCTTCTCGTCGACACCGATGAAGGCCTTGTGGTAGGCGTCGTCGATGTACAGCATGTCGTCGGCGATGCCGGTGAAGTCGGCGATTGCCGGCAGGAAGGGATCGGTCATCCCCAGCTTCCGAAGGATCTTCTTCAGTTGGAATTCCATGGTGTAGCTGAATTTCGGCAGGGTCATCATGAGATCCGACGGCGACAGGGCGGCCAGGATCGCCGTCAGGACGGAGCCGTCGAGATCGTTCTCGAAGACGGTGAAGCTCCCTTCATCGGGCATGATCACCACCAGGGCCAGCTCCTGTCCCCGCAGCGGCAGTTCCGCGGCGGTCCATCCGTCACCCTCGGCGTAATGGCCGGGCACGGTGCCGTGCATCATCGGAACGGTGACCGTTCCGGCGGGCAGCAGGTCGAAGTCGCCGTCGGAGGTTCGATCGGAGTCGAACTTCTCGGCCCACGGCGCCTTCATGAACAAGGCGTTGACCAGCACCGCGACGGTCATCGGATCGATCGAAGACGGCGGCAGCAGATCGAGGATGCGGTCGCGGGTCTTTTCGGCGACCCAGTCGTTGATCGCGATCCGCGAGGGATCGGGCGCGTTGACGAAGTCGGCGGTCCGCAGCCCGGCCCCGAAATGCGTGGCCAGCACGTCCAGGTACGTGTCCTTGAAGGGATAATCCTTCAGCCCCCAGAACGAGTTGGCGGGCTGGAACTCGACCGCGTCCTCGTCGTCGCCGGCGGGGATGTTGCGCGAGAGCAGGGCCTGATCCAGCGCGTTGAAGGCGGGCCAGACCGCCTCTCCGGTCAATCCGAACTTCAGGATCCGTGCGATCTGGTCGGCGGTTTCGCCCTTGGCTCCGGCGTGGGCCATGGCGAAAGCGATGCGGATGCTCGTCGGCGAGAACAGCAGGTTGCCGTCCTCCTCGGCGCGCAGCTCGGCGTAGAGATCGCAGGTCAGTTCGTGGTTGCCGGCGACCAGCGCGGCGAGATCGTCGGCCGAAACTTCGGGCTGGTCGTCGCGGGGAAGGTCGGATTTCAGGGTCGCGACATCGGCTTCGCCGGGGTCGGGTGCGGTGGATGAGGAATCGCAACCGAAGCCGAAGATCGCCAGTGCGGCCAGCAGGGCGAGGAGCAGCTTGGGATATCTCATATCTGCACCTCCATTTTCAACCTAAGGAGGACGCGACGCGGCCGCAAATCACATTTCATCCTAGCATTTTCAGGTGGGATCGACAATGATTCCACCCTGACCCGCCTGGTAGGTCCGGCGCGGGCGAGCATCCCCGGAGGACCCTGATGATCCGACATTTACCGCGTTCCGTCCCAGCCGTTGCGATTCTGGCGCTCGGCGCCGTCCTGGCGTTCGCCGCGCCGGCGACCGCCGGCTTCCTGCTGCTCGGCGACTCCTTCGACGAGGTCGTCGAACAGCAGACCGTGTCGATGGAATCGGCCTATTTCGGCGGTCAGGCCTTTCTCGATCCGGGGCGGACCTCGGTCTCGGGCTCGCTGTTCATCGGCGGCGACGACATCTTCGACGCCGGCTCGTCGATCTCGGTGCAGACCTCGCATCCGCCGCTCGAATTCGGGCTGAGCTACGCCGAGATGGACGCCGAGTTCGAGACCTGGCAGATCGCGCTCAACGCGCAGCGCCAGATCGTCCGCGGCCGCGCCGGCACGCTGATGATCCAGGCCGCGGTCGCCTACCAGCAGATGAAGGATTCCGAGA
>CAYLMM010000040.1:22831-25339 GCA_964384825.1 uncultured Fibrobacteraceae bacterium
GACGACGAGGCGCTGTACGTGGCGAGCCGTCTGTGGGATTCGTCCCCCGACAGCATCGTCGGCCGTCTCGGCCGACGCGACACCGGTCCCAGTTCCGACTGGGTGTATCTGAACCTCGACACCTTCAACGACGACCGCAACGCCTACTCGTTCTCGGTCAACCCCGCCGGCGCGATAGGCGATTCGCGCCTGTACAACGACGGCTGGGGCGATCCGACCTGGGACGGCGTGTGGGAAAGCGCCACCTGCATCGACGAGCACGGCTGGACGGTCGAGATGCGCATCCCGTTCTCGCAGCTGACCTTCCCGAATACCGAACAGCAGGTCTGGGGCATCAATTTCAGCCGCCGCACGCTGCGCTACGACGGCCGCGACGACATCTTCTACCGGCCGCGGGGCGAGTCGGGCTACTGCGGACGCTTCCCCGACCTGGTCGGCATCGAGAACATCGCCGGCGGCCAGCGCCTCGAAGTCCTGGCCTACGGCGTGGCCAAGGCGCAGGACGTGGAGGTCGATCCGGACAACCCCTTCACCGACGGCTCCGAATTCAAGGGCGACGCCGGCCTGGATCTCAAATGGGGCCTGTCGAGCGACCTGACGCTGAACGCCACCTTCAACCCCGACTTCGGCCAGGTCGAGGTCGATCCGGCGGTCGTGAACCTCTCGGACATGGAGACCTACTACCAGGAGCGCCGGCCCTTCTTCGTGCAGGACGCCACCATCTACAACTTCGGCAGCGAGGGGACCAACAGCAACTGGGGCTTCAACTGGGGCGATCCGGGCCCCTTCTACAGCCGCCGCATCGGCCGCAGTCCGCAACTCTGGCCCGACGCCGACCATTCCGACCGGCCCGACGGCACCGCCATCCTGGGCGCGGGCAAGCTCAGCGGCCAGATCGGCGGCATGTCGGTGGGCCTGATGAACGCGACCACGTCGGAGGAACGCGCCGACATCAACCTGGACGGCGAGAACTCGCGGCAGACGGTCGAGCCGCTGACCAACTACACGGTCCTGCGGATGAAGCACGAACGCGACGGCGGCAAGGGCATGTTCGGCCTGATGGCCACCGGCGTGGCCCGCGACCTGAACAGCGACCTCGGCCGGGAAAAGCTGGCCAGCAACGCCTACACCCTGGGCTTCGACGGCTGGACCTATCTGGACGACGACGAGGTGTGGGCGCTGAAGGGGTACTTCACATCCACCCACATCCGCGGTTCCGAGGAAGCCATCGACCGCCTGCAGACATCCTCGCGCCACTACATGGACCGGATGGACGCCGACCACATCGACTACGACCCCGGCCGCAACAGCCTGACCGGATGGGGCGGGCGGTTGATGCTGAACAAGCAGAAGGGCGACTGGCGGATCAACACGGCGGCGGGCGCCATCTCGCCGGAGTACGACGTCAACGACATGGGTTTCCACTGGCGCAGCGACCTGATCAACACCCATTTCGCCCTGAGCCGGCGCTGGACCGAGCCGAACAAGATCTTCCGCAACGTTTTCCTGTCGAGCGCGCGCTGGAACTCGTGGGACTTCGGCGGCGTCGAATCGGGCCAGGGCTGGTACAACATGCTCGACGCCACGCTGGCCAACTACTGGAACGTGTGGGGGCACTTCTCCTACAACCCGCGCCACAACAGCACCACCGCCCTGCGCGGCGGTCCGAACGTGACCCTGCCCTCGTCGCGCAGCATGGAGCTCGGCATCGGCAGCGACTACCGCAAGCCGGTGCGGGTGGAAGCCTGGGGAAGCTACTGGAACACCCGCGGCAACGGCCGGGGCGCCAGCGCGGGCCTGAACCTGAGCGCGCGGCCGAGCAGCGCCCTGCGGCTGGAATTCGGCCCGCGATACACGTGGAACCAGGAACAGCTGCAGTGGATCGACGCGGTCGAAGACGATCTGATGATCGCCACCGGCGGCGCCCGCTACATCTTCAGCGACATGGAGTATCGCGAATTCAGCCTGAGCACGCGCATCGACTGGACCTTCTCGCCGACGCTGAGTCTGCAGTCGTACATCCAGCCCCTGATCGCCTCGGGCCACTACAGCGAGTTCAAGGAATTCGCGCGGCCCAGCTCGAGCGATTGGGACCTGTACGGCCGGGACAACGGCTCGACCATCGTCTACGACGCCGGGAACGGGCAGTACGTGGTCGATCCTGACGGCGCCGGCGGAGCCGAGGCCTTCGAGCTGGACGATCCCGATTTCAGCTGGCGCACCCTGAAGGTGAACATGGTCCTGCGCTGGGAGTACACCCCCGGCTCGACCATGTACCTGGTCTGGACCCAGGACCGCGCCGACTTCGACGATCCGGGCTCCTTCGACATCGGCGGCGGCACGCGCAAGCTGCTCGACGCGCCGGGCGACGACATCTTCATGCTGAAGATCACGCGCTGGCTGGACATCTAGATTCGGGGGTCGGGCGGCGGTCGCCGGTTCGGGGGATCCCGGACCGGACGGCAGCGAGGCGAGACGCGGCCAGGCCGGCCGCTTCGACCCCTTCCA
>CAYLMM010000041.1:0-25274 GCA_964384825.1 uncultured Fibrobacteraceae bacterium
CGGTCTCGAAGATCTCGTTGGCCTCGCCCTGGTCCTGCAGATCCGGGGGGCCGCGGTGGATCGGGGCGCGCTTCTCGGGCTCGGGCACCGGGCCCTTGCCGTCGATCGGATCGCCCAGCAGGTTGAACAGACGGCCGAGGCTCTGGTCGCCCACCGGCACGCTGATCGGCGCTCCGGTGTCCAGGCCCTTCATGCCGCGGACCAGGCCGTCGGAAGCATCCATGGCGATGCAGCGCACGACGTTGTTGCCGATGTGCTGCGCCACCTCGACCACCAGGTCGATGCCCTGGTCGGCGTCCTGGATCTTCACGGCGTTGAGGATCTCGGGCAGGTGGTCCGCGTCGAACTCCAGGTCGACCGTCGGTCCGATCACCTGCACGATGCGTCCGTAATTCTCGGCCATCTTCTTCCGTCTCCTTGCTGGTCCGGTCGATCCGTCCGGCGATTCCGGGCGGACCTCGGTCTGGAATCTAGAGCGCGTTCACGCCGCCGACGATCTCGGTCAGCTCCTGCGTGATGGCGGCCTGCCGCTCGCGGTTGCGCCGCAGCGTCAGGTGCTCGATCAGTTCGCCGGCGTTCTCGGTGGCGGCGGTCATGCTGGTCATCCGCGCCCCGTGCTCGCTGGCGTAGGCCTCGCAAAGCGTGACGTACACGCGGTTGCGCAGGTACAGCGGCATCAGGGCCGCGTAGATGGCTTCCTTGCCCGGCTCCCAGATGTAATCCAGGGCCGCGCCTTCCTCCTCGCCCTCGGCTTCGGGCGGGGTGATCGGCAGGATCTCGGCGGCCTTCGGGCGCTGGGTCATCGTCGAGACGAACTCGGCGTAGACCAGGTGCACCTCGTCGACCTCGCGGTCGAGGAAACGCTTCACGGCGAACTCGCCCACCAGGCGCGCCTTCTCGTCGCTCGCGGCGCCGCCGAAGTCGTCGTGGCTGGCCGTGACGTCGTAGCCGCGCTTGGCGAAGAAGTCGCGCGCGCGGCGACCCACGGCGCAGATCTCCACCGGCACGCCGTCGGCGACCGAGGCGTCGATCGCGGTCTTGGCCGCGCGGATCACGTTCATGTTGTACGCGCCGCAAAGGCCCTTGTCCGCGGTCACGACCACGTACAGGCGCTTCTTCACGTCGCGCCGCTCGAAGTAGGGATGGTCGCCGCCGCCGGTTTCGGCCAGATGCTGCAGCAGGCCTGTCAGCTTGGCGGAATAGGGGCGGGCGGCGAGCAGGCGTTCCTGGGCGCGCCGCAGCTTGGCGGCCGCCACCATCTTCATCGCCTTGGTGATCTGCTGCGTCGACTTGACGGAGCGGATCCGCTTGTTGATCGCCTTGATGCCCGCGCCGGCCACGGCCTACCTCCTAGCCTTCCCCGCGGGAGGCCTTGAACTCCGCGATGGCTGCCTTGAGCGACTCGACGGTCGCGTCCTCGAGCTTGCCGCTGGTCCGGATCTCGGCCAGCACGTCGGTGTGCTTCTCTTCCATGTAGGCCAGGAATTCGGCCTCCCACGGCAGCACCTGATCGGCCGGCACGTCGTCCAGGTAGCCCTGGGTGCCGGCGAAGATGATCGCGACCTGCTTCTCGACCGGCATGGGCACGTACTGGCCCTGCTTCAGGATCTCGACCATGCGCTCGCCGCGGGTCAGCTGCCGCTGCGTCGACTTGTCCAGGTCCGAGCCGAACTGGGCGAAGGCCTGCAGCTCGCGGTACTGGGCCAGGTCGAGCCGCAGCGAACCGGCGATCTTCTTCATGGCCTTGGTCTGGGCCGAGCCGCCCACGCGCGACACCGAGATGCCCACGTTGATGGCCGGGCGCACGCCCGAGTAGAACAGGTCGTTCTCCAGGAAGATCTGCCCGTCGGTGATCGAGATGACGTTGGTCGGGATGTAGGCCGACACGTCCGAGGCCTGGGTCTCGATGATCGGCAGGGCGGTCAGCGAGCCGCCGCCGTTCTCGTCCGACAGCTTCACCGCGCGCTCGAGCAGGCGGGAATGCAGGTAGAAGACGTCGCCGGGGAAGGCCTCGCGGCCGGGCGGACGGCGCAGCAGCAGCGAGAGCTGCCGGTACGCGTTGGCCTGCTTCGAGAGGTCGTCGTAGATCACCAGGGTGTGCTTGCCCTGCCACATCAGGTGCTCGGCCATCGCGCAGCCCGCGTACGGGGCGATGTAGAGCATCGGGGCGGGCTCGCTCGCCGAGGCGGCCACGATGGTCGTGTACTCCATCGCGCCGTGTTCCTTCAGCGTGTTGTAGACCTGCGCGACGGTCGACTGCTTCTGGCCGATGGCCACGTAGAAGCAATAGACGTCGGTGTCCTTCTGGTTGATGATCGTATCGATGGCGATGGCCGTCTTGCCGGTCTGGCGGTCGCCGATGATCAGCTCGCGCTGGCCGCGGCCGATCGGGATCATCGAGTCGATGGCCTTCAGGCCGGTCATCAGCGGTTCCTTCACCGGCTGACGCTCGATCACGCCCGGCGCCTTGACCTCGATCCTGCGGGTCTCGCTGGTGGCGATCGGGCCCTGTCCGTCGATGGGATGCCCCACCGCGTTGACCACCCGGCCGATCACGGCGTCGCCCACGGGCACCTCGGCGATGCGGCCGGTCCTGGTGACCTGGTCGCCCTCCTTGATGTGCGTGTCGTCGCCGAAGATCACGGCGCCGATGGAGTCCTCCTCCAGGTTCAGCACCATGCCGGCGATGTCGCCGGGGAACTGGATCAGCTCTCCGGCCATGGCGTCCTGCAGCCCGTAGATGCGGGCGATGCCGTCGCCGACCTGCAGGATGGTGCCGACGCTCTCGACCCCGAGGTCGTGGTCGTACTTCTCGAGCTCCCGGGACAGGATGGAGCTGATCTCTTCAGGCCTGAGTTTCAATTCCGAACTCCTCGTTCAGCCGCATTGTCAGCGGACGTCCGCCTGCGAGAGACTCCGGCGCAACCGCTTCAGGCCGGTGCGCAGGGTGCCGTCTATGACGCGGTCGCCGATGGTGACCTTGACGCCGCCGATGATCGCCGGATCCACCTTCGTAGCCAGGATCATCTCGCAACCGGTCAACGTCTTCAATTTGGCGCCCAGCGCCTCCTCCAGGTCGGCGTCCAGGGGCACCGCGGTGACCACTTCGGCCCGCTCGTAACCCTGAGCCTTCTGCGCCAGCCGGGCGAACTCGGCGGCGATCTCCTGGAGGTGTTCGATTCTGTTCTTGTCGATCAGCAGATGGAAGAAGCGCAGCAGCGTCGGCTCGATCCGCTCGCCGAAAGCCGCGTTCAGCAGCTTCATCTTCTCCGCCTTGGAAACCTGGGGTCCTTCGAGGAAGGACCGGACCTCGGCGTTCGCCTCCAGCGCGGCGGACACCGCGGCGTAGGAGGCTGCGACCCCGGCGAGGGCGTCGGCCTTCTGCGCCGCCGCCAGCAGCGCCTGGGCGTAACGGCTGGAGACCCCGCGATCACGCATTGGGCATCTCCCCGAGATCTTCGATGTAATCCTGGACCAGCTTGCGATGGGTCTGGTCGTCCAGCTTCTGCCCGATCAGCTTCTCGGCCGCGCCGATGGCCAGGTCCACGACCTGGTCCTTCAGCTCGACCTGGGCGTTCCGGGTCTCGACCTCGAGATCGGTGCGCGCCTTGTCCAGGGTGGCCTCGGCCTTCTGCCGGGCCTCGGCCTGGATGCGGTCGGCGAGATCCTCGCCCCGTTTGACCGCTTCCTGGACGCGCTCCTTCTCGATGACCTTGATCGACCCGAGCTGGACCTCGAACTCGTCCTTCAGCTTCGAGGCGTCGTCGCGGGCGGTGTCCGCGGCGGCGTAGTCGCTGCGGATCTTTTCGCGACGGGCGTCGAGAAGGTCGAGCACCGGACCCCACGCGTACTTCTTCAGGATCCAGACGACGATCAGGAACCCGATGACGGTGGTCAGGATGACGGGTACGTCGATATGCATACCGTAACCTTCCGCGGTCGGCGAATACTGCCCGCGATAGGACGACCGGCGATCCTGCGATCATTGCCGGCCGCCCGCTGCTTCGCGGGCGGATATCGCCTTGGCTAGCCCAGGTTGCCCATCAGCAGGATGACGGAAAGCAGGGCGTAGATCGTCAGAGCCTCGATGAACGCGCAACCGATGATCATCGCCGTCTGGATCTGCCCGATCGCCTCGGGCTGACGGCCCATGGCCTCCATGGCGGAGCCGATGGCCCGACCCAGACCGAGACCGGAACCGACGGCGGCGATGCCGACGCCGAGGGGAAGAGCCAAACCTAGCAGTTCCATTGTTCCACCTTTCTGAGGGTTGCGGGTTTTCATCCCCGCTGTTTCCGGAGCGATGTCCGGCGTCAATGCCCGAGCGCCTCATCCCCGTGATCGTGGTGCGGCAGCATGAGGGCGATATAAACGGTCGAGAGCAGCGTGAAGACCAGGGCCTGGATGGTGCTGGTCAGCAGCGCGAGGAACATGATCGGCACCTGGATGGGAATGCCGAAGGGCACGTGCAGCGCCGAGAGCATGCCGGCGCCCAGAATGATGAACACGGCGATCAGCTTGTCCTCGCCCATCACGTTGCCGAAGAGACGCAGGCTCAGGCTGACCGGCTTGATGAACTCGCCGAGCAGTTCGAGCGGGAACATCAAGGGTACGAAAGCCCACTCGACTCCGCTCTGGGGCGAGCCGGCCAGATGGTGCAGGTAGCCCCCGATGCCGTTCTCCTTGATGCCGATGTACTGCACGTAGAAGAAGGTGCAGAGCGCCAGGGCCAGCGTCGTGTTGATCGACGAGGTCGAGGCGTGCATGAAGGGCACCAGGCCCATCAGGTTGTTGATCAGGATGAAGAGGAACAGCGTTCCCAGATAGGGAGTGTAGCGCCGCGCGGTCGGCCCGATGACCGCCTCGAACATGTTGTACAGCCCGTCGACCACGATCTCGACCGCGACCTGCAGCCGCGTGGGATCCTGGGTCCGGCGCGTGTAGACGCGGGCGAAGATCAGCACGATGATGATCGCCGCGACCGCGGAAAAGATCGGATCCTGGAAACGGGTCAGCGCCGAGGCGGCCGCGGGATCCTCGCCGCCGGAGCGCATCAGCCCGGTGGCCACGCCGATCAGGTTGATCAGGTGGTAGGGGTCCGCCTCGTGGGCGCCGCCGTGTTCTTCGCCGTGCGCCTCGCCGTGGGCCTCGTCGGCCGCGCCGTGCTCGGCGCCGGGCTCGACGACCGTCTGCGCATCGCCCTGCTGGTCGGCGACGGCCTGTTCGGCCGCGACGGCGTGATGGGAATCGTCCCGGTCCGAAGCGATCGCGGGCGCGGTCAATACGAAAGCGCCGACCAGCAACCCGAACGCGACCAGGAACCGAAACCTAGTGTTCATCGTCTCCGTGTCCCTCTGGTGGTGACATCTTCAGACTCGGACGCTGCCACAATGTGGTAACCACAAGGGCAACAAGCAAAAGAGAAAAGCCTATCAATGTCGGAATCGGCGCCGCCCTGCCCGTCAGCAGGGCCCAGACGGCGATCGCGTAGAGCGCCGCCTTGCCGCAGACCAGCGCCGCGATCCGGCCGCGCGGACGGCTCGCGCCGGGCGGCAGCAGGGCCGCCTTGATCAGGCCCTCGATCAGCCAGAAACCGGCCGCGCCCCAGACGGCGGCGGCCAGCATGCAGCCGGCGAAACCGAAATCGACCAGCGGGCCGAGAACGAAAAAGCCGACCACCGCGGCCGATATGGTGGCGACGCGCGCCTTCTTGAGCAGCGAGTATCTCACTGGTTGCTTCCGTGTTCCTTGAGGATCGACCAGATCTGCCGGGCCGCGGCCAGCAATCCGACCACCGCTCCGACAGCCTGCCAGGTCGTCTGATGACCCCAGCGTCCGCCGGCCCAGTGCCCGATCAGGTAGCCGAGGGCCGGCCCGGCGAGCAGCATCATCGGGATGGCGGTGAAGATGCCGATATCCCGCGTCCGCTTGCCGCGTTCGTCCCGCTCACGACGATCTTCGGGTTTCCCTGCCATGGCGGCGACCCGTCATTGTGGTCGGCGCCGGCCGCGGAAAACGCCGCGACCGGCACACATGAATACCGGAAGAATCCCGCCTGTCAACAACAATGGCCGCATGGATGCCATGCGCCGCGGAACTACTTCCCGGGCTGGCCCTGGGGCGCGGGCGCCGCGCCGGCGGCCGGAGCGGCCGGCGTCCGGCGGTGCTCCCCGCCCATGCTGCAATTGCCTTCGAAGAAGACGCCCTCGTCGATGACCAGCCGCTTGGTGCGGATGTCGCCCTCGACATGGGAGCCGCTCTGCAGCTCGATCTTGTTCTCGGCCTGGATGTTGCCGAAGACCTGGCCGGCGATGATGGCGTTCTTCACCTTGATCTCGGCCCGGACGACGCCGGTCTTGCCGATGATCAGGTTCTCGGGGGTCTCGATGTTGCCCGAGAACTCCCCTTCGATCCGGAAGGCGCCCTTGACCTGCACCTTGCCGTCGAACTTGCATCCCTGGGCCAGAATGGACGTCTGCCGGCTGTCGACCTCGTGGCTCTCGGCGTCCTTCCCGAACATGGCTCTTCCTCCTGGGCTTGCGCCTTGATCAACTTTGGCTCTCTCCGCCGCGACCATCGCCGCGGAAAGCGGGGATCCCGGCCCTAGGGCTGCGGATCTCCCGGTATCACGCTGCGGGGATCCACCGCGCGATCCCCTTTCCAAACCTCGAAATGCAGGTGGGGCGCGCTCGCCTGGCCCGTGCCGCCGAGCTCGCCGATCCGCTGTCCGCGATCGACCCGGTCGCCGGGCAGCACGGACAGGCTGTTGCAATGGCCGTAGACCGTTACGTAACCGAATCCATGACGGATTTCAACATAGTTTCCCAGATAATCGTCCCATTCGGCGCGGACGACGACGCCCCGGCCCGCCGCCAGCAGCGGAGAACCGGTCGGAGCGACCAGATCGATCCCCAGGTGCGGCATCTCGCCGCGGTGGGTATCGCCCTCGGTGAACTCCTTGGTCACGTAGCCGCGCGACGGCCACAGATCGGGCGGCGGGGTCATGATCTCGGGCGCGAAGGTGCGCAGATCGGGCTTTCCGGCCGCGGCGCCGGTCGCCGTGGCCGCGATCCGCACATCGCCGTCCGTGGTTGCGGCGGTGTCGGCGACCGCGGCGGCGGGTTCGACCCCCAGCATGAACAGCAGCCTTTCCTGCAGCCCGCGGATCTCCTCGATCTCGCGCTCCAGTTCGGCGGTGCGGGCCAGCTCGACCCTCGCGATCGCCAGCTCCTGCTCCACGGCCGCGTTGTGCGCCGCCTTCCGCACCAGCCGCCCGCCGGTGGCCAGGACCACGATCACCAGCAGGGCCAGCACGACCGACAGCCCGGCCAGCACCAGCGCCAGGTTGCGGCCGACCACGTATTCGCGGCTGGGCCGCTCGTCGCTCGGCACCAGGATCACTCGGGTCTGCGGCGGCAGACGGAAACCCATGGTCACGCCTCCGGCGTATCTTCGCGCAGCAAGGGGAAGCTCATCACGAAGCGGGCCCCCGGCTCGTCAGCGTCGCGTTTCAGTTCCACCCTGCCGCCGTGTTCATGAATGATGCGCGCCAGGATCGCCAGGCCCAGACCGGTGCCCTTGCCGTATTCCTTGGTCGTGTAGAACGGCAGGAAGATCTTCTCGGCCGCCTCGGCGGAAATTCCCGGCCCGGTATCGCGGAACACGACCACGCCCTCGCCGGGCGCGCTCTCTTCGAGGCTGATCTCGATGCGCCCGCCGTCCGGCATGGCGTCCAGCGCGTTGGAGACGAGGTTGAAGAAGACCTGCTCCAGCTCGTTGCGGTTGCCGTGGATGGTCAGCGGATCGCGCTCGTCGATCTCCACCTCCACTCCGGCGACCTTCAGGTTCTTCTCCATCAGGAAGACGGTTTCGTGGACCAGCTCGGCCAGGTTCTGCGGGCTGCGTTCGCGGCCCGAGGCCCGGGCGAAGTTCAGCAGGCCCTTGATGATGGTGCGGCACTGCTCGGTCTGGCGGATGATCCGCTGCAGATCCTCGGCGTCCTCCTCGGACTCGTTGGCCTCCTCGAGCATCTGGGCCGACAGCAGGATCGAGCCGAGCGGCGTGTTGAGCTGATGGGCCACGCCGGCGGCGATCTGGCCGATGCTGGCCAGCTTCTCGGTCTCGCTCATCTTGTCCTCGAGCCGCCGCTCCGAGGTGACGTCGCGCGCGATCACCACGTAGCCGCGCTCGGTCCGGACATCGTCGCGCGGGCCCGCCGCGACCGGGGAGACCGACATCGCGACCAGGCCGTTCTCGGGCATCTCGCCGCGCCGCAGCGGCATCTCGAAATGCATGCTGGAGTTGCTCTTCTCGGCGGCCTTCATCGCCCGGTCGATCTCCACGCCCCAGCAGAGGTGGATGTCGCGGAACGGCTTGCCCAGCACGTTGCGCCGCGGCTCGCCGAAGAGGGCCTCGGCGACCTTGTTCCACTCCAGGATCAGGCCGTCGCGATCGAGCAGGAAGATCGCCTCGCCGGCGTGGTTGATGATGTTGCGGTACTTCTGCTCCGAGCGCCGCAGCCGCAACTGGTCGACCTGCCTACGGCGCAGGATCAGCCAGAAGCCCCACCCCACCAGCACGAACAGCAGCATCGAAACGATCGACCAGATCAGCGGGAACGGCCCGATCTCCCGAGCGGCCTGCGACAGATGATGCAGGCGCTCGGCGCGCATGTAGCGGATCAGATGGATGGTGTTGAAGACGATGATCACCATGAGGATGCCGGTGGTCACCGTCAGGATCAGGCGCAGCTGGTCCGGCAGGCGGACCGTCCGCGATCGATCGGCGATCTTGCTCAGATAACCCATCCGCACCGCGGATCCTTTCAGGAGAGGTCGGTGTCCACGCCGAGCTTGGCCAGGATGCGCATCAGGTCGTCGTCGGAGAAGAAGCGGATGGCGACCTCGCCGCGCCCGCGGGCGTCGCGATCGATCCGCGCCGGGGAACCGAAGATCCGCTCGGTCCGCTCGCGCAGCGCCCGCACCTCGCGGGTCTCCTCCTTGGCCCGGCGGCGGCGCGGCTTGGCGGCGACGGCCTGCTGTCCGGCCTGCGCCCGCTTCTCGCATTCGCGCACCGAGAGACCGCGGGTGCGGCAGAGGCGGGCCAGGCGCAGCCGCGCGTCCAGATCGCCGACCCCGAGCAGGGCCTTGGCGTGCCCGCGGCTCAGATCGCCGCCGCGGACCATCTCCTGGATCTCGAGGTCCAGAGCCATCAGACGCACCGTGTTGGCCACGCCGCTGCGGCTCTTGCCCAGCATCGCCGCCAGCTCCTCCTGGGTGGCGTCGTAGGCCTGCATCAATTCGTGGTAGCAGGCCGCCTCTTCCATGGGGTTGAGGTCTTCGCGCTGGATGTTCTCGAGCAGCGCGACCTTCAGGGCCTCGGTCTCGGCGTAGGAGCAGACCAGCGCGGGGATCTCGCGGCGTCCGGCCAGGCGCGCGGCCCGCAGCCGACGCTCGCCGGCGACAAGGCAGTAGAGCAGGTTCCCGCCGACGCTCGCCGCGGCGCCCTCGGCCTCGGAACCGACCCGCTGCTCCAGGCTCAGCGGCGGCGCGTCGCCCGGCTCGAGCCGGCGGATCAGCACCGGCTGCAGCACGCCGACCTGTTCGATGGAATCGGCGAGCTCCTGCAGCGTGGACTCGTTGAAGGTCTTGCGGGGCTGTCCGGGATTCAGTCCGATGGAGTCGACGGCCACCAGCATGGCCTCGCGATCCCCCAGCCGGCCTCCCTCTTCCCCGGCCCCGGAGATCAACGCCGAGAGCCCCTTGCCCAGTACGCTGTTCTGTCGGGCGTTCATACCTCGGATTCCTCCTTCAGGGCGGGCGGGGAAACGACGCCATCGTCCGCCGCGGCGGCCTCGATGACCTCGTTGGCCAGATCCAGGTAGCTGCGCGAGCCGGCGCATTCGACATCGTAGAGGATGATCGGCTTGCCGAACGAGGGCGCCTCGCTCAAGCGCACGTTCCGGGGGATCTTCGTCCGATACACCGTGCTCTGGAAGTATTCGATGGCCTCTTCGGCCACCTGGTTCGAAAGCTTCAGCCTCTGGTCGAACATCGTCAGCAGCACGCCCTCGATACGCAGCCGCGGATTCAGGCTCTTCTGGACCAGCTGGATGGTGCTCAGAAGCTGGCTCAAACCCTCGAGCGCGTAATATTCGCACTGGATGGGGATCAGCACCGTATCGGCGGCCGTCAAGGCGTTCAGGGTGATCAGGCCCAGGCTCGGCGGCGTATCGACGATGATGAAATCGTAGGCGTCGCGGGTCTTGCGCAGGGCCGTCTCGAGAAAGCGTTCCCGCGAGATCTGCGAAACCAGCTCGATCTCGGCGCCGGCCAACTGCCTGTCGCTGGGCACGATGTCGAGGTAGGGAATCTCGGTCCCGACCTTCGTGGCCTCGAAATCGGCGTTGCCGAGGATGAGCTCGTAGCTTGTATTGCTGTAATCCGTTACACCACAACCGCTTGAGGCATTTCCCTGGGGGTCGAGGTCGACCAGCAGGGTTCTTTTTTCGGCCACGGCCAGGCTGGCGCTGAGATTGACCGCCGTTGTGGTTTTGCCCACGCCGCCCTTCTGATTCGAGATCGCGATGATCTTACCCATCGAATCGAGGTCCTCCCTGAGGCCCATTCGGCCCCTTCCGCTGTCTGGAGATGGAATCCCGCAATAAGCCGGAAGATAACCACACCCCTGAATACATGTCCAGATGTTTCCGGATGTTGTCCACAGTTTGATGGATTTACCTGTGGACAACATTTCCAGCCCTATACCAATCCCGTATTTAAGCTTCTTTTTCAGGTGTTTACGGGGGTTTCTGATGATTTGATTTATTGTGGACTGTTGGGTGGTTTTCTTTTCAGGGGCAGGGCGGCGAGCGGGGCGGGGCGGCTCGATTCCGGCCGGAATGATCGCTCCGGGGGATAATCAATCGGAGGGGTTTCGAGGCGGGCTATCGGCCGGCGGGACTCCGGTGCGGGGCCCGCTGGGCGGTCGGGCCCGGAAATTCCGAGACAGAACAGTGCCGCCACCCAACGCCATCGATTTTGGAGCCCGAGTTGAGATTGTTCCACGTGGAACAAAGAAGCGCGAAATCAAATCGCCGGAGGGGGGTGTTCCACGTGGAACAGCGCGGTGAGAATTACCCGGGATAGACAGAGAAAAGAAGAGAAACCCGTCCGTCGGGAAGATCGACGAAGGCCTGATGGGCCCAGGACTGGGATCGCGGGCTCTCGAAAGGCAGCTCTGCGATTCCAGGCAGACCGAGATCCAAGACTCCCGCCGCGCCGGCCTCGCTCCGGATGTCCGCATCGGAATGCAAGCGGCAGATGATTACGAAACCACCGGGGGCCGGGTGTTCGAGCCCGGAATACCGGCGCCATCCGCGCAGAATCTCCTCATCGGAAAGACGCAAGGCTTTCAGCGAAATCAACCATGCTCGAGGCGAATCGAAATCCGGTTCCGCCATGTCGCCCAAAACATCCCCCCAACGGCCCTCGGCGACATCCACGCCGCCCAGGTCCAGGATTCGCAGGCAACGTTCGAGAAACCAGGCCCGCTTTCGCCGCGGCTCCACCAGAAGCCCGCTCCAGCGATCCTCGGCGATAAGTTCTCCGAAGAACAGAGACCAGGGAATTCCGGGAAATCCTCCCCCGGAGCCCAGATCCAAATAATTAAGAAAGGGTGAGAACGGATCGCTCGATCCATCCGAAAACAAAACGCGGCCCAGGAAATCTGAAAGAACCGGGAAAGCGTGACGGGATTCCTGCAGCAATTCCTCCAGACGCCTGGCCGGATCGATCCTGGAGATGAGGCTGAACTGGGCGTTCCAGCGCAGAACCTCGTCGCCGAATCGTTTCAAACGCTCGTCCGAACCGGAAATCGCCTCGAAACAGGTCATTCGCCGGCCTCCCGCACCTTCGGCATCATCGCGGTCTCGGCCGCGGCCGTCCCGTTGGAACCGGACAGCTCGGCATGCCGGCGGATCATGACCGCGAGGATCGCCAGATCCGATTGCCGGACGCCATCGATCCTGGCCGCGCGACCGAGAGTCCCGGGACGCATGCGATTCAGCTTCTCCCGCGCCTCGTAACTCAGCGCGCCGATATCGAGAAAGGTGAAGTCCTCCGGAATCTCCAGTTCGTCGAGATGGGAGCGCCGGCTCAACAATTTCTCCTGCTTCGATATATATCCCGCGTAGCGGATGTCGGTGGCTGCCTGGAGCACGGCCTCGTTCACCAGCCTCGGGGACAGAGCCGTCGCGAACGACGCGACTTCGCGCTCCAGATATTCACCGCAACCGATTTCGCCTTCGACATCTTCGTCGTCGCCGTTTCTAACGGGCAAGGCCCAGATCGACTCGATGTCGGATCCGTTCCGGCGCACCGTATCATCCAGTCGTGAAGACGCCTCCGATCGACCGGAATCCTTCACCTTCAAACCCGCCATGAAAGCGCGCGCGGCGCCGGCGGCGCGAACACGATCACGCAGCAGATCCAGCTCGCCGGACGGAAGCAGCCCCAAACGCTCGGCGTGAGGCAACATACGCTCTTCGGCATTGTCGCAGCGCATGGCTAGGCGGTGTTCGGCGCGGGATGTGAACATCCGATAGGGTTCGGAAATCTCCTTGGTGACCAGATCATCAATCAGAACACCGAGATAACCTTCATCACGGCGCGGCAGGAACGGATCCTCCCCCTGCAGGGAAAAGGCCGCGTTCACGCCCGCGACCAGACCCTGGGCCGCGGCCTCCTCGTAGCCGGAAGTCCCGAGAATCTGACCGGCCAGGTAGAGTCCCGAGACCTTCCTGGTCTCCAGCGACGGCCCGACCTGCCATGAAGGCACGCTGTCGTATTCCACCGCGTATCCATAGCGAACGATGCGGGCCTCTTCGAGACCGACGACGGTACGGATGAAACCTTCCTGAACGTCGGCGGGCAGGCTGGACGAAAGTCCGTTGACATAGATCTCGTCGCTGGCCAGGCCCTCGGGTTCGAGAAAGACATGGTGGCTCGTCTTGTCGGCGAAGCGCACGACCTTGTCTTCGATCGAAGGACAGTAACGCGGACCGGTCCCCTCGATGACACCGCCGAACAGGGGCGACCTCTCGAGATTTTCGCGGATCAGTTGGTGCGTACGATCGTTCGTATGAGTGATGTGGCAAGACACCTGCTCGGGCGCGAATATCCGGGTCCGGAACGAGAACGGCGCCGGATCGTCATCACCTTTTTGAGTGGTAACCCTTTTGAAATCAATGGAATCGCGCGAAAGGCGGGGTGGCGTTCCTGTCTTTAGCCTATACAGTTCCAGCCCCGCGGAAAGAAGCGATTCGCTCAGGCCCGCGGCGACGGCGGAACCTTCGCGGCCTCCCTCGAATCGATCCTCGCCCACATGCATCAGGCCCCGCAGGAATGTGCCGGCGCAGAGGACGACCCGGCGCGCCCGGTGCTCGCGACCGTCGGCCGAGCCGACCCCGAAGATGCGGGAACCGCCGTCGCCCTTTTCGATCAGAAGCGAAACCGCCTCCCCGGGAATCACGGTCAACCCGGGTTCGGATCCGACAACGTCGCTCATGTGGCGACGATAGGATTCCTTGTCCGCCTGGGCGCGAGGCGAGCGCACCGCTGGACCCTTGCGCCGGTTCAGCAGACGGAACTGGATGCCCACCGCGTCGATGGCCCGGCCCATCTCGCCGCCGAGCGCGTCGATCTCCTTGACCAGGTGCCCCTTGCCGAGGCCCCCGATCGCCGGATTGCAGGGCATGACGCCCACCGCACGAGGATCGTGGGTCAGCAATCCGACGCGCAGGCCACGCCGCGCCGCGGCGAGCGAGGCTTCGACGCCGGCGTGACCGCCCCCGACAACCAGGACATCCCAAGTACCATCAACGGAGAACAAAACCACACATCCCAATGAAAAAAAACGGCTTAAGGAACATCACATCATTTCCCGACACAGAACCGGGAAAAGACGGCGCCCAGGAGCTTCTCGGTATAGACCCGCCCGGAAACCTCGCCCAGGCGGGTGAGAATCGACGACAGCAGGGTGGCCAGGACCTCGTCGGACTCTCCGGATTCGGCGACCGTGCGCAGCGACTCCAGCTCCTCGGCGACGCCGACCAGCAGCAGACGATGCCGCTCGTTCAGGACGACTCCCAGCGAGGCGGCCCGCTCCATGCCTTCGGTCCGCACCGCTTCCAGGACCAGGTCCCGCAGCCGGGCCACTCCCCCGCCGGTGACCGCCGACGTAGCCACGGCCGTCGCGGCGCCGGGGCCGGAATCCTTCGCCGCGCCGGGCGCCAGATCGGCCTTGGTTCCCACCTCGATAACCACCGCGTCGGGCGCGACAAGCCGGGCGATCGTGTCGCGGTCGTCATCCCGGCGACCGGGTAGCGAAAGATCCCGCAGCAACAGGACGACATCCGCCTCGGCGGCGAAATCCCGCGCCCGGTCCATGCCCATGCTCTCGACCCGCCCGCCCCCGTCGCGCAGGCCGGCCGTGTCGTGGAGTTCGAAGCGCACGCCCCGGTGATGCAGCGTGGCGCTGATCACGTCCCGGGTGGTGCCGGCCTCGTCGTCGACCAGGGCCCGCGGGAGATCGAGCAAGGCGTTGAACAACGAGCTTTTGCCCGAATTCGGCGCCCCGACGAGAACAACGTTCACTCCCTCGCGGATCCGGCGCCCCGCACCCGCGAGATCGACCAGGTCGCCGATTCCGCCGAGCGACCTGTCCAGCACCGCCAGCAACTCCTCGCGGGGCACCTCGGTGCCGGCATGCTCATCCTCCGGGAATTCCAAATCGCCTTCCAGGGCGGCCAGCAGCGCCAGCAGGGGATTCTCGATGTCGGCGATCTCCCGCTTCAGGCCGCCCCGCAGCTGAGCCAGGGCCCCGCGGGCGGCCAACCTGTCCTCGGCGTGGATGAGGTCCGCCACGGCCTCGGCCTGATCCAGGCTCAGACGCCCGTTGCAGAAGGCGCGGCGGGTGAATTCGCCGGCTTCGGCCGGACGCGCCCCCGCGGCGAGACAGGCCTCGACGACCAGGCGCGCGGGCTGGACGCCCCCGTGGCAGGAGATCTCGACGACATCCTCGCCGGTATAGCTGCCGGGAGCGAGCATCGGCAGCAACACGACCTCGTCGACCGCGCGGCCGGCCGGTGCGCCGGCGCGGCCATCGGCGCGGTCGCCGGAGCCGGCTTCGGGATGGACGACATATCCGTGGTAGGCCCGATGGGAATCGATCCGCGCACCGAAGGCGGCGCATTCGAATATCCCGCGCGCGCAGTCCAGGGCGCCCGGCCCGCTGAGACGAACCACCGCGAGCCCGGCCGTCCCCTCGGGAGTCGCCAGGGCGACGATGGTTTCGTTCTCGGCGGCCGATGCGCCGGAAGGACGAGGCATGTCCGCCTCCTCTCGCGTACGGAAAGGGCGGCGCCCGGCGCCGCCCCATCCTGGACCATTCCCGCCTGCGAAGGGCCGGACAAACGGCCCCGGGCGGGGATCAGACCGCGTCGTTCCTGTCGCGATCGTCAGGCTCGTCGGCGATGGGCTCGGAAGCCGCGGGCTCGGCCGCGGCGGGCTCTTCGGCGACGGGCTCTTCGGCGATGGGCTCGGAAGCCACGGGCTCGGCCGCGGCGGGCTCTTCGGCGACCGCCGCTTCCGCGGCAGGCGCCTCGATCACGGACTCGGCCGCGGACTCGGCCGCATCCTTGCGGAAGATCACCACATGCCGATTCATGCCTTCGCCTTCGGTCCGGGTGGCCAGATCGTCGGTCTCGTCGACGGCCATGTGCACCATCCGCCGGTCGCGGGCGTTCATCGGGGGCAGCATTTCGGGATTTCCGGTCGTTCGGGCCCTCTCCATCGTCACGCGGGCTATTCCGATCAGCTTCCCTTCGCGGCGGCGTTTGAAGTTGTTGATGTCGAGATTCATCTTGATGTGATCGCCGTAGGCGCGCGAGGTCATGCGCTCGACCAGCGTCTCGAGGGCGTCGATGGCCATGCCGCGGCGGCCGACCAGGATGCTCGCGCTGGGCTCGTCGGTGGTGATCTTCACCAGATTGTATTCGTCCTCGACGACTTCGCAGCGGCAGGGGAAACCGCAAAGGCGCATCAGGTCGGTCGTGAAACCGTGCTGGGCCTCGGCCAGCTTCTCCTGGGAAACGGCGGCGACGGGCTGCGCCAGGTCCAGGGCGGCGAAGGAGGTCTTGCCCACCGTCGCGGCGGAAACCTTTTCAGGCGCCGGCGCGGAAGCGGCGGGACGGGACTCCGGCTTGGATGCGGGCTTGGCGACGGACTCGGCGACGGACTCGGCGACGGGCTGAGCCGTGGGCCGGGCGGCCGTCTCGGCGACGGGCTCTTCGCGGCGCCCGCGGTCCGTCGAACGGCTCTGGTCCCTGCGTCCGCCGTCACGCGACTCCGGGCTCCGCTCGCGGCGTTCGCTCCGGCCGTCGCGACGGCGGTCATCGCGACCGCGGCCCCGGCTCGCTTCGCGTTTCTCCTCGCGGCCGGCTGCGGGCTGCTGATCGCGTCGATCCTCGCGATTATCATCCTGACGGTCGCCTCCCCGCGCATCGGAACGCTGCTCCGGGGAGTCTTCGCGGCGATCGCGTCCGCCGCGCCCGCCACGGCGACGCGGACGGCGCCGGCGGGCCTTGGGGGTCACCCGCACGCGGGCCGAACGCCGGCCGAGCAGGCCGAACAGTCCATCCTTGCCCTCGTCGAGAACTTCGATTTCGACCTCGTCGCGCCTGGCTCCCAGCTGGAGCAGCGCCTCGTTCACGGCCTCTTCGACGGTGCGGCCCTGGCTCTCCAGGGGACCGCGGCTGGTCTCCTTGTTCATGTTCATCAGGCTCCTTCGGCTTTCGGCGCGGAACGGTGGATCATCCAGGTCTGATAGGCGGTAACCGCCGTGTTGATCGTCCAGTAGATCACGAGTCCGGACGGCATGTTGTAGAGGAGGAACAGCATCATGATCGGCATGATGGTGTTCATGCTCGCCATCTGGCTCGGAGTTCCGGCCGTCGGTGTCATCTTGGTCTGGAAGTAGGTCACCGCTCCCATGATGATGGGCAGCAGATTGAAATGGGACCCGAGGAACGGCAGCGAGAACGGCAGGGTGAACAGCGCGTCCGGCTGCGAGAGATCCTGGATCCAGAAGATGAACGGCGCCTGGCGCAGGTCGATCATGTTGTACAGCACCTGGTAGAGTGCGATGAACACGGGCATCTGCACCAGCATCGGAAGGCAGCCGGCCATGCCGGCCATGGGGTTGACCCCCTCCTCCTTGTAGATCTTCATCATCTCCTGGTTGTAGCGCTGCGGGTCCTTCCCGAACTTCTCCTTCGCCGCGTCGAGCTTCGGCTTCAGCCGGGCCTGCGCCACCTGCATGTTGCGCATCGACTTCGTGCCGCGGGAGGTCAGCGGATAGAAGACCAGCTTGCTGAGGATCGAGATGATGACGATCACCCAACCGAAGTTGGGAATGAAACCGTGGAGCCAGTTCATCAGCCAGAGCATGAGCTCGGAGATGGGCTGGATCCACTTCCAGCCCAGGTTCACCATCGCGTGCAGGCCGTTGCCGTATTCCCGCAGCAGATGGTAATCGCTGGGCCCGAAGTATGTGAGCAGGGAGGCCGTGCCGATGGCCCCGGAATCGTCGGGACGCAGGGGCACTTCGATCTCCCATGACTGGCGGATCAGATCGCGGTCGCCGCCCAGACGGATCCGGCCCTCGATCGCGGACTGTTCGGATCCGGGCACGATGCCGGCGATCATGAAGTACTTGCTCTGCACGCCGGCCATGCGGACCGAGCCCTCGTACAGGCCCTCGCCCTTGCCGGCCTTGCCTTCGAGGTCGCGCCGGTTCTTGAACTCGACGTCGTCGCCGACCTTGGCGAAGGCCCGGAATCCGGCCTGGCCGCGGGCGAAGGCCGAACCCGACTTGGCCTCGGTCTCGTTCAGGCCGTCTGCCCAGCGGAAGCGGGCGCTCAGGGGATCCCCGAAACGCGCCAGGGCCGCCGGATCGGCTCCGGGGGCCGCGACGACCGAATAGGACACCGGCACCTCGTAGGAGCCGGGCCGGAAGGTGAAGAGCTTGCGGATCTCGAAGCCGTCGGCGGAGATGGCGATCAGCTCGAGCTTGTACTCCCCCTTCTGATCGTCCAGCACGATGCGCTGCGGTCCGGTCGCGGGCAGGGAGGAAGCCGTGAAGACGGCTCCGCCGAGCTCCAGGACGCCGCCGCGGAAGATCAGGGCGTCTCCGCGCTCGAAATCCTGATCGACCTGCGGAATCAGCTGCAGCGGGGTTCCGTCGGGGTCGGGAAATGCGTGGCCGATCCAGCCCACGACCCGCCCGCCGCGCGGATCGATCACCATGTCGTAGAGGCTGGTCGAGACGGTGATCATGCCGGGTGTGGATTCAGGCGCGATGAATCCGCCCGAGGGAGCCGCGGCCGGCGCGGCCGTGTCGTTCCGGGTCGACGCGGCGACGGTCCGGGATGCGTCCGGATCGACGGGCTGCGAAGAGGCCGCCGCGTTCTCGGACGTCGTGATCGGAGCGGATCCTTCTTCGGCGGGGGCGGCCTGCTCGGTCCGAGCGGCGGCATCGTCATCGTCGGGACCGTAGAGGGCCACATAGATCTTCGACCAGGCGATGAACACCAGGAACATCAGGATGAAGGCGAAGACTGCGCGTCTATCCATTCGGCTGTTCTCCGTGGATCAGGGGTGCTGTCGAAACCTCGGGCACCGGATCGCAACCGCCCGGGTGCCAGGGATGACAGTGAGAGATGCGGCGCAGAGCCAGGGCCGATCCACGGACAAATCCGTGTCGGCGCAGGGACTCGGCGGCGTAATGCGAGCATGTGGGCTGGAAGCGGCATGTGGCGGGCAGCAACGGCGAAAGGGTCCGTTGGTAGAGCCGGATCAGGATGTAGGGAATTCTCCACATAATCCGCCAGCATACCGTTCCCGAACGTTCTTCAATGGGAAGCCGTTCGGGAGCCGGTGGTTTCCAGGTGTGGCGGAAAACCGAGGAGACGACGGAACTCCGTCCTCACCTGATGGATATCCGCCTCGAGGATTCGCCTGCGCGCCACGACCACGATCCAAGTTCCCGGCGCGTCCTCAACGTCTCGTTCAACAAGACCACGAACCCTTGCGGAGGTGTCGCCGGGTTCGAAGATGACACTACGGAGCGCCTCGCGCAAAAGACGCTTGGCCCTGTTGCGCTGCACGGCGCCGCCGACCTTGCGGCTGGCGACTACCGAGGCCGCGTCATCCGGTCCAGGCAGAAGATACAGGACGCAAAGGCGTCCTGTAAGCTTCAATCCTTCCGCATAGGCTTTCCGGAAGTCTTCGCGACGTGTGAGCGACCGCGGCATGGCTGGCCCCTCGACCCGGATGGCGTCAGGCGGAGAGACGCTTGCGTCCCTTGGCGCGGCGGCTCTTCAGAACGGCGCGCCCGGCGCGGGTGGACATACGCTTGCGAAAGCCATGCGTCCGGGCCCGCTTGATGTTGCTCGGCTGAAAGGTCCTTTTCACGGACAGTCCTCCCTGGAGATACTGGAAATGAACCGTGAAAGGTTAGACATAGGCCCGGGCCCTGTCAAGGTGAATACGCCGAACCATCCACACTTCCATCGATTCGCCACTCTGAGAAGCGTCCGAAACCCCCCGGGGAACGGATCGGATTGTGGACAAATAGCACACCCCGACCTGATTCCGCAACCCTTTTATTGATAAAGGATTGAAAAGAAATTCACAGGCCTCGAATAAATTGCTTGCACCCGATTTTCAGCCATGCTAGGTTACGCCAACGGGTGTTGAAAACCCAAAGCAGGGGCCAGAAACTTATCCACATGACGATTAAATTTGTGGATAACTTTTTAGCTCCCGGGTTGATCTCGCTCAAGTCCCTGAAAATACTATCCATTATAACGGGTCCGGCATTTGAAGTCGTTGTATCCGGTTGGAGAGTTGCGTCTCAGGAAAGGACACTGGTTCGTGCATATGGAAGCGGCCCCCTTGACGACGTATTGGGACACGATCCTCGATACCGTACGGAGAAACATCTCCCAACAGACCTACGACACGTGGTTTCTGCCTTTGAAACCGCTGCGTTGGGAGGGTGATGAGGTCGAGATCCTCTGCCCGAATCGGTTTTTCCTGGATTGGTTCAGCGAACATCACACGATGAACCTCGAAAATGCCCTGTCGAAGCATTTCGGGCGGGCTCTGAAGTGCGTGCTGACCGTCGCCCCCGAGCGGACCGACAAGAAGAACGACCTGTTCAACCTTTCGGACGCCATCCAGGATCTGGGCGAGTTCACGACCGTCGATTCCAGCTCAGCCGGGCCGGCGGTCGCCGAGCCGAACCGCTACCCCGCTCGGAAGAATAGCAACCGGGCCTTCCTGAATCGCGACTACACCTTCGACAACTTCGTCGTCGGATCCGGATCCAAGCTGGCGCACGCGGCCAGCGTCGCGGTGAGCACCAATCTCGGAGGCAGCTACAACCCCCTGTTCATCCACGGCGGGGTCGGGCTGGGCAAGACCCATCTGATGCATGCGATCGGCAACGCCATCCAGCAAACGCATCCAGGGCAGACGGTCTGCTACGTCACGGCCGAGCAGTTCATGAACGACCTCATCTGGTCGATCCAGAAGAACCAGACCTACAAATTCAAGCAGCAGTACCGCACCGCGGACGTGCTGCTGGTGGACGACGTGGCCTTCCTGGCCGGCAAGGAATCGACCCAGGAAGAGTTCTTCCACACGTTCAACACCCTCTATAACGAGAACAAGCAGATCGTGATGACGTCCGACCGGCCTCCCAAGGAGATCCCCACCCTGGAGGAAAGGCTGAGATCGCGCTTCGAATGGGGCCTGATCGTGGACGTCCAGGCGCCCGACCTCGAGACTCGCATCGCGATCCTCAACAAGAAGGTCGAGGCCAACAACATCTACATACCCGACGATGTGATCGAATACATCGCGGCGAACATCACCAACAACATCCGCAATCTCGAGGGGGCGCTGGTCAAGCTCCAGGCCTTCGCCACCGTCACCGGGAACGAGATCAACCTGGAAATGGCTTCGGAAGTACTCTCCTCCGTCTTTCAGGCATCTCCGGCCCGGACCGTGACCATCGCCGACGTGATGGCTCTCATCTGCGAGAACTACAACGTCACGATGGACCAGCTCAAGTCCAAGCGACGCACCCAGGACTTGGCCTTGGCGCGGCAGGTGGCGATGTACGTGGCCCGGGAAAAGATCGGCGCCTCCCTCAACCAGATCGGCAGGGCCTTCGGCAATCGCGATCACACCACGGTCCTGCACGCCTGTCAGAAGGTGAAGAAGCTGAGCGACGGCGACCCCCTGTTCCGAGGAACGATCAAGGACCTGTTCGCCAAGCTCTGAGCGTCAAAAAAGTAATATTACTTTTCTCTCGTATAGGGAGAAAGCGGCGTCATCCGCGCCGAAAAGCATCTGGAAAACATGTGGAAAAGGTTGTGGTGGAACAGGGGGATAAGAAGCGATCCGGCGAAACCTGTGGAACAAGGCCGAGTCATCCCGGATCCATCCCCCGATCATCCACAAGCACACGGGTTGAAAAAACAGAACAACCCACTGCAATGAAAAGAGTTGAATAAATAATCCACACTATCCACAGGCCCTACGATCCTCTACTTCCTTTACTTTAAAATCCTTGAAGAAGGAGGATCGGGAATCTATCATGTCAGTCCGTCCGGATAGGGACGGCGAAGAACGATGAACGAGGCTCACGAACCGGAGGACCCGTCTTGAAGATCACGATCCAGCAAGAGGATCTGAACAACGCCCTGGGAGTCGTGCACAACGTGGTGCCGGCCAAGACGACCATGCCGATCCTGACCTGCGTGCTGCTCGAGGCGGGCGACGAGGGTCTGCGGCTTTCGGCCACCAATCTCGACATCTCGGTCACCACGGTCACCGACAAGGTCGAGATCGCCGAACCCGGACGGGTGGCGGTGCCGGCGGGCAAGTTCATCAACTTCGCGCGGACCCTGGGCCCCGGCGAGGTGGTCATCGAGGAGAAGGACGGCGGTTTCAGGGTTCTGGCCGGTCATTCGGTGTTTTCCGAATCCTGCATGAATGTCGAGGAATTCCCTCATCTGCCGGATCTGGAGGGGAAGAAGCCCCTCGAGGTAGAAACCGGGGGCCTGACGGCCATGATCAAGGAGACCAGCTACGCCATCTCGCGCGACGAGACGCGTCCCGCGCTGATGGGCATCAAGTGGGAGATCAAGCCCACGACGCTGACGATGGTCGCCACCGACGCGCATCGCCTGGCGCGTTCCCGCCGGGCCATGGAATGGGGCGTCACCGAGGAGATGGATCTGATCACCGACACCCAGGGCCTGCTGCAGTTCGTTCGCCTGGCCGACGGTTCGGAAAAAGTCGCGATCCACGTCGGATCCAACCAGCTGAGCTTCGGCATCGGGGCCACGACCCTGCACACCCGGCTGCTGGACGGAGCCTTCCCCGACTACACCGCCGTGATTCCCAAGGATAACGATCTGATCGCGACCATCGATCGCGAGAACCTGATGTCGGCCGTCCGGCGCGTGGCCATCACCGCCGACCGGATCACCAGCCAGATCCGCCTGGGCATCGACAAGGGGCGCCTAGACCTCTCGGCCGTGGGCGCCGACGGTAGCCGCACCGAGGATCAGTTGCCGATCGGTTACGACGGTACCCCGATGGAGATCGGTTTCAATTACAGCTATCTGCTGGACGTCCTGAAGAACATCAAGTCCGACGAGATCCGGATGTCGCTGAAGGATCCGCAGAGCGCGGCCCTGATCGCCCCGGGCGAGACGGCCGAAACCGGCGACGATCTGCTCTGCCTGCTGATGCCGCTGCGACTGACCTCGGACTGATCCGATGCGTCTGCTGGCCGCCGAAATACTGGACTTCCGCAACCTCGCGGAAGTCCAGCTTCGTTTCTCCCGCGGCGTGAACCTGCTGGTCGGCGACAACGGCCAGGGAAAATCCAACCTCCTGGAAGCGTTGAACTACCCCGCCCTGGGACGATCCTTCCGGGGCGCCCGGGACGACGACCTGGTGCGTTTCGGCGCCGAGTGCGCCCATGTGGGCATCGAGGCCGAAGGGGAGGACGGACTGCCGGTGAAGTTCGAATTCGGCATCGAATCCGGACGAGGACGGCGCTTCCGCATCGACGGCGAGACCGTCAAGAGGAAGGCGGATCTTCTCGGCAGGCTGACGACGGTCGTCTTCGATCCCCAGACCGTGCTGCTGGTCCGCGGCGGCCCGGACGAACGGCGGCGCTATCTGGATCAGGGACTGAGCACCGTCGACGGCGTCTATCTGACCCATCTGCAGGCCTACAACCGCGCGCTGCGCCAGAAGAACCGGCTTCTGCGGGACGCCCGACGGGGTTTCCTGGACGCGGAGCGGGCCCGCGAGGATCTGCGGGTCTGGAACCACGAACTGGCTCTCCACGGCGCCCCGATCCAGAAGGCCCGCGGCCTCTACATCGGCCAGATCGAACCCCATGTGGCGACCGCCTACGCCGATTTTTCCGGCGATGCGCGGGCGGTTTCGGCGGTCTATCGGCCGCAGATGAAAATCGACTCCCGAGACGTCGCGGAAGACGATTTAAAACGGGATATTTCAGCCCGTTTCGACTATATTATGGGGGATGAGTTGCGGCGTGGGAGGAGCCTCGCCGGCCCGCACATGGACGACTTCGAAATCCGTCTCGACAGCATCAATCTGCGGTCCTTCGGTTCCCAGGGCGAAACACGCACGGCGGCCATCGCATTGAAGCTGGCCCAGGGCGAAGTGGTGCATCAACGGCGCAATATCCGACCGGTGCTTTTTTTCGACGACATCTTCAGCGAACTGGACAAGAACCGTTCGCGACAGCTCCAGGAACGAACCGGCGAAAGTCATCAGATCTTCATAGCGACCGCCCGCAAGGACGACGTTGCCGGGTGGCGACCCGCCGAGATGCGGGTCTGGTCGGTGGATGAAGGATCGGTCTCGGAATCGGCATGAGTAATGTCAGGAAAAAAAGCGGTCCGCAGCTGATCGGGTCCATCCTGGGCGACGTCCTGGAATCCTCGGGGCTGGGATCGAGGCTGCGCGATCGCGCCGTCCTGAACGACTGGCCGGCCGTGGTGGGCGCCGCCGCCGCGGAACACGCCCGTCCGCTGGATCTTACCGACGGGATCATGACCCTGGAGGCCGATCACGCGGCGTGGAGGCAGGAACTGACCCTGCTGGCCCCGATCATCATCCGCAAGTTCAACGAACGGCACGGCGATGGTACCGTGCGCAGCCTGCGCTGGTCCCACGGGTCGACACGACACCACCGGAACGACCACCAGGCATGACATCCGGCCGCCCGGGCGGCCGACAGGAGTGGAGAGCCTACATGAATACGGCTTCGGCTTCGGAAAAGTATACAGCTCAGGGAATCCAGGTCCTCAAGGGACTCGAGGCGGTCCGCAAGCGGCCCGCGATGTACATCGGCGACACCGGCACCCGCGGCCTGCACCACCTGGTCTACGAGGTGGTCGACAACTCCATCGACGAGGCGCTTGCCGGCTACTGCGACCAGATCAAGGTCGCCATCCTGCCCGGCGACGTGATCCGGGTCGAGGACAACGGACGCGGCATTCCGGTCGACATGCACAAGACCGAGGGCAAGCCTGCCCTCGAGGTCGTGATGACCAGCCTGCATGCCGGCGGCAAGTTCGACAAGAACAGCTACAAGGTCTCCGGCGGCCTGCACGGCGTGGGCGTGAGCTGCGTGAACGCCCTCTCGTCCGACCTGAAGGTCGAGGTGCGGCGCCAGGGCAAGGTGTGGTTCCAGGAGTACGGGCGCGGCGTGCCGCTGGCGCCGATGAAGTCGATCGGGGACTGCGAGGACGGCGTCACCGGCACCGCCGTGGTCTTCCAGCCCGATCCCGACATCTTCGAGGACATGCACTACAACTACGACACGCTGATGTCGCGGCTGCGCGAGCTGGCGTTCCTGAACAAGGGCCTGCGGATCTCGATCGTCGATTCCCGCGAAGAGGGCGGCCGCAGCGACGATTTCCACTACGAGGGCGGCATCGTCGAGTACGTGCGGTGGATCAACGAGAACCGGACCTCGGTCTGCGACGAGCCGGTCTACTTCGAGGGCGAGAAGAGCGGCGTGCAGGTCGAGATCGCGATCGACTACAACGACAGCTACGCCGAGAACCTCTACACCTTCGCCAACAACATCCA
>CAYLMM010000042.1:0-3416 GCA_964384825.1 uncultured Fibrobacteraceae bacterium
TGTCCTGCTTCAGCTTGCGCACGGCCAGGAATTCGAGGATGCGTTCCTTGACGTCGTCGAGACCGTAATGATCCCGCTCGAGCACCTTCTCGGCGTTCTTCAGGTCGACCTTGGCCGGCGAGCTGGTCAGCCACGGCAGGTCGAAGAGCCAGTCGACGTAGGTCTTGCTGACGGTGTACTCGCTCGCCCCGGGCGACATGCGGGCCAGTCGGTCGACCTCCTTCGCGGCGACCTCGCGCACGTTCTCCGGAAGCTCGGCGGACTCCAGACGCTCCCGCAGCTCGTCGATCTCCACGGTCGATTCGTCGGTGTCGCCCAGCTCGCGCTGGATCGCCTTCATCTGCTGGCGCAGGTAGTATTCCCGCTGGTCCTTGTCGATGGACTTGCGCACCCGCGACTGGAGCTTCTCCCCGAGTTCGACGACCTCCAGCTCGCGCACCACGATCTTGGCCAGGTACTGCAGCCGCTGCAGGACGTTCGCCCTGCCGAGGACCTCCTGCTTCTCGGCCACGTCGATATCGAGATTGGTGGCGATCAGGTCGGCCAGGCGCCCGGGATCGTCGAGGTTCATCACCACGACCTTCAGCTCGTCCGAGAGCCCTTCGCTGGCGTCGATGATCTTCAGGAAGTTGTTCGCCACCCCGCGCATGTAGGCCAGGGCCCGCGATTCGGGCGCGGGCTCCTCCTCGATCTTCGCGACCCGGGCCTTGATGTAGGGCTCGGTCTGCACGAAGGAACGGATGCGGATGCGGGCGACGCCCTGACCCAGCAGGCGCATGCTGCCGTCGGGGAAGCGCAGCATCTTCTGGATCTTCACCGCCGTTCCCACGCGGAACAGCAGATCCTCCTCGGCTACGTCCTTCTCGTCCTCTTCGGAGACGTCGCGCTGGGAGACGGCCGCGAGCATCTTGTCCTGCGCCAGGCAATCGTCGGCCAGACGGATGAGGTTGGCGTCGCTCAGGACCAGCGGCACCATCATGAAGGGAAAGATCACGGCGTCGCTGATCGGCAGGACGGGCAATTCCTCGGGGATGAAGCCCTCCGCGGATTCGACATCGCGCGTATCGTTTCCTAGTCCGTTCATCAGGATCGAGCTCCTCTCGGCGCCGGTTCGGCCTTGGTGCGGGCGTCAATCGCCTTCGACGTCGATACGGCGGCGGTCACCGTCCGCCGTCCGTCCCTTGCGAAAAGTCACGAAGAGGAAACCGGTGCGGTACGCCGCGACGGCGGACCCCACGTCCACATCGACCGGGATCGCGATCCGCCGAACGAAGGGACCGACGTTGATCTCCATCTTGAAGAAATGCTTCTTCCCCCGCGGCGAGATGTTGTTGCGCTCGCCGCGGATGGTCAGCGATTCCCCGTCGGTCATCAACTCGATATCGGCGGGCGACATTCCCGACAGATCCACCTGCACGATGAATTCGTCTTCGGTCTCGTAGACGTCGGTGGCCGGATGCCAGTTGAGATCGTCCTCGATCGGCACCGCGCGGCCGCGTTGCGCATACGAGGTGACGAAGATCTCGAAGAGTCCGTCCACATCCTTGGGCCCGTCGGAACGGGTCGTTTCATCCAGGAGCATTTCAGCCTCCCAATACCCCGGGTTCTCGGCCATGGCGAAATGCTAACCGCGCCGCGCAGGGGCGTCAACCGGTACCCTGCCTTCCCGGAGGCGGCCAGGCGTCGGGAAACGGCCATCCCGGAGGCGATTGCGGCCGCGACCCGCCCCCGCGCAGCAGTTCGTCGAGTTCGGAAAGGGTCGGCAAGCCGTCCCGGCCGCCGTACCGCCGGCATTTCAGGGCCGCGACGGCGGCCCCCCGGCGCAGGCATTCCTCGAAATCGAGTCCCGCGGCCGTGCCGAAGGCGTAACCCGCGTGGAAGGCGTCTCCGGCGCCGGTGGTGTCGACCACCGGAACGGCGAAGGCCGGCACGTGCAGGAACCCGCCTTCGTCCAGGCCGACGCAGCCGGCGGCGCCGAAGGTCATCCCGACCCGCCGCGGGCCGAGCGCGGCCAGCGCCCGCAGGGCTCCGGGAGGATCGGCGACCCCGGTCAGGGCGGGCGCGAAGATCTCCGACGAGATGACATCGGTGCAGAGGGGCGTCAGTTCCGACATCCCCGCGCGCGCCGTGCCGGCGTCGAGGACCACGGGCAGATCCCTCTCCCGGGCCGCCGCCGCCAACCGCAGGCACAGGGCGGGCTCGTGGCTGTCGCAGTAGAGCAGGTCGATCCCGTCGAGCCAGTCGGGGCCGGCGATATCCGGCGCCAGCGACGGCAGTCCGCCTCGGGTCCAGAGGATGCGCCGGGAACCGTCGGCGGGATCCACCAGGATCAGGGCCCGCGGCGTACGGGCCCGCGCGAAGACGGGCGACAGCGAGAGATCGACTCCGGCGGCCTCGAGTTCGGCGCGCTGCATGCGGCCCGGATCGTCGCCGGCCAGGGCGGTCGCCAACCTCACCTCGCATCCCAACCGGGCCAGGGCCACCGCCGCGGTGGCGCCGGGGCCGCCGCCGCCGGCCCGGATCGTCTCGACCTCGAACTTGCTGTCCGCGGGCGGGACCTCCGGCAGCGGCGTGATCACGTCCCAGGCGTTGTAGCCGACCACGAGGATTCGGGTCACCGGGCCCTCCTGTTGCGTCCGCCGGGGGCGGTATGATAGCTTCGCGTGCACGGATCGATCGACAACGCAAACCCGGGAGCGTTCCCGATGTCGGACTGCCTCTTCTGCAGCATCGTCGCCGGCGAGATCCCCTGCGACAAGGTCTACGAAGACGAGAACTTCATCGCCTTCCGCGACATCAATCCCCAGGCGCCGGTGCATATCCTGGTGATCCCCCGCCGGCACGTGGCCTCGACCGTGGGCCTGGATCCGGTCGACGCCGAAATGATCGGCGGCCTGGCGGTGGTCGCGTCGCGGATCGCCTCGTCCGAGAACCTCGACGATGGCGGCTACCGCTGGGTGATCAACTGCGGCGCCGACGGCGGCCAGAGCGTCGCGCACCTCCATCTGCACCTGCTCGGCGGCCGGGCCCTGGGATGGCCTCCCGGCTGATCCGCCGGCATGCGAAAACCGGCCCCGCCGTCGGGCGGAGCCGGCCCTTCTTCACGACGGTTCGGCGCCGGGGCGCGCCGCGCCGGATCACTTCAGACCATACACTCCCCGATCGACCCGCTTCAGCAGACCGCTGGTGGACAGCGTCCGGCGCAGGACGTTCGCGAAATTCTTGCTCTTGGTCTTGACCAGCTTGCGCTTCGTGATCGCGTCGTGGATTTCCGGGAAGGTCATCGGCTTGCCGTTGGCCTTGATGAGATCGACGACCACCGATTCGACCGTGACGCGGGGAGCCTTGGCGGCGACCTTCTTGACCGCCTTCATCCGGACGGCCTTCTTGACGGTCTTCCTGGCGACCTTCTTGGC
>CAYLMM010000042.1:3516-24329 GCA_964384825.1 uncultured Fibrobacteraceae bacterium
TGGCGACCTTCTTGGCAGCCTTCTTGGCGACCTTCTTGGCCGGGCGGCCGACCTTCTTCGCGGGCCGACCGGGCTTGCGGCCGGGCTTGCGGCCGGGCTTCGCGCCTACGGCGGCGCCGGCGAGCAGCTTGTCGATCTCCTTCTCGACCGCGGTCAGTTCCTTGCGCAGCGCGTCGCGACGCACCTCGAGCTTGTCCATCTTCTCCTTGGCGTTCAGCAACCGGCGCAGCTCGCCCACCGACAATGAAGTCGGATCGATCATCTTCTTCCGCGGCATGCGATTCCTCCTTGTTCGGCACACGTCCCCGTCGTGAAGCGAAATGTTACTAACGGCGAAATGGTACGATCATTAATTATTACTGTCAAACGAAAGTAACAAATATCCGTCCTGTTTCAACGTGCGTGGATGCGGTCCTCAGGCGCGATCCACCATTGTTCGATACGGTTGAAGGGCGTCAAGGGATGGGGGTCGACGCCGCGCAGGCGGCGCGACACGCCGACCACGCTTTCGGGGTAATATAGAAAAGTCATGGGGGCGTCGGCGGCTATCAATTCCTGGAAATCCAGCCAGAGCGGCAACGCCGTCTCGCGGTCGGCGGCGCCCACGGCCGCGGACATCAGGGAGTCCGCCTCGGCGCTGGAGTAATGTCCGTAGTTGTAACGATCCCAGGCGTCGGAACCGAGCTGGATCCGCGGATCGGGCGAGATGCGCGACGAGAACACGCCGAGATAGGCGTCGAACCTGCCGGCCCGCACGAAGTCGATCGCCGCCGCCAGCTCCATCACCCGCGTATCGACCGCCGCGCCGACCGCGCCCAGGTTGTCGCGGATGATGACCGCGCCCGACTCGCGCACCGGGTCCCCGCGACGGGTCAGCAAGGTGAAGCGCAGATCCTTTCCGTCCTTCTCCCTCACGCCGTCGCCGTCGCCGTCGACCCAGCCCGCTTCGGCCAGCAACCGCGCCGCGGCCTCCGGATCGTGGGGGTCGGCCGCCAGACCGGGATGGTGCGCCCAGGAGGCCGGCGGGATCGGTCCGAACGCGGCCTTCGCGCGCCCCGCCAGCAGGCCGTCCACGAACAGCGACCGATCGATCGCCAGCGAGAAGGCCCGCCGCACCCGCCGGTCGGCGAAGATGTCGTTCTCCAGGTTCCAGGTGATCTCGCCGGTCAGCCGCCCAGGCACGCCGATCACCTTCACGCCGCGCGATCCGTCCAGCCGCGCCGCCGCCCGCGGCGACAGGTCGTAAATGAAATCGACCTCGCCGGTCTCCAGCGCGACGATGCGCGCGGTCTCGTCCGGTATGATCCGCAGAACCAGCCGGTCCAGAAACGGAGCCGCGCCCGGATAGCCGGGATTGCGGTCCAGGACGATCCGCGAGTTCCGGCGCCAGCTGCCGAACATGAAGCGGCCGCAGGACGGCGGAGCCTCGTTCATGGGCCAGGCCCGCACCTCGGCGGGATCGAGTTCGCCTGTGGCCGCGGCCGGCAGAATGAAATGGCCCAGGGCGGCCACGGCGTCGGTGCGACGCTCGTGGAAGCGGTAGCGCAGGCGGTCCTCGCCGAGGATCTCGACCGCGGCGATGTTCCCCATCCGCCCCCCCGCCCGCGGCGAGCCCACGGCCGGATCCACGAACAGGCGCCAGGTCGCGGCGATGTCGCGCGCGGTCAGCGGCGACCCGTCCGACCAGAACCAGGGCCGCAGCTCCACATCGGCGGACAAACCGTCGGCCGCCACATCGATTTCGCGGGCGATGCGGGGATGGTAACGGTAGTCCTCCCCCATCTCGACCTGGCAGTCGAGCAGCAGGTTCAGCACCTGGCCCGCATAGGGCGAACGGTGGATCAGGGGATTGAGGACGTCGGGATCGTCGGCCAAGGCGAGAACGGCCGTCCCGCCGGGAGTCGGAGCGATCGAGCCGTCGACCGGCGGCGCTTCATCCCCGCCGCAGCCGCCGAGCAGGCCGGCTCCCAGGACGCCGCCGAGAAGTACGGCGAGGAACAACGCGCGGCGGCCGGAACGCGACGGATCGAAAGACATGACGGCTCCCGCCGGTGACGTCCTGATGTTCGACGGCGCGGCTCCCGCTGGAACCGCGCCGTCAGGGGATCGTCATCAGGTTAAGCTCCCGCTGATCGGGGGTCAACCGGAGGTCGGATCACTTCACCAGGGTCATCTTCCGCGTCTGGATCTGCCCGCCGCCCTTGGCGCGCAGGAAATAGACGCCGCTTGACTGCCGCCGCCCAGCCCGATCGCGGCCGTCCCATTCCCACATCCCCCAGCCGGCGCCGGCCGGACCGTCGTGCAGGGTGCGCACCAGGCGGCCCTGGACATCGTAGACGCGCAGCTGCAAGGGCACCCTGGTGCCGGGATCCCCGGGCACGTAGAGCCGCACCTTGGTGATGGGATTGAAGGGATTGGGATAGTTCGGCGCGAGCGTCAGGGCGGCCGGGGGCGGCCCGTCGCCGACGGCGGTGAAATCCGGCCCGTCGTAGCGGCCGTTGCGCTCGTTGTTGCCGCAGAAAGCGGGCCAGGGAACCAGTTCCGGGTCGAAGGCCGCCGGCATGTCCCACACGTGCAGCAGGGATCCCCAGCCGCCGTAAACGATCTCCAGGTCGCGGTCCCGGTCCAGATCGCAGAGCACGGGGGTCGGCCGCACCGGACCGCCCATCTTGATCGGGAAGCCGGCCAGCATCTGGCCGGTCGACGAGAAGGCGTAAAGGTTGTCCGGGCTGGACGTCGTGGTTCCGCCGATGCCGTAGACGATATCCAGCGAACCGTCGCCGTCGATATCGCCCACGACCGGGCTGGATTCCGAACCGCCCGGCAGGAAGACGGGCCAACCGGGCATGATGTCGCCCGAAGTGCCTCCGTCGACATCGGTATCCAAAACGTACATGAAGGAGTTCGCCCCGTTGATCACCGACAGGCAGACGATTTCCAGCTCGCCGTCGCCGTCGAAATCACCGACCGCGGGGCTGGAGCCCGGAGAATCGAGGGACGTAGTGTTCTGGTTCATGGAAACGGGAAAGCCGGGAAAGCGCGTGCCGTCGTGACGGACGACGTGCACCGAATCGTCCTCGGACGCGAAGACGATCTCCATCTGGCCGTCGAGATCCAGGTCGGCGACCGCCGGGCTGGTGAAGATGCTTCCGCCGTTGCCGGTGGCGAAGGGGAATCCGGCGGCGTTCGAACCGTCGGTCTTGAACGCGTAGAGATAATTCTGGTCCGACCATCCGAATTTCGAACCGAAGATGATCTCGCATGCGCCGTCGCCGTCGAGATCGCAGAGGGCGGGCGAAGAGAAGCCCCATTCGTCGATCGCTTCGGGCCGGTCGATCAGCAGGCCGTTGGTGCCGGGGTCGCCGTCCCCGTCGGCGACCTCGGTGCCGTCGGGCTTCCAGGCGAAGACCGCGCCGTCGACCGCCAGCACGACGATCTCCGGTCCCGGAACGCCGTCGATGTCGCCCACCGCCGGCGTGGCCCAGTTCCAACCGTTGCGCAGCGACTGGGGCCAACCGTCCAGTTCGGTGCCGTCGGGCCGGAACACGTGGATCTTCTTCTTGAGTTTCTCGGAGGCGACGATCTCCAGACCCGGCTGCCCGTCAAGATCCGCCAGGACCAGCGAAGCGGGGTTGAAATTCAAGCTCAGGTCGGTGATCGGACCGTTTGTCTGTGCGTTCCCGTCGCCGTCGAAGTGCTCCTGTCCGAAGGCGTCCCAGACATAGATCTCGTCGGCGCCGAGCACGATCTCGTTGACCCCGTCCACGTCGATGTCGCCGACCACCAGCGATCCGCTGGTCTCGGCGGCGAAGGGCAGCGGGAAGCCGGCGAGTTCAGCCGGCGCCGTGCTGGCCGAGACGGTCATCGAGAGCGGGCCCTCGTTCAGGGAGGAATCCACCGCCGCCACGCGATAGTAGTAACGCGTCAGCCGGTCCAGATCCCGATCGCAGAAATAGGCGGATCCGTCGGCCAGGTCGATGTTGACGCGGACGAAGGGCCCTTCCGGATCCACGCTGCGGTAGACGTGGTATCCGCGCAGTCCGGCCACCGCCGGGGACGCCCAGTGCACGCCGAGAATGTCCGGGCCGAGCGTCGTGTCGATGAACAGGTCGTCCGGGGCGGCGGGCTCGGCGAGCGTGATGTCGTGCCGCACCGTCCGCCCGTGGTTGTCCTCGAAGATCAGCCAGCACTCGTAACCCGCCGCGACGTCGGCCACCGCGAACGAGACCGTATCGAGCGCCCCGCGCTCCTCGAAGGATTCGACGGCCGGATAGTGCAGCAGGGAATCGGCGATCGAAACGCCCGGCGTCGAAGTGCGCAGCAGGCCGGTGGCGATGTCGCAGAGCCCGCCGCCGAAGTTCTTCAGACCGACCGACAACGTGACCCACTCCCCGTCCTCCAGGACGTGATCGCCGTCGCCGTAGTCTGCATCGGACCAGGTCAGGGTCGTCGGTTCGATCTGCGGCGCCTGGATGCTCATCGCGATGCGGCTTTCATAGGCGCCGGATCCGGCGTCGGCCACCGTGATGTCCAGGGTCGCCAGGTGACCGTCCGGAATGTCGGCGGCCAGCTCCATCAGGAAGACGTCGTCGGGCTCGACCGTGCCGCCCGGGGACACGTCGCCGATCGTGATCGAATCGTCGATCAGGACCGCGCCCTCGCCCGGCGGCGCCATCACGGCCGAGGCCCCGGCGGTTCCGGAGCCGCCCGTATCTCGGAACAGGGCGCGCAGGGCGACCAGCTCTCCCGCCTCGGGAATCCCGTTGCCGTTGCCCGAGCTGCCTTCGGTGCCGTTGTCGATCACGACCAGCGAATCGACCGCCACGTACGCGGCGCCGACGGTGACCGGGATGTCCACCCGTGTGATCGCCATGTCGAGTCCGGTCACGGTCAGGACAGCGGTGCCGGCCCGCGTCGGGACGAAGGACAGATCGGCGTGGCCCGAAGCGTCCAGCTCGGCGGTGACGTAGGATTCGCCGTCGAGGTCCAGACAGACGACCGCGCCGGCCGCCGGAACGCCGCCGGCCGAGGCGTCGACGGGCACGGTCTGAGCGCCGGCGGTCAAAGAGGCCGGAGCGGTGACGTCGATCGCCAGCGGCGACCCGGTCCAGATCTGGGTGGTCGGATCGCCCAGCAGCGTGTAGTTCAGCGTCGTCCACCGATAGATGTTGCTCTGGCTGCTGCCGGCGAGCCAGGGCATGCGGCTCTCCAGGAACACGTCGCCGAGATGGAAACCGTCCTCGACGAAGAGCTCGGTGAAGAACGAACGCTGGTAGTCGTTGGCCAGATGCGGGAACGCGGCCCGCGCGGATCCGATCGTGGCGATCGCGCCGCCGTTCGCCTTGGTGACGAACCTCTCCATCAGGCAGGCGTAGTCGAAGGCGGCCGACGCGCAGTTCAAGGCGTACAGCAGATAGGGACGCCCCGCCTCGGAGATGTTGTCCACGTCGGTGACGGTGATGTTGGCGTCGCCGACCGACATGTTGAAGTAGTAGCCGTGACCGATCTGGATCACGACGCCGTAATGGCCGGTGCCGAGACTGTCGAGCACCGCGCCGCGCGATTCGCGCACCGACCCCGGATAGAGCAGGCCGTTGGAATCCGAGTAGTCGTAGGACTCGTACATCCGCACCGTTTCCATGTCGGTGTGGATGGAGATCAGGGAATCCACCAGTTCCTCGGCGAAGTCCGCGCCGTCGGTATCGGGAATGGTCTCGAAATCGGGATCTTCCCAGAACAGAACCTCGGCCGCCAGCAGGGCACGGTTCGGATACAGGGCTCCGGCGGGCTGGTTGTCGTAGGCGATGGACTTGTCGACGTACTCCCCGGCCTGGGTCGCTCCCCTGACGGGCACGCGTCCGACATGGACCTCGTTCATCAGATCGGCCCCGTCGCCGGGATCGGCCAGCGTCTTGTACGCCTCGCCGAAGATGTCGTCGCCGTCGGCGTTCCAGTTGCCGTCCAGGCAGCCGTAGTAGTAGTCGGAGGGGATGTACGTGCCCTCGTTGATCGGATAGAAGGAACTGTAGGCGAAACGGGCCGGGATGACGTCGGTATCGCCGGCCAGCAGCACGTACTCGATACCCCAGTTCTCGTAGGCGTCGCGGATGAAGAAACGGATGGTCTCCTGGATATCGACACCATGCCGGCTGTTCTGCCGGATCCACTCCACCGATCGCACGACCGCCGGCATGCCCATGGCCGTCCGATGATCGGCCAGCCGCTGGAATTCGGGGGCCATCTCGTCTGACGTCACGATCAGGAACGACACCGCGCTGCCGCCTATGCTCGGCGTCTCGGTCGGCGCGAATCCCTGGACCGACATGACCGGCTGCCCGTCTTCGCGACCGTAGCCCGACAGCGCGCCCGGGTTGTCGCAGATCCGGCGCAGCCGCGCCTCCATCCGCTTCCGTTCCCCGGGCACCAGGCGCCTTCGCACGGCGATGTCGTCGGACGCGGCGCCCGTCTCGGCCCGCACCTCGAACCGCTCGATCACTTCGATCTCCCGGCCGGCACCCTCGGTGTCGAGAACCCGCACGGGGTAGATCGTCACCGTCAGCATCCGGTAACCGCGCCAGACCTGGGTTGCGCCCGGCGAACCCCACGCCGCCGGGAAGACGCCGTCGCCGCCCGCGACGCCGGACGCGGAAACGGGCCGGCCCTCGTCGCTGAAGATCGGACCGCGCATGCGCACCGGCGCCGTCAAGGTCACCCGGCGAGTCGAAAGAGGCACGATCTCGACCCGGCCCGGATCGACATCGGCGGGGATCAGCAGAGTCAGCTCGCTGCGCAACAGCTCCGGCGCCATCGGCTGTTTCCAGACCTCGGTCCCGGGCATGGCCAGTTCGGCCCGCTGATCCGAACCGACGCGCCAGGAGAACTCGGAGGCGGGGAAGCTTCCCTGATGCAGAACTTCCGCGGCGGCGGCGGTCGCGCAGACCGAGGCGGCGCAGAGAACGATCAGGAAACAGGAAATGCGAAGCGTGGAAAGTGGCCGGGCCATACCAATCCCCCGTTGCTGGATGCTGATCGAGGGCCCGGCGGCGATATCGATCTCACTGCATATGCGCAGCGACTGGATCCGCCCCCGAGCCGGTTGCTTGCGTTGTGCTCGATGGTTCTTACCACCGAAGGCAGGGTTGCAAAAAACTCCACATTAGCAACGTGTCGTTTCGGCGGCCTCCAGGCGAGTGGATAGGCGATAGAAAACCAATTCATCACGTATTTTGTGCAATCATTCTACCCCCATCCGGCCCAGGACGCAAGATCCTGCGTCGATCAGCGCACGAGTGTCATTTTTCCGCTGCGGGCTCCCAGATCGGTTTCCAGGCGGTAGAAATAGATTCCGCTGGCCACCGCGCGGCCCCGGTCGTCGCGGCCGAGCCAATCGACTTCGTGCAGGCCTCCGCCGATACGGCCTTCCACCAGGCTCGCCACGGCCCGCCCGCGAACGTCGTAGACGACCAGCCGGGCCATACCTCCGTATCCCTCGGGAAGGGCGAAGGTGATCCGGGTCGCCGGATTGAAGGGATTGGGAACGCACGGATAGAGCTCGGGTCCCACGACCAGGGGAACCGGGTCCCCGACCGCCGTGACCCATTCCTGCTCCAGCACGCCGGTGCGCAGAGGATTGCCGCAGAACATCGGCCAGGGCACGTTCTCGGCCACGTAGGGAGCAGGCAGATCCCAGACGTGCATCGCGAGATCCCAGCCGCCGTAGACGATGTCGATATCGCCGTCGGCGTCGAAGTCGGCCAGCGCCGGGGTCGGACGCAGCGGACCGCTCAGTTCCAGCGGGAAGCCGGGCATCTCCCAGCCGCCGCCGTCGAAGACATGCAGCTGGTTGGGCACCGAATCGCCGCCGCCGCCGATACCGAAGACCACGTCGGGCCGGCCGTCGCCGTTGAGATCGCCCACGATCGGCGAGCCCTCCGAATCGCCGGGCACCGGCAGGGGCCACCCGGGCAGATCCTGGCCGTCGAGGCCGATCACATGGACATGCGACTCCAGGGCCGAAACGACCTCGATCGCCACGATCTCCAGGATTCCGTCGTCGTCGAAGTCGCCGAAACCGCAGGCCGGGCCCGGCGCATAGCTCATGCTCACGTTGGTGACCAGGCCCACCGGGAAGGGATCCAGGACCGTTCCGTCATCTTCCAGCACGTAGAGCTTGTCGCCCTCGACTGTGAACACGATCTCGCAATGTCCGTCGCCGTCAAGATCGGCGGCCGAGAGCGAACTCAGCACCAGGGAATATCCGGGAATCGCGAAAGGCCAGCCCGCGGCTTCGGTGCCGTCGGCTTTCAGGGCGTGGATGAAGTCGCCGGTGCCGAAGCGGGTGCTGGTCAGCACTTCCTGCGCCCCGTCGTGATCGACGTCGAGCAGCAGCGGCGAGCAGTAGTTGTACCACTCGTTCGCCCGGACATGGAAGACGCCGTCGGTCGCGGGATCGGCGTCGCCGTCCAGGACCTCGGTCCCGTCGTGGTGCCAGGCGTAGGTCCTTCCGTTCACGGTCGTGACCACGATCTCGAGATCGCCGTCGCCGTCCAGGTCGCCGGCGGCCGGTGTCGCCCAGTTCCATTGGCTCATCTTGCGGGGCCAGCCGTCGGCCACGCTGCCGTCCCCCTGGAAGACCCAGATCTCGTTGGTCGTGCGGTTGGAGGCGATGATCTCCATGCCGGGCCGGTTGGTCAGGTTGGCCAGCGTAGCGCCGGCGATGCCCCAGTTGGCCTCGATGCCGGTGAACGGGCCCAGGGTCTCGGGATCCCCGTCGCCGTCGCGCAGTTCCATCCCCCGGGCGTCCCAGATGTAGATATCGTCCGCGGGCAGCACCGCGTCGAGGATCCCGTTGCCGTCGACATCGCCGATGACCATGTGGGAGCTGGTCTCGGTGGACAGGCCGATCGGGAATCCCGCCGCCTCGCTGGGAGCCGTGCTGACCGAAGCGGTGATCGACTGCGGCCCCAGGATCCGCGACGTGTCCAGAGCGGCGACCCGGTAATAGTACTTGTGCATCGGATCCAGATCGACGTCCCGGAAGAACGTGTTCTCGCGGATGGGTTCGCCGGTGATGCGCTCGTAGACGCCGTAGGGATTGTCGGTGCGGAAGATGTGGTAGCCGTAGACCTCCCCGGACGGATCCGGGATCCCCCACTGCAGCAGGGCCTGCCCGCCCTCGGGCGCCGTCAGCGACACGATCTCGGGCTGGGCCGGATCGTCGAGATCGAAGTTGTGCGACCAGGAGTGGCCGACGGCGTCCACGACGTGCAGGGTGCCCAGGGTCGCGCCGGCGACCTGGTCGGAAGTGATGATGAATTCGTCGATCTGATCGGTTTCCGAAAGCCTCGGAATGGCCGCCCACTGGCCGGTTCCGGAATGCGCGATGAAACCGGCGACCTTCGGTTCGATCCAGGCGGACAGGTTGTCGGCCGTGCCCCAGCCGGAATTGCGCAGCGAGAAGGTGACGCGGATGGGTTCGTCGGGCTCGAGCCTTCCGTCGCCGTCTCCGCTCTGCCAATCGGTCCACGCGAGGATCGAGACCCCGATATCCGGCGCCAGGATATCGACCTCGAAATCCTCGCTGAATTCGTCGCCGAACGAATCAGAGAATTCGGCCACCAGTTCCGCCACGTGGCGATCGGGAGCGTCCTGGCTGATCCGGATCAGGAACGGCTCGTCTATTTCGACCGCGGAGCCCGCGTCGATCCCCGGCAGGGCCGACGGTCCGGACAGGATCTGCACGTAGGGATCGACCGATGACAGGCCGACGCCGCCCGCGGGGATGCCGGTGCCGCCGCTGTTGCCGCAGGTGATGTAGAGCGCGACGGTCTCGCCGGAGTCGATCAGGCCGTCGGAGTTGCCGATCGTCCCGCCGGTCCCGTCGTCCAGGATCCTCGTTTCGGTCATCCGCAGATAGGGAGCCGTGCGCTGCCTGATCGGAACCTCCAGGACCCGGGGCTGGAGATTGCGCCCCATGATGCTGACGGCGACCGATCCGGACGACTTGACCGAGAACGGCAGCTGCGCGTAACCGGAAGCGTTGGTCATCGTCCGGGCGAAATCGTCGCCGTCCTTGCTCAGGCAGACAACGGCTTCGGGAACCGGGCTGCCGCCGCTGGTCACGAACAGCGGCACCAGCTGGTCGCCGTAGGGCAGGCTGTCGGGCATCGCGACATCCAGTTCCAGCGGAACATCCGTCCATATCACCAGCGAAGGATCGCCCAGCACCACGTAGTTCAGATGGGTCCAGCGCTCGAGGGTGCTGCTGGTGGTGGCGCCGTCGAAGGGAGCACGGCTGCGGCTGATGACCTCGCCCGCCAGATAGGCGTCCTGCTCCATCAGCACCTCGTAGAAGCTGCGCTGGTACTGGGTGGCGGTGCCGGGGAACGAGGCGCGGGCCGAACCGATAGAGAACACGGCCCCGCCCAGCGGATTGAGCAGGAAGCGCTCCTGGATCGAGTTGTAGTCGAAGGCGGCGGAAGCGCAGTTCATGCCGTAGAGCAGGAAGTAATGGGGCGCGTTGCGCAAGGCGGAAGCATCGCCCAACGACAGGCTCGTGGCCCCGACCGACATGTTGTAGAAGAAGCCGTGCCCGATATGGTTGACGATCCCGTAGTCGCCGCTCTGCATGGCCGCCATGGCCGAGGAGTAGTTCTCCGGCTGGGAGCCGGGCCACAGATCCGACGTCTCGTACAGGCGCACCGGGTTGATGTGGGAACCAGCCAGCGCCGAATCGATGATCGCCTCGCTGAACGCGGCGCCGTCCTCGGAGATCTCGTCGCCGGCCGAGTAGTCGCTCGGGAACAGGACCTCGCTGAGGAACAGGATGTTCCCGTAATGGTCCCCCACGCCGTCGCGCTCGTAGGCGATGACCTTGTCCACGAAGACGCCGGCTTCCGCCGCGGTGCAGACCGGAGCGCGGCCGAGATAGAGCTCGGAAACCAGATCCGCGTCGTCGCCGGTTTCGACCGAATTCCGGTAGGGCTCTCCCAGGACATCGTCGCCGTCGGCGTTCCAGTTGCCGTCGAGTCCCGCATAGTAGAGATCGACCGGCAGATCGGATCCCGTGTCGGCGGGATAGAAATCGCTGTGGATCATGCGGGTGGGAATCACGTTGATGTCGCCGCCGAGCAGGACGAAGCGCGTCCCCCAGCGCTCGTAGCAATCGATGAGGAAATCGCGGATCGTGGCGGGCAGATCGCTGGCCGAAGGGTAGTTCCGGCCGATCCACTCGACGCTCCGCACGACCGTGGTCAGCCCCCGGGCCGTCTTGTAGTCGGCGAAGCGCTGGAACTCGGCCGACAAGGCCTCGTTGGTCACCACGACGAAATCGACCAGGGATCCTTCCAGGCTGGGCTCGGACGTGGGCTGGAAGCCGTCGCCCTCGTCGGCCGCGGCGATCGCCGGCGCGGGCATCGAGGCGACGGCCGCCGGATTGACGACCCCGCTCTCCAGGACATCGCGCACCATCGCGTCTTCGCCCGGCACGGCCCGCCGCCGGCGGGCGCGGCGCGAATCATCGGCCTCGGCGTCCACCTCGATGCGGAAGGAGGCTGCGCGCTCGAAGGAGATCCAGCCGGCGGTTCCGGGCTCGCGGACCAGGCGCAGGGGGTAGATCCTCACGGTGGCCACCGGCACCCCGTGCCAGACCGAGGTTCCGAGCAGTTCGCCCCACATCGCCGGGAACCGTTCGCCCGCGGAGTCCAGGCGGTTCCAGGGCACGGGTTCCCCGCTGGAGATCCGCGGCGCAGGTGCGATCGCCGGAGCCGCCTCCAGCGCGCCCTCCTCCAGTCCGTCGACCACGATCCGCACCCCGGCGGCGCGCCGGCCTTCGGGCAGAACGATCCTCACGTCGCGGTAGGGAATCCGGGGATCGCCCGGCTCCACGGTCAGCGGCAGGTCGCCGAGAACCGGCACCGCGCCCTCGGCGGCATCCTTCCAGACGACATCACCGGCGGGCGGATCCACCACGACGACCGGACCGGACGCGAAGGCCGCGCGCGATACGATCAGCATCGCGGAAAGCAGCAGGAAGGAAAAAACACAGGCTTCGCGAACATCTCTCCGGCCGGGAAGATGCAGCATGGCGGAGCGAAGGCGAAGAGGGCGAGCGCTGGATGCTGGTTTCAAGGCTGTCCTTCTCGGGATGCGGTGTCCTGAAAGACGACGGTCGAGAAGCCGGGCGCGCAGCCCGAATTGTCATGATCCTGAACCGTCGCAGCATCTTGATAGTGGATAAAATTTTACCACATCAAGCGTCTGAAGGTCAAAGGAACTGTCGGGAAGCAGATACGCTACAAAGACGGTCGGGATGGTACACGAACCGAGGAGATCGGCGCAACAGGAATCCTCAAGAATTCCGATCCGCCGGGGATGGGAACCGGTACGATACGACGGGAGTGGGTTGCGTTGCGGACGATTACGGAATCGCCGACCCGCCGCCAGCTCGTGCCGTCGCGATACAGCTGAGCCAGCTCGGAGTCGGTGACGAAGTGCGGCGCGGGGCCGGGGCCCTCGACCAGCGCGGCCAGCAATCGTGCGAGGGAATCGAAGCAGCGCTCGGTCGTCTCGCGATCGAGGTTCACGAAGTTCACCCGGTGGGTCTCCACGATCGCGGGCCGGCCGCCGTCCCAGGCCCGGCGGATCTCGCCCAGGCACCTTTCCGTGGTGCCGGCGTCCGGCGATTCCTGGGCGGGTTCGAAGCGGCAGTTCCGCTCCAGATAGATCAGATGCGCTTCGGTCAGCTTGCGCCACCGCCGTTCCAGGACCTTGGCGACCCGCGGAACGATCCCTCCCCCGGCCGACGGCCGCCGCTGTTCGCGCTTGGCCTGCACGACGTGGAAGCCGGCTTCCCGCCACATGATCTCGTGGCGACGGTCCCAGACGTAATCGGGCGCCACGACCGAGGCCGGCACCCTGCCGAAGAGACCTTCGAAGATCCGCAGCCCGCGGTCCAGTTCCCCGCGGACGACGTCGATCCCGCGCCGGGAGTCGAGTTCGAAGCACCAGGAACTCGCCGGGAAGGCCAGCACTCCCCCGCGGGCGGCCTCGAGGGCGGCCGGATCCGCGACCGCGTCCATGCGCGCGGCGGGATCGAAGTGGTAGTTGCCGTGGAATTCGGGCTCCCAGACCCCGTCGGCGATCGCAGCCGCCACCGCCTCGAACAGACCTGGACGGGCATAGGCGGGCGGGGTCGCGGGCAGATGCCTTTCGCGCCATCCCCAGCCCGGTTCCGGTCCCGGGCGGACGCAGGAATCGGCGGGCGCCCTTTCGTAGCTCAGAGACGATACGATGTAGTTGGGCTGGAAGACGGCCGACATCCCGTCACGGCCGCGGCAGGCGCGGAACAGGCGGCGCAGGCGATCGACCGCGGCGCCGTCCTCCAGAGTGGAAGTCCAGTAGATCGCCGGAAAGGGTCCGGACTCGAAGGCCGTCCGATCGAAAGCGGCCAGGGACGCCGCATCCGGCACGAAGCCGCACAGCCCCCAGTCGTCGCTCTCGAAGGCCACGGCGCGGAAGGCGCGCCAGTCGGCGCCGCCTCTGGAAGCCGGCAGCAACAGGGCCGCCGCCACGACCGCCAGGATGACGACGGTGATGATCGTCGTGATCACGCTCCGCCTCCGGCCCTTGCTCATGCCGCCGCCTTCCCGGGCGCATACCGCGCCCACCAGTAATCGCCGTAGGCCAGCCCCTCGGCGCGGATCCGATCGGCCAGACGCGCGGCCGCGGAATCCGCGTCGCCGCGGCCGTCGCCTTCCAGCATGGCCAGCGCCCGCTGCGGTTCGGAGATCCGGTAGTCGTTGCCCTGGCGGCCGAAGCGCCACCCCGCCGTCTCAGGCCCCCCGTCGAGCATCGCCCGGAACGCTTCCGAAGGCAACAATCCGCCCCGGCCGGGAACCAGGCGGGCGAGCCAATCCTGCAGATCGCGGTAGTTGCGGACCGCGGGAGGTTCGGCGCCCGGCTCGTCCTCGAAGATCCACAGGGCCCCGCCGGAGGCGAGGCAATCCGACCAGACCCGCAAGGCGTCCCGACGCGCCCGCGGAGCGATGTGACGGACCAGGTTGGCCGCTACCATCAACCCGGTTCCCCCGGAACGCAAGGGCGGACGGCACGCGTCGGCCACGATCGCCGGACCGGATCCGGAGGCCGCACCGGCGTGCCGGCGGCGCAGATCCATCCCCAGCACGGCGGCGCCGCAACGCCGCAATTCGGCGGTGAAGCGCCCGTCGCCGCAGCCCAGTTCCACGACCGGTCGACCGCCCACGGCGGCCAAATCAGTCAGGAAAGCGGTCGGCAGTGGAGAAAACGACATCTTCGGTTTCCGGGGAATCGGAACGGGCGGAATCGGATTGCGCGCTTCCGCCGGTGTCGGACGGATGCTCCAGGACCTCGATCGATTCGCTGCCGGCCACCGCGGCCATGGCCCGGTCCAGACGGCGCCGTTCGACCTGGATGTCGATGATCTCGGCCACCTGCCGCTCGGGCATGCCGTAGCCCACGGTGCTCTGGTCGTCGAGCCCCAGGACGAAGAGCAGTTCGCTGAAGAAATCCATCTTGGACGAATCGGAGCGGCGCCGGCTGCCGGCCCAGAAGGGGATCGCGATCAGCCAGCAGGCCAGCGCGGGCAGCCCCAGCCACATCGCTTCCAGGAAGTCGGACAGGGCGAAGAGAATCGAGCCCGCGGTGATCAGCAGCAGGAAACGCACCGCGTCCGCCGGCTGGAATCCGATGCGGACCAGGCGGTGATGCAGGTGGAAGTCGTCGGCCTCGAAGATCGACGCCCGCTTGCGGCAGCGGCGGACGATGGTGGTGCCGGTGTCCCAGATCGGAACGACCATCGGCGCGAGCAGCAGCAGCAGCGAGATCCCGTTGCGCTGGCCGAGATGAAGGATGAGGCTGCCGAGCACAAGGCCCATCCACATGCTGCCCGAATCCCCGAGGAAGATCTTACGGCTGCTGACGTTCCAGTACATGAAGGCCAGCGTCGCGCCGCCGAGGGTCGAGGCGAAGAGCAGCGAGTAGATGTCGCCCACGGCCATCGCCACGGCCAAAACCGTCAGGGAGGCCAAAAGACCGATGCCGCTGGCCAGGCCGTCGAGCCCGTCGATCAGGTTCATCGAATTCACGAAGCCCAGATACCAGAGCATGGTCACCGGCCAGGCCCAGCCGCCGAGATCGACGACGCCGATCAAGGGCACGACCACGGTGTCGAGCCGCTGGCCGAAGAGCATCAGGCTCAGCGTCACCACGAGTTGCCCGTAGAGCTTCTTCTCGGCATGGATATGGAAACGGTCGTCGCCGACCCCGAGCGCCAGGATGGCCAGGCCGGAACCGCCGAGCACGGCCAGCCAGGACCAGGGCAGAGGATCATGCAGAACGAGATAATCCAGGATGTAGAGAGTGGCGAAGAAGGAGATGAAGATCGCCATCCCGCCCGTGCGCGGCACGGGTTCGCGATGCGGACGGCGGTATCCGGGAAGATCGACGATCCCCGTCAGGAACCCCAGGCTCCTGAAATGAGGCTGGACGAGCCACGACACCAGGAACGCCACAGGGGCGCTCATCAGGACAATGGCCTCAGTACTCAACCCTGGCTCCTTGCAGCAGTAGTGCCCCGCTCCATCGGTGACAACGCTTGGACTGTAGTCCAAGGCCCGGAGCCAGGCAACGATTAATTGGGGCTGTTTCCGCGTTTCCTCGCGTTAGCCAAGAATCCGGTGATAAGCCTCCAGAGTCCGCCGAGCGGTCTGCTGCCAAGTCCAGAGTTCGCGTCGCCCCAGTCCCCTGCCGGCCAATTCCGCCCGCAGAGCGGAGTCGGAATGCAGACGGGACATGCCTTCGGCGATCGCAGCGACGTTTTCGGGATCCACGGTCAGGGCCGCGTCTCCCGCCACCTCCCGCATGGCTCCCCGGTCGGACGTCAGGACCGGCAGGCCGGCGGTCATTGCTTCAAGAATCGGCAATCCAAACCCCTCGTGCAAGGAGGGAAACAGCAATGCCTGTGCCGAAAGGTAGTGGCTCCACAGAATATCCGGACCGCAGTAACCCTGCAAGCGAAGCTTGCCCGTGCCCTTCAGGGCCTCGATCCGTCGCCGCAGACCGGAATCCCGCCATCCCCGGCCGCCGACGACGACCAGATCGGGCAGTTCGTCGATGCGCCCCTTCCCGCTCTCGACGGCGAGGAATCGTTCATAGGCGGCCAGAATCCGCTCCAGGTTCTTGCGCGGCTCCAGGGTGCCCACGAAGAGGAACGGGGCGTCCGACGGGCGGGGGCCTCCGGGCTCGCGGCCTTCGGTCCAGCCGGGAACGGCGTTGGGCAGGACCAGGGATTTGCCCGCCGCGGCCGGCGAATACCGCGTCAGTTCGTCGCGGGTCGCGGCCGAAACGCATCCCACCAGGGCGGCCTTGCGCACGCTGAGCGGCACCATCAACCGGTAATACGAGCGCCGCGGCTGCTCGACGGTGCCGGGATGCAGATGGAAGGCGATGTCGTGGACCGTCAGCAGCACCGGGCACCGAGCCGCCAGCGGAGCGACCATGTTCAACGAATGGACCATCCCGGCGCCCTCGCGGCTCAGCAGCCGCGGCAGGGACGTCTGCAGGAAGACCGCGTTGCGGGCCATGCCGTTGCGCGGCGGCACGGCGACGATCCCCCACTCGGGGCGACCGGCCAGGAAGGGGAACATCTCCGGATGCGAGGTGACGACACGGAAGTCCAGGCCGCGGGGATCGGCGCTCATGGCCCGCAGCAGATCCAGGGCTACGCGTCCGACGCCGGTGGGCTGCGGGCGAACGACCATGGCGTCGATCAGGACACGGCGCGGATTCACGGCCGCTCCTTTCCGGGATCCGGGACGGCGGACGCAGCGGACGCCTCGGAGCGGCGGATCGCCGCGACCAGCAATCCGAGCGCCAGCCAGATATGGGGAAGGTTGTACTGGGAGAAGGTCAGCAGCTGGATCCAGACCCCGACGACCGCGGCCGCGGCCGCGACCACGGCGAACCGGGCCTCCGGGCCGGCGCCGCGCTCCGCGGCCGGGTCCGGTGACGCGGCCCGCAAGGTGGAGCGAGCGACGGCGGCGCAGCCGGCGGCGAAGGCCGAGAAGCCCGCCGCCCCGGTCTCGCAGAGGATCTGCAGCGGGTAGTTGTTCACCACCGGCCAGGCGAACTGGCTCTGCAGGCCGACAGGATCGACCAGCAGGGGGAAATGGAAACCGAACTGCCCCCAGCCGACGCCCACCAGCGGACTGATCAGGAAGGCCCGCCAGGCCGCCTGCATCGAATAGAAGCGCGTCAGGTTGGACCAGTCTTTCCGGTTGAACGACTGCAGCAGCCGCTCCCAGGGCATCGCCAGGCGCTCGGGCCCGATGATCACGAGCATCGCGGCGACGACGGCCGCCAGGGCGACGGCCGTCCAGGCCGCCGTCCGGGTGCGCGGAATCCGCAGCCGGATCCCGCCGGCGCGCCGGGCCAGGAACAGGGCCGTCACGGCGGCCGCGGCGGCGGCCAGCCAGGCGCCGCGCGACCAGGTCGCCAGCAGCAGGACCGCGGCCGCGATCGCCGCCGCCCACCAGCGCCGGTCGCGTCGGGCGGCCAGCACCAGCCAGGGGGCGACCGCGAGCAGATAGTTGCCCAGGTAGAGGGGCTCGCAGGCCGTGCCCCGGATGCGGGGGACGCCGGCGAAGGCGTCGCCCAGGAAGAGCTCCTCGGAACCGGCCAGGATGCTGGGATTCGAGGTGAACAGGCCCTCGAGGGCGGCGAACCATTCCATCGGATGCCCGAAATGGACGGCCTGGCCCACGCCGTAGGCCAGTTGCAGGAGCATGCCGGCCGCCAGCCAGCGCGGCACGTCCCGCCAGCGCTCGTCGCGATCGAGCATGATCACCGGCAAGGCCACGTAGCCCAGCATCAACAGGTACTGGATCAGCTGCTTGAGGAAACGCAGCCGCGCCTCGGCCGGGGTGGCGGCTCCGGCGGCGATCGAGAGTCCGAACCACGAGATCAGGATCACGGCGACCGACAGCGCCCAGGGCCACCAGCGGCCGCGGAACGCCGGCGCGGGGCGGACGGCGCGATCGGCGGAGGCCGCGATCAGGGCCGCGACCAGGGCCGGCGGCAGCAGGATGTAGGCGGGCTGGAATCCGGCACCGGTGTCGACGCCGGTCAGGCAGCGCACGGCTCCCATCCCGATCCACGGCAAGGTCACCAGGATGCCCCGGAAAAGCCAACGGGCGGCGTGCTCGGACGCGCCGCTCATGAACGACGGAGCCTGGCCCGGGTCCGGGCCAGCATGATGAAGGTCAGCAGGGCGACTCCGGCCAGCAGGAGGTACTGCGCGCGGGGATCGGCTCCGGCGCTGTCGACGTAGCGGATCCGCCCGGCGGCGATCACGATCTCGCCGCGGTGGACGTTGAGATGGAAGCGGCCGTCGGTCAGCAGCAGGGGGCTGTCGACGGGATATCGCCCGGGCTCGAAGAGCAGGCGCCGGCCGTCGGCGACGCCGGCCAGGCCGACACCGTAGCGCAGGGTGAGGCTGGTCGGCCCCAGGCTACCGCATTCCACGCCCGGCGGCAGGAACAGGCTGCCCCCGTCCCAGACCAGAGCCCGCGAACCGTCCTCCCCCATCGGAGCCCATCGGAAGCGGCTGGAGTCGGCCGCGGCCTCGATGACCAGCAGCCCCGGCCGGCCGGGATGGACGGCCGGTTCCGCCGCGGCCGCGCGGACGGGCGCCGGAGCGGTCATCGCGAGCGCGACGGCACCGAGCGCGATCGTCGTCGCAACGATCGCGCCCGGGGAAACGAATATCGAAAACACGGATCGCAGTTTCCTGATCATGGGCGGAATGTACACCGTCTCCACCGGGGGAACCAGCCAAACTTCGCCCAAACCCGGCCGGGATCAGGTGTTGCCGAGATAGCGGCGCAGCTCCCATCCGTGAACCTGCGAGATGTACTCGCCCCACTCCTCGTCCTTGGCCGCGAGGTACTGCTGGAAGACGTGCTCGCCCAGGGTCTCGCGCATCAGCTTGCTGCGGCGCAGGCCGGCGATGGCTTCCTGCAGGTTGCCCGGCAGCTGCGAGATCTTCAGGCGGCTCTTCTCGCGCTGGCTCATCCCGAAGATGTTGCGGTTGACCGGCTCGCCGGGATCATAGCCGTTCTCGATGCCGTCGAGGCCGGACGCCAGCATGGCCGCGAAGGCGAGATAGGGGTTGCAGGCCGGATCGGGAATGCGCACCTCGAGCCGCGTGCCCACGCCGCGCCGCGCCGGCACCCGGGCCAGGGGCGACCGGTTGTGCTCGGACCAGGCCACGTTGACCGGAGCCTCGAAGCCGGGAACCAGGCGCTTGTAGGAGTTGACCAGGGGGTTGGTCAACGCCACGAAGGCCTTGGCGTGCTTGAGGATGCCGCCGATGTACCCCAGGGCGGCGTCGCTCAGCTCCCAAGGCTTGTCCGGATCGTAGAACGCGTTGTCGCCGCTGTCGGCCGAGCCGCGGAACAGCGACTGATGGGTGTGCATTCCCGAGCCGTTGACCCCGAAGATCGGCTTGGGCATGAAGGTGGCGTGCAGACCGAAATCCAGGGCGATCTTCTTGATCACCAGCTTGAAGGTCATCACCAGATCGGCCGAACGCAGGGCGTCGGCGTAGCGGAAATCGATCTCGTGCTGGCCCGGCGCCACCTCGTGATGGGCCGCCTCGACCTCGAATCCCATCTGCTCGAGGACGTTCACGCAGCGCCGGCGGGCGTCCTCGCCCAGATCGACCGGCAGCAGATCGAAATAGCCGCCCGCGTCGTGTGTCCGGACGGTGGGATTGCCGTCGGGATCCTTCTGGAACAGGAAGAATTCCAGCTCCGGCCCGCAGACCGGATGCAGATCGCGCTCGGCCAGCCTGGCGATGGTGCGTTTGAGCGTCAGCCGCGGGCATCCGGAGAAAGGCGTGCGGTCGGCGTTGTAGATGTCGCAGATCAGCCGCGCCACCTTGCCGTGCTTTCCCTCGAAGGGCACGATGACGTAGCTGCCGATATCCGGAACCAGCAGCATGTCCGATTCCTCGATCCGGGTGAAGCCCTGGATGGAGGAACCGTCGAACATGATCTCGCCGCGCAGGGCCTTGGCGAACTGGCTCTTGGGGACCTCGACGTTCTTGATCTGGCCCATCATGTCCGAGAACATCAGCCGCAGGAACCGGACCTCGTCCTGCTTCATCCGGTCCAGAAGGGCCTTGCGGTCCTCCTCTGGGGCGATGATCCCCTCGGCGAAGGGCTTCATGTAGCGTCCCGCGATGTCGTTCATTTTGGCCCCCGTTTTCAGTTGTGATGGTTGACCGAAGCGATTTCTGCACTTTTTCGGACGCATCAAGGCCCGACAATAGCTTTTTAATTCGATCCGTCAATGTATATTTGTTGTTTTTGCGATATTCGACAATCACGATACCGGAAAATGCCCGCGGTCGCAGGCGGACGGACATCCCGACGGCGCCCTATTCCCTTGCGCGCAGGCTTCCACGGGTTACCCTGAGCGGGCCGCGCCCCCAGCCGACCGGAGATGATATGAACCGCATCCGACAGCCGCTCTCACCTCTCGCGACGCCCGTCCTGTCCCGATGGGGATGGTCCCGCGCCGACGCCGACGAGGCCTCCCGCGCCGCGGCGGCGGGCGATCCCGGCCCCGCCCGGCTCCTGGCCGCGCGCCTGGCCGAATCGGGCGACGGCGGCGGCCGCCCTCCTACGGCCGGCGAGATCCACGCCCTGCTGATCTTGACCGCCTTTCTCGGCGAGGCCCTGCGCCATGCCGGCTGGGCGTCGCGTTCCGGC
>CAYLMM010000043.1:0-24212 GCA_964384825.1 uncultured Fibrobacteraceae bacterium
ATCCTGCCGGCCTTCGAGAGCTGCCACGCGCTGGCGTATCTGGAGAAGATGCGCGCAGAGGTGGAGCCCGGAACGATCGTGGTGGTGAATCTGTCGGGGCGGGGGGACAAGGATCTGGATGAGTATTTGGGGTTGGGGGGGTGAGAAGATTGTCGTGCCGGGCGGGTCGCCTTGCGAAGGATCCGCCCGGCAATTTGAAAACAGATTGACAGGGTCGAAAGCCGACATATGGTTGAAAAATAATGTTCAGCTATTAAGGATCTTTCCAAGAATTGTGAACGGACATGAAGAAATTTCTGATCTCGGTTTCCGGGATGTATCTCGCATCCCGTGCCGTCGTGTTACTTGCCGTCTATTTCAGCTTCATATTCATTGCCAAAGGGATTCCCGGAGAAAATCACGATCCCTATGTTGATGATCTGATTTCCCCGGTTTGTTGGCGATGGCTCGGAGAGGAGTCCCGGATTCAATTGCCGGCGCCCGATGATTACGGTGAAGCCGAATTGTATTTGAAATGTTATGCAATAGTGGACAGCTTGAAGGCCGATGTCGAGATCGAGGGGATTCCGGCAGGAACCCTGACGATCGGCAAGGACATAAACCGATATCGTGTCGAGTTGCCGGAAAGCCTGGCATCTTTGCCCGCCGGGACGAACGATCCACTCGAAATTGCTATCAAAGCTCCAGCCGTTTCTCCCAAAGATCTTACGAATGGCAAAAGCGGCGATACCCGCAAATTGTCGATATGCCTGTACGAGATCGGGTATCGCAGTGCCGGCCGGGTATCGACGGCCGCTGATCCGGGTCTGCGCATCAAGGGTGCGCATGGATTGGAGTCGACCAGGAAGGCCGCCCCCGGATGGGACTACTTGAAAGGCGCCGTATTCCAGGGTGATTCGGGATGGTATGCCGGAATTGTCAATAACGGGTACCGCTTTTCCAAAGCCGATATCGGCACCGAACAGAACACGGCATTCTATCCGCTCTGGCCGTTGATTTCTCGATTGTTCATTACCTGGACCGGGTTGCCGACCATGGACGGAATGCTGCTGCTTGCCAACATGTTGGGATACTTCGGATTCCTTGTTGCCGGATTGGCGCTTCGCTCGGCTATAGGAGAGTCGGCGGCCCTGGCGGGAGTAATGTTCATGTGTCTGTACCCCGATTCCGTCTATTTTTCGGCGGGACATACGGAATCATTGATGCTGCTGCTGTTCGGACTTTTTCTCTGGCTTCTCGAACGCAAGAAATTTTGGATGGCTGCTGTTGTCGCCGCCTTGGCGTCTGCCTGCCGGGGGGTAGGGCTTTTTCTGGCTCCGGCTTTGATGCTTTCGTATTGGCAAAGCGTTGCCGGGCATGATTCGAAAAAGTGCTTCAAAATGCTTAAAGGGGGCGTTCTCGGCGCGATCGGAGTATCGGGGTTGGCCGGTTTTATGATTTTTCTCTGGTCCAGATTCGGTGATCCTTTCGCATTCTCTCATGCCCAGCAGGGCTGGATGACGGAGTCCCACCCATCGGCCCTAAGTACGATTCTCGGTGTTCCGATTTGGAATCGACTGTGGTGGGCTCTGAGAGGGAACATTCCGGCCCTGGTAACCGACCCGCATGGTTTCGGATATTTGGTTATGCCTTTTGGTGTAGTGGTGATGCTGATGGCAATGCGAGATATGCCTAAAGCGTGGCTCCTCGTGGGTGGGGGTATGGTCTTGTTTCCATATTATTTCTTCAGCGGATCTCAGGCATGCATGACATCCATGGGGCGGTTTGCCGCGGTTGATATTCCGGTATTCGCCGCCTTGGGAATCATATCCCAAAGACCTGGATTCAAAAGGTTTGCGATGCCGTTGGCGGGGCTGATGGTAATCGGTTTGTTCGCATTTACCATATTCATGGCTCCGGGGAAATATTTTATCGGTTGAGTTCAGGGGATCAGCCGGTTTGCCAACTTCAAGACCAAGATGCAGGCTGAGTCGACGGGCGGATTCAATACCCCAACGCCTCCAACCTCCTCCGATCCTCGTCGCTCAGCGTCTCCTCCGCCGCCTCGAATTCCCCCTTGTCCGCGGCCATGGCCCGCAGCCGCCCCAGCATCTCCCGATAACGTTCGTCTTGCTCGATGCGCAGGTTCACTTCCGCCCCCGGATCCTTCCGAAGATCGAAGAGCTGCTGCCGGTTGAACCCGTCGTGGACGGCCAGCCAACGGTCGCCGCGCAGTCCGAAATTGTGGCTGATGTCGTGGCTGCGGATCGCGACTGCCGCTGCCGGAGTCGGAGCGTCGTCCAGCAGGGCGAGGTACCGGTTCGGCCAGAGCGTTCCCCGCGGCGGCCTTGCCTCGACGACGCGCAGCAGCATCGGCGTGATGTCGGTGATGGCCAGCAATTCGTCGGTCACCTTCGACAATTCTCCGAACGATTCCGCGGGCGACATCAGCAGCGGGATGTGCGTCATCTCGTCGTAGACGGTCGTCAGATGCCCGAATTCACCGTGTTCGGCGAAAGCCTCGCCGTGGTCGGCGGTCACCACGACCAGAAGATCACGATCCCGGTCCAGGGCGCGCCAGTCAGCCAGCACTCCGGCCACCGCGGCGTCGATCCGGTGCAGGTTGCCGTCGTAGAGGGCTTCGAGCTTCCGGCGATCGGCCTCGTCCCACGATCGCTTGCCGTCGATGACTTCCTGGAGCAGGTCGCTGGTGCCGTCGTGCACCCCCGCATAGCCGGGATCGCTCCACAGATCGTGGTCCGGTCCGGGGATGTAGGGATCGTGCGGCGGCATCATGTGCAGGTAGCAGAAGACCGGATCGGCACCCAGGCCCGCCGCCATCCGCTCGCGCGCCATGGTGGCGACGATCTCGGAGTTCGTACCGTAGTCGCCGTGGGCGGGATGATGCCAGGCCTCGACGAATTCCGCGAAACCCTGGTCGGCCCCGGTGCCGCGCGAGCAGAAGGGGTTGTCCGACCAGCCGAGAGTGAGGTAGCCGTGGTCGCGCAGTATCTCGGCCAACGTCACGAAGGAATCGGACAGGGCCTGACCCTTGGCCAGCACGCCGTGGTCGCGCCAGGATAGCCCGGTCAGCAGGCTCGGCACCGCCGTCATCGTGAACGGCGACACCGTGTGGACCTGCGAGAACTTCAACCCCGCCGCGGCCAGGCTGTCCAGCGTCGGCGTCGTCGCCCGCCCGTACCCGTAGCAGCCGACATGATCGGCGCGCAGGGCGTCCAGCACGATCAGAAGCACGTCCGGGCGGTCCGAAACGCGGGGCGGCGTTTCGCCTTCATAGGGCGCGAGGGTCCATTCGGCGTCGGGTCCGGGCAGCTCGCGCCATTGGTTCCAGGCGACTTGTTCCTTGGCGGTCATCCGGGCGGTGACCGAGAGATCCTTCAGGAAGATCCCGATCTGCCGCCGGGTGCCGATCTCAAGAGAGTCGCCTTCGACATGATGGAGACCGGGTCGGACGACCAGCCTGTTCAGACCGCGCCGAAGGCTTTTCGGGGGCAGGGGGACCGCGATGTCCAGGGCCTGCCATGGTTCGGCCGAAAGGAAGGTGTCGGTTACCGCCTCGCCGTTGATCAGCACGGTGACCGTCTGCCCCTCGGCGGCCAGGGCGGGATGGGTGCTGCAGGTCATCCGCAGGGTGTCGCCCAGTCCGAGGGCGCGCAGGTGCAGGACGGCTTCCCCGCCCAGGGTCCACACGCCGGGCGGGTCGGCATGGTCCCAGCCCTCGCCGAACCAGTGCAGCCCCGGTTCGGGATCGAAGACGGCTCCGAACGCGGTGTCGGTGTCGGGATCGGCGAAATGGAAATCGGCGATGGTCACCGTTTCGCGGGGACCGGAATCCGAGCAACCGAAGAGCGAAAAGATGAAAACGGCGGTCAGCGCGAGCAGACAGCCGGCCACGGTCCTTCGTCGATCCATCATCCCCTCCATGGGCCTTCTCAATACCCCAACGCCCGCAACTGCTTCCGCGTCTCCGCATCCACCTCGGGCCGATCTTCCCCGTCATCCTCGCCGTCCCCGGCGAACTCCGCCACCGCCGCCCGCAGCTTCCCGCGCCACGTCTCCGATTCCTCGTCCCCGGCCTGGAACAGGTTCTCCAGCTCGCCGGGATCCTCGCGCAGATCGTAGAGTTCCCACCGGCCGGCGTCCACCGTCCAGATCACCTTGCGGCCCGCTCCGCGCAGGGAGTAGCGGGTGTGATGCGCCTCGGGCCTGTGCGTTTCGCTGAAGACCAGGCGGCCGGGGTCGGGCGCTCCGTTCAGCAGATCCACGCCGTGCATGCCTTCGGGCACCGGCAGGCCGGCCGCCCCGAGCACCGTCGGGGTCACGTCCGACAGCGCGGCCGGATCGTCGCGCCGCGCGCCGGTGGCGATTCCGGCGTCGCGCGGCGGCTTGATGATCAGCGGCACCCGCAGCAGCGAATCGTACAGCGTGTTGACGTGGCCGACCTCGTTGTGCTGGCCCAGGCCCTCGCCGTGGTCGCCGGCCAGGATGATCAGCGCGTCGTCGTAGAGCCCGCGCGCGCGCAGGGTGTCGAGCAGGGCGCCGACGTGGCGGTCGACGAACTCCACCTCGCGGTCGTAGCGGCGGTTGATCCGGCGCAGGTCGCCGTGGTTGTCGCTCAGGGCGATCGTCAGGGTCGCCTCGCGGTCGCCGGCCGCCCCGATCGAGGCCGCGTAGAACAGGGCCTGCCGCGAGCGGCTCTGGGGCGAGGCCAGCGGCGGATTCGCGCCTTCGGCCCCGTGCAGATCCAGCCGCCGCACGGTGAACAGGGTGTCCGAACGCACCGTCAGCCTCGCCATCCTCGGCGGCAGTTCCAGTTCGATCTGCATCGGCGTGAAGGTGCTGGTGGGGATTTCGGCGATCTGCGCGCCGTCGAGCTCGACCACGGCCCGGCGGTCGACCAGCCCGTGCGCGTTGTAGGGCTCGTGCGGATCGGAGAAATGCCACAGGGCGAAGAAGGGCGCGCGCAGGCCGTCGAGGATCTCGACGCAGCGCGGCAGCATCGTGTCGGCCGCGGCGATGTGGACGATCCCGCCCACGTCCCGGTACCGGTCGAAGCCGCGGGCGAAGCCGTGGGCCCCGTCCATGGTCGCCAGGCTCACCGCCGCGCCGGTCGCGTACCCGCTGCGCGACAGCAATTCGGCCAGGATCGGCGGCGTACCCCGGATCGGCTGGACGTTGTTCAGCACGCCGAGTTCCGACGGCATCCGCGAGGTGAACATCGCCGCGTGGCTCGGCCCGGTGATCGGCGCGTGGGTGACGCAGTTCTCGAACACGACGCCGTCGCGGGCCAGCTCGTCGATCCGCGGGGTCGCGACCTCGCCGCCGTAGCAGCCCAGACGGTCGGCCCGCTGGGTGTCGATCACGATCAGCACGACGTTCGGGGCGTCGGGGGCCAGCGGGGGCGGGGCGGGGCGGTCGTCGCCACCGCAGCCGGCGATCAGGCCGGCGGCCAGGGCCGCGGCGAACAGCAGGGCCGACATCGGAAAGCGGCGGGCGCGGGTGTGCGTGGTCATAGCTAGTATCCCAGGGCTTTCAATTGGCGCTTGGTGGCTTCGTCGACCGGCTCGTCGGCCATGGCGGCGTCGGGCGCCCGCTCGGGCGAGATCAGCCCGGCCAGGGCCGCTTCCAGCGATTCGGCCGCGGGTCCGGCTAGGTCCAGATGATGGATTTCGCCCGGATCGGTCCGCAGGTCGTAGAGGCCCGGGCCGCGCTCGGTCGCCGGCGAGATGGATCCGGCCTCGGCGCCGGCGTCGCCGCCCGCGCCGCCCGGCCGCGGCAGCAGCGCCGCCCACGCCCCGGCCCGCACCGCGACCAGGGTTTCGCCGTCGCAGAAGCCCAGCGGTTCGCGCGATTCGCCGAAGACGGCGGTCCGCCGCTGCCGCACCGCGATCTCGGCCTCGGTCGCGGGCCGGCCCGTCAGCTCGGGCAGCAGCGAGAACCCGTCCAGGCCCTCGGGGCGCTCCAGTCCGGCGGCGTCCAGGGCGGTGGGAAGAACGTCCAGGAAGCTCACCGGCAGGTCGACGACCCGGCCGGGGGCGAAGGCCGCTTCGGCCGTGGCGCCGCCGTCATCTCCATCCGCCCTTGCGGGCAGCCGCACGATCATCGGCACACCCGTAACCTCGGTCCCCAGGCGGTCGCGGCTGTGGCCGTGGCCCCCGTGCTCCCAGAACTCCTCGCCGTGGTCGCTCGATACGATCAGCAGCAGATTTTCGGTCAGCCCGGCGGCTTCCAGGCGATCCCAGAAGGCGCCGAACAGCTCGTCGGTGTAAGCGATGCCGGCGTCGTAGTGGGCCCGGATCTCGTCCTTCTCGGCCTCGGTCATGCCGCGATCCTTCATCTTCTGCAGGATCTCGCTCTCGCCGCGGTAGTCGCTTCGGGGTTCGGGCAGGAAGCGGCGCACGTACTCAAGCGGCGGGTTGTAGGGGGCGTGGATCTCGTAGGTGTGCAGGAACAGGAAGGCGTCATCGTCGGCGTGGCCGCGCAGCCAGACCTCGGCCTTCTCCAGGGTGCGCTCCCATTCGCGGCTCAGCTTGCGGGCCGATTCGTAGGTGTCGAAGCCCCGGTCGTGCCCGTAGCGCGATTGCAGATAGCCGCCGCCGGTGAAGGCCGCGGTCGCGAACCCGGCCCCGCGGATCGCTTCGACCAGATGCGGCGTCGCCGGATCCATCACCCGATCAGCCCCGACGACTCCGTGATGAGCCGGATACAGCCCGGTGAACAGCGACACGTGCGAGGGCAGCGTCCAGGTGGCCGGCGCGGTGACATCGCTGAAGCGCACGCCTTCGGCCGCCATCCGGTCGAGGAACGGGCTGGTCGGGCGCTCGCAGCCGTAGCAGCCCAGGCGGTCGGCCCGCAGGCAGTCGAGCGAGACCACCACGATGCGGCGGGGGCCGTCGGCGAACAGGGATGCGGCCTTGTCGCCGTCGCCGGGTCCGCCGCAGCCGCAGAGGCCGCCGGCCAGGATCGCGAGCGTCAGGGCGAGGGCGAAGAATCGGCCGCAGGGCCGCGGGCGGTTGGGGAGCGTCGATCGCATGGGGCCTCCGGGGAGTCGCGATGAAATGGGACGTCCCGGAAATGATAAGCGCGCGTGCGGGGAAGGTCGAGTGCGGGCTGGCGAGGGATGACGGCGGGGCGGCGATTACCGGCATTCGGCTGCCGGTCCGCTCTGCCGCCACCCCGCCGGGAAGATTCAGGATCCCATCCGGTAGCAGACGACCTCCATCATCGCTTCCTCGTCGTCGCCGCTCAGCCGCGCGCCCTGGCCGTACTGGGCCGCCACCGCGTCCAGATAGCCCTTCACGACCACGACCCGGTCGCCCCCGACGAAGAAGATGCCGTCGCGCATGCCGTCGCCGTCGCAGCGGAAGGCGACCTGCCGCGCGAAGGCGCCGTCGGGGTCGAAGACGTCGAAGGTCGCCATCACGCCCTCGGGATTCTCGCGTCCGCCGCGCGACGACAACGCCCAGATCGTGCCGTCCTCGCGCACGCGTAGCCCCCGCTGGAAGGTCAGGATGTCGGGGTGGTTCGGCTCGACCTCGATGTTCACCTGCATCGGCGCGTTCTTGAAGATGTCGGCCACCATGTCGTGCATCATCTTCTTCTCGGCGCCGGTGCGGGCCAGATGATCGTACTCGCGCTCGATGACCAGGTCCTTCTGGCCGTCGGGCCGGAAGACCTCGATGCGGTAGCTGTTGCGCTCGGGCACGGTGTAGACGCGGCCGTCGGGGCCGACCGCAAGGTTCCACCAGAAGCCGGGCATGTGCTCGAACTCCGAGAACACGAAGTTCGCGAAATCGAAGGTGCCTCGCGATTCGACGAAGCGCACCAGCTCCTTGCCGTCGCGGTCGAAGGTCGACAGGAAGCTCTCGCGCACGCGGCCGGTCTGGTCGGCGGTGACCGTCGAGTTGACGCCCGCGATCAGGAAGTTCTCGCCCGCGGGCTCGACCGCGTAGCCTTCCCAGAAACCGATCTGAACCGATTCGTCGCCGGCCAGCTTGAACGACTTCAGCGGATCGCCGGCCTCGTCGATCAACACCAGCCGCGCCGGGGTCTCCTGCAGCGCGCCCAGACCGCTGCCGGGCAAAGCCACCAGGTCGCGGCCGCGGCGCAGTTCGCCGGGCCCTTCGCCTTCGCCGAAACGGGTGCCCAGATACTCGCCGTCAGGCCCGTAGACGTGGGCTTCCGAGAGCTGGGAATCGAGGATGTAGATGTTGCCCTGCGCGTCGGAGCGCACGATGGTCACCAGTCCGAAGAAGATGTCGTCGTCCGGGCCGCCGGCGCTCCACAGCTTTTCCAGCTGCACGGTCTGCAGGCCGTCGCGCGGCTCGGAGCCGGAAACCATGTGGCCGGGATCGGCGTGGGCGGCCGGCGCGATCGCGGCCAACAGCACCATCAGCGAGATCAGGATCGTCGCGGCCATGGCTGCGGGCGAGAACGTCGGGCGGGATGCGGTCGCGGATACGGAATTCATCGGTTTCTCCCTGGTTGGGGCCCGGGGAACAGACGTAACCGGGCATGGTATTGTTGCATGGCGCATCGGGGTGGGGGCAAGGAAAAGGGGCGCCCATCCGGGCGCCCCTTCCTCGTTGCGTAACGGTCTCAGTTCCGCTTCGCGTCGCTACCGCCCGCGCGGGAACTTCGGCGCCTCGGGCAGCTCGACGTTGGTCTCGATCTGCTCGAGCAGAACCTCGACCGCCTTCTCGAGCTGCGGATCGCCGCCGGCCATCACGGCCTCGGGCAGGTTGTCGACCTCGATGTCGGGCGAGACGCCGCGGTTCTCGACATCCCATTCGCCGTCCATGTTGTAGAGGCCGAACTCGGGGAAGGTCACAGCGCCGCCGTCCATCAGCGGGATGCCGGTGCTGACCCCGACCAGGCCGCCCCAGGTGCGGGTGCCGACCACGGTGCCCAGGCCGTACTTCTGGAAGTAGTAGGGCAGGGCGTCGCCGCCGGATCCGGCGTGGCCGTTGCTGACCATCACCATCTTGCCGGGGAACGCGTTGCCCGGCGTGCGCCAGGTCTGGCCGTGCCGCGGCTTCCACATGTTCAGCATCTTCTGGTTCAGGATGGTCATGATGAAGTCGGGCACGAAGCCGCCGCCGTTGTAGCGCTCGTCGATGACCAGGCCGTCGAGACGCAGCTGCGGGTAGTAGCCCTTGGCGAACTCGCGCACGCCGTCGAAGGCGGTGTTGGGCAGATGCAGGTAGCCCAGCCGGCCGTCGGAAAGCTCGGCGACGCGGCGGCGGTTGCCCTCGATCCACTTGGTGTAGCGCAGCACGCGTTCCGACGCGATGGGCTCGACGGTGACCTCGCGGGCCTCGTCGCCGTCGGCGTCGGCCGACACCTTCAGCACGGTCTGCAGGCCGGTCTTGCCTTCGAGCAGCGAATAGGGGTTCATCCCGGCGGTCAGCTCGACGCCGTCGACCGCCAGCAGGTAGTCGCCCTCGTTCACGTCGATGCCGGGCCCGTACAGCGGCGTCGGCACCGAACTGTTCCAGTCGCGCTCGGTCAGGATGCCGGTCAGGCGGTAGCGCTTGGCCTTCCTGTCGAGGGTGAAGTCGCAGCCCAGCAGTCCGGCCGCGATGCTCGGCACGTCGGGACGCTCGCCCGGACGCACGTAGGCGTGGCCGGCGGCCAGCTCGGCGATCATCTCGCCCAGCAGGTAGTCCAGATCCGACCGGTGCGAGACGTAGGGCAGCAGCGCCGCGTAGCGGTCGTGGATGTGCTTCCAGTCCATGCCGTACATGTCGGGATCGTAGAAGAAGTCGCGCTCCAGGCGCCAGGCGTCGTTGAAGATCTCGGCCCATTCCGCGCGCGGGTCGATCCGCGCCTTCATCTTGTTCATCGGCAGCAGCTTGTCGGCGCTCTGGCCGGGCGCCGCGTCGACGATGCCCAGCTTCCCGCCCATGGCGAAGAGGATCTTCTGGCCCTTGGCGTCGAGGTCGTAGCCCGAGGCGCCCTCGAGCACCGTCTCGACCTCGCGCTTCTCCATGTCGAACATCGCGATCGAGCCGGGCCCGTTGCCGTCGCCGACCTTCAGGTAGAAGAGCTTGCCCGGGGCGGCTTCCAGGTCGCGGTACGATCCGGCGGGAACCGGCAGCTCGATCATGCGCGCGCCGATGCCGTCCAGATCGATCCGCAGGCCCTCGTCCTCGGCTTCGGCCTCGTCGTCGGCCTCGTCGTCGGCTTCGTCGCCGTCATCCTTCTTCTCGGCGTCGTCGCCGCCGTTACCGTCCTCGTCCTCCTCGATCTCGACCTCGTCGCTCTCCGGCGGGAAGGGATGCTCCACGTCGTCGCGCAGGGTCACCAGGTAGAGGCCGTCCATGTCCGACCAATGCGGCTTCATGTCGTAGGGGCCGAACTGCGGATCGAAATGCCGCGACGAGGCGAAGTACAGGTAATCGCCGTCGGGGTCGAAGGCGGGGCAGGAGTCGTCGGTGAAGCTCGACGTCACCCGCGTGGTGGTCGCGGTCTCGGTGTCGAACAGGAAGATCGAGCGGAAGCCGTTCTCCTCCATCCGCGCGAAGGCGATCCAGCGCGAGTCGGAGCTCCAGTCGGCCTCGTCGACGCGCCGCGCGACGCCCTGGTCCACCTCCGACACGTGGCCCGATTCCACGTCCACGATCCGCCAAGCCATCGCGGCGTCGTAGAACAGGATCTTCCCGCTGTCGGGCGACCACATGATGCGCATGATGTAGGTGTGGCCGCCGTCGGTCAGCTGCTTCGTCTCGCCGGTGCCGTCGCCGCGGCGCAGATGGATCTCGTACTCGCCGCTGCTGTCGCCGACGTAGGCCACCCATTTGCCGTCGGGCGACCAGATCGGATCGATGTCGTTGGAGGCCGGCGAATTGGAGAGGTTGCGGACCTCGCCCTTCTCGGCCGGGACCGAGAAGATCTCGCCGCGCGCGGCCACCACGGCCCGCTTGCCGCCCGGGGCGATCGCGGCGCCGGTCATCTTGTCGGCGGTTTCCACGTAGCGCGGACGCGTCATCTGCAGGTCGCTGTGCAGGGCGACCTTGATGGCGTGGGATTTCTCGGTCTCGAGATCCATCACCCACAGCCGGCCGCCGTTCTCGTAGACGATCGAGTCGGGGCCCAGGCTGGGCCACTTCACGTCGTATTCCTTGTGCTTGGTGACCTGGCGGATCTCGCCGCTGCGCACGTCGTAGGCCCAGATCTGCATCTTGCCGGTGCGGTCGCTGGTGAAGTAGACGGTGTCGCCGTGCCACATCGGGAAGTTGTCCGAGCCCTCCCAGTCGGTCACCCGGCGGGTCTTGTTCTGCTCGAAGTCGTGGATCCACACGTCCTGGGCCATGCCGCCCTTGTACCGCTTCCAGGTGCGCGACTCGCGCGTGATGCGGTTGTAGGCCAACTGCTTGCCGTCGGGCGACCAGCTCGACAGGCCGCCGGTGGGCAGGGGCAGCTCGACCGGCAGGCCGCCCTCGGTCGAGACTGTCCACAGGTTGGCCTCGCGGCCGCTCATGAACTGGTCGCGGGCGGTCTGGAAGCGCACCGATTTCCCGTCGGGCTGCCAGTCGATGACCCGGTCCCACAGCGGATGCCAGGTCAGGCGCACCGGCTCGCCGCCGCCCGCGGGGATCGTGTAGACGTCGTGGTTGCCGTCGTAGTGGCCCGAGAACGCGATGGTGCGGCCGTCGGGGGAGAATTTCGGCGTCGATTCGAAGCCGATGTGGGAGGTCAGGCGCTTGGCCTCGCCGCCGGCCGAGGGCACCGTCCACAGATCGCCGCCGTACACGAAGACGATCTCGTCGCCGTGGATGTCGGGCATCCGCAGCAGGCGCATGTCGTCGGTATCGGGTCGCATCGCGTCGCCCGCGGTGGCGGCGCCGACGCCCAGGCAGAGCACGGCCGCCATCAAGATCCATCGCTTCATCGAGGAAACCTCCCGGAAGTGAACGGGGGCGGAGCCCCCTGGCTGGTGAATTCCACAATCTACTACTTACGGATCAGGCGGCCGGATGTTCCTTCGGTTCGGAGGCGGCCGACGGTTCCAGGGTGCGCAGGATCCGGTGGCGGGCCCTGCGTCCGGGCGAGGGCTCGGGGCCGGGCGTGATCAGGATCGGGCCCGAGGCCAGCTCGTGCGCCCAGCAGCCGGCCGCGCGCATCAGATCGGCCCTCTCGCGGTCGAGCACGAAGAGGTCGAGGCCCGGCGGATAGACCAGCCGGCCGTCCTCGGAGGTCAGCGGCGCCCCGTCGCGCAGGTAGGCTGCCAGCGCCCCGGGCCGGATCGCGACCTTCAGTTCGATGCCTTCGCCGCGCCGGTCCTCGCCGTAGAGGTAGTAGCGCAGGTAGCAGCTCGTCGCGTAATCGGGGGGGATGATCAGCGAGCCGGGCCCCACGGCGTCCAGCACCGCCTCGGCCCGCCGCGCGTCGGCGACATCGTTGCTGCGATCGACGTCCGAGCAGTTCCAGGCCAGCAGCAGCAGGGGCGCCAGCAGCGACGCCGCGAGCGCCAGGGCCGCCGCGCCCCGCCGGCGCCGGTTCTGCGCCGCGGCGAGAGCCCGTTCGATTCCCATCCCCAGGGGCAGGGCCAGGATCAGGACTACAGGAATGAGATAGAGATCGATGTCGGGGATGCCGTAGTTGCAGATCATCAGCAGGGTGACGCCCGCCCCGCCGCCCAGCAGCAGCCACAACCGCCGCGGCCGGATCCCGCCCACCCCGAAGGCGATCGGAACCAGCAGCGGCCCGTACTGCCCGGCCAGCTTCAGCAGCAGCTTCGGCAGTTCCACGCCGAACGACTCCAGCGGCGAGCGCGTGAACATGAAGGCCCGGAAGGGCGAGCCGCTGACGCAGGCCGCCAGCGAGCGCAGGCCGTGGACGTCGGCCTCGATCAGCACCCCGCCGGACGCGGCCGAACGCCAGAACAGGTAGCCGTATTGCGCGGCGCCGATGATCAGCGCCAGGCCCACGGCCGCCAGTGTGCGGGGATTGCGGTATTCGCGCCGGTCGACGGCCCAGACGAAGGCCGCGATCCCCGGCGCCAGCATCGCGGTGGCCAGATGGTTGCCCAGCGACAGCGCGAAGACCAGCGCCGCGGCCCGCAGGCGCCTCCGCTCGCCGGTCCGCTCCCATCCGACCAGCAGGCAGAGCACCCCGGCGGTGTAGAGCGCGTTCAGGGCGTAGACCTCCGCCACCACCGCCTGCGACCAGAACAATCCGGTGAAGCCGAAGGACGCCGCCGCCGCGAGCGCCGCGACCGGCCGCGCGTCCAGCAGCCGCAGCGTCCGGTAGATCAACGCGCAGGCCGCCGCCGCGCAGACCGCCGACAGCAGGTTGGCCCGCCAGGCGACCGAACCCCAGGGCGCGATCGAGACGAAAAGGTGGTTCAGCAGGAGGTATCCCGGATAGCCGGTCGGATGGGGGGTGCCCAGGACCTTGCCCAGGTACTGGAACTTGGCGGTGTCGCCGCTATAGCCGGTGCCCGGCAGCAGGGTCGCGACGTAGACGGCCAGCGGCGCCGCCCAGGCGGCCAGGGCGGCCAATCGTTCGCCCTTGTGATGATGCTGATGCGCGACTGCGCCGGCCATCGCCCGCCTTCCGGGGCCGGAGGTCAATGGAACAGACGATCCCAGAACGTTCCCTTGGGCACTTCCTCGCCGCAGAGCAGGTCGACCGCGCCCAATTCATCGCCGTCCAGAACCGCCACCGCCCGGCCCACGATCTGCCCGACCGCCAGCGGGGCCTGCACCTTGTTCTCCAGGCGCAGGTCGAGCCTCAGGTCGTCGATCCGGTCCTTGGGAACGCCGATCACCAGTTCCTCGGCGAAGGTGACGGCGGCCGAGTCGGTCTTGCCGCCCTTGATCGTCACCACGGTGTCGGCGTCGGCGCCGGCGGCGGGCACCAGCGGCACCTTGGTGTACCGGCTGAACCCGCGCGAGAGCAGCCGCGTGGTCTCGACGCCGCGCAGCTCGTTGGTCGGGGCGCCCATCACCACCGAGATCAGCCGCACGCCCTTCTGGTAGGCCGACGCGGTCAGGCAGTATCCGGCCCGGCTGGTGAAGCCGGTCTTGATCCCCTCGAGGCCGCGGTACTTGCCGACCAGCGGGTTGGGATTGGTCAGGATGAACTCGCCGTCGCGGAAGGGCACGTGGTTGCTGACCGCCCATTCCAGCGCCTCGGAATGATGCGAGAGCTCGCGGCCGAGCAGGGCCATGTCGTAGGCCGAGGCCAGGTCGGTCTGCTGGTTGCGGCCGGGCGGCAGGCCGTGCACGAAGTGGAATTCGGAGTTCTCCATCCCCAGTTCGATCGCGCGCTGGTTCATCAGCTCGACGAAGGCGTCGGTGCTGCCGGACAGGTGCTCGGCCAAGGCCACCGCGGCGTCGTTGGCCGAATGGATCGCCAGGGCCTTCAGCAGTTCGACGACCGGGAAGGTCTCGCCCTGCTTGAGGTAGACCTGCGATCCGCCCATCTTGCTGGCCTTGGCCGAAACCTCGACCACGTCGTCGGCCGAGATCTCGCCCTCGGCGATGTGCTCGAGCACGATCAGCTCGGTCATCATCTTGACCATCGAGGCCGGCGGCAGCGGCTCGTTCTCGTTCTCGGCGAAGAGCACATCGCCGGTCCGGGCGTCCATCAGCACGGCCGCGCGGTAGCGCCCGGAAAGGGCCGCGGCGTCCGACGGCAGCAGCGACGACGCCAGCAGCAGGGCGAACAGGATCGAGAACAGGGCGATGGTGGTCTGGGGGCGGCGCGGATCCTTCCGGAGCATGGGGCTGTCCTTCCCGGGGTGGGGCGGGGGCCATCCGGAGTTCGGGGCCCCTAGGGCGTCGGATGTCGGGAGGCGCCTCCCGACGGAAGGCGCGAGAGCAAGGTACCGCCGCTTCCGGGGGGCTGTCAAGCCGGGGCCGGATCCGGTCGCGGATCCGGCCCCGGGCCGGCGGTCAATCCTGGAGCAGCCTCTTGATTTCCTCGACCCGCGGCACGGTGCCGGAGGTCATGATCTTGCCGTCGATCACCAGGGCGGGCGAGGCCACCCTGCCATATTCCGACATCCGCTTGATGTCGCCGACGGTCTCGATCTCGTAGTCCAGGCCGAGTTCCAGGGCGGCCTGGTCGGCGAGGTCGAAAAGCTGCGTGCACCGGTCGGTGCCGGCGCCGAGAATCCGGATCATCTTTTTCATGGTTCCATCCGTGAACAGGAATTTCGTGGGGCGAATTCGACCCGGCATTCCTCGTGGAGCGGGCCGCACGATTTTCCCTCCAGCCGCCAACGATAATCACGGATTCCCAAAGGTAAAGAAAAGCCCCGGCATGGCTGCCGGGGCTTCCCCGAATGGCCCTCCCGGGCGCGGTGGGAGGGTGTTAGCTCAGCGGTACAGTTCCTTGACTCCGCCCCAAGTCTTCATTTCACCGGCCACCGGGTCGCCGGCGTTGATCACCGCGACGCCGGTCAGGTCCATCCCGCAGGAGGCCGACGCGGTGGGGTAGGGGTCGGCCACGGCCCGGCCCAGGAAGTCCCGGGTGGCGCCGCCGTCGGCGATGTCGCCGATCACGTCGACGATCCGCACATGGGTGATGTTCTGCAGATCGACCGCGCCGCTCAGGACGTCGGAATCGCCGCAGGCGGCCAGATCGGCCAGGTCGAAGCCCGTTCCGCCGACGAAGTTGCCGGCCAGGTTGTAGAAGTCGCCCGCGGGAGAGACGTCCCAGGGGCCGGGCTGCACGTCGTGGCGGCACAGGGCCGGCATCCGGGCGAAGGTCTCGCCGTCGCTGCTGACCTCGACGAAGCCCAGTTCCATGAACACGCCGCCGTTGTACTCGAAGCCGTTCTCGAAGACGACCAGGTCGTCCCCGGGGCCGTCGATGATCGGGGCGGGGAAGGTCAGGGTGATCCAGCCGCCGTCGCCGAGGCTGAAGATCGAGCCGGCGTCGCCCAGGACGTCGGTCGGGAAACCGTAGTCGGCCGTGCCGGCGCCGGGATCCTTGTAATCCATCGGACCGGCCTGGTAGCCGGCGACGCCGCTGGCCCAGGCCGCGAGCGCCGGGTCGGTGCGGTCGTACTGGTTGTTGACCTGGCCGGAATCGGTGAAGACGGCGAAGGCCGGCGTGGCGGCGATCGCGAGCAGAATCAGTGTCGTCAAAAAGTTACGCATGTGGTCATCCTCCGGTTCATGCTGAATGAAGCATGGGTTGCGACCGGAGAACAAGGGAGTGCGCCGCGTCCGGGAAAGCGGACGTCGGCGTCGGACGACGGCAGGAGCCGTCGACCTCGGCAGTCGAAGAGGCGGTCGGAACGATCCGCGGTGACATGCCCGTGTCCTTGCCCTCGAAGGTCCGGGTGAACAGGCGCCCTGGGTCGGTCTCCTGGCTTGCGGTTTACCCTACTCCCCGATCCCTTCCCGGCTCGGGGCCAGTGGGATGATCTTCGGGTTTCGTCACCGCTCACAGTGGCGGGGCCGCGCCGGATTCTCACCGGCTTCCGGTAGACCCTGGGCTTTTTTCGCGCCCTGATCGCAAGCGATCAGAGGGGAATCCTAGCCTGTTGAATGCCGCCGGTCAAGACGGGTAACCACCGGGCCGATGGAACGTAGAGAAAGATCCGGGCCGCGGTTGTGCGATCGGTCAAGATGCGGTCTAATGGGATCGAGGCGTCAGGGGGAGTCAGCCATGCTCGATAGATCTACGCGTTCGTTGCGCATTCCGGTTCTCGCGGCGATAGGAATCCTGGCGGCGGCCCTGCTGTCCGGCTGCGGCGGCGTCGTGGTGCCCCAGGGCGACTACGGTTCGATCTGGCTGTACCGGGCCGAGGCCGATTCCCTGGATCTGGCCGCGTTCCTGAGCCTGCCGCCGGACGTCCAGCAGCGACGCCGCGACGAGGCCCGCGCCTGGGTCCGCCGCGCCGCCGACGCCGACCGCTCCTGCGAATGCGTGCAGGCGATGGGAACCGCCGCGGGCCTGGCTCCCGACGATCACCGCCTGTGGTTCGATCTGGCCGCCACCGCCCGCGCCCTGGGCGACCCGGACCGGGCCCTGGCCGGCCTCGACGCCGCCGAGGCCGCCATCGGCCGTCTGCCCGCCGCGCAGAGGCCGGCCCAGATGCTGAACCTCTCGCTGCAGCGCGCCTGGATCTACAAGGACGCCGGCGAATGGCGCCACGCCATGGCCTGCGCCGACAGCGCCTTCCGCCTGAGCCCCGACAACCGCGAAACCCGCATGCTGAAGGGCCTGACCCGCGCCGGCGCCGGCGATTTCCGCGGCGCCCTGCTCGAGGCCCGCGACATCCGCCGCGACCAGCCCCTGTGGTTCGAATGGCGCTGGATCAACGCCCTGGCCGAGCTGGTCCAGGGGCGCCCCGGCGACGCCTACCATCGGCTGAACGAGCCCCCGGACATGGACGTCACCATCGCCCGCGGCATCCAGCGCGACACCCTGCGCAAGGCCGACATCTCGCCCGACCGCCGCTTCGCGTCGTCGTATTACCAGGACGCCGGCCTGATCTGCGAGCAGATGGGCCGATGGGACCGGGCCGAGACCTACTACAACCGCGCCGCCGAAGCGCTGGCCGTGCCCGACGACGGCTGCCTCGTGCGCCACGACGTGCCGCTGCGCACCCCCGGCGGCCGCGCCTACGCGCTGCCGGCCTGGGCCGCCTTCGACCGCAAGTTCGTGGCCGGCTCGTCGTTCGCCTGGGCCGTGCACGCGGTCGACCGCTTCGACGCCGCGGTCGATCCCGCAGCCCGCCGCCACTGGTCGGACGCCGCCTCCGAGGCCCTGGGCCTGTGCATCCGGCGCGATCTGCACCGCGACCGGGCCTACGCCATGCGCGGCCACGTCTACGCCTCGCTGGGCATCTGGGATCTGGCGAAGCAGGATCTGCGCAGGGCCCAGACCTTCTTCCGCGAGCAGGGAATCGACGACGCCCGCACCCTGTCCTGGCTGGCCCATCTGCACATCCTGAACCAGCGGTCGCGCCTGGCGCTGCCGATGCTGCGCAAGGCCCTGGCCGCCGACCCCTCGCTGTCGCTGGCCTGGAACGACATGGGCTTCGCGCTGCTGATGGCGGACAAGCCCGACGAGGGGCTCGCGGCGCTGGACCGCGCGCTGGCCCTGGATCCCGAGCTGGCCTCGGCCTGGTACAACCGGGGGTTGCTGTTCTACAGGCAGCACGAGTGGCAGGCGGCGATGGATGATCTGGCGGAGGCGGCGCGGCTGGCGCCGGAGAATGTGGAGATCGGGGCGTTGTATCAGCAGGCGCGGATGATGGCGAAGAAGGCGGAGGGGCAGGGAGAGCAGGGAGAGCAGGGAGCGCAGGGGGACTAGCGCCCCCGCATCGACGTCCCGGCCCGCCGGCCGCAACCGATCGAGAATCCGCATTTATCCCGCAACAACCCACCAGAGGCGAACATGCTGCACATCTACGTCGACGCCGACGCCTGCCCCGTGAAGGACGAAGTCTACAAGGTCGCCGCCCGCTACGACCTGCCGGTCACCCTGGTGGCCAACGACTACATGCGCTATCCCACAGGCGGCCGCGTGAAACTGGTGGTCGTCGAGAAGGGGCTGGACGAGGCGGACGACCGGATCGTGGAGATGGTGGAGAAGGACGACATCGTGATCACCGGGGATATCCCGCTGGCGGCGCGGTGCATCGACGAGGGGGCGCGGGTGCTGGGGTTCAGGGGGCGGGCGTTTACGGCGGATAATGTGGGGGAGGCGTTGGCTACGAGGCAGTTGTTGAAGCAGTTGCGGGATCAGGGGGTTATGGGGGGTGGGCCGGCGGCGTTTGGGAAGAGGGATCGGTCGATGTTTTTGCAGGGGTTGGATGAGATGGTTAATTTGGTGCGGAGGGGGTAGGGGGGGATTGACACTCAGTGCCAACGGGGGGGATGGGTGGTCGATAAGTAGTTCATTGGATGCAAGTTATGTGGTCAAGGGTTTTGAGGCGAGATCGCCAAGAGTTCTGGTGCGGTTCTAGTGCGGTGGTATCCTACCTAGGATAGGTAGGGCAACATAGACGTAACGATCACGATCAAGAGCCATTTCAGATCACAATACCCCAGGGCTGCAGCCCGAGGGAACACCTTTGACACGGCCGCTTTAATCACCTACCCTCGCCCCCGTTGTCCCATTTTGACCGACAATGAGCAACCCCAGACTTGGTCAGAAGTTAATGACAGAACATTGGTATTCGGTGGATGAGGTTGCCGCTCATCTCGGAATCGGGCGGGAGACGGTCTGTCGGTGGATAGACCAGCAGAATCTGCCTGCCCACCGGGTCGGGAAGTTCTGGAAATTCAAGCTATCCAAGGTGGATACATGGGCCCGAAGCAAAGATTGCGCTCCGGACCGGCCTGACATCGGGCAGGGGCGGTGACAAAACTTACCGTTCTTGGAGTTACTACCTTTATCGTATTGAATTTCTAGCTGCAATTTCTGACACTATAAAGCCCGGATCGAGGAGCCAATGAAGCTAACGGATTCTCAGCTGAAGGCGGTTGAGCACAACGGCGGTAACCTACAACTTATCGCCTGTGCCGGATCAGGGAAGACCGAGGTCGTAGCGCGCCGCGTGGTGCATCTACTCACTCCCGGTCGGCCGGATTCTCTCACACCGGCGAACATCGTGGCCTTCACATTTACGGAGCGAGCAGCTGCGGAGCTGAAGGACAGGATCGTTACTCGTGTTCGCGAGAAGTTTGGCGACGTGACGGGCATGGCTGAGATGTATGTCGGCACCATCCATGGATTCTGTCTCGATCTGCTACAGACAGAGGTGCCAGCATTCTTGAAATTCGGCGTGCTGAATGAGGTCCAGCAAGTCTTGTTCGTCAATCGTAGTTCGCGGCAGAGCGGGCTCACGACGTCGACGGATCTGAAAGGGCAGCCACTGAGGCGGTACGTCGAGACTCCTCGCTACATCGACGCCGTTAATATCTTGCGGGAGGTCCGACTAAATGAGCCGGGGCTGTCCGGGTGCTCCGTCGTTGAGGGGCTGAAAGCATACCAGCAGCTGCTGGAGGACAAGCGGTACCTGGACTACTCCGGAATTCTGCTCGATTCTGTTAGAGCGATTTTGGGCGATAGCGCTCTGAAGGAACGACTCGCGGAAAGAATCCGATACGTAATCGTCGACGAGTACCAGGACGTCAATCCCATACAGGAATGCGTAGTCAATCTGCTTCACCAGGGTGGGGCGGAAATCTGCGTCGTTGGTGACGACGATCAGACGATCTACCAGTGGCGGGGGAGCGATATCACCAACATCCTGGCGTTCGAGGACCGCTACCCAGAAGTGACGCCCGTCCGGTTGCAGGAGAACTTCAGGAGCAGTCACGGCGTAGTTGAGACCGCTCGGGACTTTATCAACCAGAACACCGAGCGGCTAGATAAGGCCATGATTCCTACTGACGTCCAGCCATACGATGCCGGCGACATTGTGGCTCTTTCGTTTGACGACGTTGACGCGGAGGCCAGTTACATCGTCGAGACGATACGTGAGCTGCACGGCGTCGCCTTCAAGGAAGACGGCACGGAGCGGGGGCTTTCATACTCCGACTTTGCCGTTCTGTTGCGGAGTGTGAAGGCAAATGGCGGACCGATTGTCGCTGCATTGCGCGACGCCGGCATCCCAACTCTCGTTGTGGGGATGAACGACCTATTTGGGACTCCGGAGGCCCAGGCTGCCAGGGCGCTCTTCTACTTCATGGCCAATGTCGGTGGGGTCGACCGGGCCTGGCTGAAGAGGCTCTGGACAGGGGCGGACGTAGGTTTGGACCTGACCAAATTGGACGGAGCAATTAACCGGCTGGAGGAGATCAAATCCAAGATCGGAAGCGACGATGAAGCCAGGTGGGCCACCTATTCTTTGCAGCGGCAGTACCGGGATTTCCTTGAAGGTATCGAGCTCAGGGAGGAAAACGTCCCCCCGGGGCCGGATGGTCATCCACGGGCGGAGATGGTATTCTACAACCTCGGCAAATTTAGCCAGGTCATCTCCGATTTCGAACAGATCTATTTTCATTCCGCCCCGCCGCAGAAGTATGAGAGCTTCGCTGGGTTTCTGATGTACCAGGCCGAGGAGGCATACCCAGAGGGGTGGCAGGACAACCAGTACGCCAATCCCGACGCAGTTCGCATTATGACCGTCCACCAGGCCAAGGGCATGCAATGGCCGGTAGTGTTTATGCCTGCCCTCCTCAGGAATCGTTTTCCAGCCTCCAAGCCCAAGGGCAAGACGGTCTGGCACTTGATCCCGGCGGAAGGCGTGCACGGGCAGCATCGTTTTCTCGGCGGCCTCGAGGATGAGCGACGGCTGTTCTACGTCGCCATGACCAGAAGCCAGAAATTCCTGTTCATGACCTGGGCTCCGGTCCCTGGGAACAGGCTGTATCAGAAAAAGTCGGCATTTTGGGAGGACGTACTTGCGTCAAAGTACGTCAAGCGACGTCTCCAGGACTACTCCGGACGCAAGCGGCTGCCTGCCAAGCCCAAATCGAGCGTGCAGAACGTCGTCCTGTCGTTTAGCGATTTGAAGTACTTCTTCGAGTGTCCATACCAGTTCAAGCTCAGGATTCTGTATGGCTTCAATCCGCCGATCCACGAGGCGCTGGGTTACGGCAAGAGCCTGCACGATGCTCTGGCCGAGGTCCATGCGGCGGCAATACGAGGTGAGATGTACGACGAGTCCGAAGCTGGTCGCCTGGTGGACACACACCTCCACGTCCCGTTCGCCTACACTGCCCTGCGCGATACGCTCAACGCCAGTGCGAAGCAGATTGTTCGGGACTACATCGCCCAGAACAAGGCGGACTTCGACAAGGTGGAATTCTCCGAAAAGACCATCGAACTCAATCTCGGGGACGGCGTCTCCGTCGTCGGGCGAGTCGACCTTGTGCGACGCCTCGATACCGACGAGGTGACCATCGTCGATCTGAAAACGGCAGAGCGGTCACAGCCCGAAGACGTCACGGAGAACCAGCTGCACATTTACGCCGTGGGCTACCAGGAACTCACCGGCCGGAACGCTGACTACGTAGAGATCTACGAGCTCGAGGAGCAGAAACGGAAGCCTCGATCGGTGGACGAGGACTTCATCGAAGACGTAAAGGGGCTGGTCAGGGGAGCGGCAGACACACTCCGATCAGGATTGCTCGACCCGAAGCCGACTCCCAAGACCTGCCAGGCTTGCGACTTTGTGATGCTGTGCCCGAAGTGCGACGCATCTGTATTGGCCAAGAAGTCGGGAACGAGCAAATGAGTGTTCGCAAGCAAGTTCTAGAAGTCCTCACGCGGACACGGCTGAAGCAGATCGGCGGCTCGCTTGGCAGAGACTATCCGGCCTCGATGAAGAAGGGGGAGGTCGTCAACCGCTTGAATCGAACGCGTTCTATATCGCTTGTTGACATTCTCGGGGAGATGTTGCAAAGCGAGCTGAAGCTAGCGTGCATAGCCCTGAAGGTCGACAGTAGCGGAAGGGAAAAGAAAGCCCTGATTCACCGACTCCTCGCGGTGGAACGCGTCGCCAGTAGGCCGAGGTCTTCTGAAAGCAGAGCTGTGCGCAGTAAGAGTCTAATGGTCGCCCACCGGTCGCAGCCGATCGGTCGAAATGCACATGAAATATGCAAATCAAGTGAAAGATCGAACATCCTGAATGGAGTTGACCACATGGACGACCCGAAAGAGATTGACAACGAGTCGGGCGTAGGCTCAGGCGAGCGCGAAGACGTTCAGCGATTGGAACTGGTTTGGCCCCGTAAGAAGCGGACCACCGACCGTGTAGTCCTTCCGTTTCAGTGTATTGAGACCGTGAACGAATCCAGGGCGACACGTGAGGCCCAGAAAGGCACAATGTTCCACGGACAGGCACGCCAGGAGGCCGATGAGGCAGCGGATGAATGGCGCAATAAGCTTGTTTGGGGAGATAACAAGTATGTGTTGAGTTCACTTCTGGACAACTATGCAGGGAAGGTGGATGTGATCTACACTGACCCGCCATTTGGTACGGGGCAGGACTTCACCGTAAAGGTTGAGATCGGCGGGAAGGAACTCGAGAAAGACCCGTCGCTGATCGAGGAGAAGGCTTACCGCGACACGTGGGGAAATGGCATAGAGTCATACCTCTCGATGCTATACGACCGGCTTCGGATCATGCGCGAACTGCTTTCTGAGGGGGGCGCGATCTTTGTCCATCTGGATGTTCACATGGGGCCCTACGTCAAGGTTCTACTTGACGAGGTGTTTGGGAGGGACAACTTCCAAAATGAAATTGCATGGTACTACTACAACAAGATGCACGACAGCAGAAAACGACTGCTTCCCAAAGCATTCGACCAAATACTCTATTACGTCAAAAGCAAGAGCTCCCAGCAATACACCTACAACTCACTGACTGAAAAGCGCGATGAGCCGGTGAAACAACTCAAACGTGTTAAAGTCAATGGGAAGATGGTTAATGCCCGGGACGAAAACGGCAAGGTGATCTACCAGGTCAAAGATACGCGATATGTCGACACTGTGTGGCGAATTCGCTGTTTGCAGCCAGCCAACAAGAAGGAATGGGTCAACTACGCCACGCAAAAGCCGGTTGACTTGGTTGAGCGGGTACTCTCAATCGCTTCAAGCCCTGGCGATCTTGTGCTCGATCCCTTCGTGGGTTCGGGTACAACTGCCGTTGCTGCTGAACGTTTGGGTAGACGATGGATTGCTGCAGATCTAAGCCGTTACTCCATCCATGTCACGCGAAAGCGGCTCCTTGAGGAGGATGGGTGTCGCCCGTTTGAAGTACTGAATCTCGGCAAATATGAGCGGCAGTATTGGCAGGGAGTGACGTTTGGGGATGGGAATCAGAAGGCCTTGCATGACTATATTAAGTTCATCCTTGACATATACAAGGCTGAACCGGCAAGTGGCCTCGTTCATCTGCATGGCCAGTCTGCAGGCTACATGGTTCACATTGGTGCGGCAGATGCACCAATCACCTTGGCTGAGATTCGTGATGCAGTTGACGAATGCAGGAAGATCGGGCAGAAAAAACTCGACATTCTCGGTTGGGAGTGGGAGATGGGCCTGCACGATGTCGTGGAGGCCGAGAGCCAGTGCTCAGGGGTCAAGCTTCGGTTGCTCCAGATTCCCCGCGAGTGTATGGACAAGCGAGCTGCTGAGGCTGGTGATGTACACTTTTACGAGCTGGCATACCTAGAGGTACAGCCGGAGGCCAAAGGTAAATCACTCTGCCTGAAGCTGAAGAACTT
>CAYLMM010000044.1:0-24136 GCA_964384825.1 uncultured Fibrobacteraceae bacterium
CCTGCTGCGGATCCAATTGCCCGCAGCCTTCGCATTCGTCATCGTCGCCATCGGGCAGCGGCGCCGGCCGGTAGCCGCCGGCGCGCAGAGCCGACAGCTCGGCGGCGGTCACCCGCGGCGTGAAGACCAGGCCGCCGTCGCCGCGGCCCGATGGCGCGACGTCCTCGCGGTGGAACGAGCGCAGGGGCACCCGGGCCAGCAGCTCGGCCAGGGCCTCGGGACCGGGAAGCTCGATGCGGACCGGCGCGTCGTCCCAGACCCGGGGCGACCAGCGGGGCAAACCGTGGCGGTCGAGAGGAATCGCATCGGTTTCCGCGGCGGCGGCGGTCGGCGGCGGGACGAACTGGATCAGCAGCAGAAGCGTCGTCAGCGCGGCCGCGAACGCCGGCCGGGGCAAGAGCCGCAACAGCGGACGGAAACCCGGCGGGCGGCGAGACGGGATCCCGATCATCGTCCCTCCCATGCAGGCCCTAGCGGACCAGGACCATCTTGCGTGTCTTGACGGCTCCCTCGACCGACAGGCGCGCGAAGTAGACCCCGCTGGCCAACAGCCGTCCGCCGTCGTCGGTGCCGTCCCACGGTTGGCGGTAATAGCCGTGGGGCAGCGGTTCGTCGAGGATCGTCCTGACCAGGCGGCCCCGCGCGTCGTAGACCGCCAGCTTCACCCGGGACTCCGACGGCAGGTCGAAGGCGAAGGTCGTGCCCGGGTTGAAGGGATTGGGATAGTTCGGATGCAGGGCCAGCAGCCGCGGCACGTCGGGCAGCAGCGTGAGGTCGGCGCCGGAGATCGTTTCGCCGTCTTCCAGGACGATCGGCAGGGTCTCCTGCGTCCAGTTCAGCAGGGTCGCGCGGACCGAGTAGGCGCCCGGGACGACGCCCGTGAAGGAGTAGGAGCCGTCGGCGGCGGTCAAAGCCAAGCCGCCGTCGGGAAGCAGTTCGACGACCACGCCATCGGCCGGGCCCTCGCCCTCCAGCAGCACGCGCCCGTTGACGGCGCACGAACCGGGTTCGGGCAGCAGCAGCCAGTTGACGGCGTTCAGCAGCAGCGGCGCCCGCAGCTCGTCGTCGAGCGACCGGTAGCTGAACGCGAAGTAGACGGTGCGTCCGCCTTCGGTCTCGGGGGTCGGATCGTAGGTCACGATGCTCGCGCCGGAGGAGTTCCGGGTCCACGACCCCACCACGACCACGTCGCGGCCGGGCAGCATCAGATCCTGGTCGACGTAGTTCTCGTACGCGGAAGGCACGATCGAGGGCAGCGCGTAGGGCGCGGTGACGATCAGGTGTCCGGGCTCGGTCACCGTGATGTCGCCGGAGTCGTCCTGCACCCATTCGGTGACGTGCAGGACATCGCGGATGAACAGGCTGTCGACGCGGTCGATGCGGGTCCAGGTGTAGCCGACCTCGCCCCCTTCGACCAGGATGCGCCCGCCGGCCGCGGCCCGGGCCGCCAGGGCCGCGCGGATCGCGGGCTGGCCGACCAGAGGATCCCGGTTGCGTCCGCAGGAGAGAATGACCAGATCGCGGTCCGCCCAGCCGGCGGTGTCGGTCATCGCGACGTTCTCGACGGTCACCTCGTAGCCCTCGGCCGACAGGGCGGCCGCCATGTCGGCGGGGATGGGATCCGGTTCGAGTTCGGCCGCCGGCAACGGCGGCTTCCCGGAGACCGGCGGCGCGGACGGCAGGTTCACCGGCACCGCGTTCGCTCCGTCCAGCAACAGGATGTCGCCCCGGACCGGACGCAGGGCGAAGAGCCGCGACGGCACCTGTCCGCCTTCGATCTCGACCTCGCCGATCGCCGGCGCGTACCCCTCCGCCAGCACGACCGTGTCATAGGTCTCGGCGGGCAGGTCCTCGATGCGGAAGACCCCGTCCTGCGGATCGGACGCGCCCTCGGCGAAGATCTCGCCGTTGTCCGGACGGAAGATCCGCACCAGGGCTTCGAGCGGCAGCGAGGTTTCGACGTCCAGGACCAGTCCCTCCGCCACGCCGGTCGGCGAGGATTCGAGGTCGATGTTCCGGATGTTCAGGCCCTGGACCAGGAAGAAATCCTGGCGGTAGGAGTCGTAGGCGAAGACGTCGACCGCCAGGATGTAGTCGGCCGCCGGCACCGGCGTCGTCACCGCGTAGAGCCCCTGATCGTTGGTGACGGCCTGGAACGCGGTCAGCCCCGCCTGGTCCAGACCGCGCACCGGCACCCCGGCAGCCGGTACGCCGTCGAAGAAGACCGTGCCGGAGATCGTGCCGTAGACCTTCACGATCGGGAAGGTCTCCTCGTAGAGATCGTATCCGGGCAGGGCGATCACAGCGACCGCCTCGCCGACCGCGGTCGCGGTGTAGAACATCCCGTTGCCGGTCGTGCTCGCGGGCTCGGCGCCGTCGGGGAAGAGCCACAGCATCGCCCCGGTCTCGCCGTAGCTCGCCGCCAAAAGGCCCTCGATGTTCAACGGGAAGGCGTCGGTCACGCCCGAGGTCGAGGAGACCATCAGATCGGGATCGGTCAGCGGGGCGGCCGCCACGTCCACCGTCCGGCGGAAGGCGTCGAAGGGCTGGCCGGGATCGCGGCCCGCCACCGTCAGGTCGGGACCGTAATCGTAGAGCACCTGTATGACGGCCTCGCCCTGCGCGTCGGTGGTCGAGCCGGCGCTCCGGTAATTCAGCCCCTCGGCCCAGACCTCGACCCCGGCAAGGGGATCGCCGGTCTCGGCGTCGTGGACGGTGACCGTCAGATCCGTCGCGGTGGAAACGACGATGCTTTCCGGCGCGATGGTCACCAGCGCCGGCACGGCCACCGGCACGTCGAGGATCGCCGGGATCCGGTTCTGGGCGGTGATCACCAGCCTGGCCAGGCCGACATCCAGGGTTCCGCGGATCGGCAGCGAGACCGACCCCGTGGCGCCGACCGCGCCCGAGGCGAGCAGGACGCCGTTCTGGGTCAGGCCCACGTAGCTGCCCGGATCGGCCCCGATCTCCAGCGTCGTCGCGGTCACGGCCAGCTTGTCCGGCGCGGTCACCGGATGGGCCTGCGGCTCCCGCATGTAAGGCACGACGCTGGGGTCGCCCAGCAGGTTGTAGATGTTCCAGTAGTATTCCTCGCGGCCGGTGGCGCCCTCGCTCGCGGCCTCGGAAACCGCCAGGTTGCCGCAGAAGACGACCGCGTCGGCGGTGACGTAGGACTCCTCGCCGTTCTCGTGGAACAGGCCGTCCAGGCCGCCCTGGGATGTCAGCTCGTAGGTCGGGCTGTCTGTGATCTGCGCGGTGTAGCCCACCGACCACCAGTAGTCCTCGTCCCAGTAGGTCGAATTGCTGCCGCCGATGTAGCCGATCGCGCCGGCGTCCGGGGCCCGCAGCCAGGCCTCTCCGAAACAGGGCGTGTCGTGATCGAATTTCGCGGTCAGGCAGCAGTTGCCGATCACAAGGCCGTAGCGCCCGAAATTCTCCAGGGCGTCGACGTCCTCGACCATGAACCGCGGGTTCGACCAGCGCACCTCGCTGCCGTGGGCCGTGTAGTTGATGAATCCCGCGCCCGCGCCCGCCAGGCCCTTGATGGTCTCGGCCTCGCCGGCGGAATCCGGGTAGAGGAACACCGAGGCGTCGATGCCGTGGGCCGCGTTGAAATAGGTCTGGGCGGCGTAGCGGATCTGGCCGTTGGCGTAGACCGGGGCGTAGTCCGAATCGACGCCCGCGATCAGCATCGCGTCGCCCAGATACGAGGGATCGGGCATCGTCAGCTGTTCGTAGGCGATCGTCTTGGCCGCGACGGCCGCCAGTTCGGCCGCCGATTCCACCGAGAAGCGGCCGTAGTACATGTCGGGGAAGAGGTCGCCGTCCATCTCGCAGTAGGGCCGGTCGGTGGCGTTGCCGCCCAGCGTCCAGGTCGGCAGGATGTCGACGTCGCCGACCAGCAGCACGAACGTGGGCGCGGGCTGGCCGGGCGTGCCGTCGCGGTAGAGGCCGGCCAGGTATTCGCGGATGGAACTGCGGTCCGAGCCGACCTCGGCCGTTCCGGTCACCCCGACGACCATCCGGAAACCCCGCGCCTTCTTCCAGGCCAGGTAATCCGCCAGCGGAGCGACCAGGGAATCCGGCGCCACCACGACCATCGTGACCGGATCGCGCAGCATGTCCGGGTGGGAGGCGTGGAAATCGCCGGCGCCGGCGATCCGTTCGTAGACCGGCTGGAAGAACGGGCTCGCGACAGACTCGGCCAGACGATCGCCGGCCGCCGCGTCGCCGCCCTCGAAGACCACGCGCACGTCCATGCTCTCGGTGACCAGCAGCTTGTTCTCGCGCGGCAGATAGCGCACCGGCGAGATCTCGAGCCGGCCGACATCCATCGCGCGCAGGCGGCCGAGGCGCTTGAAAACGGCCGCGGGACGGGAGACCTCGTCGACCGAGTAGGCGGACCGGTCGTAGACGAACGTCGCGGTGTCGGGATCGGCGCTCTTGCTCAGGCTGGGCTGGGCGGGCATCAGGCGCGGAGCGGATCCGATCGCCGCGAGGTCGATGGTCCTGGTTTCGCCGCCGACGATCTCGATCCGGGCCTCGGCACCGTGGGGGATCGCGATCAGCCGGTTCATCTGGGGCAGTTCGGGACGGCCCGGAACGCGGCCGGCGTGGAAGCCGGGAATGGTCACGCGCGTGAAGGCTCCGACCGGCGTCTCGATCCGCTCGGCCAGCAGTTCGCCGATCTCGGCCCGCAGCACCATCGCCCGGCCGTCGCGGCGCGTCACATCCAGGGACGTCCTGCGATCCTCGCGCACGGGCACGCGGTCGGGGGCGGCGAACGCGGCGGCGGCCCACAGGGAAATCAGAAGGCAGAGCGCGACCAGGCTCCGGTTCATCGAGGGCGTCCTTTCGAGGCCCGGCTGGCGGGCGAAATCGGAAAAGCTGGAAACGGCGGCTTCCGGACAGGGAAGAAATCCCTCCCCTCACAATAAGGACCGTACCGCTCCCCTTCAACCGCCTCCGGCGCAAATACCGGGATGACAACTCATTATAACAGGCCCGTCGGGGATCCCTCAACCCCGCGCCGCGCCGGTTGCCCGAACCCGCCAAAAACGATATACTGTCTTCAGAACCTCTCCCCGGAAAATCGGAGGCTCCCATGCGCCGCTTGATGGTTCCGGTCGTCCTGCTGGTCCTGCTCTCCCCGATCGCCTCCGCCGCCCAGTACGGATCCGACTGCATCGACGCGGTCGCCTGCCGCATCGAGGGCGCCTCCATCCTCGTCGAGCACACGGGCGCCTGGTACAACTGCTGTCCGGAAATGGCATGGACGATGCAGACCCTCGGCCGGACGCTGCGGATCGAGGAGACGGAGATCGAAGGCCTGTGCGACTGCATGTGCTGCTTCGACTACGGCGTGTCGGTCGCCGGCCTCGAGGCCGGGGAATGGACCGTCGTCTTCGCCTGGAACGATTCCAACGCCTCCCCCGCCGGCCCCCGCGAAGCGACCTTCACGGTGATCGTGCCCGAGGGCGGCGCGGCCGACGCGGCCGGCCTCGAAACCATCATCCTGCAGGATTGCTACGATCCGACGCCGACCGGAATCTACGATGCCGTCCCGCAATGGGGCATGATCAAATCCCTGTTCCGCTAGGATCCGCGACCTCCCGGCGCCCGCGCGCCTTGCCGGCGCGTGCTGACGCCCTCCCGATGCAATCGAGTTGCAACTACTGAAAAACTCTTCTATACATTTCTTCTTTATCGGCTGAATATCGATGCTATCTGGATGGTTGCTGTTGCAATAGAATTGCATATATTGTTCGCGAACCCACCGGAACACCGGGAGAAACGATGCCGCAGACCCCCGAAACCTGGCCCGACCGCCTCGGCGCCCTGCTGCGCGAACGCGGCCTGCGCGCGACTCCGGCGCGGGTGGCTGTGCTGCGCCATCTGCAGACCGCCCGGCGCCCGCTGAGCCACGCCGAGATCATCGAGCGCCTGGCCGACCGCCGCTGGAACCGGGCCACCCTCTACCGCAACCTGATCGATCTGACCGAAGCAGGGCTGGCGCGCAAGACCGAGCTCGGCGACCGTGTCTGGCGCTTCGAGGCCGCGGGGGCCGCCCACTCCAGCCGGTCGCATCCCCATTTCGTCTGCACCGCCTGCGGCGAGGTTTCGTGCCTCGACGGCGTGACCATCCGCTTCGACGGGGACGAGGCCGCCGGCCTGCGGGACCAGTCGCTGGAAATCCAGGTGCGCGGCGTCTGCGCCGCCTGCATCGAACGCGGGGAGAAAGAACGATGATGCATCGGCCGGCCATCGCGCCGCGGGCGTTTCCGCCCTTCACGGCCCTGCTGCTGCTGGCGGCCTTCCTGTCGACCGCGGCCTTCCCCACGCCGGCGCGGCCCGCCGACGACGCCGCCCCGACGGTCTACGTGAGCATCCCGCCGCAAGCCTGGTTCGTCGAGCGGATCGCCGGTTCGCGGATCAGGGTCGAGGTGCTGGTGCCGCCCGGATCCTCCCCCGCCTCTTTCGAGCCGAGCCCGCGCCGCCTGACCGACCTCGCGCGCGCCCGCATCTGGTTCACCACCGGCGTGCCGATGGAGAACGGGCTGGTGAAACGGGCCGGCGGTTTCGGGGATCTCGAGATCGTCGACACCTCGGCCGGGCTGGACCTGCTGCCCGCGGACGACGGACATGATCACGGACACGATCACGGCCACGATCACGGCGAACTCGATCCCCACGTGTGGCTCTCGCCGCGGCTGGCCAGGGCCCAGGCCGGCGTCATCGCAGCGGCCCTGGCGCGGATCGACCCCGACGGCGCGCCGCTCTACGCCGCCGCGGCCGCGGAACTCGACGCCGAGCTCGACGCCCTGCAGACCGGGATCGCGGAGATCCTCGCGCCGGTCCGCGGCGGCGTCCTGCTGACCTTCCATCCGGCCTACGGCTACCTCTGCGCCGATCACGGGCTGCGCCAGGAGGCGATCGCCTCGGGCGGGATGGATCCCGGCGCCCGGCGCCTGGCCCGGACCCTGGCCGCCGCCCGCGAACGAGGGGCCCGCGCGGTCTTCGTCCAGCCGCAGTTCTCCGACACGGCGGCCCGGGCGGTCGCTGGCGAACTGGGCCTGAAGGTGGCTGTCCTCGATCCGTTGGCGCGCGACTATCCGGCCAATCTCGAGCGGATGGCCCGGACGATCCGCGAAGCCCTCGGCGACGAGGCGAACCCCGGGGAGGCGCCATGAGCGGCCAGAAGCGCGTCCCGGCCGCCTGCTTCAGGAACGTCGACTTCCGCTACGGCCGGCACGACGTGCTGCGCGGGGTCGACCTGGACATCGAGGACGGAGCCTTCGTGTCGATCGTCGGGCCCAACGGCGGCGGCAAGACGACCCTGCTGCGCCTGATGCTGGGGCTGCTGCAGCCGGTCCGCGGCGAGGTGCGCATCTTCGGCCAGCCCCCGCGCGCGGCGGTGCGCAGCATCGGCTACATGCCGCAGCACACCAATCTCGATCCCATGTTCCCGGTGACCGCCCTGGACGTGACCCTGATGGGACGCCTCGGACAGCGCCGCCACTTCGGCCCCTACGCCCGCGCCGACCGCCGGGCCGCCCGCGCCGCCCTGGCCGACTGCGAGGCCGAGAACCTGGCCGACCGCCCCTTCGCCGACCTCAGCGGCGGCCAGCGCCAACGGGTGCTGATCGCCCGCGCCCTGGCCGGCGAACCGAGGCTGCTGCTGCTCGACGAGCCCACCGCCAGCCTCGATCCCGGCGTCCAGGACGATCTCTACGATCTGCTGCACCTGCTGAACGAGAGGATGACCGTCGTGCTGGTCAGCCACGACGTCGCGGTCGTCTCGCGGCACGTGCGGCAGGTGATCTGCGTGAACGTCGAGGTGGCCCAGCATCCGAGCGAGGCGCTTTCGGGCGAGCTGGCGCAGCTTTTCTCCAGCGGCGCGCGCCTGGTGCGCCACGATCATCACACCGGGCCCGGGGAGCATCGCCATGACTGAGTTCCTGCAGGCTCTCGGGGATTTCGCCTTCCTGCGCCGGGCCCTGTTCGCCGGCCTGCTGGCCTCGGTCGCCTGCGGCGTGGTGGGAACCTACGTGGTGACCCGGCGGATCACGGCCATCGTCGGCAGCCTCTCGCACGCGGTGCTCGGCGGGATGGGCATCGCCTACTGGCTGGCCGTCGGCAAGGGTTGGACGTGGCTCCATCCCCTGCACGGGGCCCTGGCCGCGGCCGTGCTGGGCGCGGTGATCCTGGGGCTGGCCCGCGCCCGGATGCGCGAGCGCGAGGACACCGTCATCTCGGCCCTGTGGGCGGTGGGGATGGCGGTCGGCATCCTGTTCCTCTTCCAGACGCCCGGGACCAAGGCCGACCTGATGACCTACCTCTTCGGCAACATCGCGATGGTCGATCCGGGCGCGCTGCCGCTGCTGATCGGCCTGGACCTGGCGGTGCTGCTGGCGGCGTTCCTGTTCTACAACCCCCTGCTGGCGGTCTGCTTCGACGAGGAATTCGCGCGTCTGCGGGGAGTGAACGTCGAGTTCTTCTACACCCTGCTGCTGATGCTGGCCGCCCTGACGGTCGTGACCCTGGTCTACGTCGTGGGCGTCGTGATGGCGATCGCCCTGGTGACGTTGCCGGTTTCGGTGGCCGGACGCTTCTCCGCGCGCCTGTGGCAGATGATGGTGCTCGCCGCTATCTTGAGCGGAACTTTCACCACCGCGGGGCTGGCCCTGGGCTACGGGGCCGACCTGCCCGCCGGAGCGGTGACCATCCTGCTGGCGGCGGCGGTCTTCATCGTCGTCCACGCCACAGCGGCGCTGATCCGGCGCAGATCCCGCTGAACGTCCGTCGCGAGATCCGCCCATGATTCCGCTGCTGAACGCATTCCTGGATATCCTGGACGACTCGGCCTTCCTGATCCTGATCGGATTCGGCGTGGCCGGTCTGCTGCACGTCGTGCTGGAAAGCCGCGCCGATCTGCTGGCGCCGCTGACCCGCCGCGGCGCGCGCTCGGTCGTGCTGGCCACGCTGATCGGCCTGCCGATGCCGCTGTGCTCCTGCTCGGTGCTGCCGACCGCGCTTTCGCTGCAGAAGCGCGGCGCCGGCAAGGGCGCGACTTCGTCGTTCCTGATCACCGTGCCGGAGACCGACGCGGTCTCGGTGATGCTGACCTGGAGCCTGATGGGGCCGCTGATTGCGGTCTACCGCCCGATCGCCTCGCTGGTGACCGGGATCGTCACCGGATTGGCCGTCGACCGGGTCGATCGCGGCGCGGCCGAAGCGGGCGCAGCGGCCGCCTGGCCCGCGCCGGCTCCCGTCGCGGCTCCCGCCTGCGGCTGCGGCTCCGGCGCCGCGGCGAAAGCAGCCCCTTCCTGCTGTTCGTCCGAAGCGCCGGATGAAGGCGCCACCTGCTGCGCCGACAAATCCCCCGCCCCCGGCCGCCGCAACCGCCTGCTGCGCGCCTTCGAGTACGGATACCTGGAGTTCTTCGACGACCTGAGCGTGCGGCTGACCGTCGGCCTGCTGATCGGCGCCGCGGTGGCGGCTTACCTGCCGTCGGTCGAGACCGGCGCCCTGGGCGGCGGCTGGCTCAGTTATCTGATGATGCTGGGATTGGGCATTCCGATGTACGTCTGCGCCACCTCGTCGACCCCGGTCGCCGCGGGCCTGGTGGCGGCCGGCGTGAGCCCCGGGGCGGCCCTGGTGTTCCTGCTGGTGGGGCCGGCGACCAACGCGGCGAGCATGCTGGTCGTCGCCAGGCAGTTCGGCCGGCGGGCCTTCGCCGCCCACATGGCCGGGATCGTCGCGCTGAGCGTTCTGCTGGGATTGGGGCTGGATCTGGCCTTGAGCGGGACGACGGTCCCGGGGCTCGACCCCGCCGGCCACGCCTTCGGCCACGAGCACGCCGGATTCTGGAACCGCGGCGGCACGATCATCTTCCTGGCCCTGACCGCCTGGAGCCTGTGGCGGCGGCGGCGAACGCTGATCCGCCGGACCTTCGGGGCGCTTTCCATCTTCACCGCCCGGTGAACCGGACGAAATTCCGCGGCCGGGGCCGAGCGCCATCCCGCGGCGCAGCGAATCAGTCGATCTCCAGCCCGCTCAGGGCCTCGTTCAACTCCCTCACCCCGTCGGGATCCCGGCCCTCCATGTAGTAGCGCAGGACCGCGTCGGTGCCGCTGGCCCGCAGTTCGAACCACTGGCCCTCGAACTCGATCAGGGTGCCGTCGCCGGCGTGGAAGACGCGCCGGACCGCGGGCGCGGCGACGCCCGGAGGCAGGCGGTCGGCCAGGGCGGACTCGGCCACCCTCGATTCCATCCCCTCGAGCGAAGCGAAGAACTCGACCGTCCGCTGCTTGCGCCGGTTGCCCTCGGCGCGGGCGGCTTCGCGCCGTTCGCCGCGCAGCGATTCGTCGAACAGGGTCACGTCGCGGCGCTCGTAGAAGCGGTTGACGATGCCGTAGCGGTCCAGGGCGTCGAGGTAGAAGGATGCGAAGCTGCTCCCGGCCCGGTGCAGGCGGGCGGCCAGCCCCAGGGCCATGACCCCGATCTGCATGCCGTCCTTCTCCTTGGACGCCAGCGACGAGCCCTCGCCGTGACGGCTCTCCATCCAGTCGTCCGGGCCCAGGGCGGCGCCGCCGCTCTCCTCGGCCATGATCAGCAGGCGCGGCCGGGTTCCGAAGCGGGTCTCGACGCCGGCCGCGTCGACCGCCCGGGGATCGGGATCGCGCTCCTGCTGCTCGGCGTCGAGGATCTCGTCCTCGATGTCGCCGACCAGGCGGCCGAAATGCTTGAACCCGACCGGCACGCGGAAGACGCGCAGATCGGTGCCGTGGCGGCGGTTGAAGGCCTCGGCCAGCTCGCCGATCGAACGGCTGGTGGGCCAGGTGGTGGCCACGATCCAGTCGTTCTTCTCCAGCTCGCCGGCGGCGAACAGCGATTCCAGGCGCACCGCCGCGAGCATGAAGTAGATCTGGTTGGGCTTGAAGAAGACCAGGCAGCGGTCCGCATCCAGCGGATCGACCTCCAGGCCCGCCTCGTCCGCCGGCTCGGCCAGCGACGCCGGGGCCGCGGTCACCATGTTGAAGCGGTCGCCGTCCGGATCCCAGATGAACACGACGCCGGCCCGCCGGCCGCGCAGCAGCTCCTGGGCGCCGACGTTCTTGTAGACCTGCCACTTGCCCGGATCGACGCCGTGGTTCACCCCGTCGACGATCCCGATGCCGTGATAGCCGCTGTCCTCCGCGGCGTGGGTCAGGAAGATGGATTCGCCTTCCCCGAGCGGCAGATCGAGCTGGGCGAAGACGCTCGCCGCGGCCGCCCCCATCGAACCGCCCTCGGTGCAGAAGGCGGCGCGGAAACCATCGCCCAGGGCGGCCTCGACATCCTCGAACAGGGACGCGGGCACGATCCGGCGCAGCGAGGCGACGTAGGGCCCGACCGGATCGAAATCGCGGCGGATCAGCGCGTCGTCAGCAGCCGCGAGCGGGATGGCCAGGCCCGATTCCTCCGCCTGCCGCGCCAGCAGCCGCACCCGGTCGGCGATGCGGTCGGCCAGCTCGATCAGCTGCATCCCCGAGGCGTCCATCGGCTTCCATCCGCCCTTGTAGTTCTGGCTGTGCGAGGCGGTGAAGTTCTCGCCCCCGTCGAGCTCCTCGCAGAAGACCCCGAAGGACGAGAGCCAGATCGGGGTCGTGCGCACCCCCTCGGGCCGTAGATGGACCTCGATGCCGGCCGCGGCGTAGATCCGCGCCGCGAGGTCGATGCATTCCTGCGTATGGGGCCGTACCTCGCCGCCGACGTGCAGCCGGGCCAGGCCGTCCTCCAGGGCGAGCTGGGCCCGAGCGGTCAGCACCATCGCCAAGGTCAGCGCGTTGAAGGGCACGCCGAGGTCGTGCAGGTCGTCGACCGAAAGCAGATCGCGCCAGCCGGCGGTGCCGAGCCGGAAATCGGCGGCCCAGGCGGCCAGGCCGGCGTCGGCGGCCAGCCGGGGCGTGACGCGGATCGTCTCGGCTTCACCGGCGAAGGACGTGAACAGGGCGGTCATGGCTCGGATCCTCGGGTTCGGGTTGGGATGTCACTCGGACTCCAGGGCCTCGGGCGGCAGCGGCAGGCCCTCGGGACCGGCGATCACCGCGCCCACAAGATCGGCGTCCGGGCCGCCTTCGACCACCAGCTCCGATCCCGCGGCACGCACTCGGCAGGCGCCCGGCTCCCCCTCGCGGTACTTTTCGGACCGCAGATGGAGCCGCGGCTTGATCCGGAACGGTTCGCCGGTCTCGGGACAGAAGGTGGCGCAGTTGCCGCATTCGTTGCAGAGATCGGCCAGGCACAGGAACTGCCATTTCTTCCCGAGACGCCCCTCGCCGGGCGGACTCGCCAGGCGGATCATCGCGTCGTTGGGGCAGACGGTCACGCAGTTGTTGCAGCTCGAGCAGTCCCAACGCTCCAGCTCGGCGTCGATGCGGCGCGGCGGCTTCAGGGCGTCCTTCGCGTAGGCCGCCGATCCCTCGGCCGAGACCACGTCGCGGGCATGGGCTTCGACGGCGTCGCGCGCGCCGGACGCGACCGCTTCTTCGCGGCGCCGGGCCCGCCAGGCGGGGATGTCGGCGCAGCCGGCATCGGACATCGCCCGCCGCAGGTCGCGCAGCATCGCCGTCATCCGGCCGTAGCCTCCGGGGCGCAGCAGATCGGTGCAGACGGTCACCGGAGCGAGGCCCAGCCCGACGGTCTCGGCCACGTTGCCGCGACCGACGCCCGCGGAAAACGCCACCGCCACGTCGCCGCCGGCCGCCGGATCGAGGGCCAGCACGCCCGGCAGCGCCGCGTCGAGTTCGGCCAGCAGGTTCACCGCCAGCGCGTGCAGCGGCTCGCCGGAGAGATACATCCTCTCGCCCGGCAGCGCTCCCTTGTCGTTGCCGACCACCAGGGTGTTGGTGAGCTTGATCCCGAAACGGCGCCCGAGGACCTCGGCGTCGCGGCGCAGTTCGCCGATCAGTCCCAGCGCGTCGTCCCACTGGAGATCCTCGGCGAAGGCCTCGGGAACCAGCACGACGTCGCGAAGACCGAGAACGTCGTGCAGCACCTCCCGCGTACGCTCCAGCCCCAGCAGCGTCGGGTTCAGCTTCACGGTCACATCCAGGCCGTGGCGCTGCATCAGCTGGCGGGCCATCGCCGCGATCTCCGCCGGCGGACAGCCGTGGAAGGTCGAGACGGTCACCCCGGTCGCCAGCCGGGTCGGGAATTCCAGATCGCGCAGGCCGGCGAAGGGCTCGGGGATCAGCGGCCGCAGCTTGTCGATCACCGGGGCCAGGTCGGCCGCCCGGTCGAAGAACCGGGCCACCTTCTGCGAGCGCAGGCCTTCCAGGTCGTAACCGGCCGAGAGCTCGAAGACGTGGTCGCCGGGGTCGCCCAGGATCTCGCGCAGCGGCTCCCACCGCCGCAGGATCTCGAGCATCATCAGCGCGGTCGCGTACTGCTCGAGCGAATCGTCGAGGGCCAGCTCCTGGCTCCACTCGACGTTGGTGCCGAAGGTCTCGACGTCGATGCAGGGGCGGCCGATCTCGAGATCGTCGAGCACCTGCACGGTCTTCAGTTCGAAGAAGCGGGCGCCGGCCAGCCAGGCCAACACGATGTTCTGCGCCATCTGGGTGTGGGGGCCGGCGGCCGGTCCGAGCGGCGTCGCGATGCGGGCGCCGCCGAGATCCAGCGAAATATCGGGACCGTCCTCGCGGCGGTGGAACTTGCCGGCGGGCAGATCGAAGATGCGGCGGCGCGTCCGCCATTCGTGCGCGACGCGGGACAGCAGCATGTCCAAGGACCAGGGAGCCAGCGGCGGAACGGTGTCGGTCATCACGGATACTCCTACAAGGTCGAGCGGGACGGGAAAAGGTCGGCCAGCTCGGCGAAAGACGCGATCAGGTGATCCGGCTCCGCCGCCTTCAGGCGCGGGATCGGGCCGATGCCGTAGGCCGCGCCCACCGACTGCGCGCCCAGGGCGCGGGCCAGCATGACGTCGTTGGCGTGATCGCCCACGACCACGACATCCTTCGGATCGACATCCAGGCCTTCGAGACAGACCCGGCCCGGCTCCGGATCGGGCTTCTTGGCGGATACCTCGTCGCCGCCGACGATCAGGCGGAAGGCGCCGGCGACGTTCAGTCCGTCCAGGATCTCGCGCGCGAAGGCGCCGGGCTTGTTGGTCGCCACCATCATCGGAACGCGCTCGAAGCGGCGCAGGGTCTCGAGCACGCCGGGATAGAGGCGGGTGGAATCGAGCAGATGGCGGCCGTAATGATCGCGGAAGGACGCCAGGCCCTGGTCGATCTGTTCGGCCGGGGCGGGCCGGCCGTCGCGGGCCAGGCCGCGTTCGATCAGCTTGACCACGCCGTCGCCGATGAAGCTGCGCACCTCCTCGGCCGTCGCGTCGGGCAGGCCGAAACGCCGCCGCGCGACGTTGCAAGAGGCGGCGATGTCGGCCACCGAATCGATCAGCGTGCCGTCGAGATCGAAGATGAAGGCCGCCGCCCGCCGGCCGCCGTAGCGCTTGCGTCCCAAGATCCGCCTCCATTCGTCGGTGGCGCAGCATCATAAGCCCCCTCGCGGCCGCGGCGCAAGAGGGGCTGTTTCCCGTTGTCAGTCCCCGGAAACGCACCCTATACTCGCAGCGGCCCGCCCCGCAAGGCTTTCGCGCGAACGACCGAGGTCAACATGTCGCCCCTGGTGTTCGGCTTCATCGTCTATTTCCTGGTGACCGTCGCGGTCGGATTCGCCGCCGTCCGCCGCAACCGCAGCCTCGATTCCTACCTTCTGGCCGATCGCAAACTCGGCCCCTGGGTGGCCGCCTTCTCCGAGCGGGCCAGCGGCGAATCGGCCTGGCTGCTGATCGGTCTGCCCGGCCTGGCCTTCGTCTCGGGGGTCTCGGCCTTCTGGGTGGTCGTCGGCTGCTGCACGGGCATCGCGTTCTCCTGGTTCGCCATCGCCAGGCGCCTGCGCGAGCAGACCGAGCGCTTCGACGCGCTGACCCTGGCCGACTTCTTCGAGGCCCGCTTCGACGACCGCGGCCACTCCCTGCGGCTGGTCGCGGCGGCCATCGTGCTGTTCTTCTTCACGTTCTACGTCGCGGCCCAGTTCCTGGCCGCCGGCAAGGTGCTGAACTTCTACCTGGGCATCACGCCGCTGCAGGGGATGATGATCGGCGCGGCGCTGGTGCTTTTCTACACCGCGGCGGGCGGGCTCTACGCTGTGGCCTGGACCGACCTTCTGCAGGGCGTGATCATGATCTTCACGCTCGCGGTGCTGCCGCTGGCGGTGCTGGTCGAGGTCGGCGGGCTGCCCGGGCTGCAGCAGAAGCTGGCCGCGGCCGGTCCGCATCTGCTCTATCCCGCGCCGGGGTCGACCAGCTGGGCCGCGGCCTCGGGCGTGCTGGGCAGCCTGGCGATCGGCCTGGGATACATGGGCCAGCCCCACCTGGTGCTGCGCTTCATGGCCATCACCTCGCCCGACGAGATCCGCAAGGGACGCGTGATCGCCATCGTCTGGGCCCTGATCGCCTTCACCGGCGCGGCGATGATCGGCCTGACCGCCCTGGCCCACTACGGACCGGAGATCCTGGGCCCCGGCGGGCGGATCTCCGACCAGGAACAACTGATGCCGATGGTCGCCCGCGGCTTCATGCCCGAATGGCTGGCCGTGATCATGATCTGCGGCGCCATCGCCGCCATGATGTCGACCGCCGACTCCCAGCTGCTGGCCTCGGCGAGCACAGTCAGCGAGGACATCTACCGCCGCCTGCTGCGTCCGGACGCCGATCAGCGCCGGCTGCTGCTGGTGAGCCGTCTGGCGACCCTCGCGGTCGGAGCGGTCGCATTCATTCTCGCCTGGCGGGCGGACGCTCTCGTATATTCACTGGTGCTGTACGCCTGGGCCGGCCTCGGGGCCGCCTTCGGGCCGCCCCTGCTGCTTTCGCTCTGGTGGCGGGGCGTCAGCCGCGCGGGCGTCCTGGCCGGATTTCTGACCGGGACGATCACGGTGCTTATGTGGTACAACATTCCCGTCCTGAAGGAGCAGCTGTACGAGATGATACCGGGCTTCGCGCTTTCGTTGCTGGCGACCGTGGTGTTCAGCCGGCTGCGTCCCGACCGCGCGGCCGTCGCCCGGACAACCCGGGAGGGTTGAACCCTCCCTTCTGTTCACGGAGGTGCCGAGATGAACGACGACGAAAAGAAGTATCCGGGTCCGGACGAAGAGCCCAGCGCCGATCGCGACGGTCATCCCGCGGAAGATCAACCCATGGAATTCGTCAACCGCCTGGATGACTCCGATTTCGACGACGAGCCCGAAATCGAAACCGCCAAGCCCGAGCCGGCGGCTCCCAAGGTCACGGCCCGCCATCGCGGCGGAACCCGCAGCAAGGATTCCGGTCCCTCGCGCCTGATCCTGATCGTGGTGCTGGTGGTCATCGCCGCCGCCGCGTTCATCTTCTGGCCGCGCGGCGGCGGCGACATTCCCGAGGGGATCGGCGACAACTACTCGGTCGTGACCGCCGACACCTCGGCCGCCGACGCGGCGACGCCGGCCCCGCGCAGCGGCGATGTCGACCTGGGCGAGGAAGTCGCCCCGGTGGTGCCGGAGAAGACCGGAGCCGCGGAGAAGACCGCAGAGGCCGCCGAAGCCATCCCCGACATCGAGCAGCTGCGCAAGGCCGCCGACGAGGCCGAGGCCGGCGCGACCGCGGCCGTCCAGAAGACCGTGGCCGCAGCCGAGAAGACCGTGGCCGCCGCGGAGAAGACCGTGGCCGGAGCCGCCGCCGTCGCGCCCGGGCCCGAGGGAGACTGGGCCATCCAGCTGTCCGCCTTCGCCAACCCGGCATCCGCGGACGCCGAGGCGCAGCGCTGGCGGGCGAAGGGTCTGGCGGGCGTCGTCGTGCACCGCGGCGCGAAATCCGACGACAAGGCGCCCCACAAGGTGCAGGTCGCCTGTTTCCCGACCCGCGAGGCCGCCGAGGCGTGGCTCGCGACGCATCGCCCCCTGGTGGGCGAGGGACCGTATCCGGTGCGCCGCTGACCACGGCGCGCTTCGATTCAGCAGAACCGACACCCGAGGAGCGAGGCATGCCCAAGGCGGCGATCATCGGCACCGGACACTTCGTGCCCGAGCGCGTGGTGACCAACGAGGAGCTCACCGGTTACATGGACACCTCCGACGAGTGGATCCGTGAACGTTCCGGCATCCGCGAACGCCGCTGGGTCGAACCGGGCACTCCGGGCATCGGACTGGGCGTCGCGGCGTCGCGCGCCGCGATCGAGGATGCGGGGATCGAAAAGGACGAGATCGAACTGATCCTCTACGCCACCCTGAATCCCGATTACACCTTCCCAGGCAACGGCGTGCTGCTGCAGAAGGAGCTCGGGCTGCCGCACGTCGGCGCGATGGACATCCGCAACCAGTGCACGGGCTTCGTCTACGGCCTGGCCGTCGCCGACGCCTTCATCCGCGCGGGCATGTACCGGACGATCCTGCTGGTGGGAGCCGAGATCCACTCCAACGCCCTGGATCTCACCACCCGCGGACGCGAGGTCTCGGTGCTGTTCGGCGACGGAGCGGGCGCGGTGGTCGTCCGCGCCGAAGAGGGCGAGCGGGGCGTGATCGCTTCCTGCCTGCACAGCCAGGGCGAACACGCCGAGGTGCTGTCGATCGAGCTGCCCAACTCGATGGTTCCCGGCCGCATCACCCACGAGCAGCTGGACGAGGGCCGCCACTTCCCCCGCATGGAGGGGCGGACGGTCTTCAAGCACGCCATCGTGCGCTTCTGCGAGGCGATCCGCGAGGTTCTGGAAATGGGCGGGGCGACCATCGACGACGTGGCGCTGCTGGTGCCGCATCAGGCCAACCAGCGCATCACCGAGATGGTGGCCAAGAGGATGGGCGTGCCGATGGAGCGGGTGATGTCGAACATCCACAAGTACGGCAACACGACCGCCGCGACGATCCCGATCTGCCTCGCCGAAGCCTCGCGCGACCGGCGCCTCGCGGCCGGCGACCTGGTGGTCACCGTGGCCTTCGGCTCGGGGTTCACCTGGGGGGCGAATCTGATCCGCTGGTAGGATCGGGCCGCAAAGGAAAGGGCGCCCGCGAAGGCGCCCGGAATTCCGCTGGAAAGGCGAGGGGACGGGCCTAGAGCTCGTCCCCTTCATTTTTTCCGCCGTCGAGGGAAGACGGGATCAGGACGTCTTCCTCGCCGCCCAGCCGCTTGGTCTTGAAGCTCAGGCACATCAGGCCCACGGCCAACCGCTCGTTGCGGACGATGACCGAATCCCGCGGCACCTTGATGTCGGTGGGCGTGAAGTTCCAGAGCCCGGTCACCCCGGCGGCGACCAGCCGGTCGGTCACTTCCTGGGCCACCTGCACCGGGACGGTCAGGATGCCAACCCGCGCCTTCTTCTCGCGGATGACCCGTTCGAGCTCCGAGAGCGGGCTGATCTCGACGCCCCGGATCGAAAGCCCGACCAGCTTGGGATTCACATCGAAGATTCCGGCCAGGGGGAAACCCTGGCGTTCGAAATTATAGTAGTTCGCCAGGGCCTGTCCGAGGTGTCCCGCGCCGATGATCACCACCGGCACCGGTTCGTTGATGCCGATGATCTCTTCGAGCGCCGGCACCAGCTTGTCCACCTGATAGGGGCGGCCCGGCTTGCTGAAACCGCCGAAATAGTGGAAATCATGCCTCAACTGGCTGGCCTTGATGTCGAGCGACATCGCCAACTGACGTGAAGACACCTCTTTGACGCCCGCCTGCTGCAAAAGGATCAACTTGTCCAGATATAGGGGCAGCCGGCGGATCGTGGCGTCGGGAACCCGGAACTTCACGCCCTTGTTGTCGATGATCTTCAATGCTTTCTCCCCTTGGGCGACGCTCCGCATAGTGGATACGCGGATTCAAATGTTACCGATTTCACAGAAGCAGAGTAATTATAACAACCTCCCGCGTCAAGCCGGTCGAAGTCAAAAATCGAAAATCAACGACCGGGACCGGGCCCGGAGGCAAAATGTGGCTGGACGACGTGTTCACCGCCTCGCATATTTCGCCCCAGAGCGCGCCTTCCCGCCCGGATGGGATCGTGTTTCCCTCCCGGGCGTTTCATTGTGTTTCCAATCAGGATGCGGATGATGAACGACAAGACCGGGATCCATCCCCACCTCGTCGGCCCTCTGCCTGTCTACGGTTCCTGGACCCCCGAGGACTACGCGGATCTGGGGCTGATGGTCGGCCTCGAGATCCACCAGCAGTTGCTGACCGACCACAAGCTCTTCTGCCGCTGCCCGGCCGGCCGCTACACCGACGAGCACGACGCCGAAATCCTGCGCCACATGCGCCCCACCCTTTCGGAGATGGGCGAATACGACGGCACGGCGCTGATGGAGTTCAAGACGCGCAAGCAGATCATCTATCTGCTGAAGAACGAGTCGGTCTGCACCTACGACATGGACGACGCCCCGCCCTTCGAGCTGAACCGCCAGGCGCTCGACCGGGCCATCGCCATCTCCCTGATGATGGGGATGAAGGTCGTCGACGAGATCCACATCGCGCGCAAGCAGTACCTCGACGGCAGCATCCCGACCGGATTCCAGCGCACCGCCATCGTGGCGATCGACGGCGAGGTGCCCTTCGACGGCCGCACCGTCCACATCCGCCAGCTGTCGATCGAGGAGGATTCCTGCCGCGAGGTCAGCGACCAGGGCCACGACCGCGTCTACCGGACCGACCGCCTGGGCACGCCGCTGATCGAGACGGTCACCGATCCCGAGATGACCACGCCCGAGGAGGCGGAGGCGGTCGGCCAGGTGCTGCGCCGCATGGTCCGCATCACCGGCCTGGTCCGCACCGGTTCGGGCGCCGCCCGCCAGGACGTCAACGTCTCGGTGGCCGGCGGCCTGCGGATCGAGATCAAGGGCGTATCGAGCCTCAAGGCCATCCCCCGCCTGGTGCACAACGAGGGGCTGCGGCAGCGCTCGCTGCTGGCCATCCGCGAGGTCCTGCGCGAGCGGGGCGTGACCGCCGACGACATCGCCGATCTCTCGCAGGACGTCACCGCCGCGGTGACGGGCACCAACCTGAATTTCCTGAAGGAAGCCCTGGCGGACGGAGCGGTCGTGCGGGCGGTGCCGCTGCCCGGCTTCGACGGCCTGCTGCGGGCCCCGACCCAGCCGCACACGACCTTCCTGAAGGAGATCTCCGACCGGGTGCGCGTGATCGCCTGCCTGGACACCCTGCCCAACCTGATCTGCTCCACCGGCGAGGGTCAGACGCTTTCGAGCGCGGAATGGGAGAAGATCTTCAAGACCTGCGACGCCGACCCCTCGACCCCGGTCATCCTGGTCTGGGGATCGCAGCGGGATGTCGCGACGGCCGTGGGCGAGATCCTGACCCGGGCCCGCGAGGCGACCATCGGCGTGCCCGAGGAGACCCGCCAAGCGCTGCCCGACGGCACCAACGGCTTCGAGCGCGTCCTGCCCGGCCCGAACCGCATGTATCCGGACACCGACCTGCCGCCGGTTGTCCTGGACCGCGAGCACATCGAGAACATCCAGAAATCCCTGCCGCAGCCCCAGTGGGAACGGCTGGACCGGCTGCGCGAGATGGGCGTCGGCGAGGATCTCGCCCGCCGGCTCTGCATCCACGCGGCCTACCCCCTGTTCGCGCGGCTGGCCGACCGCCTGGCCGCCGGCGGCCCGCTGTCGCCGACCGGCCTGGCCTCGATGCTGCTCGACCGTTCGCTGCCGCGGCCGATCGGGGTCAACGCCGCCGGCGAGTGGTGGGACGCCCAGATCGACCGGATCAACCGGGGCGAGGTGCTGCCCGAGGCGGTCTGGTGGTGCGAATCCGAACCGGCGGCCGCCGCGAGCGACGACGCCTCGCGCGCCGCGTTCGACCAGGCCGTCGCCGCGATCGGCGGCGACCCGAAGTCGCTGCCCGGCGACGGGAAGAAACGAGAGCGGGCCGCGATGGGCGCGATCATGACCGGCCTCAGGGGCAAGGTTCCCGGACGCCTCGTCCGGCAGTGGGTGAAGGAGGCGCAGCTGTGAGCGACACCTACAAGGGATACCGCGAGCCGACGCTGTCGGTGCTGAAGAACTACGAGGCCGCGGTCTGGAGCGAGGTCGTGGTCCACACCGACCGCGGCGAGTTCTCCGGCATCATCCTGCCCCGCAGCGAGACCGCCGACGCCGACCACATCGTGCTGAAAATGATCACCGGCTACAACGTCGGGCTGCGCTACGACTCGGTCACGGGCATCGAGGTGGGCGGTTCGAAGGAAGCCAACTACAAGATCCCCGAGCAGGAATTCCCCCACGACCCGGGCAAGCCGCGGGTGAAGCTCTTCGGCACCGGCGGGACGATCGCCTCGCGCCTGGACTACCGCACCGGCGCGGTGATCCCGGCCTTCTCCCCGGGCGAGCTCTACGGTTCGGTGCCCGAGCTGGCCGACGTCTGCAATCTGGAGACCGAGAAGCTCTACGGCGTGTTCAGCGAGAACATGGGCCCCGAGCAGTGGCAGGGCCTGGCCGAGGCCATCGGCCGCGAGATCGAGAAGGGCGTCGCGGGGATCGTGGTCGGCCACGGCACCGACACGATGCACCACACCGCCGCGGCCCTGTCGTTCATGGTCCAGGATTCGCCGGTGCCGATCGTGATGGTCGGCAGCCAGCGATCGAGCGACCGTCCGAGCTCCGACGCCGCGATCAACCTGATCAACTCGACCCGGACGGCCGCCTGCAGCGACATCGCCGAGGTCATGGTCTGCATGTTCGGCCCCACCAGCGACCAGTACGGCCTGCTGCACCGGGGCACCCGGGTGCGCAAGATGCATTCGAGCTACCGCTCGACCTTCCGCACGCTGAGCGACATCCCGCTGGGCAAGGTCGACGCCGACGGCGTCAGCCCCTTCCGCGACGACTACAACCACCGCCGCGAAGACAACATCGTGAAGATCAACCCCGCCTTCGACGACCGCGTGGCGATCGTCTACTACTATCCCAACATGAAGCCCGACGTCATCGATTCGCTGGTCGACAACGGCTACAAGGGGATCATCATCGCGGGCACCGGCCTGGGCCACGTGAACCGGCCCCTCTACCCCGCGCTGAAGCGGGCCCACGAGGCTGGCGTGCACATGTTCATGACCGTCCAGACCCTCTGGGGCTACGTGCAGATGTACGTCTACGAGACCGGACGCGAGATCATGGAGCTGGGCGTCGTCCCGGCCGCCAACATGCTGCCGGAAGTGGCCTACGTGAAGCTGGGCTGGGCGCTGGGCCAGTCGCAGGATCCCGAGCGGGTCAAGGAGATCATGCTCTCGCCGGTCAACGGCGAGATCACCGATCGCGAGCCGCACAACGGGTACCTGGTGCTGCAGGGGGGGATTCCGGAAGTGGACGAGTTCATCTCGCAGTACTGGAAATAGCTCCGGCGCGGAAAATCTGAAGATAACGTGGGAGGGGCGGCTGGAGCGATGCCCCTCTCCCTGAAGGCCGGCGGGGCCGCACATCGTGTGCGGCCCCGCCTTGGCGTTCCGGCCCTTCCGCCGTCCTGGCTCCAGGGCCTCCACGACACCTTCAGGGAGAGGGGCATCGCTCCAGCCGCCTCGCAAGCTTCGTCAGGGTTTTTGCGGGGGCTTTGTCCAGGTGGATTTCATTCTCGCGAGTTCCTTGCCGTCGCCGACTCTTCGAACCTGGCGGCGGAGGACGGTTTCGCCTTCCTCTTCGACCCGGTCGCTGACCGATTCGATCTCGTCGCCGTAGAAGCTTTCGGCCTTGAAGGAGACTTCGACGTCGGCCAGGTGCAGGGTCCGCCACGTTTCCGTCGGGACGGTCTCGAGCATCCACACGACGTAGTTGACGTTGTTGACGTGGCGGTTCGGGTCCATGTCGCTGAGCCGGACCGAGTATTCGCGCCGGTACTGCTCGGCGGCGGGTTCGGCCAGCCTGGGGAAGGCGTCGGGCAGGGCCCGGACCTCGTTCAGGGGCATGGCGCCGATCACGTCCAGGTCGGCCACCGCGCTGCGGCTCTTCAGGTCGATGATCAGCCAGGAGCTGGTGGCCACGCCGACCCGGCCGCCCTTGGCGTCGCGCAGCAGGAAATCGCGGACCGCGAAGCGGCCCTGGACAGCCGAGGGCCAGGTCGCGACGGTCACCTGCTCCCGCCAGGCGGGATAACGATCCATCTTCAGATGGATGCGCGAGACGACCCAGGTCAGGCCGCGGGGAATCAGCTGGTCGACGGCGCAGCCCATCGCCGCGGAATGGTTGCTGGCCGCCTCCTGCAGAAAATTGAAGACCGTCTGCGGCGAAACCCGCAGCAGCGGGTCGATCTGGAAGGTTCGGACGGGAAACGTCTCGCGCCAGACGGGGTTGGTCGCGGTGGGCATGCGGTTGACTCTCCTCGATATGGTGCTCCCCAGCCCATGAATTCCAATGGTAACGGCCGCACCCGGCCGGCGAAAGGCGGAATCCGCGGCGAGTCCGAATTATAGTTTGCTTTTTGGCCAATAAGCCATATGATTGCCGGGAGGTGATGACGATGCAGACCAGATCCGTCTACAAGAGGCAGGCCCAGGTGCTCAAGGCCCTGGCCAACGAATCCCGGCTGATGATCGTGGACCGGCTGGCCGCCGGCGAATGCTCGGCCGGCGAGCTGACGCGTCTGGTGGGCAGCGACCAGTCCACCGTCTCGAAGCATCTGTCGGTGCTGCGCGGCCACGGGATCGTGGAGGACCGCCGCGACGGCAATTCGGTCATCTACCGTCTGCTGACCCCCTGCGTGCTGGATTTCTTCTCCTGCGCGCGCCGGGTCCTGGACGACAGGCTCTGATTTTTTCGGACGGCTATATTGCCGTTTTGGCCATAACGCCAAACACATGGAGACAGCCATTCCGATGGACTGGACCAAGGAACGCAAACCCCTCTTCTGGCTGGCGGCGATCTTCCTCGCCTGCTACCACCTGCCGGTCGGCGGCGGCCGTTTCGACGCCGCGGTGATCGAATCGCTGGCCCTGGTGAGATGGTACGCCCGCGAGCACGTGCTGCTGTGCCTGGTGCCGGCCTTCTTCATAGCCGGGGCGATCTCGGTCTTCGTGCGCCAGGAATCGGTGCTGCGCTATCTGGGCCCGACCGCGCCGAAGCC
>CAYLMM010000045.1:0-23015 GCA_964384825.1 uncultured Fibrobacteraceae bacterium
GCGCCGGCGTGCCGGTGATCTGCCTGAGCAAGGGCTACGAGGTCAGCAGCCTGAAGCGCCTGAGCGTCGTGCTGCACGAGGAATTGAACGCCGACAGGGACGAGCGGCCCAATCCGGTGGCCGTCCTGCTGGGGCCAAGCCACGCCGAGGAGGTCATCCGGCGCTTGCCGACGGCGGTGGTGCTGGCCGGCCGCGGCCACGGCGAGCTGTGGCACCACTGGCAGCATCGGATCGCCGGGCCCAGCTTCCGCGTCTACACCAATCATGATCTGGTGGGGGTGGAGTTCGCCTCGGCCTTCAAGAACGTTCTGGCCATAGCTTCGGGCATGTGCGACGGCCTGGGTTTCGGCGACAACACCCGCGGCGCGGTCCTGACCCGCGGCCTGGCCGAGCTCTCCCGCCTGGGAATGGTCCTGGGCGGTTCGCTGGAGACCCTCTACGGCCTGGCCGGCATCGGCGACATGATCACCACCTGCACCAGCAGCCACAGCCGGAACCGGAATTTCGGCGAGGCCGTGGCCCGGGCGAAGACCGATCCGCGCGAGGTCCTGGCCGGGGCCAAGCAGGTCGTGGAGGGCGTCGAAATGACCCGCGCGGCCTTGAAGCTGAGTGCCAAGCATTCGATTGAACTTCCTATTACGCAAGAAGTTCATCATGTGCTATTCTCCGGCAAGGCTCCGCTCGAGGCCATTCAGGATCTGATGCTGCGGGCCCCGCGATCGGAGACGGAACTCGGTGATTCCGGGAGGTAGCCGATGCCCGCATTGCCGGATAAGCTGTACTATTCGATCCGTGAAGTCGCCGATTTCACCGGCGTCGAACCCCACGTCCTGCGGTACTGGGAAAGCGAATTCCCCTCGTTGAAGCCGCGGCGTTCGCGTTCGGGCAGCCGAACCTACCGGCGCAAGGACATCGATGAGATCCTGGTCATCCGCAAGCTCCTGCACGAAGAGGGATACCGCATTTCCGGCGCCCGCAAGATGCTGCGCACCGCCCGCGATGCGGCCGTCGAAGCGCCCGCGCAGATGGCCATCTCCTTCGACGCCCTCGACCCGGCCGACCAGCTGCGCGAGGTGAAGCGCGAGCTGCTGGAGATCCAGGAATTGCTCCGCGACCGGGGCGGGGAACGGACCGGGGATTGATCCTTGTCGAACGCCCGAGGGCGTATTAGATTGTTGCGCACCCGGAATCGACCCGGGTGATAAGGCTCTGGTCGGGGCGTGGCGCAGTCCGGTAGCGCACTTGCATGGGGGGCAAGGGGTCGGAGGTTCAAATCCTCTCGCCCCGACCAAGATTATCCCGGCTCTGCCGGGATTTTTTTTTGGATCCGACCGGACCTCCGACGTCTTCACTCTTGGCGATCCCCGGTGGTTGCCCTATGGTCACCAACGCCGGCGGAAGCCCGGTCGTCGCCCTGGATCCGCGCCGATGCGCCTGCTGACCCTACCTATCCCGGAGTGATCGATTTGGCCACGACCGGCGTCATCCTGCCCGCCCTCGATGCGGCTCCCCATCTCGGCTCCCTGTTGCGGGAGATCCGATCGCTGCATCCCGACCTGACGATTCTGGTCGTCGACGACGGCAGCAGCGACGGCACGGCGGCGGCCGCGCGCGAAGGCGGCGCGGAAGTCATCGTCCACGAGGTCAACCGCGGCAAGGGGGCGGCCTTGGCCACGGGCTTCCGGTGGGCGGTCGACCGCGGGCTGCAGTGGGTCTTCACCATGGACGCCGACGGGCAGCATCTGCCGGCCGAGATGGCGGCTTTCCCGGCCGCGGCGGTTCGCGAGGGCCTGGACGTCGTTGTCGGCACCCGCATGGACGACGTGGGCCGGATGCCCTGGATCCGCAAGGCCACCAACGTGTTCACCAGCCGGGTCGTGAGTTGGATCGCCGGCTGCCCGATCCCCGATTCCCAGAACGGATACCGGCTGTTGCGCGTGCCCCTGCTGAGGGATCTGCAGCTGCGCACCAGCCGTTACGATACCGAATCCGAGATCCTGGTGCGCCTGGCCTGGCGCGGCGCCCGGATCGGTTCGGTTCCGATCACGGCCGTCTACGGCGAAGAAAGCAGCGCCATCCATCCCCTCCGCGACACCGGCCGCTTCTTCAGACTCGTGGCCAGGCTGCTCCAGGACCGCCGCCGGTCCCGAAAGGACTCCGCATCATGAGCCGCAAGCATATCCTTCTGACCAACGACGACGGAGTGGACGCCTACGGGCTCGGCCTGCTGGCCGAATGCCTGCAGGATGATCCCGACTTCCGCCTGAGCGTCGTGGCGCCCGCCGACCAGCAGAGCGCTACCAGCCATTCGCTGACCCTGCACAGCCCCTTGCGGATCATCGACCGGGGGGAGTCCCGCTGGGCGGTGACCGGCACTCCGACCGATTCGGTGCTGGTCGGCATCGAGCAAATCCTGAAGGACGATCCTCCGGACCTGGTGATCAGCGGCGTCAACCACGGCGCGAACATGGGCGAGGACGTGACCTATTCCGGCACCGTGGCCGCCGCCCTGGAGGGCACGATTCTCGGCAAGCCCAGCTACGCGGTGTCCTGCACCTCGCACGAGCCTGCCGACTGGGGCGCCGTGAAGGCCTTCCTGCGCCACGGCCTGCGTCCTTTCCTGGATTTCCCGCTCGAACGGCAATCGATCCTGAACATCAACATCCCGCCGATCCCCGCCGATCAGGTCAAGGGGGTGCGCGTGGCGCCCCTGGGCAGCCGCGTCTACCAGGACGTGATCTCGGTCCACACCGATCCGCGGGGTTCTTCGTATCTCTGGATCGGCGGCAACGGCCCGGTCTGGGACCGGCAGCCCGATACCGACGCCACCCTGAATCATCAGGGCTATGTCGTGGTCACGCCCCTGAAGGTGGACATGACCCATCAGAGGATGCTCGAGCGCATGCGAGGGCTGAACAGCGAAGGCGCCTTCGGGCCCGCGGGGCGGAACGCCCGATGAACGGCTACTCGGTCGCCCGCAACCGGATGGTGCGCGAGCAGCTGATCGGCGCCGGCGTCGACGATCGCGTGGTGCTCGAGGCGATCGCCGCGGTGCCGCGCCATTTCTTCGTGCCCCGGATGCTGCATCATCGCGCCTATTCCGGCTGCGCCCTGCCGATCGGCTACGACCAGACCATCAGCCAGCCCTTCGTGGTCGGCCTGATGACCGCTTTGCTGGAACTCGACGGACACGAACATGTACTGGAAGTGGGCACGGGGTCGGGCTACCAGGCCGCCATCCTCGCGCGCCTGGCCCGGTCGGTGGTCAGCGTGGAGCGCGTGGCTCCGCTGGCGGTCTCCGCCGCCGCGAAGCTCGAGAAGCTCGGCTGCGCCAACGTGGAGATCCTGACCGCCGACGGCATCACCGGGATTCCCGAGCGCGGCCCCTTCGACGGCATCATCGTGACCGCCTGCGCGGAACGTCTGCCGGCCCTTCTGTTCCATCAGCTGCGGGAGGGAGGCAGCCTGGTGCTGCCGATCGGGACCGAAACCGAACAGAGGCTCTACCGCTATCGCAAACAGGACGGACAGCCGGTCGTGGAGCGTTCGGTGAGCTGCCGCTTCGTTCCCTTGCTGGGCGGAATCATCGGAGACGAGGAACATGCGTGAAACCATCCTGGAATGGAGCGGGCATCTGCCGCCTCCGCTGGCGGTCCTGCTGATCGCCACCCTGCCGATCTTCGAACTGCGCGGAGCCATTCCCTACGCCTACTCTCCGCTGGCGCAGGGTTTCGGCTGGGCCCATCCTTACCTGACCTACCTGCTGGCGGTGATCGGCAACATGATTCCGGTGGTGCCGATCCTGATGCTGCTCGGTCCGGTCGAGCGCCATCTGCGCCGTTTCGCGACGGTCGACAGGTTCCTGGATTGGCTGTTCGCGCGCACCGAACGCCGCAGCGGAGTCATCCGGAAGTATCAGGCCCTGGGGCTGATCCTCTTCGTGGCGATCCCCGCTCCGGTCACCGGAGCCTGGACCGGCGCGGTGGCGGCGTATCTTTTCAAGCTGCCCTTGCGTTTCGCCGTCCCGTGTATCATTCTTGGCGTCTGCGTTGCCGGAATCGTGGTGACGCTCGTCTCGTTAGGGGTTGTGCACCTGTGGTCCATGGTTTAGATTACCGGTCACCCGCGAGGCACCAGTTCAGGTCGGGGCGTAGCGCAGCCCGGTTAGCGCGCCTGCTTCGGGAGCAGGAGGTCGGGAGTTCAAATCTCCCCGCCCCGACCAACTATTGCTTATAAGACAAGGGGTTGCAGAAATTCTGCGGCCCCTTTTTTCGAAGACGGGTCCGCTGACTCCCGATTGACTCCCGATCGGATGGGGGACGACGATGCCGCACCGGCGAACGATCCTTGCGACATCCCTGTGGCTTTGCATGTTGGCGTTGCTGTCGGCGCCACACGAAGCGAACGCCCTGGCGGAGAACGACGCGATCTACACCGTGCGCGGCGGCGACAATCTGTCGGTCATCGCCTCGCGGATCGGAGTCACCCTCGGCGATCTGCGCCGTGCCAACGGCATCCGCGGCGATCTGATCCGGCCCGGACAGAAGCTGAAGGTCCCGCGGCCCCTGCGCCGGCTGACACGTGCCTCGCTGAACTGGCGCCGGCCGCAGACCTCGGGCCGAGCGATCGTGATCCGCGATTTCGGCCCCCGCCGCAACAGCCTCGGCGTAACGGTGCCCAACACCGGCGTCGATCTGGCCGTTCCGCGCGGCACCCGCATCGTGGCGCCGGCCACCGGCGTCGTCCGCTACGCCGGCGAGCAGGAGGGCTACGGCTTCCTGCTGATCATCGAACACGCCGCCGGCTACACATCGGTTCTCGGGCCCTTCGATCCCGCCGCTCTGAAGGTCCGCCTCGACGATCTCGTCCTGCGGGGCGACGCCCTCGGGAAGACCGGCGCGCCGCTGGAGGGGGAGAAGCCTTATCTGCACGTCGAACTCCGCCGGAACGGCAAGGCCGTCCGGCCCGACCCCCTGCTGCGCTGATTCCTACGGAGGTGCATCGATGGATCTGAAGAAGGTCATCCGCGATATTCCGGACTTCCCGAAACCGGGCATCCTGTTCCGCGACATCACACCGGTCTTGTCGCAACCGGAAGCCTTCCGCGCCTCGGTCGACGGGCTCGCCGGGCTGATCGCCGATGCCGGCTGCGACGGCTTCGCGGCGATCGAATCCCGCGGATTCCTCTTCGCTGCGCCGCTGGCCGACCGGCAGGGGAAGGGCCTGACCATCCTGCGCAAGCCCGGAAAGCTGCCGGCCGACACCATCTCGGTCAGCTACGAGCTGGAATACGGCACGGCGACTCTCGAGGCCCATCGCGACGCTTTGGCCCCCGGGACCGCGATCATGATCGTCGACGATCTGCTGGCCACGGGCGGCTCGGCAGCGGCGGCCGGGCGCCTGGTGCGGGAACTGGGCGGCAAGGTGGCGGGCTACCTGTTCCTGGTCGAACTTGGCGATCTGGGGGGGCGGGATCGGCTGACCGACGCCCCGGTTTTTTCCCTTGTCAAGTATTGACGGCCGAAGCTATCTTCAGGAGCCCGGCCTTCACCGGTGCGCTTCCCGGCGACGATGGGAGGCGGATAGCGGGCCCCAGTAGCTCAGCAGGATAGAGCATTGGTTTCCTAAACCAAGGGTCGCAGGTTCGAGCCCTGCCTGGGGTACCAGACGCGAAAAGGCCCCCGGAGACTTTCCGGGGGCCTTTTCCATGTCCCGCGCCGGATGATTCAGACGTCGTCCCGGTCGAATTCCAGGAATCGATGCCGCTTCATGGCCGTCAGGAAGATCCAGACCCTGTCGGCCGCCTGCTCGGCGTCCTCGGGAAACGCATCCTGAAAAAACGCTATCAGGTCACCGACCGTCGTTTCACCGTCCATCGCTTTCCAGAGCGCCGCCCCGCGCGGATCGAGGCTGACACGGACGTAGGCGCGTTCGGGCCTCAGGCTCGGCTGCAGAAGGCGCGAGAAGGGCCACGAGCGGAAACGGGGGACGAGCAGCTGCAGCGGCTCGTCGTCGCCGTTCTGTTCGAAGGCGACCAGCCGCCTGGGCCGCCAGGGACCTACGTCCTTGCCGGCCCAGTCCGGTTCACGGCTGCGGAATCCGAAGGCCATCAGTCGGCGTCCTTCTGCAGGGGCTTGGCCGTCAGATACCAGAACAGCATCAGGAAGACGGCCACGCCGAGCACGTGGGACGTCCAGCCCAGTCCGGGGTTGTTGAACAGGGTCGCGAGCGACCAGTCGGGCAGCGTGTTGCCGGCCGCGGGCCGGGCCGCCTTGACGCCCGTCAGGACCAGGGCCATCAGAGCCTCGCCGGCCACCAGGCCGCTGGCCAGCAGGATGCCCTTGTTCTCGCTGGCGAGCAGATCCTCGGCCGAAAGCGACTTGCGCTTGCGGAACATGTTGGCCAGGGCCTTCGCGATGCCGCCGCAGAAGATCGCCGCGGTCGAATAGAAGGGCAGGTACATGCCGACGGCGATCAGCATCGGAGCCGGCGCCCGGATCAGCAGCAGGGCAAGGCCCATGAACATGCCGGCGATCACCAGGGGCCAGGCCATCTCGCCGCCGACGATGCCCTTGGCCAGCATGGCCATCAGGCCGGCCTGGGGCGCGGGCAGCTTGTCCGAGCCGATGCCGCCGCCGTACTGGTCGAGCAGCATGATGGGCACGACCATGACCAGGGCGGCCGCGATCACGCCGAGAATCTCGCCGGCCTCCATCCGCCGCGGCGTGCCGCCGAGGATGTGGCCGACCTTCAGATCCTGCATCATGTCGCCGGCCACGCCGCAGACGCAGCAGACGACCGCGGCCACGCCCAGAACGGCCGTCACGCCGGGATCGCCCTTCACGCCGACGACCAGCATCAGCAGGGCGGCCACGATCAGGGTCGAGAGCGTCAGGCCCGAGATGGGATTGTTCGACGAGCCGATCAAGCCGACAAGGTAGCCGGCGATCGCCGCGAAGACGAACCCGGCCAGACCCATGATCAGCGTCGAGACCAGCGCGCCGATGATCGCGCGCAGGGTTCCGATCCCTTCGCCGGCGCCGTGGCTTATGAAGTAGTAGTAGAGGATGAACATGGCGATCATCGCCACGATCACGCCGCCGAAGATGTACTTGAAGTTGATGTCCTGCTGCGTGCGCAGAGTGGCGCTGGTGCCGCCCGGCTTGCCGATGTCGCCCAGGGCGCGGGCGATGCCGCTGACCAGCTGGTCCTTCATCTTCCACAACGTCGAGGCCGCGCCGACGAGCATCCCGCCGACCGCGATCGGCTTGACGTAGTTGGCGAACACGTGGCTCGCGAGCGCCACCTGGTCGGGAACGATCCCGGGCTGGGCGGTCAGCAGTTCACGGATGCCCGAGGGGTTCAGATACAGGATCAACGGCACGAGCAGCCCCCAGGCCAGCAGGGCGCCGCAGAAGGTGATCGAGGCCAGCTGCGGGCCGATGATGTAGCCGACGCCCAACAGGGCGCCGGAGATGCCCGGGCTGGTGGCGACCATGCCGCCGTTGCCGAAATGGGTATGGAAGGTCGCCTTGTCCTGGACGAACTTCACGGCCGAGCGCGAGAACGAGATGAATCCGTTCCAGCCGGTGCGCATGATCCCGAACTCGCCGAAGGCGAAGACCAGGGCGCTGACCAGGCCGCTCTGGAAGACGATCGCCGCGCCGGAGCCGCCCTTCTGGCCGACCTTGTGGATCTCCGAGCAGGCCACCGATTCGGGGAAGGGCAGCTCGGATTCCTCGATCAGGATGCGTCGCAGCAGCACCACGAACAGCACGCCCAGCACGCCGCCGACCAGCATGATCGAAGTGGATTCCAGGTAGTTGAACTTGTCCCAGACGCCGGCGATCTTGAAGGCGGGGATCGTGAAGATCGCGCCGGCCACGAGCGCCTCGCCGACCGAGGCGATCGTCCGGGTCATGTTCTCCTCGAGAATCGAACCCTTCATCAGGCGCAGGGCGGCCATTCCGATCACCGCCGCCGGGAAGGTCGCGGCCACGGTCAAGCCGGCCTTCAAGCCGATGTACGCGTTGGCCGATCCCAGGATGATGGCCATGACGATGCCCAGCAGCACCGCCCGCAGAGTGAACTCGGGCAGATCCTGTTCGGGCGGCACGTAGGGATTGTACGTGTTCTTTCCGGGTAGATTGTTCTCAGAGCTCATGCCGATCCTTCGTTGGGGGTTGCAAGCCGGCTGAACAAAGAAAAGACGTGGAGCGGTCTCCACGCGCTTCGCTCAAGGAAACTACCACCTGGAAGGATGACGGGCAAGGCCTGACGCCTCTGGTCACCGGACGCATGTTGCGCTATACTGCGCCCGTGACGGGATAAGCGCCCCGCATCCCAAATCGACGCAGCCGAAGGGGAGGAGCCATGAACGATATCCGCACCGCCGACCGCTGGCTCGGCGCCGTCTGCTATCTGAGCGTCTTCGTCCTGGTGCCCATCCTGATGCAAAAGGAAAAGAGCCCTTTCCTGAGCCGTCACTGCCGCCTTGGATTCGCCCTGCTGATCGTCCAGATCGTCGCCCTGATGCTGATCTCGGCCATCGATGCGACCATCGGCCGCATTCCCGTGCTGGGCCTGATCATCTCGGTGCTGCTGCAACTCGGCGCGTCGTTGGCCATCCTGGCCTTCTCGCTGATCGGATTCTTCAAGGCTCTCGCCGGCGAGGAATGGCAGCCGGGCGGGCTCGACGATCTGGCCGAACGGATTCCCATCAACTGACAACCGACCAGACGGGCATTCGCCGAGGGGAGGTAATTTCCCATTTCCCATCCGGTTGTGGCTCAATCTTAATTAATTGCGCATAACATATATTATGTTAACTAAGTTTCTCGACGACAAAAAAGGGCCGCCCGATCAAGGCGGCCCCGATGCATTCGATCGCCGACCGCTCAGCCGACCATCTCCTCGATCTTGTCCTTGATCTTGTTCTTGGGCTGGGCGCCGATCAGCGATCCGACCAGCTTCCCTCCGTTATAGAACAGCAAAGCCGGGATCGACCGGATGCCCAGTTCGCTGGCCTTCATCTGATGCTGCGCGACGTCGAGCTTGCCGACTCGCAGGCGACCCTGGAATTCGGCGGCCAGTTCGTCCAACACCGGGCCGACCTTCTTGCAGGGACCGCACCAGGGCGCCCAGAAATCCACGACGATCGGCAGATCCGACTGCATGACCTGGCCTTCGAAATTCTGATCCGTGATTTCGATGCTGTGCTCGGACATGAGACTCCTTTCATCCATTCGATAATCGTTGCACGTTTTCGTCATCCGGCGCGCTCTCGGCCGCGGCGCCGGTATTCATTGGCAGATCGCCAGGATGGCCCGTTCCAGGACGTATTCCGGGCCCAAGGGGCTGCCTTTGACGGCTGCGTCGCAATCGGCGCAGGCCGCCAAGGCGCGTCGGGCGCCGTCTGGACCCCAGGAACGGGCGGCGGCGGCCACGGCGCGATAGGCATAGGGCGACAGGCCGGCCCGGCGCATGATCTCGCGATCATCGAGCCCCTCGCCGAGCAAGGCCGAAACCATCGAAATCTGCTTGATCCGCCATGCCAAAAGCGGTGCAAGTTCATAAGGCGATCGACCTTCGGTGATGAACTTGTGAAAAGCCCTGAGGCCGGTCGACGAACGGCCCGGTCCCAGATTCTTCACGAGTTCGAAGATGTCCACCGAGCGCTGCGATATGATCACCGCGCGCAGACGGTCTCCATCGAGCGCCGTACCGGCATCCTCGGTCATCAGGGCCAGCTTGTTGATCTCGCCGCTCAGGGCGTTCAGATCATCGCCTATCAATTCGATCAGCAATCCGGCCAGGTCGTCGTCCAGTTCCAGGCCCTGATTGCGGGCGGTGCGCTGGACCCATTTCACGAGTTCGGCGCCCGCGGGGGGCGCGAAGGTGAAATACCCGCCAGCCGATTTGAATTCCTTGACCCATTTGCGCCGCCCGTCGAGCTTCACGGCGGTCATCACGAGGGTCGTCTGGGGCGAAGGATCCGCCAGATACCGCAGGAATCCGTCTTCCAGGTCCTGGCCGGAGATCGCCTCGTCGGCCCGCTTGAGCCAGATCAGCTGACGGTCGCACATCAAGGGGAAGCTCAGGGCCTGCTGCAGGACCTTCTCGAGGCCGGCCTCTCCCCCGTCGAACACGTGGTAATTGAAGGCCGCGCCCGCGTCTCCGAGCTGGTGCTTCTTCAGATAGGCCACCATCGAGGCCATGCGCAGCGTGTCCTCGCCCTCGAACAGATAGAGAGGACGGAAATTCCCGTCCTTGAATTCGCGTCTAAGGTCGGCGAAAGCTGCGCCGGCCGCTTTCCTTCTGGGACCCGCCATCGCTACCAATCCTCCACCACGACCGCCAGGACGTCGTGGATGATCTCGGCGGCGGCCTCTTCGCGAGCCGTGTATTCGGTCGAGCCCTCCGGGTCGTCCACGATGAAATTGCCGGTGCCGCGGATCCTCTTGGCCTTGAAGATCGCGTCCCCGGTGCTCCTGTCGGTCATGGTCAATTCGACCAGGATCTGCACCTGGTACTCGTCGACCTGGAGTTCCTGCGTCGTGAAGGCTTCCTTGAGCTGGTACATCAGCACCGCGCCGGTCAACTCCGTATCCGCGGCGTCGAGTCCGACGACCTTCAGCGTGTTGTCCTCCTGCAGCGCGGAGATGATCAGGTCGGTCAGCTCGATGTCGATATCCGGTTCGGCCGTGCGGTTCTCCAGATACGCGACATGCACGCGACGCAGGCTCTCGTCGATGCGGCCGCTGCTGGTGCTGTAGGTGGCGCAACCCACGGCCAGCAGGATCATCGAGATCAGGCAGGCCGCCAGCAGGGCCGTGCGGACGCGGGCCGTCTTCGCATGCTCAGTCCAGATCATAGGTCTTCATCCTGTAGCGAAGCTTGTCGCGGTTGAGACGCAGCAGGCGCGCCGCACGGGTACGGTTGCGGCCAGCCGCGTCGAGGGCCTTGTTCACCATCGCACGCTCGAATCCCTGGACGAGCGCCTCGAGATCCACGCCGTCTTCCGGAAAAGGCTCGGTGACGGCCGCCGCCAGGTCGGAGCCCAGACTTCCGGCCGGTCCGGCGACCGGGCGGATCCCGCCGGGCGCGTCCAATCCCATCTGCACGGCGTCGAGTTCCTCGCCGTCCTCCAGCAGGCAGGCCCGTTCCAGAACGTTGCGCAGCTCACGGATGTTCCCGGGCCAATCGTGGGCGGTCAGGGCGGCCTCGCCGGAGGCGGTAAACCGCCGGAAGCCCTTCGAGAAGCGCTTGCAGAAATGCCGCAGGAAATGCTCGGCCAGCGGCAGGATATCCTCGACGCGTTCGCGCAGGGGCGGCAGATAGAGGGGCACGACCTTCAACCGGTAGTAGAGATCCTCGCGGAAACGGCCATCGGCCACCATCGTGGCCAGGTCGCGGTTGGTGGCCGAGATGATCCGCACGTCCACCGAGATGTCCTTCTCGCCGCCGACACGCCGGAAGGTCTGCTTCTCCAGGATCCGCAGCAGCTTGACCTGCAGCGGAATGCTCATCTCCCCGATCTCGTCCAGGAAGAGGGTGCCCTTGTGGGCCAGTTCCAAAAGTCCCGATTTCTGGTTCACCGCATCGGTGAAGGCGCCCTTCTCGTGGCCGAAAAGCTCGCTTTCGAGCAGCTTCTCCGGCACCGCCGCGCAGTTGACCTCCAGGAAGGGCTCGTCCCGCCGGGCCGATGACGAGTGGATCAGATTGGCCACCACGTCCTTGCCGACGCCGGATTCGCCCTCGATGAGCACGGTCGTCGCCTCGCCGACGGCCACCTTGTTCACCGTCTCGTAGACCGCCTGCATGTTCGCGGCCCGGCTCGGCACGATGTCCCCGTTCCCGCGGAACAGATCGTTGCGGCGGCGCAGCGTGTAGAGCTCGCGGGCGTTGCGCGAGGAGTCGACGCCGCGCTCCAGGACGGTCAACAGCTGTTCCAGATTGAAGGGCTTGGTGATGTAGTCGTAGGCGCCGGCGCGCATCGCGGTGACCGCGGTCGGCACGTCGGCGAAAGCGGTCATCATCACCACGCAGAGCCGCGGGAACTGCGCCTTGAGACGATCGAGAACCTCCAACCCGCTCAGATCGGGCAGCATCAGATCCAGCAGCACCAGATCGGGGATCTCCTCCTCGATGGCCTGCAGGGCCGCCAAGCCGTTGGCGGCCGTGCGCACGGAATAACCCTCGATTTCGAGGCTCTTGCGCAGGAATTTCAGGATCGAAGCCTGATCGTCGACGATCAGCAGATGGGGCTCCATGAGACCTCCGGATGAGCGGACCGACGCGGAGCTGCGCGGGCGTTGACCGAGTATCGGTCCGACCGGTCCGCGGCGCAAGGACGAGTTCGCCCGGAGGCGTTCGAAGCCGGGCAAAAGGAAGCGCCGCCCCGTTGGGAGCGGCGCCGGAGGTGGCGGGCGAAGTCCGTCAGTGGGCCCCGTGACCGCCGATCAGGATGCGGAAGGTGCCCAGGAAGATGGCCAGATCCATCTTCAGGCCGATGTTCTTGATGTAGTGCCGGTCCAGGGCGACCTTGCGGCGGACGGATTCCACGTCGGTGTCATAACCGTTGAGCACCTGGGCCAGGCCGGTGATGCCCGGCAGCACCCGCAGGCGGTCCCGGTAGTTGACGACCTGCGGCTCGAGCTGGCGGATGAAGCACAGCCTCTCCGGCCGGGGACCGATGAAGCTCATGTCCCCCTTCAGCACATTGTAGAACTGGGGGAATTCATCCAGACGCGAGCGGCGCAGAAAACGGCCCAGACGGGTCACCCGCTCATCATTGTGCGTAGCCCAGCGCGGCCCGGATTTCTCGGCGTCCATGCGCATCGTGCGCAGCTTGATCAGCCGGAACGGCCGGCCGGGATGCAGAACCTTGCGCCGGTTGAACACGCAACTGGCGTTGCCGCAACGGCGGCGGCGGTCGATGCCAACACGGGTCTGGAAGAAGAAGATCGGCCCCGGGGAATCGAATTTGATCGCCAGCGCGATGACCGGGAACAGCAGCGTGAAGAACAACAAAGCAAAGCCCGCGACCGTGATATCGATCACGCGCTTCATTTGGAAAAAATAGCGCCGCTCAGGAATATCGATAAAATCCGGGCAATCCCTCTCATGCGGCGGACACCCTGTCGAAACTTCCTTCGCCAAAGGCAGAAGAGTCGCTCCGACATGGCTCGTACCCGTGAGCAGGAACTGCCCCATCAGGCCCTTCACCGTTTTCCCCCCTACTCTGCTCCCCCCGAAACAGCTTAGGCATAATGCCGTCATCCGTGACTTGCCGTACAATATTATCATAGAAATAATCCAGTGGCAACCGAATCAATCTATTCGCTGATCAATTTTTATCGTGATTCCTAGAATCCCATCAAGCATTGACGTCGGAAACGGCCCATCTTACCGTGAGCTACGAAAAAATCCATCAATCATGAAACCAGGGAGCTCGCGACCATGCGTCCGACTTCATCCCTGCTCGCCCGGGCGTTGATCTGGATCGGATCGGCCTGCCTGATCTACGCCCTCGGGGGCCTGATTCTCGGTTGGAGCGATTTCAGCTCGGGTCTGCTGCGTTTTCCGCCTTCGGGATGGGGGCCGCTGATCGGGCTTTCGCTGATGAATTACGGGCTGCGCTACTGGCGCTGGGAGATCTATCTGCGGCGGCTCGGCATCGCGATCCCCCGTTCCGAAAGCGCCGCGCTGTTCTTCGCGACCTTCGCCATGGTCGTGACTCCGGCCAAGCTCGGCGAGGTCTACAAGGCTCTCCACCTGCGCAACCGGCACCGCATTCCGGTGGACCGCGGCCTCGTCGTGCTGGTGGCCGAACGCTTCTACGACGTCCTGGCGGTGCTGCTGCTGGCCGCCGTCGGTGCCTGCGCCTGGAGCGGAACCCTGGGCGGCGTTGGTCTGCGCATCGCGGCCGTGACGGCCGGATTGCTCGGCCTGGGTTTCCTGCGCGCGGGCAGGTTGCAGAAGCTGATAGTCTCGGGGGTGGCTCGAGCGCCGGCGTTACGCAACCGGGGAGTCGCCGCGGGCGAGATCCTGGATCGTCTGAGGTCCTTGACCACAGGCGGGATCGCCGCGATGTCGGTCGGCGTCAGCGTCGCGGCCTGGGTCTGCGAATGCATGGGCCTATGGCTGGTCGTCCGCTGGCTGGGAGCCCCGATCGAACTTACGACGGCGATCTTCATCTACGCCGCGGCCACGCTCGCCGGATCGGCCTCGTTTCTGCCCGGAGGATTGGGCGGCACCGAAGCCGTCCTGATCCTGCTGTTGGCCGACGCCGGCGTCGCGCAGGGATTGGCGGTCTCGGCGGCTCTGGTCGTGCGGGTGGTCACGCTGTGGCTGGCCGTGGCTCTGGGCGTGGCGGTCTTTCTCGGGGCGCGGGGAATGCTGACGCCCGCCGACGGATCAGTCCTGGATCCGGTCGACCACGAAGATGACTGAAGCCGCCGTGGTGATGGTGCCCAGGATGATCGGATAGACGGTCCGGAAGAAGCCCGGGCGGATCCGCGGCACCTGGACCGTGTCCCCGGGATGGATCATCGGATTGCCCTGGACCTCCCCCTCCTGCAGGAAGAGTTCGAGATTCACCCGGTCGGACGAGAAATTCGCCGCGCCGCGCCGGTGGACCCACTGGATCTCGTCGAGCTTGCTCTGCTCGATCGGACCTCCGGCCAGCATCAGCACGGTCATCAGGTTGGTCGGTTCGCCGACGGCGTAGGTGCCGGGCGAAGCGACGCCGCCGAAGACCTGGATGCCGTTCTCCGGAGAGGCCGAGGCCAGCGACTCGTCACCCGCCGCGGGGACCATGACCGTCTGACCCGAGCTCAGCAATACGATCGGCGTGTCGCCCTGGCCGGTGATCAGGGGCGTGAGATCGTAATTGACCGAGTGGAAACCCTGGGCGTCGCGGCTGATCACGCGGACCCGCGAGAGAATGGCGTCGGCCGAGGTCCCGCCGGCGTTGCGGATGGCGTCCCACAGCGTGGGCGGATGATCGAAGGTGAAGCTGCCCGGGTTGCCGACCGCGCCCAGGACATACACCTGCAGGGAATGGTATTCGGTCACCGTGAGCGAGACGTCCACCACGTCGCGGTGGAAGAGCCGGAGCTTCGAGCGGACCAGTTCCTCGGCTTCGGAGACCGTGAGCCCGGCCATCATGATCTCGCCGACCGGCGGAATGATGGCCGTCCCGTCGGGCCGGACCAGGACGCTGCGGTCGAGGGTCGGCTGCTGCAGGACGTTCAGCTGCAGCACGTCGCCGGCGCCGAGCCGGTAGGACTGCATCCCATCGAGCGTCTGGGCGCAGAGATGGGCGGGCGCGATCAGCGTCAGGATGTTGATCGCGATCAGGATTCGAGCCGTCGTGCTGCGCATCGATTCCACCCTCCCCCGCGCCCTCGGGCGCCGATCAGACATTCACGAATCTCTTGTACCAGGCCACGGTCGTCGCCAGGCCGTCGCGGAAATCGATCTGCGGAGCGTAGCCGAGCAGTTCGGCGGCCGCGCTGATGTCGGCCTGGGAATGACGGACGTCCCCGGGCCGCGGATCGGCATGGATCGGTTCGACCGTCGAATCCAGCTCGTTGCGGATGATGTCGTAGAGCTCGTTCAACGTGATCCGCCCGCCGCAGGCGATGTTCACCGTGCGGCCGCCGGGATCGTCGGCCAGGGCGGCGCGCAGGTTCGCCTCGACCACGTTGGCGACGAAGGTGAAGTCGCGCGACTGGCCGCCGTCGCCGTAGATGGTCGGGGCCTCGCCCTTCAGCAGCTTGGTGATGAAGATCGGGATGACCGCCGCGTACTGGCTTTCGGGGTCCTGGCGCGGGCCGAAGACGTTGAAGTAGCGCAGCCCGACGGTGCTCAGGCCGTAGATGCGGGAAAACACGTCGCAGTAGAGTTCGCCGACGTACTTGGTGATCGCGTAGGGAGACAAGGGCGAAGCGGGCATCGACTCGACCTTGGGCATGACCGCGGTGTCGCCGTAGGCCGAACTGCTGGCCGCGTAGACGACGCGCTTGACGCCGGCCTCGTGCGCGGACCACAGGACGTTCAGGGTGCCGTCGATGTTGTTGTGGTTCGAGGCGATCGGATCGGCCACCGACCGGGGCACCGAAGCCAGCGCGGCCTGATGGAAAACGGTGTCGGCGCCCGCGAACAGGCGCCGGGTCGTGGAGTGGTCGGTCACCGAGCCCTCCACGAATTCTATGCGGTCGCGGAAACCGGCCATGTTCTCCAGCTTGCCGGTGGAGAGATTGTCCAGCACGGCGACTTCGCAGCCCAGCGCGAGAAGGGCGTCCACGATATGCGATCCGATGAAACCGGCTCCTCCGGTAACGACGCATTTCTGCATGATCCTCGATGGTCCTTCCCCCGGCTCAGAGCCGGCGCAGATTCTGCGAGTTGCATCCCTTCAACGCGTTGCGCGTGTCGACGACGGTGATCCCGGCTTCCAGCAGCAACGCATGGTCGACGGTCTTGTGCGGCGTGACGATCAGTGCGGCCTCGAATTCCCGCAATGATTCCAGATCCCAGCGATCGAGCCGCGATCCGAAGTCGGAACCTTCCAGGTGCTCGACATGGGGGTCGTACCACTGCACCTCGGCGCCCATCTTGTCCAACCGGGTCATGATATCCAGAGCTGGCGATTCCCGCACGTCGTCGATATCGGATTTGTAGGCCACGCCGACCACCAGGACGCGGCTTCCGTTGACCGCGAGACGGCGTTTGTTCAGCGCCTCGGTCAGCAGGTTGCAGACGTGCTTCGGCATGGCGCTGTTGACGAAACCGGCGAGCTCGATGAAGCGCGCTTCCGATCCTGCCTGCTTGGCCTTCCATGAGAGATAGAAGGGATCGATGGGGATGCAGTGCCCGCCGAGGCCGGGGCCGGGATAGAAGGGCATGAAGCCGAAGGGCTTGGTCGAGGCGGCGTCGATGACCTCCCAGACATCGATCCCCATCGAATCGCACATCAGGGCGATCTCGTTGACCATGCCGATGTTCACCGAGCGGAAGGTGTTCTCGAGCAGCTTGACCGTCTCGGCCACCCGCACGTTCGACACCGGAACGACGGTGTCCATCACCTCGCCGTAGAGGGCCGCAGCGACTTCGGTGCAGGCCGGGGTGACCCCGCCGACTACCTTGGGAATGTTCTTGGTCTGATAGACGGGATTGCCGGGATCGACGCGCTCGGGAGAAAAGGCCAGATAGAAGTTCTTGCCAACCTTGAACCCGTTGCCGCCGAGCCGGGGCAGGATGACCTCTTCGGTGGTCCCGGGATACGTCGTGCTCTCGAGCACGACCAGCAGGCCCTCGTGCAGGTGGGGCGCGATCGCGTCGACCGCGGCCTGGATATAAGAGATGTCCGGATCGTGGGTCTTGCCCAGGGGCGTCGGAACGCAGATGTTCACGCTGTCGACGTCGGCGATCACCGATGTATCCGTGGTGGCTGAGAATCTACCGGCGTCCACGGCCTCCCGTACATCCTCCGCCGGAACGTCGATGATGTAGCTTTCACCCCGGTTCAGGGCCGAAACCTTCTCCTCGACCAGATCGATGCCCGTGACTTTGAACCCTGCCTTGGCGTATTCGATGGCTAGCGGCAGACCTACGTAACCCAGGCCCAGCACGCACAAATGCGCTTCATGGGCGAGGAATTTCTCTTTTGTGGACATCAACACGTACCTCGTGGGTGATGGATAGGTCCGACCGGCAGAACACGCTATCAATTCGGTCGGAACCGGTCAACGGATTTGCTTTCCGCCACTTCGAAAGCATAACCGATGCCAGGGAATCAGTCCCGTGGATCGTGGATCTGTCGGTTGTATTCGCGCATGTCGCGGCGCAGTTCCGGCAGGGATCCCAGATGTCCCCAGATGCGACGCAGGATGACCAGGCAGACCAAGGCGAGGGCCAGCAGGCAGAAACGTTCGTACCAGGGATTCAGGTGCATGCCGTGGCGCTCGAAGAGATGGTGGAGCGTCCGGCCGAACAGCATCAGCGCCACCACGATTCCCGTGAGGATCACCGAATGGATGATCCGCTGGGCGAAGGCATCCCGGCAGCGCATGTACTGACGCAGGGGGAAATTGACCTCCGCGTCCCGGAATCGGGAGCGGAAGCGGGAATCATCCGTTTCGGTCTTCCTGGATCTCTTCGAAATCAGCATCGCTGATCTCCTGATCTGTCAGGTTCTCGAGATCATCCTGGGGCGGAGCGTCGGAGCCGGCCCGGGACGAGGGACCGCGTCTGGGAGATAGAAAACCGCGCACCAGCCTCACGAAGAGCCACATCACCAGGACCAGAAGTAGAACTCTCAAAAAACCCATGGTCAGACCGGAGACTTCGGAAGGATGAAATGGTACGCCCGGCGGGATTCGAACCCACGACCTCTTGCTCCGGAGGCAAGCGCTCTATCCAGCTGAGCTACGGGCGCACACGAGCGATTGCAAAGTATGCGTAACGGATGTCCTGCGGTCAACTTTCCATTTTTTCGGCGGCTCGCTGCTGCGCGCCGGCGAGCAGGTCGCGGGCGTAGGCCAGCCGCGAGCCGCCGTCGTCATCCTGGTTCCCGCGGCCGGCGGCGCCGCCGAGCAGACGGGCGACCTCCGCGATCCGCTCGTCGCCGTCCAGTTTCCGCAGGCTCAGGACGGTCCGGCCGTCGCGAACCTGCTTGGTCACCGTCAGGTGCTGATCGCCGGCCACCGCCATCGTCGGCAGGTGGCTGATGCAGACGACCTGGCCGCAGGACGAGAGCTCGCGCAGCATCGAGGCCATCGGACGCGCCGCATCCATTCCCAGACCGGCGTCGACCTCGTCGCAGAGCAGCAGGGGCGGCTCCGGCCGGTCGCGGCGCAGCGCGGTCAGGCCCAGATGGATGCGGGAACGTTCGCCGCCCGAGGCGATGTCCGCGACCTCCCCCATCCGCTCCCCGGGGTTGGTCCGCACCAGCAGCCGCACGTCGTCCGCTCCGGCGGCCGTGATCCGGCAATTCTCGCCGTCGACGAGCAATTCGGAATCCGCGTCGATCCGGGGCGCGATCCGGAATTCCAGGGCCAGATCCGGCAGCGAAAGGGCGCGGATCCTCTGCGCGGCCTCGCGGGCGACGTCTCCGGCCCCGGCGATGCGCCGCGCGCGTAACCCCTCGGCCTCAGCGACGAGTTCGGCGGCGGTTTCGGCCACTCGCTCCTCCAGTGAAACGATATCGGAAACGGCGCTCTGCTGGCGCTCGATCCTGCCCTCCAATTCGGCAAGATAATCCAGAAGATCCGGGATGTCGCGCCGATACTTGCGTTTCAGTTCGGCGTAGATGGAACGGCGTTCCTCCAGGGCGTCCAGATCGGCCGGATCGAGGTCCAGTCCGTCGAGGAAACGGTCCAGATCGCGCGACGCGTCCGCGGCGGCAGCTTCGGCGTTTCCCAGCAGGGCCACGATATCCGACAGGCGGGGCGAGACGTCGGCCAAGGGGGTCAGCGCGGCCAGGGAACGGCCCAGGGTAGCCCGGGCGCCGGCGTCAGCATGATCCAGAGCGGTCAGGGCCTTGGCCGCGGCGTCGCTCAGGGCGTTCGCGTGCCTCTTGAGCGCCAGGGATTCGTCGAGCGAGGCCTCCTCGGCCGGATCGAGATGCGCCGCGGCGAGTTCGTCCCGCTGATAGGTCCAGATGTCCAGCTTCTCGCGATCGGCCTCTTCCTCGCGACGCCTTTCGGCCAGGACGCCGACGGCCTCGTGCCAAGCCTTCCAGGCGGCGGCGGCGCGGTTGCGCGACTCTTCGCAGCCGAGCCGGGCGTCGAGATAGTCGCGGGCGTAGGCGGGATCCTCGAGTTCACGCTGCTGATCCTGGCTCTGGACGGCCAGGACCGCCTCGCCGATCCGTTCCAGCACCGCGATCGAGGATGTCAGACCGTTGATCAGGACCCGGTTGCGACCGTGGCGACGGATCTCGCGGCGCAGGACGAGGATGCCGTCGTTGCCGACCCTGACGCCCATGCGTTCGAGCCATGCGAGCCGCAGGGGCGAGTCGGAGAGATCGAAGACGCCTTCGACCCAGGCCAGCTCCTCGCCGTCGCGGACGAGATCCTTGGGAACCTCGCGTCCGGAAAGGATGGCCATCGCGCCGGCGATCATCGACTTGCCGGCGCCCGTCTCGCCGGTGAGCATGGTCAGGCCCGGGCCCAGCGGCAGCACCAATTCGTCCACCAGCGCCAGCTGATTGATGCGCAGTTCGATCAGCATCTCACTCCCGGGTGCGGCTGCGGCGCGAGGTGGCTCCCCAGCGGAGCTTGCGCCTCATGACGCGGAAGTAATCGCCGCGGGGAAGCTTGATCAGATGGACGGGGTGGGTGTCGGTGAGGAAGTCGATGGTGTCGCCGGTCTGCATGGAGAAGGCCTGCTGGCCGTCGGCGTTCAGCGTGGCCCCCTCTCCCACGTCGAGCAGGCGCAGCCGCACCTTGCGGTCCGCCGGGATCACCAGCGGGCGCACGGCCAGGCTGTGCGGGCAGATCGGGGTCACGATCAGGCCGTTGACTCCGGGATGGACGATCGGGCCGCCGGCCGAGAGATTGTAGGCCGTCGACCCGGTGGGCGTGCTGACGATCAGGCCGTCGCCGAGATACTTGCCCATCGAAGCCGAATCGATCTTCACCTCGAGCAGCATGGCGCGGGGCATCGGCCCCATGTTCACCACGATGTCGTTCAGGGCGCGGGTAGAGAAGATGGTCTCGCCGCCGCGCTTGGCGGTGCAGGCGACGCGGTCGCGCTTGGCGATGGCGTAGTCGCCGGCGAGGATCTGCGTGATGGAATCCTCGCATTCGTTCAACGGCACGTCAGTCAGATAGCCGAGCGATCCCATGTTGACCCCGAGCATCGGCGTTCCGCTCTCGCCGACGATGCGGGCGGCCCGCAGCATGGTTCCGTCGCCCCCGAAGACCACCAGCATGTCGGCGCGCGAGACCAGCGCCTGGTCGTCGACCAGCGGCATCCCTTCCGGGTTCAGATCGGCCATCTTGTCGGCGAGCAGGACCTCGACGCCGGAAGTCCGGCAGAGATCGATCACGCCGCCGAGAATCTCGCCCAACCGGGGCTTCTGCGGATTGCCGTACAGACCGATCGTGCCGATGGTCATGGAATCATCCTCAGGATCGGGCGGCGCGGAAGGCCTGCCCGTCGGGATTGTTGTTCTCGGCCGGTTCGCCGTCGGAACGGGCCAGTTCTTCGCTCACGCGAGCCGCGACGGCGGCGGCTTCGAGGCCGACCTCGGCGAGCAGCACGGCGCGCTCGTCATGATCGAGGAAGCGGTCGGGCAGGCCGAGGGTCAGCACCCGCGGCCCGTCCGCGGGCCGGTTCGCGGCGGCCCATTCCAGGACGGCTCCGCCGAGTCCGCCGGCGACCGCGTTCTCCTCCATCACCGCCACCAGGCGATGGGCCGCGAAGACATCGTCGAGAAGTGCCCGGTCCAGGGGCTTTATGAAGCGCATGTCCGCGACGGTGACCGACATCCCGTCGGATTCGAGTTGGGCGGCCGCCTGCTGCGCGACCGCGACCATCGAACCTGCGGCCAGCAGGCAGACGTCGGATCCGCGCTGCAGGATCTCGCCCTTGCCGATCGGCAACGTCGCCATCGGGCCGCTGATATCCACGCCCAGGCCGGCGCCTCGGGGATAGCGCAGGGCGACCGGACCGGCGTCGTAGGTCAGGGCCGTCGCGAGCATCGAACGCAGGACGTTCTCGTCGCGCGGTGCCATGACCACCATGCCGGGAATGAGCCTCAGGAACGAGAGGTCGAAGCAGCCGTGGTGGGTCGGCCCGTCCTCTCCGACCACGCCGCCGCGATCGATCGCGAACACGACCGGAAGCTTCTGCAAGGCGACGTCGTGGATCATCTGGTCGAATGCGCGCTGCAGGAATGTCGAATAGATGGCGCAGACCGGCTTCATGCCCTCGCAGGCCAGGCCGGCGGCGAAGGTCACCGCATGCTGTTCGGCGATGCCGACGTCGAAGAAGCGCTCGGGCAGGGCGTCGCGAAGGTACGAGAGCCCGGTCCCCGACGGCATCGCGGCGGTGATGCCGATGATCCGCGGATCGCGTTCGGCCAGTTCGACGAGCGTGCGTCCGAAGACCTCGGTGTACGTCGGCACCGCCGAATGGCTGGGCTGGACTCCCTGGCGGCGATCGAATTTGCCGACTCCGTGGTACCTCGCACGTTCCTTCTCGGCGAAGGAATAGCCCTTGCCCTTGGTGGTGATCACGTGGACCAGGACCGGGCCCTTGAGCTTCTTGACCGACCGCAGGGTGCGGGTCAGGGTCGGCAGGTCGTGACCGTCGATCGGACCGAAATAGGTGAAGCCGAGCTCCTCGAACAGGATGGTCGGCACGACGAGCTGCTTCAGCCCCTCCTTCACGCGGCTGGCCAATTCCTGGGCCAGGCGGCCGCGGGGGAACTTGCCGAGCAGCTTCCAGAGGTTGCGCTCGAAGCGGGTGTAGAGCTGTCCGGACGTGATGCGCGTCAGGTATTTCGCCAGCGCCCCCACGTTCGGCGAGATGCTCATCTTGTTGTCGTTGAGGATCACCGTGACGTCGGTCTGCAGTTGGCCGGCGTTGTTCACGGCCTCGAGTGCGACGCCGCCGGAGATCGAGGCGTCGCCGATCACCGCGATGACGCTGTGATCCTCGCCGCGCAGATCGCGGGCCTTGGCGAATCCCAGCGCGGCGCTGATCGAGGTGCTGGCGTGCCCGACCCCGAACATGTCGTGTTCGCTTTCCGACCGCTTCGGAAAACCGCTGATGCCGCCCCCCTGGCGCAGGGTATGGAAGGCCTCGCGGCGTCCGGTGAGCAGCTTGTGCCCATAGGCCTGGTGGCCGACATCCCAGATGATCTTGTCGTGCGGAGACCGGTAGACGTGATGCAGCGCGACGGTCAGCTCGACGACGCCCAGGCTGGCGCCGAGATGACCGCCGGTATCGGCGACGGTGGAGATGATCTCCTCGCGGATCTCGTCGCAGAGCCGTGT
>CAYLMM010000046.1:0-20317 GCA_964384825.1 uncultured Fibrobacteraceae bacterium
AGCCGCTGGTCGTCGATCCCCGCCTGAAGCTGATCTCGTTCACCGGCAGCCCGGAAGTCGGTTGGGGCCTGAAGGCCAAAGCGGGACGCAAGCGCGTCGCGCTGGAGCTGGGCGGCAACGCGGCCTGCGTCGTCGACTACGACAGCGACCTGGACTACGTCGTGCCGAGGCTGGTCTCCGGCGCCTTCTACCAGTCGGGCCAGAGCTGCATCTCGGTCCAGCGGATCATCGCGCACGAGGCGATCTACGGGGAACTGCGCGACCGGCTCGCGGCCGCCTGCGCCGAACTCAAGAGCGGCGACCCCCGAGACGAGGACACCTTCCTGGGCCCGCTGATCACCGAGGACGACGCGGAACGGGTGGCCGCCTGGATCGCCGAAGCGGTCGACGGCGGCGCCAAGGTGCTGTGCGGCGGCCGGCGCGACGGCCCCTTCCACGACGCCACCCTGCTGGAAGACGTGCCCCGCGACGCCGTCATCTACCGACGCGAGGTCTTCGGCCCTGTCGCCACGCTGGAATCCTTCGTCGACTTCGAAGACGCGATCGAGCGGGTGAACGACTCCGACTTCGGCCTGCAGGCCGGCGTCTTCACACGCGACATAGGCAAGGTGCGACTGGCTTTGCGCAGCTGCGAGGTGGGCGGCGTGGTCGCGGGCGACATCCCGAGCATGAGGGTCGACAGCATGCCCTACGGCGGTGTGAAGGCCTCGGGCTTCGGCCGCGAGGGAGTGCGCTGGGCCATGCACGAGATGACCGAGGAACGTCTGCTGGTGATCAACGACAACTACTTCGCCCGGACGGGGAAGGACCGATCATGAAACGACCGATGATGATCCTGGCCGCGGGCCTGATGCTCGCGTGGGGTGGCATCTGCGCGGCCGAGGAGCCCGACGCGGAGACGGCGGCGCAACCGGAGGCTGAGCAGTCGATGGTGCAGGAGGCGGAGACGCCGGCTCCGCCCCCGCCCGCCGATTTCGACGAGGCCGCCGTGGTCGAACGCTGCCGCGCCGCCGCCCGCCGACTGGGCGCGGGGTTGAAGAAGGCTCTGATGGGCGCGATGAAGCAGGGCGGCCCCGCCGCCGCGATCGACGTCTGCAACCTCGAGGCCCCTGCGATCGCCGACACCCTGGCCGCCGAGCTGGGCCTCGAGGTGGGCCGCACCTCGCTGCGCCGGCGCAATCCGGCCAACGCGCCCGACGCCTGGGAGCAGGCGGCCCTCGCGGAATTCGCGGCCCGCGTCGAAGCCGGCGAGAAGCCCGGCGAGCTGGAAACCGGCGCGGTCGCGGCCGGTCCCGACGGCCGGCCGGTCTACCGCTGGCTGCGCGGCATCGGCACCATCGGGCTCTGCCTGAGATGCCACGGCGCGGAAATGGACGCCGACCTGGCCGACCGCATCGCGCAGCTCTATCCTGAAGACTCGGCCGTGGGATTCGCCGCCGGCGATCTGCGCGGCGCCTTCACGGTGACCGTTCCGCTCGATTGACGGCTGCGGCGCGTCCGCGCGCCGCCACGGCGCCGCCGCGACATCGCCATCGCTTCGCCCCCGCCCGGCGGGGGCTTTTTTTCTCCCGGCGCGGGAACTCGGCCGCCGCCGGTCGTGTTTTCGCCCGGGTGACCGTCTTTCCGACCCCTGATGCCCCACCCGGAAGGAGCAGGAAATGAAACGCAGAAACGAGGCCTCCGGCAGGATGGCGCTGGCGCTCGCCGCGGCCGCGCTGATCCTGGCCGTCGGCGCCGGAGCGGCCCTGGCCAAGAAGGCCGACGCCGAGCAGGACGCCTGGCTGGGCGTGGTGCTCCAGGACGTCCACCGCGACATGGCCAAGGCTTTGGAACTCGACGACGTCCGCGGCGCGCTGATCAGCGGCGTCGACGAGGAATCCCCGGCCGCCGAGGCCGGCATCGAGGACGGCGACGTGGTGATCGCGATCGAAGGCGAGGAAGTCGCCGACGCCGACGACCTGGTGCGCCTGATCGGCGAACGCGAGCCGGGCGACAAGGTCGAGGTCGTCGTCCTGCGCGACGGCGAACGCAGGAAGATGAAGGTCGTCCTGGGCGAGAAGCCCGAACGCGCGGTCCGCCGCTACATCATCCGCTCGGACGACGACGACCAGGTCTACGAATGGTACGGCCACGGCGAGGACTTCGACCCCGAGCACTTCGGCGAGGACTTCGAGGACATCGACGTCTACGTCGGCAAGGGCGGCGAAGAACTGATGAAGATGAAGATGTCGGGCGGCTGGTTGGGCGTGCGCCTGCAGAATCTCGGGCCCCAGCTCGGCGAATACTTCGACGTGAAGGACGGACATGGCGCCCTGGTCGGCGAGGTCGTCGAGGATTCGCCGGCCGCCGAGGCGGGCCTGCGCGCGGGCGACGTGATCATCGAGGTCGCCGGCGAGAAGACCGACGGACCCGGCGCGGTGACCAGGGCGGTCCGCAAGCGCGAGAAGGGCGACGAGGTGAAGATCGTCGTGGTGCGCAAGGGCCGCGAGAAGACCTTCGAGGTGACCCTGGCCGAGAACCCCGACCGCCCCGAGTGGAAACACTACGCCCCCCACGCCGGCATGAAGGACATCATGAAGCAGCACCGGATGCAGGAGCTGCGCCGCATGCCGCGCAAGGAACGCCGCATCGAGATCATCCGCGACGACGACGAGCTCGACGAATTGCGCGAAGAACTGCAGGCGCTGCGCGAAGAGTTGAAGGAGCTGCGCGAGGAGCTGAAGAAGTAGCGGCGATCGCGGCCAGGTAGAAGAGGCCGCGAACGAAGAGGCCGCGGGCGCTCCGGCGTCCGCGGCCTTCGTTCATTCCGGTGCCGTCAGATACCCAGATCCTCCAGGACCCGCGCCACCAGATCCACCCCGCTGTAGACGAAGAAATGCACCCCGGGCGCGCCGCCGGCGAGCAGTCCGCGGGCCTGGGCCAGGGCGTGTTCGACGCCGATCTCGCCGATCTCGGTCTCGTCGGCGGCCGCCTGCATCGCCTCGACCAGGTCCTCGGGCAGATCGACGTGGAAATGCCGGGGCAGGTTGGTCAGCAGACTGCGGCGGTTGATCACCTTCAGGCCGGGAATGATCGGCACCTCGACGCCCGCCTCGCGGCAGGCGGCGACGAATTCGAAGTAGCGCTCGTTGTCGAAGAACATCTGGGTGATGACGTAGTCGGCCCCCGCGTCGACCTTCTCCTTCAGCCTTTCGATGTCGAAGCGCAGGCTCGGAGCCTCGAAATGCTTCTCGGGATAGCCGGCCACCCCGACGCAGAAATCGGTGGGCGCGCTGCCGGCCAGATGATGCAGGAAGTCGCCGCGGTTCATGTCCGCGATCTGGGCGACGATGTCCCCGGCGTAGCGGTTGCGCCCGCCCTTGCGACCGTCCTTCCAGCCGGGCTGGTCGCCGCGGATCGCCAGCACGTTCTGGATGTCCAGGAACGAGAGCTCGATCAGGGCGTCCTCGGTCTCCTCCTGCGTGAAACCCGCGCAGAGCAGATGGGGCACCGTCTCGACGTTGTAGCGGTACTTCAGCGCCGCGCACAGGCCGAGCGTGCCAGGCCTTTTGCGCGTGATGTGCCGCTCGAAGGTCCCGTCGCCGCGTTCCTCGTACCAGGAATCCGCCGCGTGGTTGGTGATGTCGATGAAAGCCGGCCGGAACGGCATCAGCATATCCACCTTCGCGTGGATATCCCCTATACTCGAACCCCGTTCGGGGGGCGTCAGCTCGAAGCTGAAGAACGGGTCGTCGCGCGCGGCGATCAGTTCGCTGATCTTCATGATTTGATGTTCCTTGTCGGAGGCCGGGTGTCGGCCCGGAAGATAACCGAGATCCGCCGGTTCCGCATCACCGGCACCATAACCCGGACAGGCTGGTGGGCCGATGGATTTTCGCGAGGCGCTGCGGGAAAAGGTTCTGGTATTCGACGGGGCGATGGGCACGAGCATCCAGGCCGCCGCGCCGGACGACGACGCCTTCGGCGGCCACGAGGGCCTGAACGAATGGCTGAACCTGACGCGCCCCGACGTGATCCGCGACATCCACGCGGCCTTCCTGCACGCCGGCTGCGACGTGATCGAGACCAACAGCTTCGGCGCCTTCCCGGTGGTGCTGGACGAGTACGGCGTGGGCGGCCGGGCCGAGGAGCTGGCGGTGGCCGCGGCCCGGATCGCGCGCGAGGCCGCCGACGAAGCAGCGGCCCCCGGCAAGCCCCGCTACGTCGCCGGCTCGATGGGTCCCGGCACCCGCCTGCCCAGCCTGGGCCACATCCGCTACGCCGACCTGCGCGAGGCCTACATGCCCATGGCCCGCGGGCTGATCGCCGGCGGCTGCGACCTGCTGCTGGTCGAGACCTGCCAGGACCTGCTGCAGCTGCGCGCCGCGGTGGCCGCCTGCCGCGCCGCCGCCCGCGAGGCCGGGCGCGACCTGCCGCTGGGCGTGCAGATCACCGTCGAGGCCAGCGGCACGATGCTGCTGGGCACCGAGACATCGGCCGCCGTGGCCGCGGTCCTGCCCCTGCGGCCCGACTTCATCGGCATGAACTGCGCCACCGGCCCCGAGGCCATGCGCGGCCACCTGCGCACCATCTGCCGCCGCAGCCCGGTGCCGGTCTCGGCCCTGCCCAACGCCGGCCTGCCGCGCAACATCGACGGCCGGATGGTCTACGACCTGGGACCCGAGGAATTCGCGGCCGACCTCTTGCGCTTCATCGAGGACTTCGGCGTCGGGATCGTCGGCGGCTGCTGCGGCACCACGCCCGAGCACCTGCGCGCCCTGGCCGCCGCGGTGGGCGAACGCCCCGCCCCGCGCCGCGACGCCTCGCCCCCGGACGCCCTGTCCAGCCTCTACCAGGCGACGCCCTTGGACCAGGAGCCCCGCCCCCTGCTGATCGGCGAGCGCACCAACGCCAACGGCTCGAACAAATTCCGCTCGCTGCAGGCGGCCGACGACATCGACGCGATGGTGGCGATGGCCCGCGACCAGCAGCAGGAGGGCGCCCACGTGCTGGATGTCTGCGTGGCCTACGTCGGCCGCGACGAGGTCGCCGACATGGACGGCTTCGCCCGGCGCCTGAACACCGAGATCCAGCTGCCGGTGATGATCGACTCGACCGATCCGGCGGCGATCCGCGCCGCGCTCGAAGGCCTCGGCGGCCGCTGCATCGTCAACTCGATCAACCTCGAGGACGGCGAAGGGCGCGCGCGCGAGGTGCTGGAGCTGTGCCGCGAGTTCGGCGCCGCGGTGGTCGCGCTGTGCATCGACGAGAAGGGCATGGCCCGCACGCCCGAGCGCAAGCTGGAGGTCGCCCGGCGCCTGGCCGATCTGGCCGCGGAATACGGCCTCGGTCCCGGCGACATCCTCTTCGATCCGCTGACCTTCACCCTGGCCTCGGGCGACAGGGAATACGACCGCTCGGCCCTCGACACGCTCGCGGGCCTGCGGCTGATCAAGGAGGCGATCCCCGGCGCGCGCACCCTGCTCGGCCTGTCGAACGTCAGCTTCGGGTTGAAGCCCCGCATCCGCCGGGTGCTCAACAGCGTGTTTTTGCAGCGGGCGCTGGATTCGGGCCTGGACGCCGCCATCCTGCACGCGGGCAGGATCCTCGGGCCGGCCGACGTGCCGGAAGACCTGAGCCGGGCCTGCGAACGGCTGATCGACGGCGACCGCGCGGGCGAGGATCCCCTGGCGGTGCTGCTGGAGGCCGATCTGCAGACCGGGGCCGAGGCCGAGGCGGCGGCCGACCTGCCGGTCGCCGAGCGCCTGCGGCTGCGGATCGTGCAGGGGCGTTCGGACGGACTTTCCGACGACATCGAAGCCGCCCTGGCCGAGGGACGCGAACCGCTGGCGATCATCAACGACATCCTGCTCGACGGGATGCGCGAGGTGGGCGAGCTCTTCGGATCGGGCCGGCTGCAGCTGCCCTTCGTGCTCAAGAGCGCCGAGACGATGAAGGCGGCGGTCAAGCTGCTCGAACCCCGCATGGAGCGCAGCGAGGCGGCCAGCCGCGGCCGGTTCCTGATCGCGACCGTCCGGGGCGACGTCCACGACATCGGCAAGAACCTGGTGGACATCATCCTGACCAACAACGGGTTCACGGTCGAGAACATGGGCATCAAGGTGCCGGTCGAGCAGCTGATCGAGGCGATCCGGCGCGACGCGCCCGACGCGGTGGGCCTCAGCGGACTGCTGGTCAAATCGACGGTCGTGATGAAGGAGAACCTCGAGGCCTTCAACGAGGCGGGCATCGACCTGCCGGTGGTGCTCGGCGGCGCGGCGCTGACCCGCAAGTACGTCGAAGGCGACCTGCGGCGGATCTACCGCGGGCCGGTCTACTACGCCCGCGACGCCTTCGACGGACTGAAGCTCGTCGGCGCGATCAGCGGGGGCGAGCCGCCGGCGGCCGAGCCCCGCGACCACGACGCGGCGGACGGCGACCCGGGCGAGGCCGACGCGCCGCCGGCCGTGCCGCTGCGGCCGGCCGACCCGGTGCCCGAGCCGCCCTTCTGGGGCTCGCGCATCGAGACCGGCATCGATCTGGAAGAGGTGTGGGAACTGCTGAACCGGCCCGCCCTGGTCAAGGGCCGCTGGGGCTACACGCGGGCGGGGATGCCCAAGGAAGAGTACCGGCGCCTCGAGAGGATGGAGATCGATCCGGCGCTGGCGCGGCTGAAACGGTCGGCGCTGGATGACGGCTGGCTGCGTCCGGCCGCGGTCCGGGGATGGTTCTCCGCGGCGGCCGACGGCGACCGGCTGCTGGTCTACGCCGATCCCGGCGACGCCGAACCGGCCTGGACCTTCACCTTCCCCCGCCAGCGCAAGTCGCCGCGCCGCTGCCTGAGCGACTACTTCGGCGGCCGCGGCCCCGGCGGCCGCGACGTGCTGGGCGTGATGGCGGTGACCGTCGGCGCCGCCGCCACCGAGAAGGCGCGGGCGCTGATGGACGACGACGACTACCGCGAGTACCTGCTGCTGCACGGCTTCGCGGTCGAGACGGCCGAGGCCCTGGCCGAGCACGTCCACCGCCTGATGCGCCGCGAGCTGGGGATCGACCGGGACGACGCCCCCACCGCGGCCGGCGTGATCCGCTGCGGCTACCGGGGACGCCGCTACAGCTTCGGCTATCCGGCCTGCCCCGAGCTGGCCGACCAGCGCATCCTGGCCGGGATGCTCGACTGGCAGCGCATCGGCCTCTCGCTCAGCGGGGAATGCCAGCTCCATCCCGAGCAGAGCGTCTCGGCCGTGGTCGCCCACCATCCCGAAGCGCAGTACTACTCGGTCTAGGAATCCGCCGCCTGCCCGGCGCGGCGATGGCCACGAACCCGAAATCGATCCTGGCCGGTCATATTCAAGATTTCATGGACATGAGATCCGTTTCATGGGAATCTGCATCGTCGCGATGGTCGGACGTTCTCGCAGTCCGGCCATTTGCGGCGCGTCGCGCGGTTTCCGCCCTTTCTCGCCGAAATTCGGGAGGATTCCATTGAAGAAACTACTGCTGCTCTCCGTACTCGTGCTGGCGGCCGTCCTGGTCGGCTGCGGCGACGACAACGCCGTCGCCCCGACGGCCGAAACCGACCTGGCCGACGGATCGGTCTTTCAGCGTCCTGAGTTCATCGACACGCGTCCCGAAGCCGTCCAGCTGCAGAACACGCTGGCGGCCAAGGACGTCTTCGGGGTCAAGCCTGTCGATGACGCCAAATCCGGCAAGTACGCCCTGGTGATCGGCATCTCCGATTACGCGGGCACCGCCAACGACCTGAACTACTGCGACGACGACGCCCAGGACTGGAAATCGCGTCTGCAGTCCGAAGGCTACCAGGTGACCACGCTGATCGACGGCCAGGCCACCGCCGCCGCGATCCAGGCCGAGGTCGCCGATCTGGTGGCCCTGAGCACCGCCGGCAACGAGATCGCGCTGACCTACTCGGGCCACGGCTCGCGCGGCAAGATCGTCACCGCCGACCTGACCTACATCACCGCCGAATGGTTCGGCGGCATGTTCGACGGCTGCGGCAGCACGAAGATGGCCTTCGCCTTCGACGCCTGCCAGATCGGCGAGATGGCCACCGCGCTGAACGCCAACGGCCGGGTCATCGCCGTCGCCTCCAACAAGAACCGCTACTCCTACGACGGCGACGCAACGATGCAGAACGGAGTGTTCACGTATTACCAGATGGAAGGTTTCGACGACGTCGGCTTCATCTACTACGAAGACGACTGCGCCTACGCCGTCCAGAAGATGTTCGACTGGGCATCGCAGTACCGGGGAGTGAAGGTGGCGCCTTCCTACACCGACTCCTACGTCGGCGATCTCGACCTGTAAGAACCCGCCCCGCAACGGCGGAAACGCGCGACATCTCCATCGGTGGAGAACAGGGTCGGCCGGGAAACCGGCCGATCCTTTTTTCGTCCGCCGCGACTGGCCCCCCGCCCCCTGTTCCCGTATGATCTGGGGAAGACCACGATCAACGAGGAGTCGAACATGCATTCGCCCCGCATCATCATCATCATGCTTCTGGCCGCGTCCGCCCTGCTCGCGCCCGCCCCGTCGTCCGCACAGTGCGAGGAACCCGGACCCGCGATCACCGGCGTCTGGGAGTGGGCGAGCACCTACAACGGCGCCACCGGCGAGACCAGCACCCCGGCGACCGAGGGCTACACCCTGCAGTACGAGTTCCTGGACACCGGATCGGTGAACATCTACTCCGACGAGCGTTTCCAGATCCGCCGCGTCTACGTCATCGCCTGCGACTCCACCCGCTTCTGGGGATGGGACTGGGTCGTGCGCGGCGGGGTGCTGACCCAGGCCGACGCCCGCGTCTCGATCTCCGATGCTGCACCCCGCGTGCTTACCTTCGAGGAGGACTGCAGCGACTGCTACGTCTTCACGTACGTCGAGCGCGGGCCGATCGTCGCCGACGCGCCGACGACCTGGGGCGCGATCAAGATGATCTTCGACTGACCACCGCACCGCCGGTCCCGAGCCCGGATCTGGGCGATCGCGTCTCGATGGGGTATGCTCCCGCGGAACCGTTCGCTCCATCCGGGAGGACCCGATGTTCCGTTGCGCACCGCATCGCCGCCCCGCCTTCCCCGCTTCCGCCGTGCTCGCGGCGATCCTGACCGCCCTGGTCGCCCTGGCAGCCGGCGCCGCGACCGACGGCGACCTGCGCCTCGGCGATTACCACGCCGACAACCCGCTGATCGCCTCTCCCTCGGCCACCGGCGGTTCGCTGGCGGCCTTCGCGAATCCGGCCGCCTGGGGCGCCAACGACCGGACCGAAGCCGCCTTCTGGTGGACCGACCGCGAGGGCGAAAGCAACGGCCTGGACGACTGGGGATTCTCCTGGGGCCGGCGGCTCGGCCTGGCGGTGCGCCACCGCACCTACGCCGATCTGCCGGACGCGCCCCACGCGACCGACTGGCAGCTGGGCGCCACGATGGGCTCGCGGCGCGCCGTCCTGGGCGCGGCCTGGCGCTGGTCGGGCGGCGAATCGGCCGCCGTGCCTCGCGAAAGGGCGGTGTCGCTGGGATTCATCCACCGCCCCGGACGCCATCTCTCATGGGGGATCGCGGGAACCCAGTCGGTCGAGTCGAAGGCCGCCCGGATGGTCTGCGACATCGGCCTGCGCCCCTTCCGCACGCCCTGGGCCACGATCTACGGCGATTATTCCCTGCGCCGAGGCCAACATCTCGCCGACGGCCTGTGGGGCCTGGGCGCCGAGCTGCGCCCGGTCGGGGGCCTGCGCTGCGGCGTCAAGATGCAGGAGGATCCCGACGGCGACGGCCCGCGCTTCATCGTCCAGGCCGGGATCGCCCTGCCGAGACTGGGCCTGCGTTCGGCCGCGGCCTACGACGATGACGGCGAACTTCTGGCCACGACCCACGCCCTGCGGACCGGATCCCCGGAGGCGGAACTGCACCCCGGCGAATTGCCGCGCCTGCCCGGCTTCCATCCTCCCGCGCGCCCGGGCCGGATCCTCTCCCTGGACCTGCAGGGGCGCCGCCTGACCCACAGGACCCATCGCTGGTTCGACGGCGGACGCATCGCCTGGCTGCCCCTGGCCCGGGCGCTGGACGAGGCCGCCCGGCGTCCCGACGTCGGCGGCGTGGCCCTGAACCTTTCGGGCTTCTCGGCGCGCCCTTCGCTGGCCTGGGAGCTGCGGCGCAGCCTCGCCGGATTGCAGGCGGCGGGCAAGAAGGTCTTCGTCCATGCCGACGACCTCGATCTGCTCGGCCTGTGGGTCGCCTCGGTCGCCGACCGTCTGATCCTCGATCCGCAGGCCTTCGTGACCATCCCGGGTCTGGACGCCGGCCGCACCTACCTCAAGGACATGCTCGCCAAGCTGGGCGTCGGCTTCGAGGCCTTCCAGTACTTCCCCCACAAGACCGCCGTCGAGATCCTGGCGCGCGACGAAATGAGCGAGGCCGACCGCGAGCAGCGGGGCCGGATGATCGACGTCGTCTACGAGACCGTCCGCGCCGATGTCTGCCGCGCCCGCGGACTCGAATTCGCCGCCTTCGACGCCGCGGTCGACGACGAGGTGATGATGCCGGCGGCGCGGGCGGTCGAGCTCGGCCTGATCGACGGCGTCGGCCGCTGGAACGATCTGATGATGCTCGTGGAACGCGAACACGGCCGCGCCGCCGAAGCCTGGGACGTGGCGCCGCCCCGCATCCCGGCCGCCGACCGCTGGGGCGAACCGCCCGAGATCGCCGTGGTCTACGCCGTGGGCTCCTGCGCCATGGACAAGGGCATCAAGGCCCGTGAAACGGCCCGCCTCCTGCGCGGGCTGATGCGCGATCCCGACGTGTGGGCGGTCGTGCTGCGGGTCGATTCGCCCGGCGGGGATCCGATGGCCAGCGATCTGGTCGCCGAGGCCGTCCGCGATCTGCGCTCGGCCGGTTATCCGGTCGTGATCAGCCAGGGCGACGTCGCCGCCTCGGGCGGCTACTGGCTGAGCATGGACGGTTCGCGCGTGCTGACGACCCCGGTGACGGTCACCGGTTCGATCGGCGTGATCAGCGGCTGGGCCTGGGACCGGGGCCTGGGCGACCGGCTGGGAGTGCGCGCCGACGGCGTCTCGCGCGGTGCCCACGCCGATCTCTTCCGCCGCGTCCGCCTGCCCCTGCTCGGCCTCTCCCTGCCGGCCCGCGGCCTCGACGCCCACGAGCGGGAGATGGTGCGCGAACGGATCCTCGGCATGTACGATCGTTTCGTGGCCGCCGTCGCGGCCGGCCGGGAGCTCGACGAGGCCCGCGTGCGCGAGCTCGGCGGCGGACGGGTCTGGATGGGACCCGACGCGATCGCCGGCGGCCTCTGCGACGCCGAGGGCGGATTGCTGGACGCCGTCGCGGCGGCCCGCGAACTGGTCGGAATCGGGCCGCGGGAGGACGTCCGGATCGCGGAATACCCGCCCCGCAAGCTGTTCGCGCTGCCGAAGCTGCCGTTCAGGCTGCCCGGTGCGTTCGCCGCCGGCGCCGGGCCGGACGAACCGGACGAGCCGTCGCCCGAGACGAGCTTCCTGCTGCGGATCGCCGAGCGGCCCGGAGCCCCGCTGCTGATGCTGCCGCCGGGAATCCTGCCGGCCGGCTGGGCGGACGACGGAGCCCGCTGATCCTGGACGGGCTTGATCCCGGGCCCGTCCTTGTGACAGACTGGGCCCGCGGGGGGTTTCGCAGCGGACAAGCCGCTTCGCCTCCGCCCGCCGGCCGCCCTCCGGCGCCGTCTTTCTCGTCAAGGAGTCGAACATGCGTCGGATCCTATTTCTCTTGCCGTTGGCGCTGCTGGCGCTCGGCGGCTGCGTTCAAGTCGAAGTCGTCACGCAGATGGACCGCAACGGGGGCGGGACCTACGCCGTGACCTACTCCATGTCCACCGAAGTGAAGAACGCGCTCGCCGAGATGTCCGAGCTGGGCGGCGGCGGCGGCATGCCGACCCAGGACATGCCCGACATGGACGAAATCGACGAGGGCGAGCTGCGCCGGATCTGCAAGGAGAACGACGTCGAGCTGACAGAATTCGAACGATCCGGGAAGGACGGCGTCGAGACCGTGAAGATGGCCTTCGCCTTCAAGGATCTCGACGGCCTCAACGCAGCGGTCAGCAGCGCGATGGGCAAGGGTGGTTCGGGCATCGCCCTGTACCGCACCGCCGAGGGCGATTACGTCCTGAAGGGGGCGCAGGACCCCGAGCCGACCGAGGCGGAGATGGAAGAAGCCGCCATGGAGCAGCCGGCCGCCGCGGGGATGGAATCGATGGACATGGAGAAGATCGGCCGCATCACCGAGCTCTCGGGCAAGCTGATGGCCTCGATCGGCGAGATGGACGTCGTGTTCCGCATCACGCCTCCGGGCGAGATCCTCAGCCACAACGCGCCGGCCGTCGAAGACGGCGCCTGCGTCTGGCGGATCAACGCCCAGAACATGATGCAGGCTTCCGACCTCGACCCGGAGATCATCTTCTCGGGCAAGGGACTCGACCTGGAAGCCCCGGCCTGGAAGTGACGGCTCCGTTCCTCTCGTCGGCGCGTCCGGAAACATCTCCGGGCGCGCCGCGTTTTTCCAGGAAGATCCTTTAAACCTTCCGCCCCCGGGGGGCGTCCAAGAACCGTCAGCAAGGGAATGCGCGAAACCATGTCCGATCGCAGACGGGGGAAAGACGTGAACCAACCGGCCCGAATCGTCGGTTTCACGCCCGGGTCCGATGAAAGCCTTCTGGTCGATGCCGCCCGCGGCGGCGACTCCGAGGCCTTCGCCGAACTCTACCGCCGTCACGTCGGCCGGATCCACGCCCTGAGCCTGCGCCTGACCGGAAACGTCGACGCGGCCGAGACGTTGACCCAGGACGCGTTCGTCCGGGCATGGCGCAAGCTCGAACGCTTCGAGGGCCGCAGCCGTTTCGGAACCTGGATTCACCGCTTGACGGTGAACCTGGCCCTGGACCGGCGGCGGCGCGCGGCGCTGGAGCGGAGCCGGGAGGGGCAAGGCGATCCGGACGACATCCGGTCCGTCGCCACGGCCCCGGTCCGCAGCGGCAGCCGCATCGATCTCGAAAGGGCCATCGCGGGCCTGCCGCCCGGCGCCAGGACCGTCTTCGTCCTGCACGACGTGGAAGGTTACCGGCACCGGGAGATCGCGCAGCGGATGGGAACGGCGGTCGGAACGGTCAAGGCGCAGCTGCACCGGGCCAGAAGACTGCTTCGGGAGGCATTGGCATGATGACGCACGACCAGATCAGGGAACGCCTGGACGACTACGTGGACGACCTGCTGCCGGACGAAGAGGCCGCCATTGTCGACCGCCACCTGCTGGAGTGCCGCGAGTGCTCGCGCGAGGTCGCGGAGCTGAGATCCCTGCTCGCGGCGGCGGCGGAGCTTCCGGACGAGATCGCGCCCGCGCGGGATCTGTGGCCGGGCATCGAAGCCGCCCTCGACGACCGCGCCGCCGATGGCGCGCAGCGGGATTCCGGGGCGCAGGTGATCGCTCTTGCGGATCACGGACGGCGCGACGGCTCCCGCGACGGCTCCCGCGGCGGCGTTGCGCGAAGGTTCGAGAACCGGCGCCTGATGCTGGCGGCGGCGGGCCTGGCCCTGCTGATGCTGGTCCCGGCCACCCTGACCATGCATCTGCCGGATCTGCTGCGCACGGCGGATCCCGGAGCGACGGCCGATCCGACCGCCGCGCTCTTCGCCGCCTACGATGCGTCCCGCGACCGCTGCTTCGAGACGATGAACGCCGCCTCCGAGATGTTGCCGCCGCGGACGATCTTCGCCCTGAACGAGGCCATCGCCGAGAACGACGCCGCGGTGGTCGAGTTGAAAACGGCGCTGGCGTACTGCGGCCAGGACGCCGCGCTTTCCCGCATGCTGACGACCGGCGTCCTTCGCCGGATCGAGATGATCGAGAGTATCGACAGACGCACGGCGACGATCTAGCGCCGCGCCCCCCTGGAACGGAGGACAGTCATGAAGAAATTCACCGGATTCACGCGAATCGCCGCCGTGGTGCTGCTGCTGACCGCGGTCGCCGCGACCGCCTTGGCCGACACCGAGGTCGACCAGACGCGCAAGGTCGCCAAGAACGTGCGGCTCGGCATCGAGAACATCTCGGGCGAGATCACGATCACTGGCTGGGACAAGAACGAGGTCCGGATCACCGGCAGCCTCGAGAAGGACATCGAGGAACTGCGCATCACCGGCGACGGCGACGAACTGCAGATCGAGGTCGTGGTGCCGAAGAATCTGCACGGCCGCAACCAGGACATCGAGGCCGACCTGAACTTCCGCGTCCCCCACGGCGCCCGCCTGGACGTCGAGACGGTCAACTCCCCGATCCTGGTCGACGACGTGTCCGGCCCCGCCGAACTGGCCACGGTCAACGGCCGGATCGTGGTGGAGAAAGGACCGGAGCGGATCGTCGCCGCGACCGTCAACGGCAGGATCGAGATCGCTTCGAAGACCACCAAGCTGAAGGCCGAAACCGTCAACGGCGGCATCAAGCTCGCGGAATGCCGCGGCGAGGTCTCGGTTTCGGTGGTCAGCGGCAATGTCGAGATGGCCGACGCCGAACTGGAGGAATTCAACTTCAGCGCCGTCAGCGGCGATCTGGAGCTGACCGGCGCGATGGTCGGCAAGGCCGACTGGGACATCTCCCTGCACAGCGGCCGGGCCGTGCTGCGCCTGCCCGCCGACACCAGCGCCGAGTTCGACATCTCCGCGTTCAGCGGCGACATCGAGAACGAGTTCGGCCCCGCGGCCCGCCGGGCCAGCAAGTACGGCCCCGGCAAGGAGCTTTCGTTCACCGCCGGCGACGGCGACGCGAATTTCGATGCCGACATCTTCAGCGGCGACCTGCATCTGCTGAAGCGCTGACCGGCCGGAGACCCCGCCCTCCGACCAGCCGCGGCGCGACCGCCCTCCCGGAGCCGATCCGGGAGCGGCGGTCGCATTTTTTCACCCCAACGGAACACGTTTTCAATAGCCGCAATCAGGGCCGGGATGCCGGATTTTCCGCGTTTGCGGCCCATCGCAGCCTGAAACGGGCCGCAATTCCCCGTGCGACACGGGATTTTTTGCTACAACCGGTTCGCCGGTGATGTTAAATAGAGGTTCGAATTTGGACATCTCGCTTCAGGCACGGTATCGACCGTGATCCATCCGAGGAGGAACGATGAAAAAGCTCAGCCTGATCGTCCTGGTGGCGTTCCTGGGCGTGTTGGCCTTCACCGTGGTCACCGCCGGCGCCGAGGACGGCCCCGCCATCGTGGGCGTCGACAAGTGCAAGATCTGCCACAAGAAGGACGCCAAGGGCAACCAGTACAAGGTGTGGCTCGAGTCCAAGCACGCCGGCGCCTTCGCGACGCTGGCCTCGGAAGCTTCGCTGGCCCTGGCCAAGGAGATGGGCATCGAGGATCCCCAGAAGGACGAGGGCTGCCTCTACTGCCACACCACCAAGGGATTCCTGAAGGCTCCGCTGGACGCCAAGACCAAGTACACCGATGAAGAGGGCGTCGGCTGCGAAGCCTGCCACGGCGCCGGCTCGGAGTACAAGTCCATGAAGGTCATGAAGGACCACGAAGCCTCCATCGCCGCCGGGCTGCTGCTCGAGGGCGAGTCCAACTGCGTGATGTGCCACAACGAGAAGAGCCCGACCTTCAAGGGCTTCGACTACGCCGCCCGCTGGGAAGAGGTCAAGCACCCCCACCCCGAGGCCGAGTAGACGATCCCGACCGCGAGGCAAAGAGAAGGGCGGCCCGCCGGGGCCGCCCTTTTTTCATGGGCTTGTCCGATTCGCCCGCCGGCTTCAATCCTCGGATCCGCCCTTCGGTTCGGCATCGGCCTGCCTGACGTCCGTCCCCGGTTCGTAGACGTGGCTGATGATGTGCTCGGGCTTCACCTCGACCGCGGCGTGCTCCTCCCGGTACATGTGCAGCGGCATCTTGCCGGTGATCCACGACGGGTTCATCGGATAGACCTCGGGGTTGAAGACCGTCGCGTACATGTGCCAGATGAGGATCGCCAGCGCGGCCAGCCATGCCTCGTAGTAGTGGATCACCAGCACCACGTCCATGGCGCCCTTGGGCAGGTAATGCGCCACCGAATTATCGAACCAGAGCATCAGGCCGGTGATGCCCATCACGACCGTCCCCCAGATCAGCGCCCAGTACTCGGCCTTCTCGACGTAGGAGAACCGGCCGAACCGCGGGGCCTCGTCGGTGCGGCCGAGGTTGAACCGCATCCGCTGGAAGAACTGCCGGGCGTCGTGCCATCCGGGAAGCATGTCGCCGAAGAACTCGCGTCCGCGCGGCGTGAGCAGGAACCCCAGATGCCAGACCGAGCCGAGCAGCAGCACCACGCCGGAGACCCGGTGGATGATGCCGCGGATGCCGGCGCCTCCCTCGTGCCCGAAGAGCATCGTGCTCCACCAGGCGTCGTAGAACCGCAGGGCGAAACCGGTCACCACCAACGCGATGAACGAGACCGCCAGCACCGTATGCTGGGCGACCTCGTTGGGCTCCATGCGCCGCACCTGGGGCTTCTGGCGCATCACGTCGCGCAGGCGGCGGAAGAGATCGATCAGCCAGTGGACGATCATCCCGCCGATCACCACCACGATCAGCACGACGTAGATCACCTGGATGATGTGCGCCAGGCCGACCCGGTGGCCGGTGGCCGTCTCGTGGATGGGCACGGTCGCCACCTCGGACGAGATGCCCTCGTGGCAGTGGCCGCAGGTCTGCTGCAGGTTCGCGGGGTTGATCGAGGATCTTTCGTCGGAGGCCGGCAGGATCAGATGCGCCTCGTGGCAGGAAGCGCAGTTGGCCACCGACTTGTCGCCCGCCTTGCTCTTCAGCCCGTGATACGAATCCACGAACGACTGCAGGCGCCCGGTGGGCAGATCGTATTTCTCGTTCAGCGCCGCCGATTCGTGGCAGGGTGTGCACGTGGCCTCGGCCAGGCGGTAGGTGCTGACCGGAGAACGCGGATCGGAGATCGGCAGGATGCCGTGCTCGCCGTGGCAGGTGGTGCAGATCGGGGCGTCGACCTCGCCGCGCGCGGTCAGCTGCCCGTGGATCCCCTCCCAGTATTCCTCCTCGATCGCCCGGTGGCACTGGCCGCAGGTCTTGGGGATGTTGAAGTGGTTGATCCGCGATTCCTGGTGGATCGGCGGATAGATGTGGTGCGCCGAGCCGTCGGTGGAATGGCAGTCGTTGCAGGTGGCCGCCTGGGTCAATCCGCCGGCGGTGGCCTTGCCGTGGACCGAGCTGTCGTAGACGCGGATCGGATGCTGGAAGCGGATGTTCAGCTCGCGGATCAGGTCCTCGTCCTCGTGGCACTTGCCGCAGGTCTCGGGCATGTTGGCCGGATGGGTCATCGACTCGCGGTCGTCCGCGGTCAGGATCCGGTGGGTGCCGTGGCAATCGGCGCAGCCGGGGATGTATCCGGACTCGCCGACCATGCCGCGGCCGTGCTGGGTGTAAGCCTCGGCGACATCCTCGTGACAGGCGCTGCAGTCGGCCGGTCCCAGTTCGTCGTGGGGCAGATCCGAGACGTCGGTATGGCAATCGAGGCATTCGAGACCCTCGTGGACGCCTCCGGCCAGGTGGTCGAGCGTCACCTCCGCCGGGTCGCCGCCCGAATCCTCATGGCAGGCCGCACAATCTTCGCTGGTGAAATCCTGAGCCCAGGCTGCAGGACTCGACAGCAGGATCAGAATCGGGACGAGCATCAGGAAAATGGGCTTTCGCGGCGTCAAGTCACGGGCCTCCTGTTAAAAATCCGGCACTCTCGGGCGCCTCCAAAGGAACAGAGAAGCCCGAAAAAAATCAAGTGTTCGTTTCTGCCTAACTTCGCATTTATATGATACATGGGAGGCTATATTTCCCACGGTACAGGTAGGCTTAGGCTGGCGACGGGTAACTTCAACAATTCCCCGCATTTCCGAATGAGTTTAATCGGGACCGCGGCAATCCGGTTTATAGGCTTGTCGAGAAGAGGATTACGAAGGCACGGCGACCGCCTCCCCGCCCGCAAAGCTGGTTAGTCATCGTTAACAACATGACAGGGTGTGGCTGAGCTCTGTTTCGGCGCGATCCGGACGCCCGAAGCGGACGGCCGCCGCCTGAAAAATCAGCGGCCGCCCGCCGCGACGCGGATAGGCATTTCATAGCAGAACTCGCAGTCGGGATCGAGGCGGTAGCCGATGCGGGAAAGGTAACGGACATGATCGGCCACGTCGGTGCGGGCCAGGAAGCGCCGGAAGCCCCGCCGCGCGAAGACCGGCCCCCACTGGCGGTAGAAGAAGCGGGCGCACTTCAGGTCGCGATAGCGCGGGATCACGTAGTCGAGCGCCACTTCGAGGGTGCCGTCCCCGTCGGGCACGCAGATCAGCAGTCCGGCCGGATGCATGTCGCGCAGGATGAAGACCACCGTCGGATCCTTCAGGGCCGCCAGGTCGAATCCGGGGAAATACCGCGCGATGTCCGAGGCGTGGAACTCGAGGAAGCGGGCCAGGAACGTGTTGGCCATCGACTTGATCTCCAGGAGTTCGAAATACTCCTCCTCGCGGGTCATCCGGCCCAGGTACCAGACGTTCACCAGCACGATGAAGGCGTTCACCGCCAGCACCGGGTAGGCGCCGACGAGCAGGCCGTAGACGCTCATCACCGCGGCGCCGGCCAGATTCAGCCAGCGCAGCTTGACCACCGAACTCATCGTCAGCGAGACGGCCACCAGCACCGACCCGGCGTACCCGATGATCTCGAGCCAGGGAATCATTGCCATCCTCCATCTTCATGTGCGAAACGGCGGCGCCGAAGCGCCGCCGTCGCAGAATCCAGTCCGGTCGCGGATGCCGGCGGTCAGCCGGCCATCACGAAGCGAGAGAGGAACACTCCCGCCGCCACCGCCGATCCGATCACGCCGGCCACGTTGGGCGCCATGGCATGCATGATAAGGAAATTCTGGGGATCTTCACGCGCGCCGACCATCTGGCAGACCCGCGCCGAATCGGGCACGGCCGAAACGCCGGCCGCCCCGATGATCGGATTGAGCTTTTCCTTCAGGAAGACGTTCATCAGCTTCGCGAAGAGCACGCCGGCGCCGGTGGCCACGCAGAACGAGGCCGCGCCCAGCACGAAGATCAGCACCGACTGCGGCGTCAGGAAGCGCGAGGCGTCGGTCGAGGTGCCCACGCAGAGGCCCAGCAGGATCGTCACGGTGTCGATCAGCGGATCGCGGGCTGTCTTGGCCAGCCGCTCGGTCACGCCGCTCTCCTTCAGCAGATTGCCGAAGAACAGGAAGCCCAGCAGGCTGATCGAACCCGGCGCGATGCAGGCGGTCAGGATGAAGGCCACGATCGGGAAGATGATCCGCGTCCGCTTGCTGGCCGGCCGCGAGGGCTTCATCCGGATCAGCCGTTCCTCGCGGGTGGTCAGCAGCTTGATGATCGGGGGCTGGATCACCGGCACCAGCGCCATGTACGAATAGGCCGCCACGGCGATCGCCCCGAGCAGGTCGGGAGCCAGCTGCGACGAGAGGAAGATGGCGGTGGGACCGTCGGCGCCGCCGATGATGCCGATGGCCGCGGCCTGCTTGACCGGGAAATGCAGCAGCAGGGCGCCGAGGAAGGTCAGGAAGATGCCCGTCTGGGCCGCCGCGCCCAGCAGGATCAGCCTCGGATTGGCCAGCATGCACGAGAAGTCGGTCATCGCCCCGATGCCCATGAAGATCAACGAGGGATACCAGCCCTGGGTCACGCCCTGGTAGAGGACCGAGAGCACCGAACCGGTCTCGTAGACGCCGATGTTCATCCCGCGGGAAAACGGGATGTTGCCGATCAGGATGCCGAAGCCGATGGGCACCAGCAGCAGCGGCTCGTAGTCCTTGGCGATGCCCAGGTAGATGAACAGGCAACCCACCGCGAGCATCGTGATGTTGCCCCAGGTGAAGTTGCCGATGATGCCGACCTGCAGGAAGTCCCACAAAAGATCCATGACTCGCTCCACTGCGTCGCCGGCCACCGGTAGCGACGCGGCCCGGCCGGGCCGTCGTCGGCGGTGTGCGGCGTGCGGTCGGAAGGGCTACTCGAACTCGACCAGAACCTCGTTCTCCCGAACGCTGTCGCCGGCTGCCACGGGCACAGCCTTGACCCTGCCTGCCGAGGGAGCGGAGATCGACGTATTCATCTTCATGGCCTCGATGACCAGCAGCACCTGGCCCTCGGTCACATCGTCGCCCGGCTTGCACTTGACCTCGATGACCGTGCCCGCGATGGGCGAGGCCACGGTCCCGGCTCCGGCGGCGGCGGGCGAGGGAGCGGTCGGACGCGGA
>CAYLMM010000047.1:0-20261 GCA_964384825.1 uncultured Fibrobacteraceae bacterium
CACGCTGCCCGCCGCGACCTACGTCGAGCGCGTCGCGATCGGCATGCCCAAGCACATCAACAAGGCGCGCAAGGCCATCCGCAAGGCCATCAAGAACCAGATGGAGAACCGCGGCTACAGCTTCGTGGAGATCCTGTCGGCCTGCCCGACCGGTTTGAAGATGGATCCGCCGACCGCCCGCGAGCACATCGTCGAGGAGATGACCAAGATCTTCCCGCTGGGCGTGTTCAAGGACGTCAGCGACGAGCGCGAGGGCGACTGGCGGCGCAGCTTCGCCGAGTTCGAGCCCAAGAAGGTCAGCGAGTACTTCGGCTACCAGCCCGAAGCGGCCGAAGCCGAAGCGCCCGCGGCCAAGCTCGACAAGGATCTGAACTGCAAGTTCGCCGGCTTCGGCGGCCAGGGCATCCTGTCTATGGGCCTGTTCCTCTCGCAGATCGGCATGCGCGGCGGCCAGCAGGTCAGCTGGATCCCCTCGTACGGTCCGGAGATGCGCGGCGGCACGGCCAACTGCTCGGTGAACATCTCGCCGAACCGCATCGGCACGCCGCTGGTCGAGAAGCCGAACGTGCTGGTGGTCATGAACCAGCCGTCGCTCGAGGCCTTCCAGGACGACGTCGTGGACGGCGGGCTGATCGTGGTCGACACCTCGATCATCGAGGCCAAGCCCGACACCGACCGCCTGAACGCCATCATGATCCCCGCCACCAAGATCGCCGACGAGGTGGGCACTCCCAAGGTGGCCAACGTGGTCATCCTGGGCGCTCTGACCGCGGCCACCGGCGCCTTCGATCTGGAGCTGGTGGAGGCGACCCTGCGCGAGGTCATCAAGAAGAAGAACCTCGTGGACATGAACATGGAGGCCCTGCACCGGGGCTACGATTTCGTCAAGAATTCGTAGATCCTGCAGACTCCGGTTCCTCGAACGCCCCCGTCGGATCGCCGGCGGGGGCGTTCTGCGTGAACAATGCTGATTCCCGCGCTCTTCTTTTGATTTGACAATCTGTCACCGAGAGGACAAATTGTCGGCGTCGCCGGCCGTCCGGCCGCGACGACGCTCACCGCCGGCGGAACCGGCGTATCGGGGGAGAGGCGCTTGCACGCTGCCGCAGCCGTCCAGAACGCGCCGCTGGGAACCATCCTGGTGGTCGACGACGAGCCCGAACTCTGCCAGGCGCTCTCGCGTCTGCTGGGCCGCAACGGATACGAGGTCCTGACCGCCGGCAACGGCGAGGAGGGGCTGGAGATCCTGCGCCGCGAATCGGTGCATCTGGTGCTGACCGACCTGATGATGCCCAAGATGGGGGGCATCGACCTGCTGAAGGCGGCCCAGGTGGTCGCTCCATCGGCGCAGATCGTGATCATCACCGGCCACGGCACCATCGAAACCGCCGTCGAGGCGATGAAGATGGGCGCCTACGACTTCCTCGAAAAGCCCTTCTCGACCGCCACCACGCTCAACACCGTGCGCAAGGGGATGGAGAAGCAGCGGCTGCTGGCCGAGAACCAGGAGCTGCGGCGCAAGCTGCGCGAGGCCCAGGGCGATACCGACATCATCGGCAAGAGCCCCTTGATGCGCGAGGTGCTGTCGACCGCCCGGCAGGTCGCCCAGAGCTCGGCCACCCTGCTGGTGACCGGCGAGAGCGGCACCGGCAAGGACGTGCTGGCCAACGCCATCCACCGCTGGAGCGACCGGGCCGCCAATTCCTTCGTGGCCACCAGCTGCGCCGCCATCCCCGAGACCCTGCTCGAGGCCGAGCTCTTCGGCTACGAGAAGGGGGCCTTCACCGGGGCCAACCAGCGCCGCCGCGGACGCTTCGAGGCGGCCCACAAGGGCACGCTGTTCCTGGACGAGGTCGGCGAACTGCCGATGACCGTGCAGGTCAAGCTGCTGCGCGTGCTGCAGGAGGCCACCTTCGAGCGCCTGGGCAGCAACCAGCCGCTGGAGGTCGACGTGCGGGTCATCGCCGCCACAAACGCCGACCTGGAGCGGATGGTGGAGCAGGGGACCTTCCGTGAGGATCTGTTCTACCGCCTGAACGTCATCAACATCGAGCTGCCGCCGCTGCGGTCGCGCGGGGAAGACATCCTGCTGCTGGCGAACTTCTTCCTGCAGCGTTACAACCAGAAGAACAACAAGAACATCGAAGTTTTCTCCCCGGCGGCTGTCGAGGCCATGAACCGCTACTCCTGGCCCGGGAACGTGCGCGAACTCGAGAACTGCATCGAGCGGGCGGTCGTGCTGAGCAAGGAGCAGACGATCGAGGTCGGCGTGCTGCCCCAGGCCGTGCTGGCCGGCCGCAAGCGCACCGACGCGATCACCATCCCGGTCGGATCCACGCTGCGCCAGGCCGAGATGGAACTGATCGAGGCCACCCTCGACAGCACCGGCGGCGACAAGGAGATCGCGGCGCAGATCCTGGGCATCGCGGCCCGGACGATCTACCGCAAGGTCAAGTGACCGGCCGGCTCTGCGGATCATCCGCGCCGGCTGCAGGCGGGCTCTGGGAACCTTGACCCTTCCGGTGGCCCGGTTTATATTGGCGCGGGCCGAGAATCGCCTTGTTTTCGCTTGTTTTCGCCCAATTCCGGCCCCGTGGCGAGAGTGGCGGAACTGGTAGACGCGCGGGATTTAGGTTCCCGTGGGAAACCGTGGGGGTTCGAGTCCCCCCTCTCGCACCAGACCATCCCCGGGGGCCGCGCTCCGTTCCGAAGGCCGAGCCCCGTTTCCTGATTCCAGAACCGAGGATTGACCCATGACCGACAAGACCAAGGATGCAGCCGGCGCACCGCCGTTCAAGATGGAGGTCGACGCCCCCGAGATGTGGAAGCGGATCGTCAAGGTTACGGTCGATCCCGATTACTTCGACCAGAAGTACGCCGGCGAACTGCGCGAAGCCCGCCGCGGCCACGTGCGCCCCGGATTCCGCAAGGGCAAGGTCCCGATGGCCATGGTCGAGAAGGAGCTGGGCCCCCAGGTCCGGTTCCAGACCGTGGAGAAGGTGATCCCGGAGGCCTACCAGGTCGCCTTGGCCGAGCACGGTTTCAGCCCGGTCTCCGATCCCGAGTTCGACAACCTGAAGATGGACGAGGGCGAGCCGGTCACCGTCGACATCACGGTCGAGGTCCGGCCCGAGATCGAGCCCGAGGGCTACGACGATCTGCCGCTGACCGCCCGCGACGCCGAGGTCGCCGACCAGGACGTGGACGAGGCTCTGAAGCGCCTGCGCGAGAGCCGGGCCGTGGTCGAGAAGGTCGAGCGTCCCGCCGCCCTGGGCGACGTGCTCAAGACGGTCATCGCGCCGCTGGACGACGCCGGCGAGCCCGACAAGGCCAAGGAGATCAAGGATTATCCCTTGGAGCTGGGCGTCGAGGGCAACTTCGCCGCCTTCGACGAGGGGCTGAAAGGAGCGGTCGCCGGCGACGTGCGCGACGTCGAGGTCACCTACCCGGACGATTACGGCGCCGAGGATCTCAAAGGCCGCACCGTGACCTACCGCATCGAGGTGCAGGAGGTCTCGCAGCGCACTCTGCCCGAGCTGGACGACGCCTTCGCCGCGACGATCAAGCAGGGCCAGACCCTGCTCGAACTGCGCCAAGCCGTGCGCGCCGATCTCGAGGCCGAACAGGAGCGCCGCGTCGAGTCCGAGACCCGCGACGAGATCCTCGACCTGCTGATCGAGCGCAATCCCGTCGACCTGCCGCCTTCCCTGGTGGAGAACTACCTCGATTCCACCATCGAGGAGATGAAGCGCCGCAACCAGTACATGGGACGCGAGACCTCCGCCGAGGACGAGGCCAAGTACCGAGAGATCGGCCGTCCGTCGGCCGAGAAGGCCCTGCGCGGCATGCTGTTGCTCGAGGCGATCCAGAAGGCCGAGAAGATCGAGCCCGAGGCCGAGGAGATCGAGGAGCAGATCATCGAGACGGCCACGGCCAACCACTTCGATCCCGAGCAGTACAAGGCCTATCTCATGCAGGGCAACAACATGAGCCGCGTGGTCCACGAGATCGTCGAGAAGAAGGCCTACGACTTCCTGAAGTCGCGCGCCGTCTTCAGCGAGAAAAAGGACAAAGAAGCGGAAAAAGCGGCCGATTGAAGCTAGGATGGGAACGGATCGGGGCCGCGATCGTACCAGACGGTCGAGGCCCCGCGGATACCGACGGAACGCCGATCAGCGAAGGAGTCCCGATGCTCATTCCCTACGTTGTCGAACAGACAGGTCACGGCGAGCGCGCCTACGACATCTTCTCGCGGCTGCTCAAGGACCGGATCATCATCCTGGGCCAGGCCATCGACGATACGGTGTCGAATCTGATCATCGCCCAGCTGCTGTTTCTGCAGGCCGAGGACCCCGAGCGGGACATCTACCTGTACATCAACAGCCCGGGCGGCAGCATTTCCGCCGGTCTTGCGATCTATGACACCATGCAATACATTTCCAATGACGTCGTGACGATCTGCATGGGACAGGCTGCCAGCATGGCGGCCGTTTTGCTAGCGGCCGGAAGCGACGGCAAGAGATCCGCCCTGATCAACTCCCGGGTGATGATCCACCAGCCTCTCGGCGGGAGCCAGGGACAGGCCTCGATGATCGAGATCTACGCCAAGGAGATCCTGTACCTGCGCGACAAGCTGTACGGGATCCTCTCCCGACACACCGGCCAATCCCTGGAGAAGATCGCCGCCGACAGCGACCGCGATTTCTTCATGTCGGCCGAGCAGGCCGCCGAGTACGGCCTGGTCGACAAGGTTATCGAGAAGAAGACGGAGATCCAGGACGCCGACTAGGACGTCCGCGTTCCCGACCGATCCGGAGGGATCATGAAGCGTCGTCAGACAGGGTCGCCCCAGATGATCAAGTGCTCGTTCTGCGCCCGCGGGCAGGACGAAGTCGCCAAGCTGGTGGCCGGCCCGTCGAACGTCTACATCTGCAGCGAATGCATCAAGCTGTGCAACGACATCCTCGAGGGCGAGCTGATGGAGGAGGCCGCGCAGGCGGTGCCCCAGTATTCGAAGCCCAAGGAGATCAAGGCGCACCTCGACGAATACGTCATCCAGCAGGAGGACGCGAAGGTCGGCCTGGCCGTCGCGGTCTACAACCATTACAAGCGCATCCACCAGCCGCGGACGACCGACGACGTCGAGATCGACAAGAGCAACATCCTGCTGATCGGCTCGACCGGCACCGGCAAGACGCTGCTGGCCCAGACCCTGGCGCGGTTCCTGAACGTGCCCTTCGCCATCTCCGACGCGACCACCCTGACCGAGGCGGGCTACGTCGGCGAGGACGTCGAGAACATCCTGGTGCGGCTGCTGCAGGCGGCCGACTACAACGTCCAGGCGGCCGAGCGCGGGATCATCTACGTCGACGAGATCGACAAGATCACCCGCAAGAGCGGCAACCCCTCGATCACCCGCGACGTGTCGGGCGAGGGCGTGCAGCAGGCGCTGCTGAAGATCCTCGAGGGCTCGGTGGCCAACGTCCCGCCCCAGGGCGGGCGCAAGCATCCGCAGCAGAAGTACATCGAGGTCAACACCAAGAACATCCTGTTCATCTGCGGCGGGGCCTTCCAGGGCCTCGACGAGATCATCGCGCGGCGGATCGGCCGCAACGTCCTGGGCTTCGATCGAGAAGAGGACCAGGGCCGCACCGTCGACCAGCAGGAGCTGCTGCGGAAGGTCGAGCCCGAGGATCTGGTCAAGTACGGCCTGATCCCCGAGATGGTCGGCCGGCTGCCGGTGGTCACCTGCCTGCACGACCTGGACCGCGACGCGATGATCCGCATCCTGCGCGAGCCCCGCAACTCCCTGATCCGCCAGTATATGAAGCTGATGGACATGGAGGACGTGGAGCTGGTCTTCACCGACGGCGCCATCGAGGCCGTCGCCGACCTGGCGATCGAACGCAAGACCGGCGCTCGCGGGCTGCGCTCGATCCTCGAGACGGTGATGCGGGACATGATGTACGAGATCCCCTCGCAGGAGGGCATCCGTCAGGTGGTGATCAACAGGGACGTGGTCGCCGTCGGCGCCGATCCCGAGATCATCGCCGGCGACGATTCCTCCGGGGCCCAGGGGGCCTGAGCCAGAAATCCGTCGTCGCACCCGTTGACCCCGTCCGGGGCCGGGGTCGAGGGCGGCCATGATACGCGGGGCCTCGCCGCCGGCGGAGCCCCGTTTTTTCCGGATCCCGGCCGATCGTCGCCGGGGGAGGAGAGAGATGACCGAGAACCAGATCAAGATCGAGGCCGACCGCGAGGACATCTCCATTCCCGAGTGTCTGCCCCTGCTGCCGCTGCGGGACGTGGTGGTCTTCCCCTACATGGTGACCCCGCTGCTGGTGGGGCGTTCCCGTTCGATCGCCGCCCTCGAGGCCGCCATGGACCGGGACAAGCACATCTTCGTCACCGCCCAGCATCAGGCCGAGGACGAGGATCCCGCTCCCGAGGATCTGTATCCGGTCGGCACGGTCATCAAGATCCTGCAGATCATCCGCACGCCCGACGAGACGCTGAAGATCCTGGTCGAGGGCGTGGCGCGCGTGCGGGCCGAGGAGTTCCTGGTGGGCGAGGACTTCAGCGAGGTCCGCATCGCGATGATGCCCGAGGAGCACGACGAGGGGCCGGAGGTCGAGGCGCTCAGCCGCTCGATCAAGGACCGCTTCAAGGAGTACGTGCGGCTGAACAAGCGCCTGCCGGACGAGGTGCTGCTCTCGGTGCTGAACATGGAGGAGATCGGCCGGATGACCGACTCCATCAGCGCCTACATCGTGGGCAAGGTGCTGCAGAAGCAGGAGCTTCTCGAGGACACCAGCCTGGTCAGCCGGATGCGCAAGATCAACCAGATCCTGGCCGACGAGCTGGAGATCCTCGAGATCGAGCAGCGCATCGACACCGAGGTCCAGAGCCAGGTCCAGAAGAACCAGCGCGAGTTCTATCTCAACGAGCAGCTGCAGGCGATCCGCAAGGAGCTCGGCTACGGCGCCGACGACGACAGCGAGGTCGATTCCTACCAGGCACGTCTGGAAGAGAGCGATCTGCCGGCCGAGGCCCGCGAGATCGCCGAGCGCGAACTCGGCCGCCTGGCCCGGATGCCGGGGATGTCGCCCGAGGCGACGGTGGTGCGCAACTACCTCGACACGGTGCTCGACCTGCCCTGGAAGAAGCGTTCGCGCAGCCGCCTCGACACCCACCGCGTGCGGGAGCGTCTGGACGCCGACCACTACGGCCTGGACAAGGTCAAGGAGCGCATCCTGGAATACCTGGCGGTGCTCAAGCTGACCCGCCGGATGCAGGGCTCGATCCTGTGCCTGGTCGGACCGCCGGGCGTGGGCAAGACCAGCCTGGGCAGGTCGATCGCCGAGAGCATGCACCGCAAGTTCGTGCGCATCTCGCTCGGCGGCGTGCGTGACGAGGCCGAGATCCGCGGGCACCGGCGCACCTACATCGGCAGCAAGCCGGGCCGGATCATCGAGGGCCTGCGCCGGGCCGGAACCCGCAACCCGGTGTTCCTGCTCGACGAGATCGACAAGATGGGGGCCGACTACCGCGGCGATCCCTCGGCGGCGCTGCTCGAGGTGCTCGATCCCGAGCAGAACTCGCATTTCAGCGACCACTACCTGGAGGTGGACTTCGACCTGAGCGAGGTCATGTTCATCACCACGGCCAACTCGCTGCACACCATCCCGCCGGCGCTCGAGGACCGGATGGAGATCATCCGCCTGCCCGGGTATCTCGATCACGAGAAGCTGGCCATCGCCGAGAAGTTCCTGGTGCCGCGGCAGATCAAGCGCAACGGCATCCGCGGCTGGGATGGCGGTTTCAACAGCAAGGCGCTCGGGGCCATCGCCGAGGGCTACACCCGCGAGGCGGGCGTCCGGCAGCTCGAGCGCGAGATCGCCAGCATCTGCCGCAAGGTGGCCAAGCACAAGGCCGACCAGGGCGATTTCCCCGGCCGGGTCACCCCGCGCAACCTGCAGAAGTACCTGGGCATTCCCAAGTACCATCGCCTCGCGGTGGACAAGGAGCCCGAGGTCGGCACGGCGGTCGGATTGGCCTGGACGATGGTCGGCGGCGAGATCCTGGAGATCGAGGCGGCCGCGCTCGCGGGCACCGGCAAGCTGATCCTGACCGGCAACCTGAAGGACATCATGAAGGAGTCGGCCGAGGCGGCCCTGAGCTACGCGCGGACCTGCTGTCCGGATTTGCCGACCGATTACATGAAGACCCACGACGTGCACATCCACGTGCCCGAGGGCGCCATCCCCAAGGACGGCCCGAGCGCGGGCGTGACCATGGCCACCGCCCTGGTCTCGTTGCTGCGCGGGATGAAGGTGCATCGCGACGTGGCGATGACCGGCGAGGTGACGCTGCGGGGCAAGGTCCTGCCGATCGGCGGCCTGCCCGAGAAGGCGGTGGCCGCGGTGCGCGTCGGCGCCCGCAAGCTCATCATCCCGAAGGACAACGCCAAGGAATACAACGAGTTGCCCGGGATCGTGAAGAGCAGGCTGGACGTGATGATGGTCGAGACGATGGACGAGGTCCTCGAAATCGCGTTGCTGCCGGAATAGGGGAGAGCATGGACGTCCGCTTCATCACCAGCGCGCCGGATCTGCGCGGGCGGCCCGAACCGGTCCTGCCGGAATTCGCCTTCGTCGGGCGGAGCAACTGCGGGAAATCCTCCCTGATCAACCTGTTCCTCGGCCGCCGCGCGATGGCCAAGACCAGCGGCAAGCCCGGCAAGACCCGTCTGCTGAACTACTTCCTGGTCGACGACGCCTTCTATCTGGTCGATCTGCCGGGCTACGGTTTCGCCAAGGTCGGCAGGGACATGCGCGAGGGATGGGGGCGGTTGATGCGCTCGTATCTCTTCGCCCACGACCGGCCGCTGGCGGTCTTCCTGCTGCTGGACGTGCGCCGCACGCCGTCGGCCGAGGATCGCGAGATGGCGGCTTGGCTGACCGAGGCGGGGCATCCGGTCGCCTTGGCGATCACCAAGATCGACAAGGTCGGCACCACCCGCCGCGAGGCCCGGTACCGCGATATCGTGACCTCGCTGGCCCTGCCGCCGGAAACGCCGTTCTTTCCCACATCGGCCACGGAACGGACCGGAGCCGCCGGGATGCGGGAATGGGTGGCGGCCCTGCTCGAGGCCGCCGACGACGACGGCCGGACGTCCTCGGGCTCGCGTTGACACTGCCGGGCGATCGGAGCTATACTTTCCTTGTCATGAGAAACCTCGTCCCAACCATCCTGAACGTCGCGGTTTTCGCCGTCCTGCTCACGGGAACGGCCGGAAACGTCGGCGCCACCGAGCAGGAAATGAACAACCTGCCCGCGTGGGAGCGTTTCGCCTGCGCCATCTGTCATGTCGCCGAAACGCCCTTGCCCGGCCAGGCCGAATTCAACCCCTTCGGCAACGATTACTTCGCCCATCGCGAAGAATTGGCGGGCGCCGCGCCGGTCTGGGACAGCTTCCTGGCCGGATTGGACTCGGATCAGGACGGCTGCTCCAACGGCGTCGAACTGGGCGATGTCGACGGCAACGGACAATTGGATGTCGGGATCGTCGGCGAGGCCGGAAATCCCGGACTGCCGGGCGATTGCCAGTCGGTCAATCCCCTGGACGAATCCACCTGGGGCGCCTTGAAGTCGATGTTCAGCACCGACTGAACGCCGTTACAGCATCAGCAGCAACGCCGGGTCTCGTCGCCGAGGCTCGTTTTTTGTGAAGCCCGATTCCCCTCGGCGGGGCGTCGGAGCGAACCCCCGCCGGGAGAATGAAGTGGACAACCGAGTGATCATCGGCGCCCAATGGGGCGACGAAGGCAAGGGCAAGATCGTCGACACCCTGAGCGAAGGCGTCGACTGGGTCCTGAGATACCAGGGCGGCGCCAACGCCGGCCACACGATCGTGCTGGACGAGGGCAAGATCGTGCTGCATCTGATACCCTCGGGGATCCTGCGCGAGGGCGTGCGCTGTTTCCTGGGCAACGGGATGGTGATCGATCCCTGGGCCCTGCGCGACGAGATCGTGACCCTCGAGGAGCGCGGCGTCGAAGTCCGGGGCCGGCTGTTCATCTCCTCGGGCGCCCACCTGATCCTGCCTTACCACAAGCGCTTCGACGAGCAGGCGGAATCCGAGCTGCGCCACCGCAGCATCGGCACCACCGGCCGGGGCATCGGACCTTCCTACAACGACAAGATCAAGCGCGTGGGGATGAGGGCCGAGGACCTGCTGCTGCCGATCGAGAACCTCGAGCGCAAGGTCATCGAGAAGATCCTGGCGGCCAACGAGCAGCTTTCCGAGGATTTCGCCCCCGAGCCCTTGCCGGCTCCGGTGCTGGCCCAGGAACTCGTGGTGCTGGCCCGCTTCTTCGCGCCGATGATCGTCAACGGCTACGAGGCCCTGGCAGGGGTCCGGCGCGGCACCGAGAAGGCCCTGTTCGAGGGGGCCCAGGGCACCCTGCTGGACATCGACCACGGTTCCTACCCCTTCGTCACGTCCAGCAACCCGACCATCGGCGGCGCGCTGACCGGCACCGGCCTGCCGCCGCGCTGCCTGGGCGACGTCGTGGGCATCTACAAGTCCTACTGCACGCGCGTGGGCAACGGGCCGTTCCCGACCGAGATCCTGGCCGACGAGGGGAGCGAGCTGCGCGAACTGGGCGGGGAGTTCGGCGCCACCACCGGACGGCCGCGCCGCTGCGGCTGGTTCGACATGGTGGCCGCCCGCTACGCGGCCGACATCAACGGCCTGACCGGCGCGGTCATCACCAAGCTGGACGTTCTGGATTCCCTGTCCGAGATCAAGGTCGCCGTCGGCTACGAGACCGACGAGGGTCGGACCGACATCTTCCCGACGCGCAGCGACGTGCTGGCGCGCTGCCGGCCCGTCCACAGGACATTCCCGGGCTGGCAGAAACCCACCAGCGAATGCCGGTCGCTGACCGACCTGCCGGCCAAGGCCCGGCAATACCTCGAATTCCTGGAGCAGGGACTGGGCGCGCTGATCCTCGCGGTGTCGGTCGGACCGCATCGCGACCAGATCATCCGCACCCCGACCGGCGTCAGTTCGTGAGCGGTTTTGACACCCCGCGCGCGGCCGTGTATATTGCGCCCTGGCCGTCGATTCGACGGCTCCGGTTCCGGGTGGGCCGCTAGCTCATCAGGTAGAGCATCTCCCTTTTAAGGAGATGGTGCCAGGTTCGAGTCCTGGGCGGCTCACCAACAAAGACAAGGGGTTACGGCTGCGGGCCGTGGCCCCTTTTTATTTGTCGCGGGGGTATTGCCGAGAAGTGGATTCGTGGTTTTCGTAAGCTGTGGCGGGCCCGGTTTCCGGGGGCGCGAGATTCGGCGCCACTGGGGGTGAGGTAATGTCGAAGCTGAAAAAACGCTCAGGATCCCTTCAGGAATTCGATATGGACAAGCTGAAGAGATCCATTCGAGCCGCAGGAGCGGATGAAAAGACATCCAGCGCCATTGCATCGCGGATCAAGCCGAGTGAAGGCTGGAGCACCACGGATGTCCGCTCGAAGGTGATCAACGAACTGAAGCAGCAGGATTCGAAAATCGCGGAAAGCTACGAAAAGTACGAGAAGAAGCATACCGCCAAGGGACGTTAACGTCCTGGCTGTGTGCTGGAACGTGACCGGATCGGACATCCTTCCGGACCGGGCCCGTTTCGCCCGGCCGAAACGTAGATCGGAAATGCATCCGTGAAAAGGGCCCGCGCCGAGCGCGGGCCCTGTGTTGTCGTCTCGATGGGAGCGGCCCGCCTTCAGGCTACTCGTAGGTCTTGGTCCACAGCTCGTCGAACTCGTCGACCGTCTTCTCGAAGAGGTCGAGCATCGTCAGGATCGGCTGCGGGGTCTCGAGGTCCACGCCGGCGTTCTTCAGGATCTCCAGCGGGGGAGCCGAGGATCCGGCGCAGAGCATGTTGTCGATGTACCGGTCGGCGGCCTTCTGGCCGTCGTCGAGGATCAGCTCGGCCATCGAGATGCCGCTGGTCAGGCCGGTCGCGTAGGTGAACACGTAGAAGTTGTAGAAGAAGTGGGGGATGAACGCCCACTCCACGCAGTCGTCCGGACCCATCTCGAAGTCGGGGCCGTAGTACTTCTGGATCAGCTCGGCGTACAGGCCGTTGAGGAAATCGGCCGTCAGCACGTTGCCCTCTTCCGCGTACTCGTGGAAGCGCAGCTCGAACTCGGCGAAGAGCGTCTGCCGGAAGATCGTCTGGCGGATGTTCTCCAGGCGCTTGTTCAGCAGCAGCAGCTTCTGCCCGGGATCCTTCTCGCGCTTCAGCATGAAGTTCAGCAGCAGTTCCTCGTTGCAGGTCGAGGCGATCTCGGCCAGGAACGTGGTGTAGTCGGCGTAGATCTGCGGCTGGGTCGCGGCCGAGAAGTGCGAGTGCAGCGCGTGGCCGAACTCGTGGGCCGTGGTGAACACGGCATCGAGGCTGTCGTCGAAGTTGTGCAGCACGTAGGGATGCACGTCGGCCGCCACGATGCCCATGCTGTAGGCGCCGGTCCGCTTGTTCTCGTTGGGATAGATGTCGATCCAACCGTTGGCCGGGTCGGTGCCCTCGGTCAGCTTGGCCATGTACTTCTTGCCCATGGGCTTGATCGCTTCGAGGATCAGCTCGCGGCCTTCGGCGTAGCTGTACTCGCGCTCGGCGCCCGAGAGCATCGGGTTGTACAGATTCGGGAAGGTCACCGGACCGTCCAGGCCCATCACCTTGCGGCGCAGGGTGATGTACTTGTGCAGGGTGCGGCCCAGGTTCTCGTCGATGGTGTCGATGAGCATCCGGTAGGTGGCCGGCGAGATGTTGTCGGGCGTCAGCGAGGCCGCGAGGCAGGAATCGTAGCCGCGGGCGTCCTTGGTCAGCAGATGCGACTTCACCGCGCCGTCGAGGCAGGCCGCGAGGCTGTTCTCGAACTTGCGGAAGGTGGTGAAGAAGGCGTCGGCGGCCTGCTTGCGCACGTTGTACGAGGCCGACGAACGGTACTTCGGGAAGCTGGCCAAAGTCAGCGGCTCGCGGCTGCCGTCCTCGACCACGATCTCCGGGAAGTCCATCTCGACGTCGCGCAGCTTGCCGGCGACCGTGCCCGAGACGCCGCGGACGTTGCCGGCCAGGGCCAGCAGGCGCTCCTCGGCGGGAGTCAGGGTGTGGGCCTTCTGCCGGACCAGGTCGCCGATGTAGTAGCCGTAGACGCCCAGGTCGGCGTTATCGGCCAGGAAGCCCTCGAGGGCGGCCTCGTCCAGGCCCAGGATCTCGGGCTCGATATATGCCGTGCTCTTGCCGAAGTCGGTCATCAGGAACGAGAGCTTGCCCTGCAGTCCCTGGTTCTCGGCGTTGTCCAGCTGGACGTTCAGCCGGCTGTTGGCGTAGGCGTAGAGCTTGTAGAGGGTCCGCAGGGCCTCGTCGCGCTCCTGCAGGCAGGCCAGCAGGACATCGGCGGATTCGCCCAGCTTGCCCTCGTAGGTCGCCAGATGGGGGATGGACTCGGCCAGGGCCGCGCGGTCGGCCTCCCAGGCAGCGACATCGGCGTAGATGTGCCCGACATTCCACTGCACGTCGGCGGGAACCTCGGACCGCGGGGTCAGAGGAGTGGGGTGGTCGGCGGCCAGCGCCGGCACCGCCAGAACGACGGCCAGAGTGATGGCCAGCGAGAACGCCGAACAGCGTGCCGTTCGGTTCATGGGTCACCTCCAGGGATCGTGGTCAAAGTGAAAGAGCCCGGCCGCGGTGCGGCCGGGCTCCGGTCGGGAAAGCTTTACGGCAGCTTGTCGCCGTATGGCGAGGACTTGTCCGTCTGGTGCAGGGTCATGTCCGGCAGCGGGACCACGATGTCGGTCCATTCGGTGCCGTCGTAATGCTTCAGCAGACCGCCCTTGCCGCAGACGTAGACATCGTCGGCCGCGAGGGCGAGGACTCCGGAGAGATACTGGTCGCGGTCCTCGAAGATGATCTCGTTCAGCGATCCGTCGGGCGTCATCTGCGAAACCAGTCCCCAGGTCGTGGAGAAGAACAGGTTCGCGCCGTCGGGAGTGCGGCTGACGTCGGAAATCCTGGCCGGCAACGAGGCCGGGGCCGGCTGCTCGGCCCAGGTCAGCATGTCCTCGATCTCGTCGTAGGCGAGACGGTAGAGGCGGCCGTTCTCGTTGGCGAAGTAGTTGTCGCCGAGTTCGGAACCGCTCAGCGAAGCGGTGATCAGCGAGTTCGTCTCGTCCTCGATGGGGCCCTTGCGCCAGTAATGGTTCGAGTCGGGGAAATCCTCCATCAGGACGAAGGCGTTGCTGCCGCCGATGCCGTACTTGTTGATCCGGGTCAGCTGGGAGATCTCCTTGTCCCGCTGCACGGTGTCCTTCTGGGAATACCAGAAGACGTCGTTGTCGGTGTCGACCCACTGGGCGCCGTCCAGGCGCAGGCAGGCGCCAAGCGAACCCACGGCGAAGATCTCGTCGAAGGGTCCGCGGCCGATGTCGAAGAAGTTCGGGATCTCGTCCTCGTCTTCTTCGAGGACCGCCTCGTAGCCGGTGTCCATCGCGGTCCACGACGAGCCGTCGTAGTGCAAGACCGTGCCTTTCTCGCCGGCTGCGTAGAGATCGTCGGCGGACTCGCCCCAGATGCTGACCAGGTAGGTCTCCTCGAACTGGTCGAGCTCCCAGTCGGCGCCGTCGTAGTGCAGCAGCACGCCGGGGTAGCCCACGACCCAGATGTTCGTGGAATCGCTCCACATGTCGAAGAGCCAGACGTCGCCCTTGGGCTGCTGGTATTCGGGGGGAGTGGGTCCGGACTCGTTGTCGTCGCTGCATCCGGAAATGGCGAACAGGGACAGTCCCAGCAGCAGGAACAGGACGATGCATGCGCGCGGTCCGGTCCCGGTCGCAGGGTGCCCGCAGGAGGTGAGCATTCCCATTTTCATTGCGCTTGGATCCCTCACTGATATGGTGGGGTTTGCTAAGGGCCGCGCCGCGCTGCTGGGCGCGATCATGGGCGACGAACTCTGCCGACGGCCCTCTGCGACGCAGACGGTAACCTCTTGAATATTATGTATTCAGGGGTCGAAAGTCCATAACGGACTTGCCGACGCCCCCTTCCGTGACGAAATTCGGGTGTCGGACGGTCCCTGCCGGACCCGCCCGGAACGCTTATCCATGGAGCATAGCCGGCCATGAATCCAGAAACGTCCGCACCGATCGAGCCCGGGCTCGATGTCTTCGCCGAGATCGACCGCCTCCGCAAGGAGATGAACGCCGTCATCCTGGCCCATTTCTATCAGGAATCCGAGATCCAGGATATCGCCGATTTCGTGGGCGACAGCCTGGCCCTGAGCCGTCACGCGGCCGCCACCGAGGCCGACGTGATCGTCTTCGCCGGCGTGCATTTCATGGCCGAGACCGCCAAGATCCTCAATCCCGACCGCCAGGTCCTGGTGCCGGATCTCGAGGCCGGATGCAGCCTGGCCGACGGCTGCCCGCCCGAAGAATTCGCCGCCTTCATCGCCGACCATCCCGGCCACAAGGTCATCAGCTACATCAACTGCTCGGCCGCCACCAAGACGATGAGCGACATCATCTGCACCTCGAGCAACGCCGAGAAGGTCGTGGCCTCGTTCCCGCCCGACCAGCCGCTGATCTTCGCTCCCGACCGCCATCTCGGCTCCTGGGTGTCGAAGCAGCTCGGCCGCGAGATGGTGCTCTGGCCCGGAAGCTGCGAGGTGCACGAGCAGTTCAGCGAGAAGAAGCTCGTCGAGCTGATGACCGCCCATCCCGGAGCCCTGGTCGTCGCCCATCCCGAATGCACCGACGCGCTTCTGCAGCACGCCGACCGGGTCGGTTCGACCAGCGCCATCCTGAAGTTCGCCGGCGAGTCCGACGCCGAGCACGTGATCGTGCTGACCGAGCCGGGCATCATCCACCAGCTGCGCAAGGAGAACCCGGGCAAGACCTTCCACATGGTTCCCGGCGCGGACGAATCCTGCAGCTGCAACGAATGCCCCTACATGCGCCTGAACACTCCGGAGAAGCTGTATCTCTGCATGCGCGACCGCACGCCCGAGATCGTCCTGCCCGAGGAGCAGCGCCTGAAGGCACTGGCTCCGATCGAACGCATGCTGGCCCTGCCCTGATTTCCGGGGGCGCGGCGAAGGAGAACCGAAATGCCCGACCGCGCCCCGATCTATCTCGATCATCACGCCACCACGCCGGTCGATCCCCGGGTCCTGGAACGGATGCTGCCCGCGCTGCGGGACCATTACGGCAATCCCGCCAGCACCGGCCACGCTTTCGGGTGGGCCGCGGCCAAGCTGGTCGAAGACGCCCGCACCGAGGCGGCGCGGCTGGTGGGGGGCGAGGCCGCGGGCGTGGTCTTCACCTCCGGCGCCACCGAGGCGATCAATCTGGCCCTCAAGGGGGTCGCGGACCGGCTGGGCCGTCCCGGGCGCCTGATCACGACCAATCTCGAGCACGCGGCCGTGCGCGAGGCCGCGGCGACCCTCGCCCGGCGGGGCTGGGAGGTCGTCGCGATCGCCTGCGGCGCCGATGGTCTGATCGCGCTGGACGATGTCGAGGCCGCGCTCGCCGGCGGGGCGGACCTGGTCTCGATCATCCAGGCCCACAACGAGATCGGCACCCTGCAGCCCGTGCGGGAGATCGCCGCCATCTGCCGCGAACACGGCGCCCCCCTTCACGTCGACGCCGCCCAGGCCGCCGGGAAGGTTCCGGTCGACGTCGCCGCCGACGGGATCGACCTGCTCTCGTTCTCCGCCCACAAGATGTACGGACCCAAGGGGGTGGGGGCCCTTTACGTGCGTCCCCGGCTGCGCCCGTCGCTGCAGGTCCAGCTCGACGGCGGCGGACAGGAGCGGGGGCTGCGCTCGGGCACCCTGAACGTTCCGGGCATCGTGGGGATGGGAGAGGCCTGCCGGCTGGCTCGCGAGGATCTGGCCGCCGAGACCGAGCGGATCCGCGGGCTGCGCGACCGTTTGCTCGCCGCGATCACCGCCGGCCTGGACGGCGTTCGGGTCAACGGATCGCTGAGCAGCCGTCTGGCGGGCAATCTGAGCCTCAGCTTCTCCGGAATCGGCGCCCGGTCGCCGGCCGCTTCGGTGGCCGGGGTGGCGCTGTCTGCGGGTTCGGCCTGCTCCAGCGGGGCGGGCGGCGTTTCGCGCACGCTGCTGAACCTGGGACTCGACCGGACCGCCGCCGCGGCCAGCCTGCGCATCGGCGTGGGCCGCTTCAACACGGCCGAACAGATCGATCGGGCGGCCGAGCAGATCATCGCGGCGGTGCGCCGGATGCGGGAGGAATGAGCCGGGCGCCAGCCGGCGGGGCCGAGAGGCGCAGACGAAAGCGGGAGGCCGGAGCCTCCCGCTTTTTTCATGCGCCGCAAGGATTAGCAGCTCGATCCTTCGTCGGCCCGCGGCCGGGGTTGCGGTTCAGCGGACCAGCGACAGCGAGATCCGCTTGCGTTCGCGGTCGAGATCCAGGATCCGCACGGTGATCTCCTGGCCGTCATGCAGCACCTGGTCGGGATGGTCGATCCTCTCCTGCGAGATCTCGGAGATATGGATCAGGCCCTGGATTCCCGGCTGCAGCTGCACGAAGGCCCCGAAATCGGCCAGGCCGGTGACGACGCCCGTCACCTCGAGTCCGATGGCGTATTTGCGCGGGGCCTCTTCCCAGGGGTCGCTTTCCAGGGCGCGCAGCGAAAGGCTGATGCGCTCGTTGCGGCCCTGGCCCAGGTTCTGGATCTCCAGCACCTTGACCTTGACCTCCTGGTCCGGCGCCAGCACGTCGCCGGGATGCGAGACGCGCTCGAACGAGAGTTCCGAGACGTGGATCAGGCCCTCCACGCCGCCGATGTCGACGAATGCGCCGAAGGGCATCAGCCGGGTGACCACGCCGTCCCGGATGTCGCCGGGAGCGAGGGTCTTGCGGGTTTCGGCCCCGCGCCGTTCGCGCTCCTCGCGCAGCAGGGCGCGGCGCGAAACCACGAGCCGCCGGCCGCCCTCGGCGAATTCGATAACGCGGAATTCCAGGTTCCGGCCGACGTAGCCCGCGGGATCCTCGACGTAGCGGTCGTCGATCTGCGAGATGGGGCAGAAGGCGCGGTGCCCGCCGAGATCGATCACGAACCCGCCCTTGTTGGTCTCGCGCACCAGGCCGGTCAAGGGCATGCCGCTCTCCAGGGCCTCTTCGATCAGGGTCGTGTCCTTGCCCTGGACCTTCTGCTTGAGGCTCAGCACGCGGTCGGCGCCGGAGCCCACGACGTAGCCGGTGATCTCCTGGCCGACCTCGTGGGTGAGATCGCCCTCGGCGTCGCGCAGTTCGGCGGCCGACATGGGCAGCTCGCTGCGGCCGCCGTAATCGACGAAGGCCTGCTCGCCCTCGAGTTGGACGATGCGCCCGGTGATCCTGTCGCCGGCCTTGGGCTCGGGCGCCTCGGCCTTCGGATCCTCCTCGGCCAGCAATCGGGCGAATTCGTTCTCTTCCTCGGGGATCTGGGCGTTCGGACCGTCGTCTCGGATGTCGGGGGTCTCTGTCATCTTCGTCTACCTCTCGGTTCTACTGGCGTCGGGCAGAAGTTCAAACAGTCACCGCACGGGACGGGGACAGTGGTTACTATACCACATTCCAATCCCGCCGCGACCAGGATTGTGCCCCGCCGTAAGGCATGCGGACCCGCCCGCGCACCGGCGCGAACGGGTCCGTTCCCTCTCACCGCACGACCACGAATTTCCCGATGTGGTCGTCGAAACCCCCGTCGTCGGAATGCACGACGTAGAGGTAGATGCCGCTGACGATCTCCTGGCCGTTGCGGCTGACCAGGTTCCACGACGCCTCGCCGATATCCGCCGTCCCGTCGTGGACAAGGGTCTGCACCAGATCCCCGTCCAGCGTGAAGATCCGGATTGTGTTGCGCGCCTGCGGCAGGTTCGCGAAGTTCACCCGCACCCCGGTCGGGTCGCCGGCGTTGGGATGCATCTGCTGGAATTCCGCCAGGGCGTGCCGGGTCGCCGGATTCGGATACACGTAGATGTTGTCTCCATGCTGCATGCGCTGCTCGGCCGACTGCGGCGACGTGCCCGGCTTGGTCGAGATGAAGGCGGATCCTGGATCGCCGCTGTTGCCCGGCCCGGAGATGTAGGGGACGCCGCGCAGGTACTTGTAGGCGTGGCTGGTCGCGGTGACCGCGTAGAAGGTCGTGAACCCGTTGTGCACGTCGCGGTCGATGTGGTGGTTGAAGCCCATGGCGGGCTTGCCGGGCCAGCCCGAGACCGGATCGTCGGGGCGCTCGGTCGTCATGTAGAAGGTGTCCAGCACCGCCGGGTGGTCTTCCCACTCCAGCAGCGCCTCCATCCCACCGCCGATCTTGCCGCTGGCTCCCCGCAGCGCCGGCAGGTGCAGCGCCGCGACCGTGGTGCCGTTGACGTAGTCGGACATCGCCTCGGCGAGGCCCGTGAATTCCGGGTCGTCCAGGCAGCGGGGGCGGTAGCGGATGCCGTCGAGTCCGGTGTTCCCGCCCAGGGGAAGGGTGTCGATGACTGTGCCGGTCTGCAGGATCCGGACGTCGAGGAAGTCGTTGACCACGTCGAATTCCGCGATCAGTTGCCAGAGGTTGCTCGCGGGGCCGTTGACCAGGGAACTGCCGAAGGGACGGTCCCAGCCGTCGGCCCGCCAGATCTGGTACGACTCGAAATCGGCCTGCCCGTTGCGCAGGTTGACCGACCGTTCGCTGCCGTCGCTCCAGAAGATCTCGGCCATGTTGGGGCCCGGCACCACGCGTACTCCCGGCGGTGCGGGGGGCATCTCCGCCAGCCAGTGCAGGATGGTTTCACGGCCCGCGATTCCCGTGCAGCCCGCTCTCTTGGAAGCCGGCAGATCGGTCCGGTTGCAGTTCCACCCCCCGAAGATCAGGCGGTTGGCGGTGGTGCATTTGCGGCCCGTCTGCCGCGCGCATTCGAGGCAGTTGTCCATGTTGACGTAGATGCAGTGCTTGGTCTGGCCGTCGATCTCCATCTTGGTCAGGTCGGAGGATTCGATGAGGTCCAGAATCGGGCCCGTGCAGGTGGTGTCCATGAAGTCGGCCGTCATCGTGAACAGGGGATTGACCCCGTCCACCGCTTCGAAATCCTCGGCGCAGACGAGCGTTTCGCGCCCTCCGACCCCGGTGTAGGGCAGGGAATCCATGTTGAATCCCTCCCCGTACCAGGTGCGGGCGATCTCGGCGCAGTTATTCTTCAGATTCGACAGGC
>CAYLMM010000048.1:0-19842 GCA_964384825.1 uncultured Fibrobacteraceae bacterium
AGCACCCTGGCGACCCAGTCGGCGGCCAAGACCATCAACCGGATCATCGACGTCTTCCCGCTGAACGAGCAGTCGGAGATCCGCACGCGGCTGGCGCTGACGCTCAAGGCGGTGCTCTCGCAGGTGCTGATGCGCCGCAAGGACACCCCGGGACGGGTCGCGGCGCGCGAGGTCCTGTTCGTCAACAACTCGATCGCGAACCAGATCCGCGAGGGAAAGGTCCACCAGATCAACAACGCCATCGCGAGCAGCACGAACCAGGGCATGGTGCTGATGGACGACTCCCTGCTCGCCCTCCATCACGAGGGCATCGTCCACACGTCGGACGTCCTGTCGCGGATCGTCGATCCGGAGAAGGCGCGGCACGTCCTTTCGTGAGGGCCGTCGCAACAAGGAGAGACCGATGCTGGAATACTATCGAGCCAAGTGGCGGCTGCGCAAACTGATCCGGTACTGGAGCGAGTACCGCGATCTCGTCGTGCAATCGGTCGGCAGCCGGGAGATCACCGTCGCGGTGGAGAACCGGTTCCTGGAGATCAAGGCCGACATGGCGAAACTCCTCCAGCTGCTCGAAGAAGCCGCGCCGTCCTCGATGGCCGCCGAAGCCAGGCGCGAGATCGGGGCGATGACCAATCTGCTCAAGAGCCACATCAAGCTGTCCAACGACGCGGCCACCGAGCAGTGGGTGCGCGAGGAATTCAGCCGGATCTGGCACGACCATTTCATCTTCCTGAACCGGTTGACGGGAGTCCGGCTCGGCCATAAGCGCGCCGCCAATCCGCGCGCCTCGGCCGCCGTTCCGGAATCCGGATCCAAGAAGTGGCTGCCGCGAAGCCTCGCGGCCAAGAGGAGGCTGCATTTCGCGGCGACCGTGCTGGTGCTCGCCGTGGTCGTGATCGGCGTCGTCCAGGGCTTCGGGGTCGACCGGCTTGCCAGCGGCCGTTTTGTCGTCCAGAACCAGTCCTCCGTCGGCCAGGCGCTCGAGAGCGTCCTGAACGCCGGCAACGGGGCGGCCATGAACGTCGTGCGCTTCTTCGATCCGGTCGTCGCCGCCTACGGCCAGACCTGGACCCTGGTGCTTCTTGGATCGCTGCTGCTGGGCGGCTTCCTCTGGTTTTTCGCTCGCGGTTGATTCCGCCGGAGACGATGCGATCATGCCGCTTTGGATCGACAACCTGCCCGGGCTGCCCGTCCTGCTCGTGGTTCTCGGGCTCTGCCTCGGCAGCTTCCTGAATGTCGTGATCCACCGCCTGCCCACGGGGGGCTCCCTGCTGCGGCCGGGGTCGCATTGCCCTTCCTGCGGACGGCCCGTCTCCCCGCGCGACAACGTGCCGGTCCTGGGCTGGCTCCTGCTGAAAGGGCGATGCCGCCGCTGCGGCGCTCCGATCGGGATCCGCTATCCCGCGGTCGAACTGATCGGCGCGATCTGCGTCGTCGCCGGTTCGCTGACCGCCGAATCTCCGGGCGCCGCGGTCGCGCGCAGCCTGTTCCTGCTGGCGATGACCGCCGTCTTCTTCATCGATCTCGACCACCGGCTGATCCTCGACGTGCTGACCCTGCCGGGCATGATCCTGGGTCTGGCCGCGGCTCCGTGGTTCGGCGTCTCCTACGCCGACGCGCTGATCGGCGCGGCCGCCGGGACCGGCGGTCTGTGGCTGCTGGGGCGGATCTACGCGGCCGCCCGGAACCGCGAGGGTCTCGGCGGCGGCGACATCAAGCTGGCGGGAATGTTCGGCGCCTGTCTCGGCTGGCAGGGAATGATCCTGACGCTTCTGATCGGTTCGGCGGTGGGCGTGGTGGCCGGCCTGGCCCTGATGATGCGGCGCGATTCCGAATGGAACGCCCAGCTGCCCTACGGAAGCTTCCTGGCGCCGGCGGCGGCGGTCGTCCTGATCTGGGGCCGGCCGCTGTGGAGCCTGTATCTCGGCCTCTGATCCCCGCGCTTCGGATTCAGTCCCAGATTCCCTGTTCCGCGAGTTGGGCGGCGGCCGCCCGGGCCCATCCCCTGTTGGCGGCCGGACTGGCCGGGCTGGGATGCAGGACCCGTCCGATCCGGGCCGTCCCCGGGTCCAGGACCTCCTTCAGCTTCTTCTCGGCGAATCCCCCGACGCCCACCACCCATTCCGGCTCCAGGATCTCGACGACGCGCCGCATATGCCCGGCGCAGGCCTCGAACAGGGGGCGGGATTCCGCGGCCGGCAGCTTGTCCGGCGTCCGGTTGCGTCCGCCCTCCTCCATGAACGCCAGGGGACAGAAGTTCATCACCAGGTGATCGGCGAAAAATCCGGCGGGCGTTTCGAACCGCTCGGCGAACAACCCCCAGAGCCGCCGGCCGCTGACCTCGGAGCGCTGGCAGTCCAGGCCCAGGACCGGCCGCTTGGGATGTTCGACGGCGGGTCTGGCCACCGGCTCGTCGATCCCCATCCAGTCCCTGACCGCAGCCACCTCCCCGAAGGGGACGCCGGTCTGGACCATCCCCCAGGGCCCCGGGTTCATCCCCCAGAACACCACCTTCTTGGGCCCCGCCGCGTGGGTCCGCAGATACCGCTCGTGAGGCCGCCAGGCGTATTGCAGGGGGTTGTAGACATGGGTCACCGGCGAGTCGAAACTCAGCTTCGCCACCGTTTCGCCCAGTTCGCGGGCGGCGGCGATGACCTCGGCGGATCGGGACACGATCATCCTCCGGTGGGATTGCGGAACATTCGGATCGACCCCGGGAATTGAACAACACCGTAGGCCGCAGGGCAAGTACGTCGTTCCCGTACCGGCAGGAAATTATTGTTTTTATGCGATTTTTTCTCTAAAGGATTTGCTATATGGTTCGATAAATTGACAGTACGGCTTTCCCGGCGTTCAGAGGCATCGTCGCGGCGGTCTTCGACGGCCCCGCGGGAGGTTCCATCCGATGGCCATCACCGGCGTTTCCCCCTTCGCCAACGTGAGCATCAGGTTCCTGCGGAATACGACCGCCGCGAAGCCCGTCGCCGCCCTCCCCAGCCAGACCCTCGAGAGCCGATCGCAACTGACCGATTCCCTGCGCCGGATCGGCATCCTGCGCGACGCCCTGGACGAACTGGGAAAGCCCCTGTACTCGTCGGCGGCGAGCATCTCGTACCGGTCCGCGGCGATCACGACCGCCGACGCCCTGGAGACCGGGCCGGCCCACGCGGCGACCATGACCGGGACCGAGGAGATCAACACCGCGCCCACGTCCTATTCGCCCTGCGGCCCCGACTGGGAGGGCGGCTCCAGCGCCCTGGCCACCATCGGCGGGGTCTATGACGGCGCCGCCGGAACGGGCACCCTGACCGTCAAGGTCCTCAAGGGCGGAACGATCGGCCAGACACGGTCCACGATCCAGGTCATCAACCCCGACGGCAGCATCCAGACCCAGTTCAATATGCATCCCTACGTTCCGGCCGGAACGCCGATCTCGCTGCGCAACGGGCTGACCCTGACCCTGGACGCCGGGACGCTGCAGAAGGGAGACACGTTCACGATCGAGATCGACGCCGAGACCGGAACGAGCGTCGATCCCGACGCGGCCTTCGACGGCGTTCGCAACGACCGGCCCGACTTCGATCCCGGACCGGGCGTCGAAGCCGGATGGTTCGAGATCAACGGCACGCGGATCGACGTCGCGGTCGACGACACCGTGAACCAGGTCCTCGCCCGGATCACCGCCTCGGACGCCGGCGTCATCGCGACCTTCGACCAGGCGACCGAAACCGTACGGCTGGAGCAGAAGACCGCGGGCCTGGATTACGGGATCGAGTTGGGCGCCGACACCAGCGGCTTCTTCGCTGCGGTCAAGCTCGCCGGCGCCGAGGCCACGCCCGGTCTCGACGACGAGATCCACCGCCCCCTGGAACTGACGCCCCGCTTCGCAGCGGTGAGCGCCGGAGCCATCGAGATCAACGGCGTCGCGGTGGACATCGACCCCGCCGTGGACAGCCTGCTGGACGTGCTGGACAGGATCAACGGCGCCGGCACCGGAGCGACCGCGAACCTCGACGCCGAGACCGCCAGGATCACGATCTCATCGAATTCGGGAAGCCGGGCGCTGACGCTCGACGACGGCGGGACGGGGATGTTCGCGGCGATGGGCATCGCCACCGGGACCTACGAACCGGAACGCGCGGGCTCGGTCGACGGGATGCCGCCGGCCACGGCCTACCGGACCGCGGACACGATCACGGATCTGGCCGAGGCGCTGAACTACCTGTTCGACGACGACGAGACCGGAGCCGCGGGCGCGACACTCGCGTCCCTGCGCGAAGACATCCACACCGCGGTGGACCGCTCGTTCCGCAAGGGGACCAACCGCTATCGCACCGATTTCGGCCTGGTATTCGATTTCCGCGGCTCGGGGAACAAGGTGCTGCGTTTCGGCAGGAGCGAGCGGTCGAAGTTCGTATCCGCCCTGCAGACGAATTCCCGATCGGTCGGCGAACTCCTCCGGGGCAGAAACCATCGCGACGGGCTGGTCGAACGCCTCGACGCCGTGCTGAAGGGGGCCGAGCGCGACATCCGCAGCAAGCTGACCGTCAGCAGCGGCGCGCTGCTCGACACGCTGGCCTGATCCCGGCCGGGCCGGCCCTTTGCCCGCCGGCCGCTTCCTCCCGCTCGAACCGCCCCGCCGGACCGGTCACCCCTGCAGATTCCCGAATCTCGTGAACGCCTTGTGGAAGTGCAGATCGAACTCCCCGATCGGCCCGTTGCGCTGCTTGCCGATGATGATCGTGGCCCGGTTGCGGACCGTTTCGTCGTCGGGCTTGTAGACCTCTTCGCGGAAGATGAACGACACGATGTCGGCGTCCTGCTCGATGCTGCCGCTCTCGCGCAGGTCGCTGAGCATCGGCTTGTGGTCGCCGCGGGCCTCGACCGCGCGCGAAAGCTGGCTCAGGGCGATGACCGGGACGTCCAGATCCTTGGCCATGCCCTTGAGGTTCCGGCTGATGTACGAGATCTCCTGCTGCCGGTTGTCGACCTTGGTGTTCGCGCTCATCAGCTGCATGTAGTCGATGATGACCAGTCCCACGCCGTGCTGCTGCTTCAGCCGCCGGGCCTTGGCCTTCATCTCCATCACGGTGATGCCGCTGGTGTCGTCGATGTAGATGGGCGCCTCGGCCAGGCGGCTGCAGGCCTCGGTCAGCTTCGGCCAATCCTTGGGCTCGACCTTGCCGCGGCGGATCTCGTGGTTGTTGAAGCCGCCGCTGGAGCAGAGCATCCGCATCACGAGCTGGGGCTTGGACATCTCCAGCGAGAAGACCGCGACCGGGGTGTCCTCCTTGACCGCGACGTTGTAGGCCAGGTTCAGGGCGAAGCTGGTCTTGCCCATGGCCGGGCGGGCGGCCAGGATGATCAGGTCGGAATTCTGCAGCCCGGCGGTCATGCGGTCGAAGTCGGCGAACCCCGTCCGCAGGCCGGTGACGTCGCTCTTGTTGCGGAACGCCTCCTCGATCCGGCGGAAGGTCTCGGGCACGACCTCCTTGACCGACTCGAAGCCGCCCTCCTTCTGGTTCTCGGCGATGGAGTAGATCTTCGTCTGGGCCTTGTCCACGATGTCGGGGGTGTCCTCGGCGGCCTCGTAGGCGTCGGTCGCGATCTCGGTGGCGGTATGGATCAGCTTGCGCAGCAGGCTCTTCTCGCGCACGATCCGCGCGTGGTGCTGGACGTTGGCGGCCGTGGCCACCGATCCCAGCAGATCGGCGAGATACTCGTTGCCCCCCACCCGATCGAGGATATCTTCGCGCTCGAGGGCCTCGGCCACGGTGATGCCGTCGATGGCCTGATCGTTCTCGTAGAGCCGGCACATGACCTCGAAGATCCGCCGGTGCTCGAAACGGTAGAAATCGTCGGCGGCGAGGGTTTCGATCGCGACGCCGAGGGCGTCCCGTTCGAGCATGACCGCGCCGAGAATGGCGCGCTCGGCGTCCTCGTTCTGGGGGGGGATCCTGTCGGCGGGGATTCCGCTCCTGAGGCTTCTCTTCTGGGCCAGGGGTTCCACTGTCACCTCGCGGGAGAACATCCGGTTTCCGGGGTTTCGGGGCGCCGGCCCGGCCGGCGGCTCTTCAATGTAACACACCGCCGCGCGGGGACGCAGCCCCGTCCTTCCCCGGCCCGCGATTTCCTGGGGATGAAGCTGTGGAAAGACCGGGGAAAAGACCCGGAGCCCCGGGGACAACCTTGTGGACAACCCGCCCGGACGGTGGGAAACTGCCGCGAAAGACGCCGCCGAACGGCGCAAAACCTTGGAACCGGGGGCTTTCGAAGTCTCCCCTCATCCACAGGATGGACCACCGATGAGTTGTGGAAAACTCGAGGAATCCCTCGCCGCGATCGCCGCGGCGCCCCACCCCCCGATCCCCTGGAGGGACGGAGGGCAGATTCCCTGGCACGATCCCGGATTCAGCGAGAGGATGCTCGCGGTGCACCTCGACCAGGGCACCCACATGGCGAGCCGCTCGATCGAGGTGATCCACAGCCACGTCCGCTGGCTATGCCGGCGCCTGGAAGCCACCCTCGGGGCGAAAAGGGGTCTGCGGGTCCTGGATGTCGGCTGCGGCCCGGGCCTCTACTGCCACGAGACGGCTCGCCGCGGCCATAGCGCGGTCGGCTTCGATTTCGCACCCGCCCCGCTGCGCTGGGCGGAAGACACCGCCCGGACCGAAAACCTGGACTGCGCCTTCCACCGGTTCGACCTCACGCGGCTGACCGACGACGACCTGAAGCTGCTGGGACCCTGCGACGCCGTGACCTTCTGGTTCGGAGAATTCCATTCGTTCCCGGCCGCGACGGCCCGCGTCTTCCTGGAGAAGCTGGCCTCGCTGCTGCGGCCGGGCGGGATCTTCGCGCTGGAATTCCAGCCCTACGAGACCTACCCGCGCGACGACGTCCAGGAGTGGAGCGCCTGCGAGAAGTCGGCCTTCCGCGACCGGCCCCACTTGTGGCTGCAGGAATACCACTGGGACGACGCCCAGGATTCCGAGATCAACGTCCATTGGATCATCGACGCCGCGACCGGGGAACTGGCCCGCTACGCCCAGTGCAGCCGGGCCTATCCGGCCGGGGAGCTTGTCGACATCTTCGCCGGCGCCGGTCTGGTCGATCCCGTCTTCCATCCGCCGATCACCGGCGTGAGCGAACGATTCGAATTCGAGATGATGGTCACCCGGAAATCCGATTGACCGGCCGGCCCGGAGCGACACGAAAATCGGCGGCCCCGTCCAGAAGGACGGAGCCGCCGACCGCACCCACACCGGTGCTACTCGCTCAGGACACCATGACCGATCTGAGGGCGGCCTCGATACGCATGGGTGACGGATAGCGCTCGAGCCGGATCACTCCCCCCGCCCTGATCGGATCCTCATCCTTCCCCCCGCCGAGAATTATGGTCTTCAGGCCCCAGCGCCGCCTCCCGCCGTCGCTTCCGATGGCGCGTTCGGCGATCTCGCGGGCCAATATGGCGATGTCGCAACAACCCGGATCGGCGGAACGAACATGGGCGACGTCCGGCGCGACGACGACCCTGAAGCGCCCGGACAGGAAAGCCGCCAGGTCGCCCGCGAATTCCTCGTTCGGATCCACCAAGAGGATGCTGATTTTGGATTCATCCACGATCCTCTCCCCTCCCAGAGGGAGAGGAGTACCCGAAACGCCCCGAACGGTACTCGCCCAAAACCGCTCAGACACTCGCTCCGGGCACTCCAATATTTCAAGGCGGCAGGAACATCCGAATATCGATACATCAACTGAAACTAGAGCGATTGCGATTTCCATGCGAGAGACCTGCCGCCCTCCTCGCCGAACCACAGACGTGAGCCGTGTCGCTCTCACGCCCCGTTCGCTTTCCCTTGTCATAAGGCAGAAATCATACCACCGGTCAATGGCCACCCGCCTTTCGAGAAAAAATGCTTTAAGTTGTTTTTTTGATGGGCCTTAACCAGGAAAAACAAGAAGCGGCGGAAGAAGGGGGGGAAACCAGATCGAAACAAAAATGTTGCTCCGTCTTGGGGATTGAGATTTAATTTGTTTTATAACAATCAATTACAGATGCAACATTATTGTTGCCTCAGCCCTGCCTCGATTGATAACTTTTTGCATCGATGCCGGCCTCCCGCATCAGGCGCTGGAAAGCCTGGCGCTTCACTCCGCTGAGCTCGGCCGCCCGGGTGATATGTCCGAAACTGGCGCGGAGCTGGGCGGCCACGTACTGGCGCTTGAAGTTGAGGCTCCACCGCGCCTTGGCTTCGGCATAGGAAGGCGGGGCCGTCACCGCTCCGCCCATATGATACAGATCGACATCCATGGCGCCGATCCGATCGCCGTGGGCCTGGATGACGGCCCGCTCGATGGAATTGCGGAGTTCCCGCACGTTGCCCGGCCATTCGTGCTCCAGCAGCGTCTTCTCGGCGGCCGGAGTGAATCCCTTGACCGTCCTTCCGTACTGGGACGTGGCGGCGGCGAGAAAGTGGTAGGCCAGAGGCAGGATATCGCCCGGTCGCTCCCGCAACGGACCGATGTGGATCCGGACCACGTTCAAACGGTAGAAAAGCTCGGGCCGGAACCGACCGTCGATTATCTCCTGTTCGACATCCCGGCTCGTCGCGGCCAGGATGCGGACGTCGGTGCGGATCGGGGATTCTCCGCCGACCCGGAAATAGCATTTCTCTTCGAGCACCCGCAGCAGCTTGACCTGGAACAGATCGGGGCTGTCGCCGATCTCGTCGAGAAAGAGGGTCCCGCCGGCGGCGATCTCGAATTTTCCGGTATGCCGGCGATCGGCTCCGGTGAACGCCCCCTTCTCGTGGCCGAAGAGTTCCGCCTCGATCAGGTCGGCCGGAATGGCGGCGCAGTTCACGCCGAGAAACGGACCGTCGGGCCGGTCGCCCATGGCGTGGATCCGCCGCGCGACCATCTCCTTGCCCGTACCGCATTCCCCGGTGATCAGGACGGCGGCTCCGGTCGGGGCCAGACGATCGATCCTGCGGAGCATCCCGGTCGTCTGCGGATCGCCGACCACGAACTCCGGGGCGCCGGCGAGGCGTCCGACCTCGCTTTCGAGAACCCGCACCATCCGGCGCAACTGGGCTTCGCGCAGGCCGCGGTCGATCAGGTTGCGCAGCTCGTCCACCTCGGGAGGCTTGCAGACGTAGTGGAATGCTCCGAGCTTGACCGCCCGCACGACCGACGTGACGTCGCGATCCCCGGTCAGCATGATCACCGCGGGGGCCGGTTCGGCTCCGGTCAATTGCTGCAGGATGTCGTAGCCGTCGCTGCCGGAGCCGAGATCCACGTCGAGCAGCACCACATCGGGCATCCAGGAAGCGGCCTTGGCCAGCCCGGATTCTCCCGAGGAGGCGATCTCGACCAGATGCGCCGAACCGAGCAGAGCCTCCAGATCCGATGCGAATTCCCGGTCGTCGTCGATCACAAGCACCTTCGCCGACTTGGAACGGTCCTGCATTCGTTTCTCCTTGGTCCGCATTCGCAGTTCGATACTCAACAAGAAGGCAGCGACAGAATCAGGACGTTGCCCGAACCGTTCCCTCCCCGTCCCAGGGCGAGGGTCCCGCCGAAGGACCGCAGGAGCGTATGGGGGCGATTCAGGTTCCTCCACTGCCGATCGAGGCCGTTGCCGGATACGGATCGAAATCGAACGAGATCATCGGACAGGGCTCCGCCGGTGTCGGCGATTTCGAGAACGAGTCGATCCCCTTCGCGAACCATGCGCAACGAGAGGACCCGGTTCTCGCAACCCCGCATGGCGTGCAGCGAAACGTCCAGAATCGACGCGAGGATCGTTTCCAGATCGGCCGGATCGAACTGGCAAACCGGGCTCCCTGTGATCTCGTCGCGGATCGGGGCGATTCTCACCTTCTCCCTGCGGAATCGGTCCTCCCGGCGGGTGAGCTCATCGGCCAGAGCGGCGCGCAGATCCGCCGAGAACGTCCCCCCCAGTTCCGTCCTGACGGCGGCGAGGCGATCGCAGAGCGAGGCCAGGGCCGATCGAACGATCGTCCGGCGTTCGGATTCGGCCGCGGCCGAGGGAACACGCGCCAGGGCGATCATCGAACCCGTTGCGGAATCCAGATCCGCGCGGGCGCCGTCGATCAGATCCTGCGAGATGCGGGCTTTCGCGGCGAGATCCAGGATCCGTCTCATCCGCGGCACGTCGCCCTCGAGGACATTCTTGATTTGGAGATCCGGATCGGCGACCGGAGCCGCATCGCTCTGCAGGGAGTCGTACAGGACCCGGAAACCGGCGCACGAAACCGGAAGATCCGAGTTGTCGGTCATCAACTGGCGCAACAGGCTCTTGCGCGATTCGAGAACGTACAGGTTCTTCAATCTCCTGACGCGGCGGACGAACCGCACCGTGCCGTAGGCGAGCGTCAGGGCGACGACCAGGACCCCCGCCGAGAGCAGCAGGACCTTCATCCGACGATCCTCCGGGGTATGACGACCGGACAGGCGGGGTTGCAACGGATGCGTACCCTCCAGGGAACCGGGAACGAAGAAAGAGTTTAGCATCCGCGGTCGGTGCTTGTCCATGAAGGGAGGATCGTGGCGGATGATGCGGAAGCTACCGGCGGCCGGCGCAGGCGGGACAACCGGGATCGGCGGCCAATGAAACCGAACGGATCGACCAGTCGCGCAGATCGAGCAGACGCAGGGCTCCGCCGAGGTCGCGGGCCCCGGCGAGGTATTCGAGTGCGAGCAGGGCCTGCAGGCTGCCCAGAACCGACGTCACCGGACCGAGAGCTCCCGCCGGACGAGGCGCGTCGGCTCCGGCCCGGGGCCAGAGGCAGCGCAGGCAACCGGCCCCGGCGTCGGCCGGGTCGATCAGCAGGACCTGCCCCTCGCGGTGATGGACGGCGGCGTGGACCAGGGGGATTCCCAGCCGCAGCGCGGCGTCGTTGATCTGCAGCTTCACCGTCTGATCGTCGACGCAGTCGAGAATCAGATCCCAACCCGGGAGCAGGGAATCGGCGTCCGCGGCGACGAAGCCCTCGGGATGGACGGCGATCTCGCAGGCCGGGTTCACCCGGCGCAGCCTTCGGGCGGCGATTTCGGCCTTGGATTCGCCCACGTCCTCGACCCCGTAGAGGGTCTGGCGGTGCAGATCGGGAACCGCCACGTCGCCGGGATCGCAGACGCCCAACCGGCGCGGCCCCGCCCCGGCGAGTTGGCGCAGGGCGGGGCAGCCCAGGCCTCCGGCGCCCACCACCAGGATCGACGAGCGTTCCAGACGGGCCTGGCCCTCGGGGCCGAAGATCTCCGGCGCGGACTGGCGGTCGGAGAATCCGGGCGGGAGAACGGGCGCGGGCGATGCGGCCGTCGCGGCATGGGGCTCGGCCCATTCGGATCCGCCGCCGGCGAGATGCTGCTTCTTCCAGACGGGAAAGCTGATCTTGACCGAATCGATCAGGTGGCGGCAGGCCCGGAACGCGGCGTCGCGATGGACCGATGAGACGCCGATCCAGATGGCGGCCTCCCCGATCGGAACCATCCCCGAACGATGGGCCAGCACGGCGTTGCGCACCGGGAACAGGCGGCGGGCCTCGGCCAGCAGGGCCTCTCCCTCGGCTGCGCAGAGCTCGGGATAGGCCTCGAACTCCAGCGCGGTCACATCCAGCTCGCCGTCGCGGTTGCGGGCGCGGCCCACGAACACGACCGTGCCGCCGGCGCCGGGATCGTCCAGCTCCCGCAGCAGGGCCTGTTCATCCAGGGGTTTTTCGCTCAGCAGAAAGATGATCAGCCTCCGGTGACCGGCGGAATGAATGCTACCCGATCGCCCGCGGAAAGCTCGGTGTCCGCGGAGGCGAAGACGTCGTTAACGGCCAGCCGGACGGTGCCGGGATCGAGGCTCAGGCCGTGCCGCTCGCGGGCTTCGGCGTAGAGCTCGCCGGCGGTCCGGCAGTCGCCAGACCAGACCTCGCGGGCGACGCCCGCCTCCTCGCGCAGCAGGGCGAAGTAGAGAATCTCGATTTCTTTCGGCAACGGGCGACCTCCAGTCAGCCGGCGCAAGGATTGTTCTCGGCGCGGAGCGCGTCGTAGAGGGCGCGCAGCTTGCGCACGTCGTCCCATACGGGGCGCTTCCACTGCTGATTGCGCAGCAGGGCCGCGGGATGGAATGTGGCCATGACCGGTACGCCCTGGTGGAAATGCAGGGATTCCCGCATCGAACGCAGCGAGGCCCGGGTGTCGAGCAGGGTCATGGCGGCGTGGCGGCCCAGGCAGCAGATCAATTTCGGCTGCAGGATCTCGAACTGCCGCGCGAGGAAGGGCGAGCAGGCCGCGACCTCGTCCGCCTCGGGATCCCGGTTGTTCGGCGGCCTGCATTTCAGGATGTTGCAGATGTAGATCTCGTCGCGGGTCAGATGGATCGCCTTGAGGATGTCGTCGAGCAGATGCCCCGCCTTGCCGACGAAGGGCACGCCCTGCAGATCCTCGTCGCGTCCCGGAGCCTCGCCGACGAAGACCAGGTCGGCGTCCGGATCACCCTCGCCGCTGACGGTCTTGCGCCGGGTCTCGTGCAGCTTGCAGCCCTCGCAGACGGCGACCTCGGCGGCCAGGGCCTCGAGGCGCCGCGCCTTCTCGGCGCGATCCATTGGAACGGGCGCGGCCTCGGGCGCGGAGAAAAGATCGCTTTCCTTCTCGATGGGCCGGAAGCGGGCGATCTGCTCCATCGCCCCGGCGACGAACCGATCGCATTCCCGACCGAAGGCTTCTTCGCGTGCGGCCTTGGCCTCGGCGGCGCGCTCGGTTCCATGGTCGGCCGCCGGCGGTGCGACGGGCGCAGATTCGGCGACGGGTTCGGGAGCCGGCGCGGCGGCTGCCGCCGGAGCGGCCCCGGCGACGGGGTCGGACGAAGGCGCCGCTGCGTTCGCGGTCGCCGGGATTCCGGCCGCCGCGACCGGAAGCCGACCCTCGTCGATGACCCAATCCCGCCCGCGGCCCGCCTGCTGGCGCAGGTAGAGCTCCACATCGGCGGCCAGACGCCGGATATCGTCGCCGGATCCGTTCACGAATCCTCCCCGGAGCCGGCGGCGAGCAGGGGGGCCAGCCTGTCGAGGAGATCCCCCGCCAGAACGGTCTTGTCGGCGGGCCCGCTGTCCCATACGACGCCGTCGGGCCCGATCAGGACCACGCGGTGGCGACCCGGACCGAAGGCGCCGTCCCCGGCCGTGGGATCGTTGGCGATGATGTAATCCATGCCCTTGGCGCGCATCTTCTCGGTGGCCCGGTTGATCAGGTCCTCGGTTTCCAGGGCGAAGCCGATGACCGTGAAGCCGGGCGTGACCTCGGGCCGCACCACGTCGGCCAGGATATCGACGGTGCGGGTCATCTCGAGGTTCCAGGCCGTGCCGATGCTCTCCTTCTTCATCTTGCCATTGGCGACCTCGAGCGGAGAGAAGTCGGCCACGGCGGCGGCCATGATCAGGCAGCGATGCCCGGCGCGGATGCCGCCGGCGACGGCGGCCGACATCTCGGCGGTCGTCTCGACCGGAACGACCGCGGCCATGCCCTGCGGAGGGCGCAAGTCGGAAGGCCCGTGGATCAGGGTCACCTCGGCCCCGCGCGCCGCGGCGGCGGCGGCCAGGGCGAAGCCGAAGGCTCCGGTCGACCGGTTGCTGATGTAGCGGATGGCGTCGATCGGTTCTCGGGTCGGGCCGGCGGTGACCAGGACCTTGTGCCCCGCCCAGAAGGAGGCCTCGGCGGACTCCGCGCCCGGAGCGGCCGCGGCGGCCTCGGGAACGCCGGCGGTTTCGCAGACGGTGCGGAAGATCGCGTCGGCCTCGGCCATGCGGCCCTCGGCCTCGACGCCGCAGGCCAGCCATCCGGTGCCGGGAGGAACCTCGACGGCGCCGCGATCGCGCAGTAGCTCCATGTTCTTCCGGGTCGCGGGATGGGCCCACATCACGTCGTTCATCGCCGGCGCGACGACCAGCGGACCATCGAAGGCCAGCAACAGGGTCGATACGATGTCGTCGGCGATGCCGTGGGCCGTCTTGCCCAGGATGTTCGCCGTCGCGGGCGCGACCACGGCCACGTCGGCCCAGCGGGCCAGCTCGACGTGGTCGAGCGGATCGGTATCGCCCTCGCCCCAGAGATCGGTGGCGACCCCGTGACCGGACAGGGTACGGAAGGTGACCGGACCCACGAAACGCTGAGCGGAATCGGTCATCGCCACGCGGACGGAAAAACCCGCCTGCACGAGCAGGCGGGTCAGCAGACAGGACTTGTAGGCGGCGATGCCCCCGGTCACGAGCTGCAGAACATTTGCTCGCGCCATGACCTACTCTTCCCCTTCCTGCTCCTCCTGGAGCTGGGCGAGCCGCTCCCGCTGGTCGTAGAAGCTGATCTTGCCCTCGATCAACCGCTGCACGGCGATGGAGGTCAGCTTGCCGGGCAGCGTGGCGTTGACGCTACGCGCGCGGTCGTTGAGGCGGCGGGCTTCGAGAGCCGCGATCTTGATCGCCTCGAACTTATTGGAAATCTTGTCGGTGACATCCTTGCGGCGGATATAGGTGGTCATTCCGAAACGACCTCTCGGCTGGGCTGAACAAGGGAACGGACACAACGCAGCGACGGTCCGCCCGGGGGCGGATCACATTTCGCTGCGGACCCCTTAATCTACTACGATATCGGAATTCTTCAATGGATTTTTCCAATCCCCTGTCCGGCAAGGGGTTGGCGACGCGCTATTCCGCGGGGAGCGGCGATGCGGCCTGGCGCTCGCGCCGGCACTCCTCGGCGACGATGATCGCCTTCATCCGGCCCAGAGCCTCGCCGAGGTCGTCGTTGACGATCCAGTAGCGGTAATGCCGGGCGTAATCGACCTCCCAGCGGGCGTTCGCGAGCCGGGTGGCGATGACCGAATCGTCGTCGGTCCCCCGCCCCCGCAGCCGTTTTTCGAGATCCTCCCACGAAGGCGGAAAGACGAAGACCGAAACCAGTTCGTCGCCGTAGATGTCGATGACGTTCTTGCCGCCCTGGACGTCGAGATCGAGCAGCGGGATGCCGCCCTGCTCCATCACCTCGCGGACGTGATCCTTCAGGGTGCCGTAGCGGCGGTCGTGGACGTGGGCCCATTCCACGAAGGCGTCGGCCGCGATGAGCCGGTCGAATTCGGCGTCGTCGACGAAGTTGTAGTCGACGCCGTCGGTTTCGCCGGCGCGGATGGGACGGGTCGTGGTCGAGACCGAGAAGCGCAGCCGCGGCTCCGACTCGATCAGGGCGTGGACGAAGGTGCTCTTGCCGGCGCCGCTGGGGCCCGAGATCAGGATCAGCATGGTTTCCTACTCCAGATTCTGGACCTGCTCGCGCATCGATTCGACTTCTTCCTTCATCGCGATCACGGCGCCGGTGATCTCCATGTTCTGGGTCTTCGACCCCATCGTGTTGACCTCGCGGTGCATCTCCTGGAGCAGGAAATTCAGGCGCTTGGCCATCTGCCCGCCCGCGGCCAGGGCGGCGGCCGACTGGTCGAGATGGCTCGCCAGGCGTTCGCATTCCTCGGCGATGTTGCCCCGGTCGGCCAGGATCGCGGCCTCCTGGGCGAGCCGCTGGGGATCGATCTTGTCTTCCAGCAGGGCGGCCAGACGCTCGCGCAGGCGCTCCTCGGCCTCGGCGACCGCATTGGGGGTCAGGGTGTTGACCTTGGCCAGATGCACCCGGATGGTCTCGATGCGGCGGCCCATCTCGGCGGCCAGTTCGGCTCCTTCGGTGCGCTTCATCGCCAGCAGGCCGTCGGTCGCGGCGGCGAGGGCCCCGGCCAGGGCCTGGCGCGCATCGTCGATCGCGATGTCGTCGGCGTCGCCGTGCAGCAGGTCGGGCAACGCGAGCAGGTTGTCGAGTCCGACCTCGGGGCGCGGCAGGCCGCGGACCGCCATGCGGTCGGCGATCACGGCCAGGGCGTCCAGCCCCCGGTCGACGGCTTCGGGCGTGATCAGCGCGGCGTCGGCGCCGGCGGCGCGGGCGACCTGGACCGAGCACGAGACGCGGCCCCGGGCCAGCTTGTCCTTCAGATGCGCCCGGATCTCGGTCTCGAGGGCGGCGATCGACGACGGCATCTTCACCGAAACATCCAGGAAGCGGTGATTCACCGAACGCAACTCCACCGTGACGGTCAGGGCGCCGACCGTGGATTCGCCGGTTCCGAAGCCGGTCATGCTCTGCATGGCGTGTCTCCCGAAATCATGAGGGTCGTGGATCCGCGACGCGCCAAGTGTAGGCAACGCCCCCGATACCGGCAAGATCCTTGTCGCCGAATGCGGCCGGCGCATTCCGCGGCCTCCGATCCTGCTTGCCATGCGCGACACCCGATGGCATCATTTCCGCCGTATCCGATCCCGCCCGCTGAAAAGGACATCGCAAAGGAGCGACGATGAACAAGACAGTTATAGCGATCCTGGCCATCGCCCTGATCGCCGGGGCCGGCACCGCCGCCGCCCAGACGACCGGCCGGAGCGTCCCCTTCGGCGTCCGGGCCGGGTTGAGCTTCGATCCCGACCAGTTCCACGTCGGCGCGCACGCCGAGGTCTACGAGTTCACCGAGGATCTGACCCTGGTGCCGAACGTCGAGATCGGATTCGGCGACGAGATCAACTTGTACGCCTTCAACGCCGAGGTCGTCTATTCCTTCTACTCGGCCGATCTGGGCGGCTTCACGCCCTACGCCGGAGCGGGCCTGGGCTTCAACTACCTCGATTTCGATGCGGACGCCTTCGATTCCGAATCGAAGCTGGTACTGAACATGCTCGCCGGCATCAGCAAGACGCTCGACACCGACAAGGAACTGTTCTTCGAAGTGAAGATCGGGCCCTCGGACTGGACGCCGGACATGAAGCTGACCGCCGGGCTGACCTTCTTCTAGGCCGGACCGGAGGGTCGCCATGGCACAGGACCGCACGCGGCCCGATCACGAGGTTCTGCTGAAGCTGGCCGCGGACTGGCGGCGCCGGCTGACGGGCCGTCGCGTGAGCGGTCTCGGCGGAGGCCCCGGCTGGCTGCGGGTGACGTTGAGCGATGCGCGGGAGGACACGATGCCTCCCGCGCATCTTTTCTTCGTCGCCCGGCCCGGGGCGGTGCTGATCTGGGATGCGGCCGGGAACCTGCCCGCGCCCGTCCTCGACGCCCTGCGCCCGGTGAGGCAGAAGGAACTATCCGCGACTCCCCATCTGCTCGGCGCAACGCTGACGCTGGTCACTACGTCCCCCGCCGACAGGATCGTGTTTCTGGTCTTCGCGCGGCCCGACGGCGCCGAGGCGCGGCTCGCGCTGCAGGCCTTCGGACCACGCGGGAACATCGTGCTGTCCGATGTCGAGGGGCGGCGTCTCTGGTCGGCCAACCCCTCGCCCCACTCGGCCTCGCTCTCGCTTCCGGACGCGGCCGACGAGGCGATCGCCGATGAACCGGGCGACGATGCCGAACGGAAGGCCGCGACCCTGCGCACGGAGTCGCCGCTGCGTCTGCAGACCGTACTGGCCGACGAGGTCCTAGTCCGTCTCCGGGGCGAGATGATGCGCGTCCGCAACTCCGCCGTGCGCCTGCGCGACAACCTGGCCGCGGATCTGGCCCGGGCCGACGACGGCGACGACGCCCGCATCGACGGAGAGACCCTGGCCATCCATCTGCATGCCCTGACCCGAGGCGCGACCAGCGTGGAACTGGATGACGCGACCGGCGATGCGCGCCGGATCGAACTCGACCCGTCCCTCTCCCCGGCCGAGAACATGGACCGCCTCTTCCGCCGGGCCCGCAAGGCCGCCCGGGGCCGCGAGGTCATCGCCGGGCGGGCGGAAGCGGCCGGATCGCGGCTGGCCGCCCTCGACGAGCTGGCCGCCGAACTGGACGCAGCGGTCGCGGCCGCGCAGGACGATCCGGTCGCCCTGCTGGACGCGCTGCATTCCTGGCGCGCCGCCGCGGACGACCTGCTCGGCCCGCGCAAGGGCGCGCAGAAGACCCGGACCGCACCCGGAGCTCCGGCGGTATCGTTGCCCTACCGGCGTTTCCTGATCGAGAACAGATGGGAGGTCTGGGTCGGGAGGGGCGCCAAGCAGAACGACGAACTGACCCACAGGATGTCCTCGCCGCGCGACTGGTGGCTGCACGCCCAGGGAGTCTCCGGCAGCCACGTCGTGCTGCGCACCGGCGGCGCCCCCGAACAGACGCCCAGGAGAATCCTGATGCTGGCCGCCCGCATCGCCGCCCACTACAGCAAGGCCCGCCACAGCGGCCTGGCGCCGGTCCTGTACACCCAACGCAAATACGTCCGCAAGCCCCGCAAGAGCCCCCCGGGCACCGCCGCCTGCATCCAGGAGAAATCCCTGATGGTGGAACCCGGCATCCCCGACAACGCCGTATCCGCCCCCTGATCCAGCCTAGAAGGCCGACCGCGACGCCTTTGGCGTCGCAGGTCGCCTATTGCGCTACCGTGGTCCGGGAGGGGGCTGGGGCGTGGGCGTGTCCCGCCGGGGCGTCTTGAAGGGGCCGGAGGCAGGATGCCGAAGGCCCCGGAAAGCCGAGGCGCCGCGGCACAGGATGTGCCGCAAGCCGCCCCCGCCGGGACACGCCCACGCCCCGGCCCCCTCCCGGACCGGGCCCTAGCGCAAAAGCTCGATCTCCTCCGCCAACACCGCGTCGAGCTCGTCCTTGTCGATGTTCCTGTGGAGCTTGCCCGCCCGGTAGATGGCCACCTTGGTCTTGCCGGCCGCGATCCCCAGGTCGGAGGCCTTGGCCTCGCCGGGGCCGTTGACGATGCATCCCATCACCGAGATGACGCGGTCGGCGGGCAGGTCGCGGGCCAGTTTCTCGACCTTGGCGGCCAGCGCGAAGACGTCGACCTCGGCCCGGCCGCAGGTGGGGCAGGCCACGACCCGGGCGTAGCGCTTGCGCAGGCCCAGGGCGGAAAGCATGTGGTAGGCGGCCGTGACCTCCTCGACCGGATCGGCGGCCAGCGAGACGCGCACGGTGTCGCCGATCCCCTCGGCCAGCAGCACGCTCATCGCGGCGGCGGAACGGACCGCGCCGGCCTGCAGGGTGCCGGCCTCGGTCACGCCCAGATGCTGGGGCACGTCGGAGACCTCGGCGAAGCGCCGGCAGGCCGAGATCACCTCGACCGGATCGCTGCTCTTGAGGCTGACCACGACGTCCTTGAACCCGACCGATTCGAGCGCCTCGAGTTCGTCCAGGGCGCTGCGGACCAGGGCCCCGGCGGGGTCCTTCTTCAGCAGATCCCCGTACCGGGAATGGAGGCTGCCGCGGTTGACGCCGACACGGATCGGCACGCCCAGGTCGGCGGCCGCCCGGGCCACCTCGCGCACCTTTTCGGCCGAGCCGATGTTGCCGGGATTGATCCTCAGCTTCGCGATGCCGGCTTCGAGGGAGCGCAGGGCCAGGGTGTGCTGGTAGTGGATGTCGGCCACCAGGGGAACGCCGGCCTCGGCCACGATGCGGGGCAGGGCCTCGGCGGCCGCGTCGTCGTTCACGGTGACGCGCACGATCTCGGCGCCGGCGGTGGCCAGCTCGCGGATCTGCTGCAAGGTGGCCTCGGCGTCGCCGGTGCGGGTGGTGGTCATCGACTGCACGCGGATCGGGGCGTCGCCGCCGATGCTCACGCCGCCGACGTCGACCTGGCGGGTGGGGATGCGAGGGGCCGTGATGATCAGTTCGCTCATGTCGCCTCTTGCAGTCTGGGCCCAGGCAGACGGCGGTCGCCGTCGCGGCGCGTGATCCCCCGGGCGTCCAGATATTCCAGCAGGGGAATGCCGAGCTTGCGGCTCAGGCCGGTCAGTTCGCGGAACGTGGAAAAATCGATCCCGGGTTCGGCGT
>CAYLMM010000049.1:0-19734 GCA_964384825.1 uncultured Fibrobacteraceae bacterium
TCTTCGTGCGCCAGGAATCGGTGCTGCGCTATCTGGGCCCGACCGCGCCGAAGCCCGTGGCCTACGGCGTGGCCTCGGTCTCGGGCGCCGTGCTGGCGGTCTGCTCGTGCACCGTGCTGCCGCTTTTCGCCGGGATCTACCGCATGGGCGCCGGCCTGGGCCCCGCCGCGGCCTTCCTCTACGCCGGGCCGGCGATCAACGTGCTGGCGGTGATCCTCACCGGACGGGTCCTGGGCGTGGAGATCGGCGTGGCCAGGGCGGTCGGCGCGGTTGTCTTCAGCCTGGTGATCGGGCTGATCATGCACGCGCTCTTCCGCCGCGACGAGATCGCCAGGGCCGCCGCCGCGCCGCCGCCGTCGAGCGAACCCGCCCGTCCCCTGGGCCGGACCATCCTGTTCTTCACGGCGATGGTCGGCGTGCTGGTCTTCGCCAACTGGGGCCGCCCGGAATCGGAGACCGGCCTCTGGCACGCGATATACGCCGCCAAGTGGTTGATCACCGCCCTGTTCGCGGCCGGCCTGGGAGCCATCCTGGCCACCTGGTACGCCCTGGGCTGGAAGCGCGTCGGAGCGGCGGCCGTCGCCCCGATCGCCGCCGCGGTCATCTGGCCCGCGCATCCGGCCTACGCCTTCGCGGCCGGGGTGATCGGCCTGTCGGTGGTCACCGGACGCGACCGCGGGGAAGCCGGCGAATGGTTCGCCGCATCCTGGGGCTTCGCCAAGCAGATCCTGCCGCTGCTGCTGGGCGGCGTGCTGGTCGCCGGCCTGCTGCTCGGCCGTCCCGGCGGCGAGGGCCTTGTGCCGTCGGATTGGGTCGCCCGCGCGGTCGGCGGCGATTCGCTGGCCTCGAACCTCTTCGCCTCGGTGGCCGGGGCGTTCATGTACTTTGCCACCCTGACCGAGGTGCCCATCCTCGAAGGCCTGCTGCGCGCGGGCATGGGCAAGGGACCGGCGCTGGCCCTGCTGCTGGCCGGACCGGCACTGTCGTTGCCCAACATGCTGGTGATCCGCTCGGTGATGGGCGCCCGCAAGACCCTCGTCTACATCCTGCTGGTGGTGATCATGGCCACCGTCAGCGGCCTGCTGTTCCAGTGATATGAGGAGGTTCCGATGGAAAACGTTCTGCGCTCGATGACCTTCGACTTCTTCGGCCGGGGCCTGCACAAGACGATGCCCGAAAAGATGATCGGCGCCGGAAACGTCCTGCTGCTCGACGTCCGCTCCGAGCAGGAGGCGGCGGCGGTCGCGCTGCCGATGACCGTGTTCGGCAACATCGAAAGCCGCAACATCCCGACCCATCAGGTGCCCGACCGCCTGGACGAGATCCCGCGCGACCGGCCGATCATGGTCTTCTGCCCGGCCAACGTGCGGGCGTCGATGGTCTACGCCTTCCTGCGCAGCCGGGGCTACGACGACGTGCGCATCCTCGACGGCGGCTACGCCGCCCTGACCGACGCGGTCAAGCCCGGCAAGATCCTCAAGGCCCTGTCCGCGAACGCATCGAAAGAAGGTGCGAGGTGACGGGCCCGGTATCGGTCGGCGTCCTGATCCTGATCGTGGCGCTGGCGATGACGATGGTGGGCAAGGGCGGCGGCAACTTCTACGTCGTGATCCTGGCGCTCTCGGGCGTGCCGATGCACCAGGCGGCGGCGACCGGCCAGTTCATCCTGTTCGCCGCCTCGGCGGCCGCGATGATCGTCTTCCAGCGGAACAAGGCCGTCTGGTGGCCGCTGGCGCTGCTGATCGGCGGCCTCACGGCGCTGGCGGCCCTCGGCGGCGGCTACCTGTCGCATCTGTTCAGCGGCTTCACCTTGAAATGCGTGTTCGCGGTCATGCTCGCGGTCTCGGGCGCGGTGATGCTCGCCCCGGTTCCGCGGCGCGACATCGACGACGCCCGCGACGCGCCCGGCGTCTGGACATTCCGCGCCGGCGGCCGGCGGCACGCGGTCGACCTGAGGATCGTGCTGCCGGTCACCCTGTTGACCGGATTCGCCTCGGGGATGGTGGGCGTGTCGGGAGGCTCGTTCCTGGTGCCCCTGATGGTGCTGGCCTGCGGCGTGCCGATGCGTACGGCCGTCGGCACCGCATCGGTGCTGATCGCTGCGAGCGCCCTGACCGGATTCGCCGGCCACGCGGCCCAGGGCGACTTCGTGCCGTCGCTGGCGCTGCCGCTGGCGGTGGTCACCATCGTCGGCGGGCTGGTCGGCGGCCGCTTCGCCCTGCGCTCGAAACCGGCCCATCTGAAGCAGCTGTTCGCCTACACCAACTGGATCGCCGCGGCGCTGATGGTCGTCAACGCCATGAAATCATGACCCGGGCCCCGGCCCGTTTCACCACTGGGAGCGACCCGTGAAGAACATCAAGATCCTGGGCACCGGCTGCCCGAAATGCGAGAAGCTGACGGCCAACGCGGTCGAGGCCGCCGAGAGCCTGGGCATCGCCTACGAGCTCGAGAAGGTGTCGCAGGTCAACCAGATCATGGCCTACGGCGTGATGATGACCCCGGCGCTGGTCGTCGACGGAGAGGTGAAGGTCGTGGGCAAGGTGCCCCCGGCCGAAGAGATCGCCGCGATGCTGGCCTGAAGATTCAACCAGGAGTGACTCCATGGGCACGACCGGAAACGCAGGTTCCAGAACACGGGTCCGCATCCTGATCATCATGGCCGTCGCGGCCGCCGCCGTCCTGTTCGCCCGCTTCAAGGACGGGCGGGATGCCGCGGCCGACGCCTCCCCCGCGGCCGCTCGGGAAACCGCCGTCGAGGCCCCGGCCGAGGCCGCGGACGCCGCCACCGCCGTCGAAGCCCTCCGCCCCGCCCTGATCGACCTGGGCGCCGACAAATGCGTGCCCTGCAAGATGATGATGCCGGTCCTCGACGGCCTGCGCGAAGACCTCGACGGCCGTCTCGACGTGGTCTTCATCGACGTCTGGAAGGATCGCGAGGCCGGCAAGCGGTACGGTGTGAAGATGATCCCGACCCAGATCTTCCGCGACCCCGACGGCGCCGAACTGTTCCGGCACGAGGGATTCATCTCGCGCGAAGACATCCTGGCCAAGTGGTCGGAACTGGGCTACGAATTCACCGTCGCAGCGAAGACGGAGCGGTAGGGATGGAAGGCGTCTTCAGCGCCCTGGCCTCGGCCGTCGACGGAGCTCCGGCGGCGGCCCTGCTCGCGGCGGCCGCCTGGGGCGTGCTGAGCATCCTGTTGAGCCCCTGCCATCTGGCAGCGATCCCGCTGATCGTCGGGTTCATCGGCTCCGGCGACCCCGCGACGCCGCGGCGCGCCGCCGGCACGGCTGCGGCCTTCGCGGTCGGCATCCTGGTCACCATCGCGGCGATCGGGGCCGTGACCGCGGCCGCCGGGCGCATGATGGGCGACGTCGGCCCCTGGGGCGACCGGCTGGTCGCGGTGCTCTTTTTGGTCATCGGGCTGCATCTGCTGGGGGTGATCCCGCTGCCGCTGCCCGGCGCTGTCGGCAAGCCGGGCTCCCGCCGCGGCCCGCTCGCGGCGCTGCTGCTGGGACTGACCTTCGGCGTCGCCCTGGGACCGTGCACCTTCGCCTACATGGCGCCGATGTTGGGAGTGACCTTCCGGGTCGCGGCGACCGCCCCGTTCTACGGAGCCGCGTTGCTGGCGATGTACGGCGTGGGTCATTGCGGCGTGATCGTCCTGGCCGGCACCTTCACCGGAACGGTCCAGCGCTACCTCGACTGGAACAGCAAGGCGCGCGGGGCGGATCTGTTGCGGAAGATCTGCGGCGTGCTGGTGATCGCCGCCGGGTTCTACATGATCTGAAACCCGCCGGGCGCCGGCGCAGCCCCGCCGCCCGGTCCGGAATCGTTCCTAGTACCCCAGCGCCTCCAGCCGCCTGGCCTCGGCCTCGCTGATCGCCGGACCGTCCTCGATGGCGGTGAGGGCGATCGGCCGCTGCGGGTCGCAGATCTCCCAGAGGCGGCTGGCCAGCCTGTCGCGGTCCCGCGGCCGCTCGGTCGCCAGGTCGCGGGTCTCGCGGGGATCGTCCTGGATGTCGTAGAGTTCGGACCACTGACCGTCCGCCTCGCGTAAATGGATCAGCTTCCAGGGCCACTCGACCAGGGACTTCGCGAATTCCGTCTCGTCCCCCCCCTGCTCCGACAGCAGAGGCGCCCCCTCGCCCCGGCCCCGCCGCGCGATCTCCAGCAGATCGCCTCCGGGCAGGTCCTCGCCCGGCGGCGCGGGCAGATCCAGGATCTTCAGCAGGGTCGGCAGCACGTCCATCATCGAGACCGGAGCCTCGACACGCCGGCCGGCCAGGTGCGCGCCCGGCAGCTTGACGATCAGCGGCACGTGCACCGCCTCCTGGTAGGGCAGCCGGTGGGTGTACCAGATGTCGCGCTCGCCGAGATGTTCGCCGTGGTCGGCCATCAGCACGATCAGCGACCGGTCGTAGAGATCCAGCTCCTTCAGGGCGTCGACCACCAGCCCGACGTGATGATCGACGTAGGCCACGCATTCCTGGTAGGCCAGGACCGGGAACTCCGGATCGGTGACTCCGGCCAGCCAGTCGTACATCCCCGAAGCGCGGGCGGGCACGCGGTTGGCGTCCGACAGCAGGAACGGCAGGATGGGTTCTCCCGGACCGTAGGGATCGCCGTGATAGCGGCTGCGGGCGAAGGGAGGCGGCGCCAGGTAGGGGGCGTGGGCGTCGAAATAGTGCAGCATCAGCAGGAACGGCCCCGCGGCGTGGTCTGCGGCGAAGGCCCGGCCGAAGCCGGTGATGGTGCCGGCCTGGTCGAGGCCCTCCGGCAGATCGTAGGCGCGGGTGTCGTCGAAGCCCTGATCCATGCCGAAGGCCGCGGTGAGGTAGTTGATCGAGACGTAGGCCGCGGTGGCGTAGCCGGCGTCGGACAGGATCTCGGCCAGGGTGACCCGCTCGGGCGCCAGCACCGCCCGGCGCCCGCCCACCGCGCCGTGCCGCGACGGAGGAAGGCCGGTATACAGGGAAGCGAAGGAGGGCAGGGTCCAGGGCGCGGCCGATTGGCAGCGGGTGAAAAGCAGTCCGTCGGCGGCCAGGGCGTCGATACGCGGCGTGATCGGCGGCCCGCCGAGACAGCCCAGGTGATCGGCGCGGACGGTGTCCAGGGCGAGGATGATCACCGGGACCGGCCCGGCGACGAATTCGTCCCGCGATCCCCCCGGGCCGCAGCCGGCCAGGGGAATCAGCAGCGCGCAGAGGCACGCCGCGAAGCCCAACCTCGACGCGAAGCAGGAAGCCGTAGCGCCTCGCGGGCGCGATCCGGCGCAATCAACGGCTTTCATAGGCGGCCCACCATGCGGGAGATGGGTTCAATACCGTTTCCGAAGATCGACGCTATAGGATACCGATTTTCCGCCCCGCGCATCAAGAGGCGATCATGGATATTCAAAAATGGAGGATTCAGCCGGCGGAGATCCTGGCGCCGGCCGGCACCGACCGGGTGATCCAGGCGCCGCCGCCGATCACCGCGCCGCGGCCGACGACCGTCCCTCCGCCGAGGATCGTGGCGTTGGCGTAGATGGTGACATCGTCCTCGATCGTGGGATGGCGCTTGCCGCCCTTGACCAGGCTCCCGTCCGGATTGCGCGGGAAGCTCAAAGCCCCGAGGGTCACGCCCTGGTAGATCTTCACCCGCTCGCCGATCTCCGCGGTCTCGCCCACCACCACCCCGGTGGCGTGGTCGATGAAGAAATGCCGCCCGATGCGCGCTCCGGGATGGATGTCCGTGCCGGTGCGTCCGTGCGCCCACTCGTTCATGATCCGCGGCACGAAGGGCACCCCGAGCCGGTACAGCGGATGCGCCAGCCGGTGCACCGCGATCGCCAGCGTGCCGGGATAGCAGAGGATGATCTCGTCGCGGCCCACCGAAGCCGGATCGCCCTCGTAGGCGGCCTGGACGTCGGTGCGCAGCAAAGCGCGGACCTCGGGCAGCCGGTCGAGGTACTCCAGCACCAGCCCTTCGGCGATCGCCTGGGCTTCGGCCGGATCCGCGTCCGGCGGCAGCGGCGACGGCACGGCCGAACGGATCTCCTCGCGCTGGACGAAGATCAGCGCCCGGGCGGCGATCTCCGACAACTCGACGAAAACGTTGTCGATCCGCGAGGCGACGAAGGCCTCCATGTCGGTCCGCTCGCGGACGCGGCCGCCGAAATACCCGGGAAAAGCCACCGCCAGCAGGATCTGCAGGATCTTCTCGATGCGGGGCTGGGACGGCAGCTCGCGCTCGCCGATGCGGTTGATGCCCCCGCCGCTGCGGTAGGTTTCGGCGATCCTGCGGGCCAGATTCCGCAACCTGGTCGAATGGTCCTCGCCCATGACGGTTCTCCTCCGAAAACGAGCGGCGCTCAGTCGCGGATGTCGGCGAACAGGTCGCTCGAGATGTACCGGTCGCCGGCGCTGGCCAGGATCGTGACGATCCGCTTGCCCGCCATCGCGGGACGGTCGGCGACCGCCAGGGCGGCAAGCAGGGCGGCGCCCGACGAGATGCCCACGAAGAGCCCCTCCTCCCGCGCTGCCCGGCGGGCCATGGCCATCGCCTCGTCGTTGCCCACCTGCACGATCTCGTCGATCAGCGAGACGTCCAGGACCTCGGGCACGAAGCCGGCGCCGATGCCCTGGATCTTGTGCGGGCCGGGATCGCCGCCCGAGAGCACCGGGGAATGCGAGGGCTCGACCGCCACCACGCGGAATCCGGGCCGCCGCTCCTTCAGCACCGAGGCCACGCCGGTCAGCGTGCCGCCGGTCCCCACGCCGCAGACCAGCACGTCCACCTCGCCGCCGGTGTCGTTCCAGATCTCCTCGGCCGTCGTGCTCATGTGGATCGCCGGATTGGCGGGATTGGCGAACTGCTGGGGCATGAACGAGCCGGGCCGGTCGGCCTGCAGCTGCGAGGCCCGCCGCAAAGCGCCGGTCATGCCCTCGGCCGCCGGGGTGAGCACCAGCTCCGCCCCCAGCGCGCGCAGCACGACCCTGCGTTCGAGCGTCATGCTGTCGGGCATCGTCAGGGTCAGCCGGTAGCCCTTGGCCGCGCAGACGAAGGCCAGCCCGATGCCGGTGTTGCCGGATGTGGGCTCGATCACCTCGCCGCCCGGACGCAGCGACCCGTCCCGCTCGGCGGCCTCGATCATCGCCAGCGCGATGCGGTCCTTGACCGAACTCAGGGGATTGAAGAACTCGAGCTTGGCCAGGACGTCGGCCGGGGTATGGTTCAGCCGCGGCAGGCGCACCAGCGGGGTGCCGCCGACCAGGCTCAGAACGCTGTCGTGGATCCTCGGACTCATGGCCGTTCCCTCCCGGGGCCGCGGGACGGGGGTTCGTCCCGGCGGTGGCCGCCAAAATACGGCCGAATCTCATTATCAGCCACAAATCCGGTCCGGTTTGATCCTGTCACACCCCCATCCGCGCGGCCAGGCTCTGCAGCTGCCCGCTCGGGCCGAGCACGATCAGGGTGTCGCCCGCCGCGATCACGTCGTCGGGGCCGGGGTTGAAGGTCATCCGGCCGTTCTTGCGCAGCACGCCGATGACGATCAGGTCGTAGTCCTGGCGCAGGTTGGAATCGCGCAGCGCCCGGCCGGCCAGTTCGCAGCCGTCGGCGACGGGCAGTTCCTCGACCTGCAGGCGCAGGTCCTCGCCCTGGTTCAGCACCTCGAGGAAATCGTGGACCTTGGGCCGCAGCAGGGCGTTGACCAGATGGCTGCCGCCGATCTGGTAGGGCGAGAGCACCCGGTCGGCGCCGGCGTGGCGGATCTTCCCGGCGGCCTTGTCGTCGTCGGCCCGCGACATGATGTACAGCCCCGGGTTCTCGGCGCGGGCCAACTCGCGGGCGGTCAGGGTGATGTAGAGGTTGTCGACGTCGCTCGAGACGACCGCCACCAGCGCCCGGGCCCGCACCACCCCCGCCTCCAGCAGGATCTCGTCCTCGGTCGCGTCACCCTCGACCACCAGGTAGCCCTCCCCCGAGAGCCGTTCGGCCTGCTCCGGGTCCTGCTCGACGATGACGAAGTTCCGCCGCTCGGCCAGCAGCCCGCGGGTCACGATCCCCCCCATCCTGCCGTGGCCGCAGATGATGTAGTGATCGCGGATGTTCTGGATTTCCTTCTTCATCTGCCGCCTCCCGAGCAACTTGCGGAACTGCCCCTCGGCGATGAACGAGGCCAGCGCGGTCACGGTGTAGGTGACCAGGCCCAGCCCGCCGAGAATCAGGAATATCACGAAGATCCGGCCCAGGGGGCTCAGATCGCGCACCTCGCCGAAACCCACGGTGCTCAGGGTGATCACCGTCATGTAGATCGCGTCGAGGAACGTGAAACGCTCGATGATCATCAGGCCGATCACGCCGGTCAGGACCGTGAACGCCAGCAAAAATCCCAGTCGCAGGAAGGGAAAGCGGGGCCCCGGGGCCCGGCCGTTCCCCGATGGGAATCTCATTCCGCGCACCTCCTAGTGCGTTGCGGGTGAACCGGGTCCAGCTTATCGTCTTGCCACCTCGGCAGAAAGTATGAAATTATCAGGGGCGGCCCGCCGGGAACTCCGCGGGGCGCCGATTGTTCCAGATCGGATCGCGATCCGACCACCGAACCGTCATCCATCAGGAGCGGAACCGCATGTTCCATCGTCCTACGCACGACAGATTCCGATCCGCCGCTCCGGCCCTGCTGGCCGCCGCGGCGTTGCTGATCTTCGCCGCCCCGGCCGCCTTCGCCCAGGGTCTGCCGGCGATCGCCACCACGCCCACGACCCTCGACTACGGCGTCATGGAGCAGCACGAGGCCAAGAGCCAGGATCTGACGATCTCCAACGTCGGCGACATCGATCTGCTGATCCGCCGGGTCACGAGTTCCTGCGGCTGCACCGCGGCGGCTCCGGCCAAGGAGAAGCTGGCGCCCGGCGAATCTACCGTGATCGCGGTCACCTTCAACAGCGAAAGCTACCAGGGCGAACAGCTGAAGTACCTGGACATCCTGTCCAACGACCCGCGCAAGCCCAAGCTCGAAATCCCGATCAAGGCCATGGTGCACGTGCCGGTGATCACCTATCCGCCCAAGGGCATCCGGCTGATCAACGTCCGGGCCGGCTCCGAGGTGGGCAGCGGCGTGGTGTTTTCGACCATGGACGTCGAGAAGCTGGAGCTCAAGCCGGTCCGCTGGAACAAGGATCTCTTCTCGTTCCGCATCTACGAGAACTACCAGGACAAGCCGAACCAGACGGCGGTCTACTTCACCTTCGCCGAAGACGCGCCGCGCGGATCGTTCAACGAGATCGTGCGCTTCGAGACCAACGTGCCGGGCCAGGCCTTCCTCGACTACGACGTCAAGGGCGAGGTGGTCTCGGACATCTCCATCAACCCCGACCGGGTGAACTTCCGCTACGCGCGCGAGGGCCAGGAGATGGTCTACATCCTGCGGGTCCGCCCCCACGAGAAGAAGTACAAGTTCCAGATCACCGGGGCCGAGATCGACCTGCCGGGCTTCCGCGTCGACAAGATCACGCCGCGGCCGAACCAGGGTTCGTACGAGGTGCGCATCGTGGGCCTTCCCCTGTCGTCGGACGATCCGCTGGTCAGGAAATCCCGCGGCCGGATGCAGGGCACCCTGACCATCCGCACCGACAGCGACCAGACGCCCGAGCTGCAGGCCAAGGTGACCTACCTGCTGAAGCTGTGAGGATCCGGCGATGACCAGCCGCACCGACCATGACCGCCCCGGAGCCGCCCGTCTGCTGCGGGAGGCCGGCCTGCTGCTGCTGGTCTCGCTGCTGCTGGCCGGCGCTTCGTGGCTGGTCCGCACTCCGCGGCTGCCCCTGCAGGCCGACGAGGACGACTACGCGATCCGGGTGGATTTCCCGGTGGTGACGGTCGCCGACGCGCTGGGCTTCTACGACGCCAACTCGCACATCTTCATCGACGCCCGGCCAGCCGCCGGCGAGGACGCTGCGATTCCAGGCGCGATGGCGGTCCGGCAGAACACCTTCGACGACGATCTGCTGGAGATCCACGATTTCCTGATGCCCGAGGACCCGCTGCTGCTCTACGGCGACGGGAACCTGCTGGCCCTGGCGGCCGTGGCGGCCCGTCTGCAGGAACGGGGCTATTCCGATCTGACGCTGATGGAAGGCGGGCTGGTCGCCTGGCGCAAGGCGGGCGGACCGACCAACGGAACCGCCAGCAGCGGGGAGAACGCCCATGAATGACACCCCCGCCCGCGGCCGCAGCCGCGGCCTGCCGGCCCTGCCGGCCTGGCTCGACCTGATCATGCGCTTCACGCTCGGGGTGACGTTCATCTACGCCTCGCTGGACAAGATCGCCCACCCGGCCGCCTTCGCGCAGAACATCTTCAACTACCGCATGGTGCCGGCGGACCTGCTGCACCCCTTCGCCCTGCTGCTGCCGTGGATCGAGGCCGTCTGCGGCCTGACCCTGATCCTGGGGATCGCCCGGCGCGGCGCCGCCGCCGTCATCGGCCTGATGAACCTGATGTTCATCGGCGCGATCGCCTATTCCCTGATGCGCGGCCTGGACATCTCGTGCGGATGCTTCCACACCGAGGGCGGGCATCTGGTGGGCCTGGATCTGCTGCTGCGCGACGTCGCGCTGCTGGCGATGTCGGCGCTGCTGGTCATCTGCCCCGTGCAGCGCAAACGTCTCCTCTGATCGAACCCGCCGCTTCCGGACTCCGGCATCCGATCCCCGGCCGCAAATTCGAAAAAACAGGATTTGACATCGGGACCGGAGGTGGCATGTTTCCCAAAACAAGCCCTGGCGAGTCCGCCGCCTGCGCGGCAAGGGTATCAGACAAGGAGAACCGCGATGCCTGCCCTAGTCAATGTCGACCTCTGCAACGGTTGCGAGTCCTGCGTCGAAGCCTGCCCGACCGAGGCCATCTCCATGGTGGACGGTCACGCTGTCGTCGATCCCGACGAGTGCACCGAGTGCGAGGCCTGCGTCGAGGTCTGCCCCGAAGAAGCCATCTCGATGGTCGACTGACGGACGCCCTGCGCGCCGAATCCAGGGCTCCTCTCCGGAGGAGCCCTTTTTCGCGCCCGGCGGCGGAATCGGGAGCGGGTCAGTTGTTGCGCAGATCCCAGCGGCGGGTCAGCCGCCACAGCAGGCCGGCCAGCAGCAGCAACGCCGCCAGGAACAGAGAAAGGCGCGGAAAGACCGAGGCCAGCCCGCCGGCCTGTTGCCAGCCGCCCACCAGATGCACCGCGCTCGACCCCACCCCGAAGCTGAGGATGAACTTCAGGCCGAAGCCCGTGCTGCGAAGCCGCGGCGGGGTCAGCGCCGAGACCAGAGAGTTCTCGATCGGCTGCATCCCGAAGGCGAAGAAAGCGTAGCCCAGCGCGCAGAGCAGCAGCGGCACGTCCGACAGCGATCCCAGCAGATACAGCAGCGGCAGGCTGATGCCGTGGAACAGGATGTACATGCGGCGCAGATCGCAGCGGTCGGCCAGGCGCCCGCCGAGCACCTGGCCCGCGGCTCCGGCCAGGTAGGAAAGCGAGGTCAGCGAGGTGGCGGCGAAGAGCGCGCGGCCGGTCCGCGGCAGCCAATCCAGCCCCTCGACCGCGGCGACCAGCAAGGCCGCCTGTTCGGAGAACCAGGCCGGCAGCACGAGCGTCTGTCCCCGGTAGGCCAGCCCGCCCATCATCATCGCCCCGCAGAGGACGGCGAAGCTCAGCGCCAGACGCCGCCGGCCCGCGTTGCGCGTCACGTCCGGTTCGGGCGCCTCGCCCTCGACATGCAGGAACAGGGCCCAGACGCCGGCGACCAGGCAGGGAACCGCCAGCGCGATGTAGGCGCCGCGCCAGCCGCAGAGCATCGTCAGCAGGCCGGTGGCGAAAGGCGCCGCGACCACGCCCAGATTCCCCCACACGCCGTTGATGCCCAACGCCCTTCCCCGGCGGGCGATGCCGCGGGTGATCAGCGCCATGCCGGCCGGATGGTAGATCGAGCCGGCCAGCCCCAGGCCGGCCAGGGCCAGGCGCAGGGTCGCAGGCCGGCCCGACGCCGCGGCCAGGATCGAGAATCCCGCCATCGCGAGCAGGCAGATCGCCAGCATGTACCGCGGGCGCCAGAGATCGGTCAGCACGCCCGCCGGCAAAGCCCCCAGGCCGTAGAGCAGGTACATCCAGAAGCTCAGGGCCAGCACCTGGTCGAAGCTCATGCCGAAGGTTTCGCCCAGGACCAGGGCCAGCGAGGGGAAGACCAGCATCGAGAAATGGGACAGGAAATGCGCCGCCGCGGTGACCCACAGGATGTTGCGTTCGCGGCGGGCGGCGTTCACTCCCGGCCCTCCGCTTCCCCGCCGCGCCATTCGGTCTCCGGACAGCCGAGAACGAGGTTCAGCCGGCGGGCGGCGGTGAACAGGTAGTCGGCCAGGCGGTTCAGCCAAGCCAGCAGCGAAGCGGGCACGACGATCGTTTCGGCCGCGGCCACGGCCCGCCGCTCGACGCGGCGGCAGATGGTGCGGCAAACGTGCAGGGCCGCGCCGCCGCGGGAACCGCCGGGCAGGATGAACACGCGCAGCGCGGGCAGCGTCTCGTCGAGACGGTCGATGGCGGCCTCCAGGGGAGCCGGATCGAGCAGGGAAACGTCCTGTTGCCGGTCGGCGACGCGGGCCGAACGTTCGGGGTCGGCCAGGATGGCGCCCACGTCCAGCAGCCGCGACTGCAGGCCGGCCAGCTCGGCCAGCAGCGGAGCGACGGTTTCGCGCTCCCCGGCGGAGTCGGCGTCAGCCTCGGCCAGCGCGATCGCCAGTCCCAGCTGGCTGTTCAACTCGTCGACCTCGCCGTAGAGATCGACCCGAACATCGGATTTCGGCACCCGTCCGCCGCCGAACAGGGAGGTGTTTCCGGCGTCGCCGGTGCGTGTGTAGATCCTGGGCATGGCCCCTCCTGGCAATCGGAACCGTCGCGCGAGAACCCGTCAAACATACCGCAGATCGCTCAGCGCACCAGCGAGAAACCGCGGCCGGTGGTCCCGGAGGCGGATCGCGCCGTCGCACGGTAGGCTCCCGAAGGCAGGGGCCGGCCGCAGGAGTCGCGCCCGTCGAAGAGCCACGACCCGCTCCCGTCGGCGCCCGCGACCGCCCGGGTCCGCCGCAGCAGGCGCCCGCGCAGATCGTATACGGCCAGCTCGACACGGGTCCCGGCCTCGGCGGCGAAGCGCAGGTTGACCGCCGGATTGGCCGGATTGGGCCAGGGAGCGGCCAGCCGCAGCCCGGACCGGGGCGATGCGGACGGCACGCCGGTCGGACGTTCGGTCGGCGTGACGATCTGGAAGGGCTTGCGGCCGACCGGAATCGCATCGGCGGTCAGCTGCTCGCCGGTGGCGGCGTCGAAGACGCGCACCCCGGTCGCGCCCAGCGTCTGGTCGGCCAGAAAGATCTGCCCTTCGCCGTCCCAGGCGATGTCGGCGTAGTCGTAGCCCCCGCCGGCCAGGACGGTCCGCGGCCCGGTCGCGCCGCTCGGATCGAAGGCCAGCAGCGAGGTTACGAAATACGCGTCGCTGACCAGGGCGTAGCCCAGATCCGGAGCGACCACCTCGAAATCGAGCAGGTCGCCGCCGAGCTGCTCGCCGGTGATTTCGATGCCGCCGGTGGACAGGGTGGCCAGATCCACCGTCTCGAATCCGCCGTCGATCAGACCGAACCAGCCCGCGGTGCCGACGCGCAGGCCGGTCCCGTCGGCGGTCAGCCGGATCTGCGCGAAGGGATTGCTTCCGGCCAGGATCACCGGATCGATCGGCGCGGTGGCGGGATCGACGTCGACCCAATGTTCGTTGCGCATGTCCCAGACCAGCAACCATCCCTCGCCTACCGGCGTGTAATAGCTGCCGCGGTCGAGCCTCTGGCAGGCGATGAACAGGCGGTCGCCGACCGCCTGCATCCAGCCCGTCTCGGGCAGGCCGTCAGCGTCGGCGAAAGCGTCGGTCGGGATCTCGGCCAGCACCGCGCCCGAGACCGTGTCGACCTTCAGCAGCAGGGCGGCGTCGTAGCAGCTGACCCAGGCCGTCCCGCCGGGCCCGAAAGCGATGTCCTGCGGATTGCGGCCGGTTCCCAGCGGGAACTGGCGCAGGGTGGCGTAGCCGGCGGCGGGATCGAGGATCTGGATGTTGCTGCCGCCGCGATCGACGACGTAGTAGAGACCGTCGTGCCAGCGGGCGACCGCGTCGCTGCCGATCGGCTCGACGTCGAGTTCGGCGGTCCACGGATCGGCGCGCTCGACCGTCGCCGCCGAACCGTAGGTCGTGTAGTCGGTCGTCACGACCAGCACTTCGTCCCAGGCGGCGGCGGGCGCGACCGCGGCCGCGAGAAGGGCGAGCATCGGCAGGATGGAAATCGCGATCGGGATTCGGCTATTCACGGGTCCTCCGGATGATCAACGGATCCTCAGCGTCACGCGCAGCGAGCGCCCGGGCAGCGGGTAGCCCTCCACGTCGTATACGTCGTCGTCGGTGGCGTTCAGAAGTTCGCAGCCCAGGGTCGCGTCGCGGCCCCCGGCGGCGGCCAGGCCGCGCCACGTGCGGTCCAGCGACAGGCCCAGAAGGGTGCGCTTTCCGGCGCGCTCCATCCCGCTGTTGTAGCGGTCGCGGTAGTTGGCCGATTCGTGCGAGAGAGAGGCCCCGGCGCGCCACCCAGCGCCCAGGGGATGATGGACCGAGAGCGAGCCCTGCAGCGGCGGCAGGTAGGGCAGGTCCTTGCCGGCGTAGGCGGGATCGGCGCCGCGATCCTCGGCGTCCTGCCAGGTCAGCGCCAGCGTCCAGCCGCCGCCGCCGGGCAGACCGCCCGCAGCCTCGGCCTCCAGCCCGACGGTACGCACCTCGCCGAAATTGAAGGCCTTGCTCGTGCGCCAGGAGCTCTGGGTGTAGACGATGGTGTCGTCGATGCGGGTCAGGAATCCGCCCACCCTCAGGCGCGGCCCGCCCCGCGGCCGCCAGCGCAGGGCCAGGTCGCAGGTGGTGATCTCCTCGGGCCGCAGATCGGGGTTGCCCTCCACCCCGCGCCGGTCGCCGAAGAGCTCGGTCCAGTTCGGCGGCCGCACCGACCGCGAGGCGTGGGCGTCGATGAAGAACAGCCCGCCGACCGCCTCCCACACCACCCCGATCGAAGGCATCGGATCATCCTGCCGCACCGGGCCGTCGTAGGCCGGGGGAGGCAGGTAGGGCAGCACGGGCAGGGGCGGGAAATCGTCGTCCAGCCACTGCCAGCGCAGGCCGGGCAGGATGCTCAGACGCGGACCGTAGAGATCGATCCGGGCGGTGGCGAAGGCCGTGGCGGTGGTCCGCACGCGCAGGGGTTGGCCGCCGCCGGGATCGGTCTGGTCGTACCACTGCCGGCGCCAGTCGATCCCGGGCGAGAAGCCGAGCGACCCGGTCCGGCCCAGGTCCCGCCTCGCGTCCCAGACCGCGCGCAGATAGAGATCGTCGCCGACGCCGCGTGTCGTGCCCGGCGGCGCTCCGCCCACCTCGCCGTCGGCATCGTAGAGCTGCTGGTCGAGCCGCGATCCCGAGACGTCGCAGCGCAGGCCGGCCCCGGAATTATCGAGAGTGACGCGGGCGTCGGTCCGGATGTCGCGGGTCGAGGCGTGGGGGCTTTCCCAGCCGCCGACCGGACCGGGACGGCCGGCGTCCTTGCGGAACCAGCCGGCCGAGCCGCCCAGGCGCCAGGCGCCTCCCTGCAGCGAACCGACCGCGCTGGCGCCCCATTCGCGGAACCAGGCGTTCACGCGATCGCGTTCGCTGTCGTCCTCGTCGGTGGCGAAGGTCTGGTTGTGATCGGTGAAGGCGAAGCGGTTGTCGGCGCGGCGGCCGTGCAGCATCAGCATCAGGCTGCGTCGGGGCGACACTCCCCAGCCGCGGCTCCAGCGCCCGCCAGCCTCGCCGAAGGACCCGGCGCTCACCTCCAGGGCCGACGCCCCCGCGCCGTCGCTGCGGCTGACCAGGTTCACCGCTCCCGCCCCGCCCGGGCCGCCGAAACGGGTCGGCGCCAGGCCGCGGTAGACCTCGGCCGCGGCGTAGCGATCCAGAGGCAGGGTGGAAAGATCGACCGCCCCGTCGCGGGCGTCGGACAGCGGAATGCCGTCGACCATCACCACGACCTGCGACGAACTCGAACCGCGGATCGAGGGCAGGCTTTCCGAGCCCAATCCGCCGTAGCGGCGCACCTGCAGTCCGGCCACCCGGTCCAGCACCTCGCCCAGATCGCCGCCCGGCGCGGCCTCGAGATCGACGACCGTGACCGTGGCCGGAGCCTGCCGCGGCGCATCGGCGACCGGCAGGACGCTCTCGACGAAGATGGTGTCGCACGTCCCGCCGTCGAAGGCTTCGGGCGTGATGACCGGCGCCGCGGCGAGATCGAGCCCGGCCAGCAGCAGGGAATCGGATGGGGAAGGCAGGAATTCCGCCGCCGGGGATGAAGCCGGCGCGCACGGCGAAGCGAACGCCGTCGCGGCGGGCAGCATCAGGATGGCGAAAACAAGAAGACGCAGAACGCGAGGATGCCGAAGCATGCCAGGCACCTTTCCCACGAAGGCAGCGGCAGATGTGCCCGGGATCGGTCTCCTGGCTTACGGATCGTCCTACTCCCCGGCCCTTCCCGGCCTTCCGGCCAGTGGGTCTCGCCCGGGTTTCGTCACCGCTCACAGTGGCGGGGCCGCGCCGGATTCGCACCGGCTTCCGGTTGATCGACGGGCGTCGATGGTTTCCAGACTAGGCTCCGGGATGATCGCTGTCAAGCAGCCGCGCCCAGATCCGCTCGTGGTCGTCGGGCTCGGGGCTGGCCAGCAGGGCGGCTTCCGCGTCGCCGGCCGGCGCGTCGGACCGCATCTGGATCAGCGAGGCGGGCTGCTGGGCGAGGAAATCCTCCTCGGTGAAGGGACGGTAGCGATGCCAGAACCCCATGTGCCACAGGAAGAACCTCTTGACCCGGTCCAGCCCCTTCTGGTCGTCGCCGAAATGCTCGGCCGCCAATTCGAACCAGCGGCGCATCACGCCCCACCGCTCGGCGGTGTCGGGGTACCAGGGACGCCCTTCCTTCAGTTCGCGGAAGATCCAGGGCTTGATCAGGGCGCCGCGGGCCACGACCACGCCGCCGATCGGGGTGCCGGCCAAACGGTGGTCGCGGTCCCAGGCGGTCAGGATGTCGCCGTTGCCCAGCACCGGGATGTCGACCGCGGCGGCGGCCTCGGCGATCAGACCCCAGTCGGCGTCGCGGCGATAGCGCTGCTCGCGGGTGCGACCGTGGATGCTCAGGGCGGCGGCCCCGGCCTCGGCGGCGGCCGCGGCGGTGGTCATGATGTTGATCTTCGCCTCCGACCAGCCGGTGCGCAGCTTCACCAGCACCGGCAGATCCACGGCCCCGACGACCGCGGCCACGATCCTGCCGAGCCGCCCGGGCCTCTTGAGCATGGCCGCCCCCGACCCGCGCCGCACCACCACGTCGATCGGGCAGCCGAAATTCAGGTCGACGTACCGCGCCCCGTGGTCGGCGGCGATCCGGGCCGCGTCGGCCATCACCTGCGGATCCTTCCCGGCGATCTGGATGCCGAAGTTCGTCTCGTCGGGATGGTGCCGCAGCAGCGGGGCCTCGGCCCGGCTGCCCTTGACCAGCTTGTGGGCCAGGGTCATCTCGCTGCAGGTCAGGTCGGCGCCGAACTCCAGGCACAGGCGCCGGTACGGCAGGTTGCCGCCGGTGGCCATCGGCGCCAGGGCGGTCACGCCGCGGAAGAGATCGCCGCCCGCGGGCGCTTTCGGTGCTTGATCCATCGTGTCTCCCGGCCGCGGCCCGCGCCGCGGAACGTCAAGACGGCCGCCCCGCGCGGAGCGGCCGCCGCCATGGTCGGTTCGTGTTCTTCTAGCCCCCGTCGAGCATGGGGCCCTCGTCGTAGCCGTGCCAGCCCTCGGGGTCCTTGATGTAGTCGTGGGCGTTCGAGAGCAGCTGGTAGTGGGTCTGCTCCTCGGCCGCCAGATGCTCGAAGAGTTCGCGCGCGGCGGCCGACTCCATCGAGGCCGCGGCCTTGCTGTACATCTGGTAGCCCTTGCGCTCGACCTCCATCGCCCCCTGCAGGATCTCCAGGTCCTCGGGCTTGTAATCGTAGGGATCCTGCGCCTCGCTCATGGCGCTCTCGAAGATCTCCCGGGCCGGCCGGTGCTCGTGGTCGGTCGCCTGCTCGAGGACGATCAGATCGTTCCTGCTGACCAGTTCGTCGCGCAGCTCGATCAGGTGGGCGCGGTGGCCCTGCTCGTCCTTGGCCAGCGAGCGGAACAGGTTGCGCTCGACCTCGGAGCCGGCCGTCTTGGCCTTCTCGCTGAAAAAGCGTATTCCCTCTTCCTCGAACGCGATGGCGTCCTTGAGGATCTCGATGCACTTGCCGACATCGTCGCTCATGGCGACCTCCCGTCTGATCGGACCCCGGGGCGTATCCCGACGCCCCTTCCTCTCTCGCGGACCAATGTTACACACGGACCGCCCCGTTTGCCAATCCGCGTTATCCCTTGAAAGACATCCTAGCAATCTGCTATAGCTTACGAGTATTGCAGAAAATGAGTTTTATTGTTTAGTGACGGATAGTCAGATTCGGCGGCTTGCGCCCCGGCCGCGTCAACCCCCACGAGCCAAGGAGACGAACCATGGCGAAGCTCCAGAATCGGTTGGACGCGCTGATCCCCGTGTGGCGCAAGGAAGTCCGGGCCCTGGCCAAGAAGCACGGGGGCAAGAAGATCAGCGACGTCACGGTCCAGCAGGCCTACGGCGGGATGCGGGGCGTCAAGGGCATGGTCTGCGACACGTCGGAAGTTCCGCCCGACATCGGACTGCTGGTCCGGGGCACGCCGATCGGCAAGCTCGCCGACAAGATGCCCGAGGACATCTTCTACCTGCTGTGCACCGGCGAACTGCCGGACGCCCGCGACCGCCGGGCCCTGCGCGACGATCTGGCCGCCCGCGCGCGGGTGCCGGCCTACGTGTGGAAGGTGCTCGAGGCGATGCCCGCCAATTCCCATCCGATGTGCATGCTCGACACGGCGATCCTCTGCATGCAGCGCGAGAGCAAGTTCGTCAAGGCGTACAACGCCGGCATGACCAAGATGGACTACTGGAAACCGACCCTCGAGGACAGCCTCGATCTGCTGGCCAAGCTGCCCGGGATCGCGGCGGGCGTCTACCGCATGCGCTTCAAGAAGGGCAAGAGGATCGCCCCCAAGGCGGGCCTCAGCTGGTCGGACAACTTCGCCCGGATGCTGGGCATCGAGGATCCCGACGGCGAGTTCGCCGACTGCATGCGCCTGTACCTGGTGCTGCACTGCGATCACGAGGGCGGCAACGTCTCGGCCCACACCTGCCACCTGGTCGGTTCGGCCCTGAGCGACGCCTACTACTCGGTCAGCGCCGGGCTGAACGGGCTGGCCGGCCCCCTGCACGGCCTGGCCAACCAGGAATGCCTGAACTGGATCATCCAGCTGAACAAGCAGTTCCGCGGGCATCCCACGAAGGAGGACATCCGCAAGATGGCCTGGGACACGCTGAACTCGGGCAAGGTCATCCCCGGCTACGGACACGCGGTGCTGCGGGTCACCGATCCGCGCTTCACCGCCTTCCGCGCCTTCGGCATGAAGCATTTCCCGGACGATCCGATCATGCGCACGGTCAACAACGTGTTCGAGATCGTGCCCGAGGTGCTGAAGGAGCAGGGCAAGGCCAAGAACCCCTGGCCCAACGTGGACGCCGG
>CAYLMM010000050.1:0-5428 GCA_964384825.1 uncultured Fibrobacteraceae bacterium
CTTCAATATTCTGCAGATGCTGGTGTAGCAGGACGTAAACTTAGATTTGCCCCCGGGCTTCACGCTCGAGCCAGGCCTCGAAGCGCTCGCGATTTCCGGATTCGGCTCGATCGGCCGATTTTTCGGCGTCCTTTTCGCCCGACGTGGGATGCGGCGCCGACACGCCCTCGAGCAGGGCGATCTCGTCGCGGACGTCGGCGCGGCCGGGATCCTGCTCGATGATGCGGTGCAGGATGGCCAGCGCCTTCTTCGTATGGCCCTGGGCCAGGTAGATGTCGGCCAGGGTGCGGGTGGCGAAGGCCTGGTCCGATTCGTTCGCCGCTCCGGCCCCGGCCCGCCGCGGCGAGGACTCGGGCGGAGTATCGGCGACCGGCTCGGCAGCGGCGGATTCGGCGGCGGCGGATTCGGCGGCGGCCGGCTCCGCGGCAGTGGGTTCGGCGGCGGCCGGCTCGGCGGCCGCGGCCACGGGATCGGCCGCCGCTTCGACGACTGCCGCTTCGGCGTCGACCGGTTCGGCGTCGTCCGGCTCGGCGTCGTCCGGCTCGGCCGTCTCCCCGGACATCTCGGCCGGAGCGGGCGCGGGATCGTGTCCGGCCTCCGCCACGGCCTCGTCGCTTTCCATGGACCGGATCTCTTCGAGCGCCTGCTGCACGACGCGATTCTCGGGATCCTCCCGCAGGATCCGTTCGAGATAGCCGGAGGCGCGGGACCACTGCCGCGCATCGGCGGCGACATCGGCATGGAAGCCCAGAGCGATCATGTTTCCGGGATCCCGGTCCAGGATCCGGGAGAAGACCGCGGCGGCCTCCTGCTGGCGGCCGGCGTCCTGCAGGCACAGCCCCTCGATGACATCGGCGGCGATCACTTTCGATCCCGCGGCCTGCTGGGCCCGGAGCAGTTCCAGGGCGTCGTCGATGCGCTCGGACCGGCGATAGAGATCGGCCAGAGGTATGTAGAATCGCGACCCGGGATGCTGGCGGAAATGACGCTCGAAAAAGAGGATCTGACGGTCGAGACTCAAGGGGGTCGCTCCTGTGGTTGCGTCGAGATCGACGGACGGGCCGTCCGGGAGCGCACTAGTCTAGGCAACAGGCGCACCCGGAGTCAAGCCGCCCTCTCAGATCATGCCCAGCCAATCCCCGAGCAGGAAGTTGAAGCGCCCTATCAGCAGCGATATCCGCCCCATCACCGCATAGCCGAAAGTGGCGCCGAAAGTGATCATCAGGAACATCAGGCCGACGCGCGCGAACACGCCTTGGCCGCCGCGGCCGGTGCGCGTGAAGGTGAAATAGATCAAACCGCAGACCGTCCCGATCAGGACCAGCAGCCGCGCCAGGGTCAGCCAGGGATCGACCGCGCCGTCGGCGGCGAACACGATCAGGCCGTCGCCGATGGTGGCCCGGACCTGATAGAGGAAATCCGAGCGCAGGGTCCGGACCACGGTGTAGCCCGCGGTGGTGCCCAGGATGAAAGCGGTCGGCCACTTGCCGAGCCACGCCAGACGGGGCGCGGCGCCGCAGAGCATCAGCAGCCCCAGGCCCACCGGCACCAGCACCATCGGATCGGCCGGCGGCGGTACGGCGCCCGGATCGGTCACCCCGATCGCCGCGGGCCACAGCTTCAGCACGACGTTGGGCCAGAAGGTGCTCCAGAACCCGACGACCATCCAGTAGGCCGCCGAAACGCCCACGAACAGGTGTTCGGCCAGCTTGTAGAAGGGATTGTCCCGCCACAGGAAGCTGAAGACCATCAGGGTCAGCAGGGCGCCGATCCAGACCTCGAGGCTCGCCGACGGATGGAACGCGATCGCGGTCATCGCGCACCTCCGTTGCCGAGACGGCGCGCCGCCAGCATCCCCAGGTTCCCCAGCACGATGAACAGGATGATCACCGAGTGGGCCACCGCCTGGGGTCCCATGTTGTCGGTTCCGCGCATCGTCGGCTGCCGGTACTCGGGATGCCCCTCGGCCAGGGCGGCCTCGTACTCCGCGGCGCCCTTCATGCCGCCGATCAGGCCGACGATCTGCTGCGGGAAATAAGCCAGGAACTGGGGGGTCCCTGTGCCGGTGCAGGCTCCGGCCACCGGCACGCCTGTCACGTCGCCGCCGAAGAGGATCCATTCGCGCAGGCCGGGCACGCCGGCCGAGAAGGCGGCCACCAGGCCGAAGTCCGCCAGGCCCTCGATCCCCGCGAGGGCCGGCAGGCCGGACGTCGCGGCGCCGGTGCGGTCCTGCGGATACATCGCCTTGAAGTCGCGGCGCAGGGAATTGACGAGCATCTCGCCGCCGGACTTGAAGCCCAGCGCGGCCCAGTCGCGGCCTTCGTCCGCATCGGGGAAATCGCGGGCGATCATCCCGGCCAGGCGCTCGATCAGGCTGTTGCCCTCGGGCCAGAGCGAGACGTAGACCACGCGGTGGCCGGTCAGCAGGGCGTGGCGCGTGATCGCCACGGCCATCGGCTCGACCTCGGGGGCCGAACTCGGCGAGTAGTCGATCGAACAGAGGATCACCGCGCCGGCGGGCAGCCGTTCGACGTGGTCGTAGACCGGCTGCACCAGGAACGAAGCCTTGTCCGGAAAGCGCAGGCCGGTCAGCATGGTCGCGATCAGAGAGACCGCCAGCACCAGGTAGATCCAGCGCCGGTCCAGATCGGCGAGCCGGGCGGCGGGGACGCGCCAGTCGAACTTCATCGCGTCCCCCTTCGTCCGAGCGGCCCCTTCTCGATGCCGAGCAGCAGGCGCACCACCATCGCCACCACGCCGAAGGCGATGCCGATCATGATCGCGCGGTGGCCGGCGGTGTTGGGCACCTTCATGATCCAGAGCGACAGGACGTCGAGGCGCAGGAAGTTCAGCTGCGGCGGCAACGAAGCCGACATCAGGGTGCCGAAGGGCGTGCGCCCGAGCAGGATCACCAGGGCCGAGACGAGCAGCACAGTGGCCTCGGCCGAACGGACCCGGAAGGCGCGGTAGGCCGCCGAGGAGATGAAGAAGGCCAGCAGGGCGAACTGGGTGGCCTGCAATGGGGCGTAGAGGGCGCCGAAGACCGTGGTGAACATGGCGTCCGGCGCGGCGAAATCACCGGTCAGACCCGGCGCGCCGCCGACCTTGAACAGGCCGATCCCCAGCACGGTCACGAAGGCCGCCAGGGTCACCAACGAATAGGGCCAATCCTTGCGCCGCCTGGCGATCTTCTCGATATGCACTCCGAGCAAACTCAGGGCCCCGAGCATGAAGGCGAAGACGGCCATGATGCTGAACCAGACCGAGAAGTTGCGGTCGGCGAAGGTCAGCACGCCGCCCGCGGGCCCGTCGGCGCGGAAGAACGGCGCCAGGATCAGCAGCAGCGCGACGGTCACCAGGATCATCCGGGGTATCCGTTCCCTCACGTCCGATCAACCTCCCCCCAGCAGGGCGCGCAGCGTATCCGCGGCCGCATCGAGCAGCGGCAGATCCCAGATCCGGGCCGAGGTCGCCAGCAGCGCGCCGCCGACCAGCAGCACGATCGCCAGCCTCTTGCCCAGATCCTGCCCGCGCAGCGATCCGAGCATGGCCGGATCCTCGCCCAGATACGCTCCGGCCGCGTAGAGCTCCTCGCCCATCAGGGTGTGATCGCAGGCGGCGATGAAGAACGGCAGCTGCAAGGGCATCGCCGTGCCGGCCACCTGGACCGCGCCGACCTGGCTGCCCGCCTCGGCCAGCAGCAGCGACTCGGCCGAATAGGCGCCCATCAGCACGCAGGCTCCGGGCTTCTCTCTGGCGATCAGGCCGTCGACCCGCGAGACGAATCCGAACTGGTCGTCGGTGACGTACTGCACCATCTCGTCATGCCAGTCGTCGCCCTTGCCGGCCGAATCGTAGGCCTGGCGACAGGTCTCGCGGGCGGCCGACAGCACCAGGCTGCGGTTGGTAGGCACGATCATACGGCAGCCGTGGACGGCGCACATCCCGGCGACCCGTCCGAGCACGTTCAGGGCGGCCAGGGTCTGGACGTTGTCCATGTCGCGGGTCCCGGCGATGAACAGCAGGGGCCGGCCGAGCTCGGTCGCCCGGCCCACGGCGTCGGCCAGGGCGTCGATCCCCGCCAGCGGGCGCAGGCGATGCCGGGAGCCGGCCAACGCGCGCCGGATGGACCAGAGGATCAGGCCGGCGACCAGGATCCCGATCGCGGCCAGGCCCCAGGCTCCATCGACAGCGGATACGCCCACGTTCCTCTCCCCTAGATCGGTTCCAGATTGCGCAGCGCCTCGACGGCTTCGCCGCGGCCGGCGATGATGACGCGCGCCGCCGGAGCGATCACCCCGCTCGGCAGCCGCGCCGGTTCAGGCAGGATCTCGTCGATGATCGCGACGGCGCCGAAATCGGATGCGCGCACGATCCTGACCCGCGCGCCGGGCCGCAGCCCGCGCTCACGATCGGCGGACGCATCCGCCGCGTCGAGACCGTCGGGTTCGGGCAGCGGCACGATAACCTCGGGCCTGACGACGCCGGCCCGGATCTGGGTCCGACCGCTGACGCAAGTGGTGCGTCCGATATGCGACAGCAGCAGATCCCAGGTCCGTTCCGACATCGGCAGGTTCCCGAAGCCTTCGGTCAAGACCAGGACCATCGTCCCGGTCGAGGATCCGATGGCGGCCGCGCCGCCGTCGGTATCCAGGAACTCGTCGACCGCCCCGGCGTCGATCCCGCCGGCGATCACCGCGGCGGCTCCGGCCTCCGCGGCCGCGCGCAGATCGGCGGCCGCGGCTCCGGCGCCGCAGAGCAGCACCGCCCCGGCGAGCGCGTCTTCGCCATCCTCGCCCGTAACGGCGCCGAGGTCCAGGGAAGCTTCCGGCCCGGCGGCCGCGCGGCGCATCACGCCGACGGCCTCGCCGCCGTATCCGCAGATGCCCTGCACCCAGGCTCCGCCTCCCTCGACCACCGCGCCGAGGCCGGGCAAAACCTCGGCCACTTTTCCGGCCAGGAAGGATTCGACCCGCACCGGTTCGGCTTCGCCCTCGATGATGACCTGCCCCGATACGGTCGAGACCGTGGCGATACGGCCCGCGACCGGCGCGCGCAGTTCGCTGCGCAGCAATCCGAAGAGGCTGCGGTTGACCGCCAGCAGTTCGCCCGCGGCCACCGCGTCGCCGCCCGATTTGCGCATCAGCCCGGGCAGGGCCGCCGGCGCGACGCCGAGCCGGGACGCGGCGTCGACTGCGGTCAGCTTTCCGGGCAGGCGCGATTCGGCCAGGACCGTCCGGGGTTGGACCGCGTCGCCGACCGAGACGATCACGCTGCCGCCCAAGGGCAGGATCCGCCGCCGCCGCAGCGAGATCCAGGCGACCGACCGCAGGCCCGGCGAGTTGGCGTGCTCGTTCATGCCGTCGACCTCCCCCGCATCGCCCGCCGCCAATCCATCAGACGGCCCGCACCGAAACCCGGCCCGCCG
>CAYLMM010000050.1:5438-19726 GCA_964384825.1 uncultured Fibrobacteraceae bacterium
GGACGAGGCCGACAGGGAGCCGCGGCCGTCGAGGATCAAACCGATCTCGCCGCCCGCGACGGTCGTTTCCAGGGGCCGCCCCGGACCGGCACCGACATCCTGGCGGCGCTCGGGCCTGATCTCGATCCGGGCCGCCTCGCCCGCCTCCAGGGGCACCCGGCGCAGGCCGCCCTGGAGCAGGGGAACGTCGATCACGCCGCGGCGGGGATGCTCGATCGTCACGACCGCACGGATCTGCCCGTCGGCCGGTTCGGGCCCGCGCACCGCCAGGCAGGTTCCGAGGAACAGCAGGGCGTCGTGGGCGAGCAGATCGCGCGCGGCTTCGGGATCGACCCGGGCCAGGGCCCCCAGATGGGGCAGGGCGCCGGCGGCGTCGATCAGCAGCTCGGCAATCGGCCAGGGCCGCACGGCGTCCAGCAGGATCAGGGCGGCGTCCGCCCGGTCGGGGGCCCGGGAAATCACCCCGCCCGCGCCGAGCACCATCGGGGCCGTGGCCGGCGCGTCGCCTTCAACCGCCGATTCCTGTTCGAGCAGATGATGCAGTCCGGCTCCGCGCCGCAATCCCCGCAGACCGGAAGTGGCCTCGCGATGATGGATCAGCGCCATGCGGATCGCCTCGCGGGCGGCCGCCTGCTCTAGCTCAAGATCCTCCGTCAGATGCGGCAGGGTCGCGGGACGGATCATCTTGTTGCGCAGCCGGTTGGCCATCTCGGCGGGAGCGGGCGGATCCGGCAGCCAGCGGGCGATGGCCCCGGCGCCGGCGGCGTCGAGCACGTTGCCCAGGCTGTAGCTGACCCCGAGGTTGGCGCTGACCGAGCGCCGCAGGTCGTCGCCGTCGGCGGTGAAGACGTCGGTCGTCGCGCCGCCCACGTCGACCGCCAGCACCGGACGGCCGCGGATCAGGGAGATCTCGCGCACCATGTCGCCCATCGCCGCCGGGGTCGGCAGCACCGGCGCCGCCGCGGCCGCCAGCAGACGCGGATATCCCGGCGCCCGCATCATGACGTGCCGCAGGAAGACCTCGTGGATCTTCTCGCGCGCGGGAGCGGGGTCCTCGGTCTCGAGGTTCGGGCGCAGATTGTCGGCCATGACCACGTCGCAGCTTCCGGTCAGCGCCGCCGCGACCGCGTCGCGCGCATCGCGGTTGCCGGCGAAGATCACCGGCAGCTTCGCCCCGTCGCCGTGCCGGGGCCGCACTCCTGCCGCCGCCAGCATCTCGGCCAGACCGACGACCTGGCCGACCGCGCCGCCGTCGACGGCGCCGCCGAACAGGACGATGTCCGGCCTAAGCGAACGGATGCGCTCGATCCGCTCGTGATAGGGGCGCGCGTCGTTCCAGGCCATCACGTCGGTCACGATCGCGCCGGCGCCCAATGCGGCGCGGCGGGCGCTCTCGGCGGTCATGCTGCGCACCAGGCCGAGCACCAGCATCTGCAGGCCGCCGCCCGCGCTGCTGGTCGCCAGCAGACCGCAGCTGCGCGGCGCTCAGGTTATTTCGCCGCCGAGATCGAAGAACAACCCGTCGTCGTTGAGGCCGACGCCCAGCCGGGCGAGAGCCTGCCCCAGGCCGACCATCACGTCCGCATGGGGTTTCTCGACCGTTGTGGGAGCTTCGGCGCGATCGGCCAGGACCCAGCGGCCGCCGCGTTTCCGGACCAGGAAGAGCTTGGTGGCGGTGGAGCCGCAATCGGCCAGGACCCAGCTGTCGCAGCGGTCGCCTCGCAGAACGCCGCGGCCGCTCACGCCCCGGCCCCGGCGGAAGGAGCCTCCCGATCGGCGAGATGATCGAGCAGACGCGTGAGATGGGCGGGGTTCTCCATCAGGCCGGCCAGGCGGGACCAGTCGTTCCCGCAGCAGAAGATTCGAACGAAGGGGGTGAAAAAATGCATGGCCTGGGCGCCCAGGAAGGAGAGCGGACGGACGCTTTCGAGCCACAGCGAAACCGCGGGAGCCAGCCGCCGCCCGCGGATCCGGCAGGCGACCGCGCCCAGGAAGCGGTCGTCGTCGGGAGACAGATCGGCGGGCCGGGAGCCGGGCGATCCGGCGCGTTCCTTCCGGAGAAGGAGCGCGCCGGAACCGGTTCCTGTCGCCTTGCGACCTTGCATCAGATCGATTTCAGATGCGCGACGACGCATTCGGCGTCGGTCAGCAGACCGAGATGGGCCGCGGCGGACTCCCGGCTTTCGAGTTCGCCGGCGAAGGCGGCGAAGGCGGCGGCGGCATCCGCGTCGGCGGAATCGACCAGACCGCCCGCGCACTCCAGGCCGGACCGCGCGACAAGGGCCAGGGCCTTGCGGGCGTTGATGCGGGCGGAGGCCGCGAGGACCTGCGCGTCGGCGTCGCCGGAAGCGATCGCGGCGGCGGCGGCGCGGCAGAAGGCGCCGGCGATCTCGACGGCCGTCATCATGTCGGCCATGCGGAACATCACCGTCTGCCGGCGGGCCGTGCGGGTCTTGTGGCAATGCAGGATCACGCGGTTCAGGTCGCGCGCCGCAGCCGCGGCCAGATCGGCGCCGACATCGCCGCAATCGGCGTGCAGCGCTTCGAGTCCCTCGGCCTGCTCCTTGTAGAACCCGCCCTTCGAGCGCACCGTATCCTTCCACCGGTACATCCCGATGATGCTCTGCTGGATCTCGCTGGTGCCCTCGTAGATGGTGGTGATCCGCACGTCGCGCTTGATCTTCTCGACCATGTACTCGCGGGTGTAGCCGTAGCCGCCGAGCGCCTGGAGCGCGGCCTCGGCGGCCGTGTTGCCGACCTCGGTGCACCACAGCTTGGCGATGGCGCCCTCGACCTGCAGATCCTGCTCGCCGGAATCGAGCCGGCCCGCGATCTCGTCGACGTAGGCCCGGCCCGCGGCCAGCGCGACCCAGTGGGAGGCGAGCAGCTTCTCGGCGTAGCCTTCCTTGTCGATCAGCAGGTCGCCGAACTGGACCCGCTCCTTGGCGTAGCGCACGGCTCGCCTCATGGCTTCCTGTCCCGCGCCCAGGCCGAATGCTCCGACCATCAGGCGGGTATAGCCGAAGACGGCGTTGGCCTGCTTCAGGCCCTGCCCCTCGACGCCGCCGATCAGGTAGTCGGCGGGCACCACGACGTCCTCGAGCACCACGCCGGAGGTGTCGGACGCGCGGATGCCGTGCTTGTCCTCGTGCCTGCCGACCGAAAGGCCCTCGGTGTCGCGCTCGACGACGAAGAAGCTCGGGCCGTCGGGCGTCTTGGCCAGGATGGTGTAGATCTGCGAAACGCCGCCGTTGGTGATGAACTGCTTGGTGCCGTTGATCTTGTAGGAGACGATGTTGCCCTGGTCGTCGGTGATCCGCTCGGCGACCGTCTGCAGCGAGGCCACGTTGCTGCCGGCCGCCGGTTCGGTGACGCCGTAGGCCACGATCAGGCCCTCCGAAGCGATCCGGCCCAACCAGTGCTTCTTCTGCTCGGGGGTGCCGCCCACCAGGATCGGATCGGTGCCCAGACAGATGGCCAGGAACGCGGTTGCCAGGCCCAGATCGATGGCCGCCATCTCCTCCGAGACGCGGCAGATGTCCAGGGCGCCCCCGCCGAGTCCGCCCACGTCCTCGGGCAGGAAGATCAGGTGCAGTCCCACGTTCGGCGACAGCAGCTCGTTGATCAGGTCGAGCGGAAATTCGTCGTCGTGATCGAGCTGCAGGATCTTCTCGTCGGGCAATTGGCGGCTCACGACCTGGCGCAGGGTCTGGATGATCATGTCGCGCATCTCGGCGGTCAGTCCGGCAGTCTGGCTCATGGGCGTACTCCTCGCGGGTCGATGAAGCGCGGACCGGATTCAGTCCGCGCAGGAATCTTCGGGTAGATTGATGCGTCCCTGTCCGATCAGGACGCAGTGTCCGCCGACACGGATCCGGCGCGCCTCCCCGTCGGCGACCTCGGCGTCGACGAACAGGCGGCTGGGGCGTCCGACCTCGATGCCCTGCTCGCAGACGATCCGGACGCGCGACGCGGGCTGCACCAGCCGATGCTTGATCAGGTAGGCGACCAGAGAGCCGCAGGCGCTGCCGCTGGCGCTGTCCTCCGGAATGCCCAGGTCGGGCGCGAACATCCGGCAATGGACGTCGGCCTGCGGGTCCTCGGTCTCGCAGGTGAAGGCGAACAGGTCGCCGAAGCCGAGATCGATGGCGATCTCCATGGCCGCGGCGCGGCTGACGCGGATGCCGCGGACCGCATCGAGCGAGCCTACCGGAACCAGATGGATCGGCAAGCCGGTCGAAACGATCTCGCAGGGCAATCCGGTGATGGCGATGTCCTTCTCGTCCAGCCCCAGCGCCTTGGCCACCTTGGCCCGCTGGTAGTACTGGCCGATGAAGACGGCGTTCTGATGGGTCAGGCTGTAGACCGTCGCGCCGTCCTCGACGCCGAGTTCGACGGCGAAGGAGCCGGCGTCGACCTCGCAGACGAAGCGGGTGCCGGCCTCGTCGTGGCTGACCCGGCCCAGGATGTCCAGGCCGCAGACGGCGCCGAGCAGCGAAAGACTCGCGAACGGGATCTCGCCCGACGGCGTGAAGATCCTCAGCCCCGCCCGGTTCTCGCCGCCGGACCCGGGCAGCACGAAGGCGGTCTCGCCGGTTCCCATCTCGTTGGCCAGGGACTGCATCAGCCCCTCCGAAAGGCCCTCCCCTTCGGGGAACAGGGTCAGACGGCTGCCGCCGAAGGGTTCGCGGGTGAACACGTCTATCAACATGTACTCGCGCTGGATCACGGGAACCGCCCGGAATGGGGACAGGAAAACACACGCGCCTCGCTCGGAGGCGTTCACCAGTTCGAATACTATCCAGGGCGAGGGAGTCTGGCAAGCGGCGGTTGCGGCGAATTCACTCGATCATGACCACGGCCACGGCGTGATCGGACTCGTGACTGAGGCTGACCAGGACCCGGCCGCCGCCGACGGCGGCCAAGGCCTCGGCCGCGGACGCGGCCAATTTCAGCGATGGCGCGCCGGCGGAATCGGAGACGACCTCCACGTCGCGCATGGCCACCGAGCGTCCCCGGGCTCCGATCGCCTTGACGAAGGCCTCCTTGGCGGCCCAGCGGGCGGCCAGGGTTTCGGCGGCGCGCGGGCCGCGGCCGGCGGCGGCGGCCCTCTCGCCGGCGGTGAAGCAGCGGTCCAGGAAACGATCGCCGTGGCGGTCGATCACCGCCGCGATCCGGGCGACGGCGACGATGTCGGTGCCGAGGCCGATCATCAGTAGGCCCCCTTGCGCTCGATGACCGCGGGCAAAGTCCGCAGCAGCACCATAATGTCGAAGAAGAATCCCTGCCGGCGGACGTACTCGCGGTCCAGCTCCATCCACTCCTCGAAATCGAGTTGGCTGCGTCCGGAGACCTGCCACAGGCAGGTCAGACCCGGCTTGGCCAGCAGCCGCCGCGCATGGGCGGGAGTGTATTCGGCGACCTCCTCGGGGATCTGCGGCCGCGGCCCGACGATGCTCATCTCGCCGCGCAGCACGTTCCAGAGCTGGGGAAACTCGTCGAGGCTGCTGCGGCGCAGGAAGGTACCGACGCTGGTGATCCGCGGATCGCGCTCGATCTTGAACGCGGCGCCGGTGGCCTCGTTCAGATCGGCCAGATCGGATTTGCGGGCTTCCGCGTCGACTCCCATCGAGCGGAACTTGAAGCAGTCGAAACCCCGTCCCCGCATGCCGACGCGGCGCTGGCGGAAGAAGATCGGGCCGGGCGTATCGAGCTTGATCAGCGCCACCAGGAAGGGGAACAGCGGCAGGATCAGCAGCAGGCCCACCGTCGCGCCGGCGATATCCAGCAGGCGCTTGGCGCAACGGCCCGCGGCGCCGAGAGGCGACGCCGGTCCCTGCGGATCGCGGGCGATGAAGGCGGCGAAGCCGCCCCGGTCGGCGAAGAAATCGGGACGGTCACTCGACATGCCCGCCACCTCCCCCCGCCTCCCAGAGCAGTACGTCCAGCCCGGAGAAATCGCGCCTCGCGACGATCACGCCGGTCGCGGCGAGCTCGGCCGCGTACCGGGCGCCGGGGTCGACGACCGAACGGGACGATGTCAGAAGCCAGCACCGCGCGGCCGTCCCGATCGCATCGCCCAGATTGCCCCGGACCGATCCGACGTCCGCATCGCGGGCCACGGGCGGCATACCGACGACGCGTTCGCCGCCCCGGTAATACAGCCCGAAGACTTCGCCCTGGCCGGGAACGATGATCAGGTCGCCGCTCTTCTGCTGCGCGGCGACCCACTCGGCCGCGGCGCGGAAGTCCTCCTTGCCGTACCGGGCGTCGAGATGCGAGGCGCCCATCGAAAACAGGCAGAATCCGAGCAGCAGGCCGCCGACGATCCTTCGGGGCAGCCGGGACAGCCAGATCAGTCCGGCCGCGGCGAGGATCAGCAGCAAGGGCTGGATCACGGCCAGATAGCGCGGGTTGAAGGCCTTCACGTTGCGCAGCGCGAGGACGGTCAGCAGAACCGTCGGCACGAGAATCCAGATCGACAGCAGCGTCGTCCTGCGGCCGCGCAGGCGCACCAGCCCGGCCAGCACCGCGATCCCGGCGACCGCTCCGGCCGGCGCCAGCAGCGGCAGCCAGGACCTCACGATCTCGATCCGGTCCGGACGGTGCAGTTCGGCCAGAGAGGGCCCCAGGCTGTATCCGAAGAAGAAGGCGAAGAACGAGAAGGGATAGGCCAGCGGCGTGAAGGTGGTCTCGCCCCGCAGGGCCGGGCCGGTCTCGGCTGCCGGCGCCAGGCGTCCCATCGCGTGGATGCCGAAGGATTTCAGCAGCCAGGGCAGGCAGACCAGGACCGCCAGGGCGAAGGCCGTCAGCCAGAGCCGCCACCGGCGGCCGCCAGGCGGCGGCGGCGACGCCAGCACGCCGATCCCATGCCCCGCGAGCAACAGCCAGACCGAGAAATTCGACAGGGCGCCGCAGGCGATCAGCAGGGCGTAGGCGATGGCCCCGCCGAGGGTCGGTCCGCGGCGGATCATGCGCAGCAGCACGACCGTCGCCGCGAGCGCGAAGAAGACGGCCATGGCGTAGCCGCGGCCCTCGCGTCCGTACCAGACCGCGAAGGGCGCCAACGCCCAGAGCAGGGCCGCCAGCCGTCCGGTCCTCTCTCCGGCCAGATCGCGCCCCAGACGCCAGACCAGCGGCACCGAGGCGATCCCCGCCAGAGCCGACGGCAGCCGCAGGGCCGCCTCGTCCAGCCGCCCGTGCGCCAGGGGCCAGACCGCGACCAGGTGCAGCGGCCCCTGCACCATGTCGCGCACCTGTTCCCAGAATCCGATTCCCGCGCCCGGATTGCACTGCTGCCAGGTGAAGTACTCGTCGATCCAGAGGGGCTCGGCCCCGAGCCGGTAGAAGCGCAGGGCGGCCGCGAGGGCCAGCAGTAGAGCCATCAGCCAGACGCCGCTGCGTCGCTGCTGATCGCCGCCGTCCCCGTCCAGCCATCCGGATGCGGGCACCCAGCGCGAAAGGCGGTCGGCGCGATCGTTCATCGGCCACCTCCCTCTTCGGGAGTCGTCGCGAGTCGATAATCCTTCAGGGAGGCGTCGATGGCGCCCACCTTCACCTTCGTCCTCATCAGCACCGGCATGCGCCGCGGATCGTCGGTCAGCCAGATGTTCAGGCTGCCTTCGAACTGGAACAGGCCCTCGCCCAGGATGATCGGCTCGACCACCAGGCAGTCGAAGGTCCCCGCCGGCACGGTCACCGATTCGCGGCGGTGGACGATCACCTTCAGCGTGTAGTTTTTGCGCGACGTGTGGGTGTCCATCCGCAGGGTGTCGCCGGGCGCCAGCTCCATCGTGCGCACGAAATAGAAGGCCGAGAGGATGTCCTGGGTGCCGGACGGAACGTCGAAGACGCGCCCGTCGGCGTAGTAGGCCTTGCCCCCGTCGGGATCGAAACGGATGGCGATGTTCTTGCGGTAGTCGCCCTCGCGCAGGCGCTTGGCGAAGTAGCGCGAGAACAGCTCCCGGCGATCGATGTGCGAGACGACCTTGTCGCGGACCATGTAGAACGCCGAGAAGAAGCGGTTCGAACGGACGCGGCTCTCGACAAGGTAGCAGGGGTCCCCGTTCGAAGTGATGAAGTCGCGGACCGCGAGGGTGGCGTCGCCGGCGTTGATCGGGCCGTAATCGATGCTGAAATCCAGGACCTCGCCCGGACCGAAGGGGACCTCGGGAAAGTGCGGTGCGGCGGCGGTGTCCGCGGCGGCGACGGCGGCGGTATCGACGGCGGCGACGCTCTCCCGGGCCGCGGCCCCGGCCGCCGGAACCCCCAGGCAGAGAATCACCGCGATGATCCACGGCGTCGGCATGCGTTTTCGGGACGGTCGGCTCATGATCGCCTCGTGCGGGCTCGTGTCGACGACGGCTCGGGTTCGGCTTGAACCTTCGCCAGCAGTTCCAGGGCGGCGGCGGCGACCAGCCCCCCGTCCAGTCCGTCCAGACAGGGATGGCCCGGCACCGGGCACGTGGTCAGGTCGCAGGGCGAGCAGGCCTCGCCCGTCCGTACGGCAACATGGCGCGGATCCTCGGGGTTCCACCCCAGCGGATCGGTCGGACCGAAGAGCGTCGCGGTCGGGATGCCCACCGCGCGGGCCAGATGGCGCGCGCCGCAATCGGTCCCCACCCACAGATCCATCCTTCCGAGCAGATCGGCAAGTTCCAGCAGCCCGGTCGGCGGCGCGACTTCGAGATGCGGATCCTCGGCCAGGGTCTCGGCGCAGATCCTCTGGTCGCCCGGCCCCGGAATCAGCAACGGCCGGGTTCCGGCCCTGCGCAGAGCCCTGGTCAGCTCGGCCGCCCGCGCCGCCGGCCACGCCTTGGCCGGCCAGGTGGCGCTGAGCATGATGCCGATCCGAGGCTGCGGCGAATCGAACCAGGATTCGATCCAGCGCACGTACTCCCGGTCGAGTTCAGCGGCCTCGGGCCTCAGATCCCCGGCCGGACGCCAGGGATCGGCCGCGATCCCCATCGCCCGCAACGGATCCAGGAAACTCTCGCCGGCGAACTGTCCCAGATCCCGTCCGTGGCCCCGGTTGCGCGGGACGCGCACGTTGTAGGCCGCAGACCTCGGCCCCAGATCGTAGCCCACCCGCAAGGGGGCGCCGCTCAGGACGGTCCACAGGGCCGTCCGCGGCGAGCCCAGGAAATCGATGGCGATATCGTAGTTCCGCGCGCGCAGCCACGCCGTCCAGGCGAAGAGGCCGCGCCCCTCCGGCGGCGGCCACGACACCACCCTCACGCGCGAGTCGACCCGCTCGAGAAGCGGCGCGAAAGGCCGGTCCACCACCAGATCGACGACCGCCCCGGGCGCGCTGCGGACCAGCTGCAGCACGGCCGGCAGGGTCACCAGCGCGTCGCCCAGAGCCTTGCGCCGGATGACCAGGATCCGCCGGGCCCCGCGCACGGCCTCCGCAAGCTCCATCGGCTTCATCGCGCACCCCCTTGAGAACCGGCCGGGACCAGCGCGCAGGCGGCCTCGGCCACCGTCCGCGGATCGAGCGAGGGCAGGCACACGAAATCGTCGCACCGCAGGCGGTCGCAGGGATGGCAGGGCGGCCGGGCGCAGAGAACGCGGAAGGACCCCCGGCCGCGGTAGGGAAACCAGATCTCGGGACTGGTGGGGCCGAAAAGGGCCACCGTCGGGCGGCCGTAGGCGACCGCAGCATGCATCACCCCGCCATCGACCGAGATGACCAGATCCGCCCCGGCGACCGTCGCCAGGGCGTCGGCCAAAGGCAACGGATCCAGGGCGCCGCCGCCGGCCGACGGATTTCCCAGCGCCGCGGCGTAGGCTCCGGCCCCGCCGGGAGGCGCGAGCATCACCATCGGCAGGCCAAGCTTCTCGCCGAGCATCCGCGCCAGTTCGCCCCAGTGCGCGGCCGGCCATTCCTTCGTCGGCCAGGTCGCCCCGGGGCAGAGCAGGACGTAGGGCTGGCCGGCCCCGACGCCCGCCGCCGCCAGGGCCGCGGTCACGGCCTCGCCTGCGGGCGGCGGCACGGCCTCGGTCCGCAGCGTCTCGCCGGCGTAACGATCGACGAACCAGTCCCGGAAAGGGATCCCCCGCGGACCGTGCCGCAGGGGAAAGAGCCGCGACAGGTGGTCGCCAAGACCCCCGGGAGCCAGGCGGCGGAACCCGGGATCATCGGCGGCGCCGGGCGGAGTGGCGAGATGGGTGTAGAGACGGCCGCGGGATCCCCGCGCCCCGCCGATCCGCGACCGGACGCCAGCCAGCTTCAGCAGCCAGGCGCTGCGGGGATTGAAGAACAGGTCGACCGCGAGATCGTAGCCCGCGCGACGCAGTTCCCAGGCCGTGCCCAAAGTCCCGGTCCCGGCCTCCACCCCCGTTTTCGCGCTTCCGGCGCGGGCCCGGGCGTCGGCGCCGCGCCGCCGGGACGCCAGGACATGCAAACGGTCCACCAGAGGATGACCGGCCAGCAGCGGAGCGTGGGCCTCCTCGCAGAGATACCCCAGGCGCAGGCCGGGATCCCCGTCCCTCAGGACGCGCAGCACGACCGTCGACATCGCGATGTCGCCGAGATACCGCAGCCGCGTCGCGAGCACCGATCGCAGCGGCCGGTCGTCGAGGGTCCAGGTCATCCGGTCGGATCCTCCAGGAAAAGAGCCACCGCGGCGGGAAGATCGTCGACGACCGTCACGCCGGCGCGATCCCCGATCCGCGACTCCGAGCCCAGCCCCTCCCCGGTCCGGACCAGGAAGGGACGCAGGCCGGCGGCCAGGCCCAGATCGATATCGGAAAGCTTGTCGCCCACCATCGCCGATCGCGCCGGATCCCAGCGGAAGCGCAGGGCGGCCTCGTCGAGCAATCCGGTCGCCGGCTTGCGGCAGCGGCAGGCGGCCTCCGGCGCGTGGGGGCAATAGTAGACCGCGTCCAGCACGACGCCGCCTTCGCGCAGCGCCTCGTCGACGCGGGCCTGGACGGCGAAGAAATCCGCCTCGGTGTAATAGCCGCGGCCGATGCCCGACTGGTTGGTCACGCAGATCAGGCGCACGCCGATCCGACGGGCCCGCGCGAGAGCGCCGGCGACGCCTGGAATCAGCTTCACCCCGTCCGGATCGCTCAGGTAATCAGCGTCCGAGATCAGGACGCCGTCGCGGTCCAGGAACAGGATCCGGGAATCGACATCCGCCGACGGGGCCGGCGCGCCCTCGGGCAGCCAGAAACTCATCGCGTACCTTCCTCCCCGGACGCGACCAGCCGATCGGCCGCATCCAGCACCATCGACGGAGTCAAGGCGTCCAGACAGAAGCGCGGCCGGTTGCAGGTCCGCCGGAAACAGGGCTGGCAGTCGAAACCTTCGGCGGCGGCGACGGTCGTCCGCGGCCCGCGGGGGCCGGTCCAGGCGGGGCTCGTGGAGCCGAAGATGCCCACCGTCGGCGTTCCGAGGGCGGCGGCCAGATGCATCAGGCCGCTGTCGTTGCCGACGAAGACGTCCGCGCCGCGCAGCAGGACAGCCGCCTCGACCAGCGTGGTCCTGCCGACCAGGTCGACGACGCCGGCCCCGCCGGCCGGATCGTCGCGCCAGGGGACATCCGATTTCCGGCGCAGTCGAGGCACGTTGCGCCGGGCGGCGGCGTCGCCGAGCATCAGGACGCGCGCCCCGCGCCGGCGCACGATTCCGGCCGCGAAGGCCGCGGCGTGGTCGACCGGCCATTCCTTGGCCGCCCCGTAGGTGGCCCCCACCGCCACCGCCCAGGTCGGCGGTCCGCCGGCGAGCCGGGGATCGGCGTCCGCGACCGCCGGCGCCGGCAACCGCGGCTCGGGCGGAGGCGCGGCGGCGAGGGCGGGGTCGCCGGCCCAGGCCGCATGCAGCAGGCGCAGTTCCGCGGTGTAATGGAGCGTTCCCCGGCGCGGGCGCAGGATCGGATCGGTCAGCAAAGGGGAACGCCCGTCGCCGCGGAACCCGATACGGCGCGGAATACTCGCCATCGCCGCGGCCGCCGCGACCCTCAGCGAAGGCGGGCCCAGGATCGTCGTCTCGAAACCGCCGCGTCGCCATTCGCCCGCCAGCCGCATGGTGCCCCGCAAGCCGCGGTGTCCGCCGCTGCGCTCGTAAGGCAAGAGCCGGCCGACGCGGGGATCGCCATCGAGCAGCGGCAGCCATTCGGCGCGCACCGCGACCGCCGGCCGCGGCGCGCCGGCGGCGCCGGCCGCGCCTGCATCGGGCGCCAGCATCTCGAGCAGGGAGGTGAACATGACCAGGTCGCCCAGCCAATTCGGGGCGACCAGCAGCAGGTCCGGCCCGGCGGTCTGCGGGGCGGTCCGGTTCATCGCTCGCCCCGCACCGCCTCGACAGCCTCCATCAGCGTGTCGATGTCCACGCGTTCGCCGCCGGTCACGCGCAGCACGCGCACGTGATCCGCGTCCGCGGGCTCCCAGCCGGGACCGTCCTCCTTCAGGAAGATCCCGATGGTGGGCACGCCGAGGGCGGCGGCGAAATGGAACAGGTCGGTGTTGCCGGCCAGGAACAGATCGCACGAGCCCACCAGCAGCACCGTGTCGAAGAGGCTTTCCTTGGGCAGCGAAAGCGGCGGGACGGGCAGCCCGGATTCGAAACGGACCAGGCGGTCGCGGTCCGAAGCGACGGTCAGCGGCAGGACCCGGCAGGGCATCTGGCTGGCCAGCTGGCTGACCACGAAATGCAGGCTTCCGACCGAGAGGCCGGCCCCGTCCTTGCCCAGGGCGGGATCGACGCCGACCAGGACCTCCTCCTGGCGCGGCTTGTTGAAATGCACCAGCTGCCGCATCCGCCGCAGCTGGTCCTCGGGCAGCCGCCAGCGGCAACCGGCGCCGGGATCCGGCAGGTCGAGGAAGGGCGCCGCGGCCCGCAGGCGGGCGCCGCGGTAGCGTCCGTCGTCGCCGCGGTCGCGGATCTCGAAATTGACCGCCGGATACGATCCCGCGTGGGTCGGTCCCAGACGCAGGCGGGCGCCGCTGGCCAGGGCCACCAGTTCGAGCGCCTGCTGCGCCGACGAGGACATCACGATGCTCATGTCGCAGGCCTCGCGGCGGACCGTCTTGATCAGCGAATAGAAGCCGGGAGTCCAGGGCCGCAACTGGCGCCGGTTGTAGACCAGGCAGTGGCGGGCCAGGCCGCTGGGAACCACCAGCGAGGTATGGTCCTCAGGCAGCAGGAAATCGATCCGCGCCAGCGGGAAACGCTCGCGGATCGACTGGATCAACGGCACGTGGAAGAGCAGATCGGTCAGATCCCCCGCGTCCACCGCCAATATGCGCGACTTCTCCCCCAGGGCGCCGGGCACCGCGAAAGGCGCGGCGGCCTTCCCCCGCTGCAGAAAACGGCCCAGGAAGCCGGATAGCAATTTGCCCTCGACCGAGGTCACTCCACGCCCCTTCCGGACTTGCGGCGGATCAGCCCGCCAATTCGGGGAAGATTTCGCGCCAGACGTCGTCGACGTTGCGCACGCATACGAAGGTGATGTCCCGGGACACCTCTTCGGGGATGTCCTCGAGATCCGTCTCGTTGGCCTGCGGCAGCAGGATCCGCCGGATGCCCGCCCGGTGCGCGGCCAGCACCTTCTCCAGCAGGCCTCCGATCGGCAACACCTCGCCGGTCAGGGTGATCTCGCCGGTCATGGCCGTGCGCCGGTCCACCCTGCAGCCGGTCATCAACGAGAGGATGACCGTCGCCATCACGATCCCCGCGCTCGGGCCGTCCTTCGGCACGGCGCCCGCCGGAATATGGATGTGCAGATCGTGCTTGGAAAAGAAATCGCCGTATTCCTCGCCGCCGCCGAAACGGGCGCGCAGGTAGGAATAGGCCGCACTGGCCGATTCCTGCATCACGCTGCCGAGCTGTCCGGTCAGTTTCAGATTGCCCCCGCCGCCGGGCAGCTTGGCGCCCTCGAGGTAGAGGATGCGCCCTCCGACCGGGGTCCAGGCCAGGCCGGTCGCCACTCCGGGCCGCAGCCGCCGGCGCAGCTCGTCCGACGCGTAGTCCGGATTGCCCAGGAACTCGGGCAGCGTGCGGGCGGTCACCGACTGCTTCCGCCGGCGCCCCCTGCGGGCCACCTTGCGGGCCACCTTGCGGCACACCGACCCGATCTTGCGCTCCAGCTCCCGGACGCCTGCCTCGCGCGTGTAGCCTGAGATCAGGGCCTTCAGCCCGGCGTCGGTGAACCGGATGTGCCCGTTGGTCAGGCCGTTCTCCTCGATCTGGCGCGGCACCAGGTAGCGTTTCGCGATCTCGAGCTTTTCCAAGTTGGTGTATCCGGGCAGCTGGATCAACTCCATCCGGTCGAGCAGGGGCC
>CAYLMM010000051.1:0-18696 GCA_964384825.1 uncultured Fibrobacteraceae bacterium
ATATTACCTGGTGAGAGAGTTAGAAAGCATACCAGTATCTACACGGGGGTTTCGTGGGTTAAAGATAGAACCTCGGCGCCAGGACGGGCTCGTCCCCGGCCGGCGCGGCGGCGGCCCTTCCGAAGACCGCGCCGAGCACGATCAGGATCACCAGCAACCCGATCAGGGCAGGTCCCCGGATTCCCCGTTCGACCACCACGGTTTGGACCTGCGCAGGGATTCGATGATTTCGAGCGGGCATGGATCCTCCAGGGAATACTGCGGGGAACACGAAGACCGGGTCCCGATGCTCCATGGGATTATATCAGAAAGAAACGGCCACCCGCCGGATGACACAATATCCCGGGGCCTTTCCCTTTCGCCGCGATCTGCTAGAATCGGCGGGAATACGAACATCCCGCCTTCCGGGGCGGGATCCTGACCATACGGGGAGGCGAAATGTCGGGGAAGATGCGCATCGGGCTGGCCCTGGGCAGCGGCGGAGCCCGCGGCCTGGCTCACGCCGGGGTCCTGGCCGCCCTCGAGGAGGCCGGACTGCGGCCGGACGTGATCGCCGGCACCAGCATGGGCGCGATCGTCGGTGCGCTCTACGCCGAAGAACCCAACGCCGAAAGGGCCTGGGAGCGCCTGGCCGCCTTCGCGGGCGATCCCGCTTTCCTCGAGACCTGGGCGCCCTACATCCCCAAGGGGTCGGGCAACAACCAGGACAACGGGCTGTTCCAGGGCGTGCTGGATTCGGTGAAGAAGAAGCTGATCGCCCTCAAGACGGTCACCCGATCCTCGCTGGTGCAGGACGAGGCCCTGCTCGCGCCCCTGGCCGGGCTGCTGCGGACGCGCCGCTTCGAGAACCTGCGCGTGCCCTTCGCCGCGGTCGCGGTGGATCTGCGGTCGGGCGACAGGATCGTCTTCGACAAGGGGAACCTGCTGGAGGGCGTCTACGCCAGCAGCGCGATCCCGGCGGTCTTCCCCCCCCTGGAGAAGGACGGCCGGTTGATCTGCGACGGCGGCGCCCCGTTCCGCGTTCCGGTGGACGTCTGCCGCGAGATGGGCGCGGATTTCGTGATCGCGGTGGATATTCCGGCCTTCGTGAACGTGGAATCCGAGTTCAAGACCGGACTCGACATGATCCTGCGCAGCGACACGATCGCCCGCCTGCGGCTGAACCGGTACGTCCTGGACGGCGCCGATTTCGTGATCTCGCCCGAGGTCGCCTCCTACCACTGGGCGGATTTCCGCGAGGCCCAGAACTGCCACGACGCCGGCCGCGCCGCCGGGCGCGAGGCCATGCCCCGCCTGCGGAAGGCCCTGGCCGAGAACCGCAGCCTGCGCACCCGCATCGGTCGCTGGCTGCGCCGGAGATTCTGACCGGCGGTCAGTGGGCCTCCCCCCACATCCTCTCTCCGGCCTGGACGGCCAGCGGCAGCGCGTTGCCCTCCGGCGGCAGCGGGCAGGTGGCGAAATCCGTGAAGACGCAGGGCGGATTGACCGCCTTGTTGAAATCGAGGACCACCGTGCCGTCGGCGGCCGGCGGATCGGTCGACAGGAACCGCCCCCCGCCGTAGGTCTCATCGCCGCTGCTGAGATCCGAGAAGACGACGAACAGCGGCTCGCCCGCCTCGCCGATCGGCGTCAGACGGCAGCGGCGGCCCGCCAGTTCGAAGACCAGATCGCCGCAGCTGGGCTCCCGGTCGATCTGTCCGAGCACGTTCGGGACGGGCACCCCCCGCGGCGGATCGCGGGGTTCGATCCGGGCGGTCACCCGCCAGCGGGCATCCACCGGGTATCGCTCGATCCCGCGGAAGTTCCGGCGCACCGGGCTCTCGCCGTCGCGCACCCTCAGGAACAGCAGATCGCCCCGGGCTATCACGTGGAACGACACCGAGCCGGACCGCAGAACGGTGGGAGATCCGTCGGCGTCTGCGAGCATGGGAACCGGGCCCGAGGCTTCCGAGTCCGCATCCGTCGTCCGTACACCCGACCCCGGTTCCGGGACGAAGACGATCCCGTTATCCGAAACCGTCAGCACCCCCAAACGCCCGGGCACGGGCGCCTCGATCCGCACGTCCATCCCCGCGTCCGAGCCCACCCGGTTCTCACCCTGGCTCAGGGGATGCAGGCCGATCAGCGTCAGCCAGCCCGATTCGTCGAGCAACCGGGCTATCCTCTGTTCATGCCACTGATCGACCGAGCGGACGTATTCGGCGCCGGTGCGGGGCGAACAGCCCACGGCCAGCAGCACGAGAATGGACGGGATCAGCGCGACGTGGAAATTCAGCGTTCTTCTCATGACGCCTCCGCGGGAAAAAAAAGGGGGCGCGCCGCGCCCCCCGCACACGGACATCGGGCGCCGCCTACATCGGCGAGAAACCCTGATCCGCCCAGTACTCGTCCTGCATCATCTTCTCGAGCTCCATCAGCTGCTTGAGGTGGCCGACCTCCCACTCGCTCAACCAGGTGAAGAGCTGCCTCAGGTCGGCGTCCTCGGTGATCTCGGCCTGCTCCCGGTAATAGGCGATGGCCTTGTTCTCCAGGTCGCAGCCGATGCCCACGACCGCCAGCTCGAAGGTGCCCCGCTTGATGGATTTGCGGAAGCCGTCGTCGATGACGTGCCCGGCGCCGTGATCCACCTCGGCCGGATGCACCTGCGAGAGGTCCACCATGCCGTTGTTCAGGATGTTGTCGTACTGGGCCTTCAGCAGGGCCACGTGCTCGTCCTCATCCTTGGCCAGGGCCTCGAACATGGCCTTGGCCGACGGGTCCTCGGTCTGGAGCGCGGCGTGGGAGTAGAGCTGCTGGCCCTTGATCTCGGTCATGATCGCGTCCTTGATGGCCGTGATCATCTGTTCGGTCTTAGGATCGTTCATCGTTTCCCTCCTGTCGGTGAACGTCGGCGCCTCGGGCGCGGCGAATGTCGTCGGACTCGAATACGATCAGAACAGGCTCACATGGAAATACCGCTTGGGGCGCGCCTTGATGTCGGCGATCAGATCCTGCACCGCGACGATGGTCGATTCGGCCCGGGCGTAGAGCTGCTCGTCGCGCAGGATCCGCCCGGCCGTGCCCTCGCCGCGCTCCAGCCGGGCCAGCACCGAATCCAGGTTCTCCCCCGCGCGCACCAGCGTGCCGGCCAGGGTGTCGGCGTCCGCGACCAGGCGCCGCGTCCCGGAAAGGGTCTCGGCGAGTTCGGCGTCGGGCCCGGAGACCAGGCGGTTGACCGCGGCGGTCGTGCCCCGCAACTCGGCGATCAGATCCTTCAGGTCCGGTCCCACGTCGTTGACCGTCGTCTCGATGCCGCGGGCGGCCCCGCGGGCGGCGACCAGGGTGCTGTCGATCAGCCCCTGCTCGCGCATCCTGACCAGCAGGTCCTTCAGCTCGCGCGTCACGGCCTTGGCGTCATCGATGGAATTGCTGATGGCGCTGGTCAGGACGGTCATGTCGGCGTCGGAGATGCCCTGGAAGACATGCCCCTCGGCGGCGGGCTCCCCGTGGCCCGGATCGATGTCGATGACCTTCTCGCCGACGATGCCCACGGTCTGCAGGTGGATCTCGGCGTCCGCGCGCATGTCGGCCTCTTGCTCGACGTGGAAGTAGACCCGCACCTGCCGCTCCTCGAGCTCGAAACCGTCGACAGCGCCCATGCGGATGCCGCGGACGTTGACCCGGTCCTCGGTCTGCAGGCCGCTGACCATGGGGAAGTCGACGACGTAGGAATAGGTTCGGCCCGAGAAACGGACCTGCTTCAGCCAGAGCAGGCCGAAGATCAGCACCAGCATCGCGGAGACGACGATCACTCCGAGCTGGATTTCCTTCCTGGCGGACATGGCTGCCTCCGTGGGCGACTTGTGGCTTGCGGCTCAGAATACGCCCAGAGGGCCCTGGGCGCTTCCTTCGATGAACTGGCGGACCGCCGGATGATCCGTGGATTTGATGTTCTCCACGGTGTCGGCATGGATGATCCGCCCCTCGTTGAGCATCGCGATGCGGTCTCCGACCTTGAAGGCGCTGGCCATGTCGTGGGTCACCACGATCGAGGTCACCTGCAGTTCGGCCTGCAGCTTCAGGATCAGGTCGTTGATGGCGTCGGCGGTGATCGGGTCCAGCCCGGTCGTCGGTTCGTCGTAGAGAATGTAGTCCGGAGACATGGCGATGGCTCGCGCCAGGCCCGCCCTCTTCTTCATCCCGCCCGACAGCTCGGAGGGAGTCTTGTCCTCCGCGCCGGCCAGGCCGACCAGCCCCAGGCATTCGGATGCCCGGTCGCGCACCTCCGCCGCGCTCATCCCGCTGTGCTCTTTCAGTCCCAGCCCCACATTTTCGCCGATGGTCATGGAGTCGAAGAGGGCGGCACCCTGGAAGAGCATCCCGAAGCGCTGCCGGAGCGCGAACAGCTCCCGGCGGTTGAGCTTCGAGATCCCGGTGCCGTCGACCCAGACCTCCCCCGCATCCGGCTCGAGCAGCCGGACGATATGCTTCAGGAGAACCGATTTGCCTTCCCCGCTGCGCCCGATCACGACCACCGTTTCCCCGCGGCGGATGATGAAATCGAGGTCCCGCAGCACGGTCTTCTCCTGGAAGCTCTTGGTCAGACCGCGGATGACGATCCCCCCGACCGAGGCGGGGTCGTCGACGCGGAACTCGGGCGTCCTGGCGGAAGACGGCATGAAAGGCTCTCTCTCCTTGCGTATCAGCTGAACAGCAGCGTGGCCAGCAGATAGTCGGCGATCAGGACGCTGACGCAGCTCGAGACCACGGCCATCATGGTGGCGTTGCCGACTCCCTCGGCGCCGCCCCGGGTGTTGAACCCGTGGAAGATGCCGGACAGGGCGATGATCCCCCCGAAGACGAACGATTTGCTGAGCCCGCTCATCAGGTCGGGCATCTCGAAGTAGGTCAGCACCCCGGTGGCGAAGGTGCTCGAGGTGACGTCGAGGGTCGCCACCGAGATGAAGTAGGCCGCGTACACCGCGATGAAATCGGCGAAAATCGTGGCCACCGGAATCATCAGGACCGTCGCCGTGAATCGGGGCACGCCGAGATAGCCGGTCGGATCGATGGCCAGCATCTCCAGGGCGTCGAGCTGCTCGGTGACCTTCATGGTGCCGAGTTCGGCGGCGTAGTTGGCGCAGAGGCGGCCGCCGACGATCAGGGCGCAGAGAACCGGGCCCAGCTCGATGAAGACGGATTTGGAAACCACCGTGCCCAGGAACGACATCGGCACGTAGGCCTGCATCTGGTAGACCGCCTGCACGGCGGTCACCGCGCCGACGAAGACCGACGTGGTCAGGATCAACGGCAGCGAGCCGACCGCGACGATGTGCATCTGCTCCATCGTTTCGCGGCGCAGCCGCCACAGGGAGGGCAATTGCCGGATTATGTTGGTCAGCAGAAGCGCCCCGCGCCCGGCGGCGCCGAACCCTTCGGTGACGATCCTGCCGATGTCCCGGAATATCGTTTTCATGGTGCGGACGAATATATATGGCCCCGGGTGGAGTGTCCACATCCGCGAATATCCGCAAGGAGATCCAGCCCCCGCCGCGGATTCAGCCCCGCACGTATTCCAGCATCCCGCGGATCGATTGCCGGCTGAAGGCGATCTCCCGCTCGCGGATGTCGGCCGGCAGATCGGCCAGCGGCCCATAGTGGGGATCCTCCGCCTCCAGGCGCCGCAGGATCCGCGCGACGAGTTCCCCTTCCCCGGGCTCGTCCCCCGTTTCCAGCGCCTCCTCGCGCACCGTCCCGACCCACCGCAGATGCTGCTCCCGCGCCGCCCGCAGCAACTCCGCCGTCCGGCCCTCGATCAGGCCGTAATGCCCCATCGCCACCTTGCCGGGCAGCGGATCTAGCGCGGCCAGCCGGTCCAGGGAGACCAGGGCGTCCTCGAGAAAGAAGCGCGGCGGCGTGGCCGGCCGCAGATAGAGGCGCCCGTCCCCGGTGGGGCAATGGGTCCCGGCCGCCTCGCCGATGAACAGGACGTCGTCCCGGACATAGCATTGATGATGGGGGGCGTGCCCCGGGGTCGGCACGACGCGAAAGCCCAACGCCTCGAGTTCGGACGTCGGAGCCATCCGGCCGGCCGGGACGGGTTCGGGCCTGCCGTAGACCTCGGCCACCTCCCGCAGCACCCGCCGCGACCCCTCCCAGAGCCTTTGCGGATCGATCAGATGACGCGCCGCGGCGTCCAGGCAGACCGCCTTCGCTCCGGGAAACGCCTCCAGGACCCGCGCCGTCGCGCCGGCGTGGTCGAGATGCACATGGGTCAGCAGCACGTAGTCCAGACGCGAGACGCCCAGCTCCCCCAGCCGGTCGATCAGGCGGGCGGCGGTGCCGGCGGGGCCGGGATCGACGATGTACGCCGGCCCGTCCGCCGCGACCGCCCAGCAGCTGATGAACCGGCGCTGACCCGGCAGATCCTGGTCCAGGTCGACGAGTTTCAGATCGCATCGGTCCATGGATCCTCCCCTGCTGATGATCGAGCTCTCCGGCCGGCATCCCCACCAATGAATGATGCGCGAAGCCGATACGCCAATCCGGACCCGGCGAAAACCATCCTTTTTCCACTCAACCCATCCGCTTTCCGACCGATCAATCATCGAGCAACGTGAGACCGTTTCGGAACGCCCGAACCGCGATAAGCAATGGCACGGTCTTTGCTGCCGTGCTTTTCGGAAATGCGCCGGGGACCCGTCATCCCCGCCGACACGCAACCCCGAAACGTGAAGGAACACGAACCGGCATCATCGGAACCTCTTGTTCCGCAAACAATTGCCGGGAAAGCGGGCAAAAGGCCCGCGGAAGGATTTGGGGGATTTCATTGCCTAGCTGCACCCCGGAACTCGGCAACATTCTCATCGAGGAAGGTCTGATCTCGACCGCCCAGTTGGAAGAGGCGCTCGTCGAGCAGGCCAGCACCAGCGAACGCCTGGGCGAGATCCTGCGCCGGCGCGGGTACATCACCGACGGCAATCTGGTCGACGCCCTCGCCCGCCAGCTCGGAATCGACCGTTTCGAACCCACCCGCGACGCCGTGACGCCCGACGCCCTGGAACTCGTTCCGGTCGAATTCGCGCGCCGCTACGACGTGCTGCCGGTGCGTGTCGAGGACGGCGTCTTCACCGTGGCGATGAGCGACCCGCTGAATCTCGAGGCCCGCGATCATCTGCGGCGCATCGCCTCGCGTTCGGACCTGGAGCTCACGATCCTGCTCGGCACCGAGCAGGAGCTGGAGAAGGTCCGCGAATCGCAGTACGACCGCGTCCAGGGATCCCGCAGCGTCAACCGGCTGATCGACAAGGTCGTCGACGAGGTCGGCGAGGTGCCCGGCTTCGAGGAGGACGAAGAGGGCGAAGCGAAGCGCCGGGCCGAGGACGCGGGCGTCGTCAGCCTCGTCAACCAGATCATCTCCCAGGCGGTCCGCGAGCGGGCCACCGACATCCACATCGAGCCCCTCGAGCGCGGGCTGGTCATCCGCTACCGCGTGGACGGCCTGCTCTACGACGCCTTGAAACCGCCGCGGGCGGTCTACACCGGCACCATCAGCCGCATCAAGATCCTGTCGAACATGGACATCGCCGAGCGGCGCGCCGCCCAGGACGGACGGTTCAGCTACCGCGAAGGCGCCCACGAGGTCGACATCCGCGTCTCCTCGGTGCCCACGATCCACGGCGAGAAGATGGTGCTGCGGCTGCTCGACAAGAGCGGCTTCAACTTCTCGCTGCGCGACCTCGGCTTCTCCGAAGAGGACTACGCCGACTTCCGCAAGGCCATCCACCAGCCGTACGGGATGATCCTGATGTCCGGGCCCACCGGTTCGGGCAAGTCGACCACCCTGTACTCGAGCCTGCTCGAGCTCAACGGCGAGGAACTGAACATCACCACGGTCGAGGATCCGGTCGAGTACCAGATCGACCGCATCAACCAGGTGCAGGTCAACGAGCGCAAGCAGCTGACCTTCGCCACCTCGCTGCGGTACTTCCTGCGGCAGGACCCCGACGTGATCATGGTCGGCGAGATCCGCGACCAGGACACCGCCGAGGTGGCCATCCGCGCCGCCCTGACCGGCCACCTCGTCTTCAGCACCATCCACGCGAACGACGCGCCGACGACCGCGGCCCGCCTGATCTCGATGGGCACCGAGCCTTTCATGGCCGCCAGCGCCCTGACGCTCGTGGCCGCCCAGCGGCTCGTGCGGCGCAACTGCCCCCACTGCCTGGAGGAGTACCAGCCCTCGGACGAGGTGCTGCTGGCGCTCGAAGGCACGTGGCCCGGAAACGAGGATGCGAAGATCTTCCGGCGCGGCACCGGCTGCGTCGCCTGCAAGGGCCGCGGCTATCTCGGCCGCGTCGCGATCATCGAGAAGATGATCATGACCCCGGATCTGCGGCAGGCCGTGGCCGAGAACCGTTCCGCCGACGACGTGCGCGAAGTGGCCCTGGCCGAGGGGATGACCACCCTGCGGCAGAGCGGGCTGAGAAAGGTCAAGGAGGGCGTCACGACGCCCGAAGAGATATTGAGGGTCTGTCTGACCAGCGAATGATCCGCCCGCAGGGGTATCAAGGGGGAAGATCGTGGAATTCGCATACGTGGCGAAGAACAGCAACGGCGAGGAGGTGACCGGCCACCTGCCCGCGAACAACATCGACGACGTCGTCGATCATCTTCACGGGAAGGGACTGTCGGTCCTGCACGTCGCCGAGAAGAAGGGTCATCACGACCCCAAATCGTTCTTCAAGAAGATGGCGGCCATCTCCTTCGGCAAGGTCCCCACGCGGGACGTCGCGCTGTTCAGCCGCCAGCTCTCGACCGTGCTCGAGGCGGGCATCCCGCTGGTGCGGGGCCTGCGCGGCCTGGCCGCCGACACCGGCAGCAAGGCCCTGGGCAAGGCCGTCGCCGACATCGGCGAGCGGCTGGAGCGCGGCGAGAACCTCTCCGACGCCCTGGCGGCCCACCCCGAGGCCTTCAACGAGATGTACGTCAGCATGGTCCGCGCCGGCGAACGGGCGGGCACGCTCGACCAGATCGTCCAGCAGCTGGCCATCTACCTCGAGAAGACCGACGGCATCCAGACCAAGGTCAAGTCGGCCATGTCGTATCCGGTCTTCCTGCTGATCTTCACCATCCTGGGCACGCTGTTTCTGCTGCTGAAGATCGTGCCGACCTTCGCCGGCATCTACGCCGATTTCGGCCAGGACCTGCCCGCGCTGACCGCGGCGATCCTGGCGATCTCCAACGCGATCCGGGCCAACGCCCTGGTCTCGATCTTCGTCGCGCTGTCCGTGTTCTCGGGCTTCTACTTCCTGATCCGCACCAAGCCCGGCCGCTACGCCAAGGACGCGTTCCTGCTCAAGGTTCCGATTTTCGGGCCGATCGTGACGAAATCGGTGATGAGCCGGTTCGCCCGGACCTTCGGCATCCTGCTCGGCAGCGGCCTGCCCTTGCTCGACGGCCTCGAACTGGTCCGCGGATCGGCCGGCAACGTCGTCGTCTCGAACGCGATCAGCGAGGTGAAGGAGAAGGTGGCGGCCGGACACGGAGTGACCGAATCGTTCCGCGCGGTGGGCAAGTTCCCGGAGATGATTCTCCAGCTGATGGCCACCGGCGAGGAATCCGGCGAGATGGACACCATGCTCGTCAAGACGTCCGATTTCTACGACAGGCAGGTCGAGGCCACGGTCCACGGCATCTCGTCGCTGATCGAGCCTCTGATGATCGTGATCGTCGGCGCCGTGATCGGCGTGATCGTGGTCAGCATGTTCCTGCCGATCTTCGGCCTCGGCGAGGCCATGTTGCAGGGGGCGGGCAACGTCTAGCGACGGTGCCGGAAACGAAGTCACCCTAGGCGGAGCGTCTCACCCGGGCGGGCGCATCCTCCACAAGAGAAAAGTCCGGGGGAAATCTGCCTTTGGCAGAGGGAGGTTGCAGAGATGAACAGGTTCCGCCGCAAGTCCAATCAGAAGGGCTTCACCATGATCGAGCTGATGGTTGTCGTGATCGTCGTCGGCGTTCTCGCGGCCATCGCCATCCCGATGTACGGCAAGTACATCAAGAACGCTCGTCTGACCGAGGCCACCGGCCGCATCGGCGAGATCGTGACCGCTTCGAAGGCCTGGGCGCAGGAGAACCAGGACGCCGCGACCGGCAATCCCACCTGGCCCAGCGGCGCGGGCGGCATCCTCGATCTGACGTCGTCCGAGCTGTTCAGCTACGCCATCACCGCCGGCGGCGGCGGCGATGCCACCACCACGGCGCTGACCATCACCGCGACCGGACTCGCGGGCCAGAAGATGGCCGGAGTCACCGTGGCGGTGACGGTCAACAACATCAACAGCAACGGCGGGGCACCCGTCGTGACGGGCTTGTAGGGCGCGTCGCGCTTATCCCGGGGGCCGGCTCGGCCGGTCCCCGGAAAACGCGTCGACCGGAGGGGGAACTCCATGACCAGCAGGAAAATCCACGGCAGGCGAAGGCGCAGTCCGCAATCGGGATTCACGCTCATCGAGGTGATGATCTCCTCCGTCCTGCTGCTGATCGTCTTTTCCGGTCTTGCCCAGATCTACTCCCGCGGCCGCGTCCAGATCGGATACGAAGAGGACCGGCGCCGGGCGACGGCGATCCTCCAGGCCCGCATCGACGGCCTGCGCCGCGACTACGCCTACGACACGCTGGCGAGCCTCGCCGGCAACGACACCACATACACCGTGGGCGGGCTGAACTACACCGTCTCCCATTCCGTTTCCGTCGCCGATCCGGAACCGCAGGCCACGACGCTGACGCTGCAGGTCAGCTGGCCCGCGCGGACGGTGAGCGGAACGGTGACCCGGACGCATACGTGCTCCACCATCCTGGCCAGGGGGTTGCCGGTATGGTGACGTGCAGGAAAAGACAGCGGGGTTACACCCTGATCGAGTTCACGGTCGCCAGCATGCTGGCGATCTTGGTGACGCTCGCGCTGGGCAGGCTGATCCTCGCGAACCAGCGCTCCTGGGAATGGGGGCGCGACAAGATCGTGCTGCAGCAGAACGCCTCGCTGACCATGGAGCGCATGTCCAGCCATATCCGTGGCGCGCGTTCGATCGCCGTGGTCGATTCGACCGAATTCCGGCTCTACGACGCCGGCGGCGGCCTGACCGACATCTACCGCCGCGTCGCCACCGACGGCGGGCGGCTTCAGCACAACAGCCTGGACATGGTGGACCGCAGATGCACCGCGTTCATCGTGACCACCGACAACGACACGACCAGCGTGACCATCCAGATGGAGCTGGCCGACAACGCCGATTCCCGGGTGGCGGTCATGAGCAGGACCGCCGTCCGCAACCAGAGCTTCGAATTCTAGGACGGTTGCATCATGAAACAGGTCGAACCGAAAATCGCCCGGCGGGAGAACGGTTACTCCCTGATGGCGGTGATGATGTTCATCGTCGTGGTGACCATCGCCGGGATGGCCTTCTTCACGATCTCGTCCCACGAGAGCCGCGCCGCCATCCATCGCCAGGAAACGACCGAGGCCTTCTACCTGGCCGACGCAGCGGTGGAACGGGCGCGGGCGAAGTTCCTCGACGACCGGGCCTGGCGAGACGGCTGGACCGATGTGGACCTGGGCAACGGCACCTACTCGCTGACCGTTCAGGACACCTCGTTCGGCGGCATGAACGACTGCGTCTACATGGTAGCCGCCGGCACGATCGGCAGCACGACGCGCCGGATCGAGATGATCGCCGAGGTGCCGCCCTCGGCCCTGGACTATGCCGTCAACGCCGGCGGCGACGTCGAGGTCAAGGGCAACTTCTGCATCCAGGGCAACATCCACGTCTCGGGCGACCCGGACTTCGGCAACCACGGCCAGCACCTGAAATGCGGGGACCTGACCGAGGGCTTCGACATCACCCCGCCGGCGGTCCACACCGATCCGGCGCACTTCCCCGACGCCACGTACTACTACGTGCGGGGCACCAAGGTCGGCAGCGACTATCAGGCCAAGATCTACGACGCCGCGGGAAACGACATCACGGCCTCTCTGGGCGTCACCATGGAAGATGTGGTGAGCTACAACAACGGGTCGAAGACCTTCACATACGATTTCGACAGCAATTCGCTGATCGAGAAGTACTTCAACACCTCCACGGGAGTCTTCAGCCGCGCTTCAGGCGACGTGGGAGTCGTGGTGAATTTCGGCGAGACTCCGGTCGTCAATCCGCCCGGAGTGGCCGGGATCAGCAACGTGATCCTCGACGGCAACCACTCGCTGCTGAAAACGACGATCGTCAACACCAGGTTCATCGGCGCGACCGATGATCAGCGTCTGGACACCGACTACTGGACCGGAGGCAACACATACCTGAAGCAGATCACCCTCGAGCCCGACAACGGTATGGCGGTCCTCACGCACGATTTCATGGACAACGGCGGCTCGAACGTGGACGTGGGAACGGCCACCACTCCGGCCTACGTCTACATCACCGGCGACGTGGATTCGGCCAACGCGAACTTCGAGCTGACCGGAGCAGTGACGTTGCTGGGCGACTGGGAGAGCAGGGGTCACATCACCATCACCTACGACGAGGGTTTCCTGTCCTCTCTGCCGTCGTATCTCTTCGACACGTTCACCGACGACGTCACCGGAACTCTGAAGGTCCTGACCTGGGGCGAGATATGATCCTGACAGGGGCCTTCTGAAAAAGGCCGCCTCTGGAATGGCCGTTTCGAGTTCAAAGGGGGGGAAATGAGCGGAATCAACCGGAATACGAGAGACCAGGGGTACTCCCTGATCGCTGCCATGATCTTCGTTCTTGTCGTCGTGATCGCCGGAATGGCCTTCTTCGCGATGTCCTCCAGCGAAACCAGGATCGCCCGCTACCGCCAGGAATCGACCGAGGCCTTCTACCTGGCCGACGCCGCGATCGAAAGGGCGCGGGCCAAGTTCCTCGAAGACCGCTCCTGGCGCTCCGGATGGACCGACGTGGACTGCGGCACCGGCCGCTATTCGCTGGCGGTCGCCGATACTACCTATGCCGGCCTGAACGATTGCGTCCAGTTGATCGCCGACGGCGTCAGCGGACACGCCCTGCGCCGGATCGAGGTGCTTGCCGAGGTTCCGCCGACTTCGCTCGCTCTCGCCGTCCAGATTTCCGGGAGCGCCGACGTCAACGGGGATATCTGCGTTCTGGGCAATCTGCAGATCAACGGGACCAACGATTTCGGCCCGCACGACATCCATCTGAAGTGCGGGGAACTGTCCGGCAACGCCGCCGTCACGCCTCCCCCGATCTTCACCGGGCCGGCCCATTTCCCGGACGCCACCTACTACTACGTGAAGGGGGCCGAGAGCGGCGGCCTTCACCACGCCCGGATCTTCGACGCCTCGGGCAACGACATCACCGCGGCCAAGGGCGACAGCCTCACCGCCGTGCTCAGCTACGACGCCGGACAGCAGACCTTCGTGTACGATTTCGATTCCGACGCCCTGATCGCCCGGTATTTCGACCAGGCGGCCGGCGTGTTCAGCCGGAATCCCGGCGACATGGCCGTCGTGGTGAACTTCGGGGAAGTCCCGGTCGTCAACCCTCCGGGAATGTCCGGGATCAGCGAAGTGATCATCGACGGAACCTCGTCGGTCGTCACTTCCACCATCATCAATACCCGGTTCACGGGCGTGTCGTCCGACCAGCGATACGACACCGCCTTCTGGACCGGCGGGCTGACATCGGTCAAGCAGATCACGATGGAGCCGGATTACGGAATCGCCCTGATAGCGGCCGATTTCATGAAGAACGGGGGCGCTCGCGTCGATATCGGGACGGCCACGACGCCGGCCTACATCTACATCACCAACGATCTCCAGGACGCGAACGCCAACTTCGAAATCCAGGGGGCGGTCACCGTTCTCGGCGACTGGATGAGCAGCGGACATCTTACGATCACCTACGACACGGGATTCTTGAGTCAAGTCCCTTCGTATTTGTTCGACACTTTCCCTGCAGGGTCTTCCGGGACCCTCCGCGTATTGACCTGGCAGGAAATCTAGCGAGACACCTCTCAAGGAGGAGACGGTCTTGTTCGGCAGCAACAACATCCGCACAGGCATCGATCTCGGCACCGGCTCGGTGAAGCTGGTCCGCGGCGTCGGTTCGAACCGGCTGAAGCGGATCACCCACATCGGCGCGGCCAGCTGGGACGGCGAGGGCAGCGAGGATTCGGCCATCCGCGCTTCGGAGGCCCTGAAACGGGTCCTCGAGCGCCTGAACCTCTCGCCTCGCAAGCTCGGCCGGGTCGCCGTGGCGGTCCGGATGCAGGAAGCCAGCATCCGCGAGGTGACGATGCCCCCGATGGAGGAATCCGAGCTGGCGCAGGCCGTCGGCTTCGAGGCCCGCAAGCACCTCGATCTCGAGGACATGATGGCGCCCGTGATCGCCTCTCAATACATGGGCCGTACGGCCGATGCAAAGGGAGAGGAACAGAGTCGGGTGCTGCTGGCGGCCGTTCCCAAGCCGGTGAGGGACTTCCCGCTGCAGGTTCTGGGCAAGGCGGGAATCAAGGCGGAAATCGTCGATCTCGAGGCTCTCGCGGGCCTGAACGCCGCATTCGCGGTCCACGAAGAGATGCCCCAGGACAGCGCGCTCGGCGTGATCGACTTCGGCAACTGGCACGTGGAGATGCACCTGGCCAGCCCCGCCGGGGGACTGCTCAGCCGGCGCATCGGCCCCGGGGTTCCGGAGAAGGACGACCCGGACGCGATCGACGACTACATCGAGGATCTGGTGGGTCAGATGAGCGAGACGATGACTTTCTACCGGGGACGGTACAGGCGCGAACTGGCGGCGATCTATCTTGCCGGCGGCGGCGCGCTGGTTCCCGGCCTTGCCGGGAAGATCGGCGAGGCGATCGGTCGTCCCGTCCAGCTGCTGGATCCGATCGGCGACATCGCGCAGAAGGCCGAAGGCATCCACGCCGCCGAAGATTTCCGGCCCAGGTTCGCAACGGCCTGCGGCCTCTGCCGATGGTGGGATGGTAGCGATGTTTAGGATCAACCTGTACCCCGAATACGCGGCGAACATCCGCGAGGGCAAGCTCCGGGCGATGCGGCGCGGCCTGATGGTCGGCCTGCTGGGCCTCGAGGTGCTGATCGTGGGTTCGCTCTACGTGAGCGGGTCGCTGATCGCCGACAGGGCCGACGCCCTGCGCCGGGACCTGCCCGGCCTGGAGGCCCGCATGGCCGCCTACCACCAGCCCGGCCCCGAACTCGACACCGCCCGGTCGCTGGTGAAGATCCGCAGCTCGCGGATCGAATGGGCGCCCAAGCTGGCCGCGCTTTCCGACCTGATCGAAGCGTCGCTGGTGCTCAACCGCGTCTCCGGCCAGATCGCCGTCAAGCGCTCGCCGGCCAAGTTCGAGATCGGCGGCCAGGTGCGCCGCGGCAAGAACCATCTGGAGATGGTGACCGGATTCGTCAAGTCCCTGCAGGACGACGAGCGCATCGCCCTTTCGTTCCCGAACATCCGCCTCGACACGCTCAAGGGCGACGACGGCGAATTCCAGATCATCTGCGGGCAGAGCAAGAAGGAGGGGTCGTGAGCAGCAAGTTCCAGTCCCGCGGCATCCTCGCCGCCTTCGCCTTCGCCCTGATGCTGCTGGTCTTCGGCGTGCTGGTCGATTTCGGCTACACCAAGCCCCGGCTCGACGAGATGCGCCGGCTGGAGGCCGAACGCAACTCCCTGCTGACGCGGATCAACGAACTGGCCGACCGCAACAGCGAAAGCAACGCCCTGGCCCGCAGCCTGAGCCGCGACAAGCTCGAGGACATCTTCGACGAGGTCGACGGCCTCGAGCCCGTGGCCTACGTCGGCCAGATCCTCTCGGCGACGCCGTTGACGCGCCTGGAGATGACCACCACCGGCACCGTCGGCGCCGGCCGTCTCCACCGGACAGAGATCTCGCTGCGCGTGCTCGGCCGGTATTCGCACATGGTGGATTTCGTCCGGTCGCTCGAAACGGGCCGGCGGCTGGTGACCGTGGACGCCATGATCATCGAGCAGGTCATGGGAACGCGCGATCTCGAAGGACGGCTCAACCTGTCGATCTACGACCCGACTGTGAGGCGATGAGGTGAAGAAGAACAATGCCGACAACGGGAACCGCAGGGTCTTCTGGATCGCGCTCGCGGCCGTGATGGTCCTGAGCGTCCTGATGGCCGTCCGCAGCGCAAAGACCGCATCGCTGGTCCTCTCGGACCGGGAAACGGTCGTCGCGGCCTCCGCGTCCGGCGGCGGCCAGTACGATCTGGAGAAACTCGCCCACCGGGACAGCCTGCTCGCCGCCGCCGAGGCGGCCAAGCGGGATCCCTTCCGCGCTCCCGTCAGACGGGTCCGGCGGACGGTCAAGGCGCCGGTGGTGAAGCGGATCGATCCGCCGACCCTCAAGGCGCTGATCTACGATCACGTCAACCCGACCGCCCGGCTTCGCCTCGGCGAGGACAATTCGGGCTGGTTGAAGGTCGGCGACACTTTCAGGGGATGGAAAGTGACCGAGATCACATCCAACTCGGTCAGGATTGCTCGGGGCGACAAGAATCTTGTCCTGCCCTGATCTCAAGGAGGGAACGATGCAGACGAAATCCTACCGGGTCCGGATCTACGCCTTGCTGGCGACCTTCGCGGCCGTGGCGCTGCTGACGGCGCTGGCCCCGGGAACCGCCTCGGCGCAGACCGAAGAGGGCCTGATCTCGCTCCAGGCCGAGAACACCTCGGTCATGGAGATCCTGGACATCCTGGCCGACCGCAGCGGCCTGAACATCGTGGCCGGCGCCGGCGTCCAGGACCGGCCGATCACCATCCGCCTGCGCGAGACTCCCTTCGAGGAGGCGCTGCGGCTGATCGTGCGCGCGGCGAACCTGGGCTACGAACGCTCCGGTCGCACAATCCTGGTGGCCGACATCCAGACCCTGAACTCGCCGACGGGCCTTTCGACCAGGGTCTTCGATCTCGAGTATGCGACCGCCATGGATGTGCGGTCGGCCATCGAGATCATCACCCGCGACGTGGCCCACGACAACAAGCACGGGCGCGTCACGGTGCGCGGCACCCCGGCCCAGCTGGAGCAGGCCGAGCTGATCGTCGATTCGATGGACAGCAAGCCCAAGCAGATCCAGCTCGAGGCCCGGATGATCGAGATCAACACCTCGAAGCTGCACGAGGTCGGCATCGACTGGGAGTCGATCACCAAGTACACGGCGGTCGTGACCGAGGGGAAACCGGATCCCACGCAGTTCGGCGGGCTTCCCGACGAGGTCCCCTTCACGAAGTTCGACGACGGCAGCAACCTCTACCGCCAGAACGCGGCCTTCGAGGTCTCGGTCGAGGCCCTGCTGACCGACGACAACGCCACGATCCTGTCGAACTCGAACGTCATCACCCTCGACGGCGAGGCGGCCGAGATCTTCGCCGGCGACACCGTGCCGGTGGTCATCACCTCGCTGCAGTCGCCCGGCGCTTCGGGCGGTTCGCTGCAGACGGTGCAGCTCGAGAAGATCGACGTGGGCGTGCGGCTGAACATCACGCCGCGCCTGACCGACGACGGCCTGATCACGACCCTGGTCGAGCCCGAGGTGTCGCGGATCGTGCGCTTCGTCGGCCCGGACGAGGACCTGCCCCAGACCTCGACCCGCCGCGCCCGCACCCTGGTGCGCGTCCGCGACGGCCAGAAGATCTACATCGGCGGACTGCTGACCGACGAGGAGCGCAAGACCGTCAAGAAGGTGCCGCTGCTGGGCGACATCCCGATCCTGGGCTACCTGTTCCGGCACACCAAGACCCAGATCGACAAGATGGATCTGCTGATCGAGATCACGCCGCACATCATCGACGACGACCAGCAGGCCGTGACAATCGAAGGTTCGAAGGCCGCCGCCATGGCTGCCGGCGAAATGGGCGAATAGAAACGGAATTCCGGAGGGAGGCCGCAAGGCCATGGAGATCCGAGACATCCTGAACGAGGCCATGCGCAAGAAGGCCTCGGACATCATCATCTCGGCCGGCGCACCGGTGACCTACCACGTCAACGGCGAGCTGGACACCGAATTCCCGCCGCATCCTCTCTCGCCCGAGGAAAGCAAGGCGCTTGCGTACGAGCTGATGACCGACGAGCAGATCAAGAAATTCGAGAAGTACCCGGAGATGGACCTTTCCTTCCAGGTCGAGGGAATGGCCCGGTTCCGCGCCTGCCTCTACAAGCAGCGCGGAGCGGCGGCGGTCGTGCTGAGGGTCGTTCCCCTCGAGATCCCGCACTACTCGGATATCGGGATCTCCAAGCGCCTGCTGACGCAGCTGGTGAACATCCCCAACGGTCTGATCCTCGTCACCGGGCCCACCGGTTCGGGAAAATCGACGACCCTGGCCAGCCTGCTGCAGTACATGAACACCGAGTACGAACTCCCGCGTCACATCGTGACGATCGAGGATCCGATCGAGTTCCACCTGGAATCGAAGACCTGCGTCATCGACCAGCGCGAGCTCGGGGTGGACACCGACAGCTACGTCACCGGCCTGAAGGGCGCCCTGCGGCAGATGGCGCACATCATCCTGGTGGGCGAGATGCGCGACCGCGAGACCATCGAGGTCGCGCTGACCGCGGCCGAGACCGGCAACCTGGTCATGAGCACCCTGGCGACCCAGTCGGCGGCCAAGACCATCAACCGGATCATCGACGTCT
>CAYLMM010000052.1:0-1669 GCA_964384825.1 uncultured Fibrobacteraceae bacterium
ATTCACTATTTATAAATGTTTCTATTTTGTTACTATGTACGAGTAAGAACTTCTTCGTCCATCCCGAATGCTACGACCAGGAGACGCACGCGGCCTTCCTCGACCATCACGAGAACCCGTTCGGGTTCAACGCTTTGCGCTATACGGCCAGCGTCGCCGATTCGAAGCGGATCAACGAGGAGCCGGGCCCGGCGATCATCATCTCGGCCAACGGGATGTGCGAGGGCGGCCGCATCCGCCACCATCTGGCCAACCACATCGAGGATCCGAACAGCACCATCCTGATCGTGGGCTTCATGGCCGCGCACACCCTGGGTCGCCGATTGAAGGAGCGGCAGGCGCAGGTGAAGATCTTCGACAGGCTCTACACCCTGCGCGCCCGCGTCGAGGAGATCAACGCCTTCAGCGCGCATGCCGACTACGGCGAAATCCGTGACTACGTGGGCAAGCTGGATCTGAAGAAGCTGAAGAAGATCTTCCTGGTCCACGGCGAGGACGACGCCCGGGCCCATCTCGAGAAGGTCCTGCGCGGGCTGGGCGTGCGCGATGTCGAGGCCGTGCGCTATGGTCGGGTCTACGAGCTCGAGGCTTCGCCGAAGACGTAATCCTCGATCTCCCGGCACACCTTCCCGATGTCGTAGCGGCGCAGCACTCTCGCCTTGCCCTCGCGGCCCATCTTCTCGCGCAGATCGCGGTCGCGGGCCAGTTCCAGCACCGCGCGGCTCATGGCCTCGACGTCGGGGAAATCGACCAGATAACCGGTCTCGCCGTGATCGACGACCTCGGGATTGCTGGTGATGTCGAAGGCCACCACCGGCCTCTCCATGACCATCGCCTCGGCCAGCACGTAGCCGAATCCCTCCCACAGCGACGGCAGAACGAAGATGTCGAGCGCGGCCATGAAGCTCTTGACGTCCTGGACGAAGCCCAGGAAAAGCACGTCCTGCTCAAGGCCCAGCGCGTGGGCCTTTTCGCGGAGCTCCTTCTCGGCGTCGCCGGTCCCGGCGATCAGCAGCCGGAACGGCAGCTCGGCCTTCTTCAGCAGGACGGCCAGTTCCAGCAGGTAGCCCTGGCCCTTCTGGCGGGTCAGCCGTCCGGCGTTGCCGATGACGATCTCGTCGCCGCGCCGCTCGTACGGCGGAACGACAGGGCCGTCGAGGTAGGACGCGAAATCCATCCCGTTGTAGACCACGCGGATGTCGCCGGTCCCCAGCACGCCCGGGAAGTTCTTCAGTATCTGGCGCCGCGTCTCTTTCGAGTTGGTGATCATGTGGGTGATCACGCGGGTGAACAGCAGGCGGTTGAGAGGGGTGTTGCGCACCGGCAGGGCCAGGCCGCGCGAGTAGACGATGCGCGGGACGCCGGCCAGCCGGGCCGCGAACGACCCGGTCTTCATGTCGTTGGACGTGATCGTGAACACGGCGTCCGGACGCTCGCGCTTCAGGAAGCCGACGGCCTGGGACATCCTTATGGGATCCAGGAAGGAGAGGTTGCCGAAGCAGGCGTGCTCGACCCGCAGGCCGGTCTCGCGAGCGCGGTTCCACAGGGGGCCGTCGCGGCGGGCCAGCAGGGTGACCCGGTAGCCCATGTCGGCGAAACCGGTCATGTAGTTGTAGTAGCGCCTCTCGCCGCCGCCCCAGAAGGGGGTGGTGTTCACGAAGACGATGTG
>CAYLMM010000052.1:1769-18682 GCA_964384825.1 uncultured Fibrobacteraceae bacterium
TCGAGCACGTTCTGCAATTCCCGCACGTTCCCCTTCCAGGGGTGGATCTCGAGTTCACGGATGGCCTCGCGGGTCAGTTCGCGGTGGAAGATGCCGTGTTTGGTCGAGAGCCGCTCCCAGAAGCGTTTGGCGAGTTCGGGGATCGATTCGGGGATCTCGCGCAGCGGCGGGATGTAGATGGGGATCACGTTCAGGCGGTAGTAGAGATCCTCGCGGAAGGTGCCCTCGCGGCTCATCTCGCCCAGATTGCGGTGGGTGGCGGCGATGATCCGGACGTTGGACCGCACCGGAGTCTCGCTGCCCAGCGGATAGAACTCGCCTTCCTGGATCACGCGCAGCAGCTTCACCTGGGCGTGCAGGGGCATGTCGCCGATCTCGTCGAGGAAGATCGAACCGCCGTCGGCCAACTCGAACTTGCCCTTGCGTCCCTTGGAACTGGCGCCGGTGAAGGCGCCGGGCTTGTAGCCGAAGAGCTCGGCCTCGATCAGGTTCTCGTGGATCGCGCTGCAGTTCAGCCGGATGAAGGGGCCGTTGCGGCGCCGGCTGCCGTTGTGGATGCTCTGGCCGAAGACCTCCTTGCCGACGCCCGATTCTCCGCAGAGCAGCACGGTCGCGTCGGTGCGCGAGGCCCGGACCGCGGATTCCTTGGCGTGTTCGATCAGCGGCGCCGAGGCGAGGATGCTGTCGAAGGTGTATTCGGTGTCCGCGCTTGCCGACTTGACCTCGCGCACCCGCTGCAGCTCGTTCTTGAGGCTCTCGATCCTTCGGGTCAGCTCGTTGGCCTCCTCGACATACTGGTAGCGGATCATGCCGACCGCGCCGACGCAGGTCTTGCCGTCGAACAGGGGAATGCGCGACACCACCGTCGGCCGGTCGTGGATGTCCTGGAAGGCGTCGTGCTCGGCCATGCCGGTCCGGGCCACGATGTGCATCCGGCTGTTCTCGACGACCTCGGAGACATGCCGACCGATGACGTCCTCGGCGCGGACCTTGTGGTATTCCTCGAAGCTGGAGTTGATGTAGATGATCCGGCCGCTGGTGTCGACGACCATCAGCGCCAGGGCGATGTGGTCGATGAGCATGCGCTGGAACTCGATCAGATGGGACTGGTCGGTCTTCATGGATTCCAATTGATCCATCGGATCACTCCTTCGCCGCCATCTTCGCCGCTGTCATGATCAGAGACGAATTCCTTGTATCCGCGAGTGACATAGCGTCACAAAATATTACACTCCGGATGTCCCGAATTCAAGAGAATAACCACAAAACGGCGCCAAACGGCGAAAACCGACGTTTGGAATGTCACGTATATGCCCAGATCTTACGAATTGTCAAATTTTGTAGAAACGGTAAATATTGGGCTTAAATGCGGTAAATGCGTGATTTTTCTCTCTTGGAAGACTAAAAAAAACCTATTTCCAGAAAGTGGTTATGCGTCACGTAAATTTACACTATCGATCTGCCAAATAACTTGAGAACGGAGATCATGTAGCTTAAGACATTGATATATAACGAATTATAAATGTGTCCCAAAAAACAGCCGTGGCACGGATCGTGTTATATGCCCAACAGCCAGTTTCCCCAATCCACCATAGGAGGAATTGTTGTGGCAAAAACCTTCAAGGACGTCATGGCCGATGCCGGGATCCCCATGGAATTCGAAGCGTGCGGAAGCTCGCCCGAGACCATGGTCGATCGCGAGATCAAGGTCGAACCCCATCCCAGAGTGTCGAAGCTCAAGCAGATGTACATGGAGACGCTGTCTTCGGCCAACAACGAGTTTCCGTACTGGTACACCCGCGAGTACATGAAGCTCGACAGCGAGATTCCCGTCGTCCGCCGCGCCAAAGCCCTCAAGAGGGCTTTTTCCATGACCACCCCGGTCATCTATCCGGGCGAGTCGCTGGTGGTGCACAAGGCTCCGTTCTTCCGCGGCTCGTTCCCGATGCCGTGGCTGTCGGAGGCCTTCTACGTGGCCAAGGAAGACGATCTGGCCAAGGAAGCCCTCGCTCGAGGTTCCTCCTCGGCCGATGAGCACTCGAAGTTCGGTACCGGCGGCGGCAACGTCGTGGCGAGCTTCGGCAAAGTCGTCTCGATCGCCGGCAAGTTCGGCATGCGCCAGGAAGAGATCCCGGCCCTGATCAGGCTGGCCAAGATGTGGGTCGGCAAGTCGGTCGACGATCTCGGTCACAAGTACGAGATGATGGTGCCCGACTACGGCGTCAAGGAAGCGATCATGCGCAACGTCGTCTGCATGTTCGACTCCGGCTACACGCTGCCCCAGGGCCGTGAAGTGGTCAACTACTACTATCCCCTGGAGTACGGCTTCGACGGCATCATCAACATCGCCAAGGAGATGAAGGATGAGGTCGCCGGCCGCGCCGACGGCGACGGCATGGTGGGCATGAACCGCCTCTACAACTACGAGGCCGTGATCTTCGCCTGCGAGGGCGTCCAGAACTGGATGCTCAACTACGCGAAGGAAGCCCGTCGTCTCGAAGGCATCGAGAAGGACGCCACGCAGAAGAAGGAATACGGCGAGATCGCCGAGCGGATGGAGTGGATCGCCCACAACCCGCCGCGCACCTTCCGCGACGCCCTGCAGCTGATCGAGGTCGTGCACCTGGTCGCCCTGAACGAGGACGCGATCAGCGGTCTGTCGCCCGGACGCATCGGCCAGGTCCTGTACCCGTACTTCGAGCAGGACATCGAGGCCGGCATCATCACCGAGGACGAGGTTCTCGAGCTGATGGAGATGGATCGCCTCGTGAAGTCGTCCATCGACTGCTTCGCCTCCACCGGCGTTGTCGGCGGCGTGCTCTCGGGCAACACCTTCAACACCCTGTCGATCGGCGGCCTGGACAAGGACGGCAAGTCCGCGGCCAACCGCCTGGAGTACATCATCCTGAAGGCGGCCGCGTCCAACGCCATGCCGCAGTCGACCCTGGCGCTGCTCTACGACGAGAAGCTGCCGGACGACTTCCTGATGCTGGCGGCCGAGGTCATCAAGACCGGCGCCGGCTACCCCGCGTTCATGAGCAACCGCGGCGGCATGGACTTCCTGCAGAACCAGTACGGTCCCGAAGGCATGACCCCCGAAGAGGCCCGCGCCTGGGCCATCGGCGGCTGCCTCGAGACTTCGGCCTGCTGCTGGAAGCCCCTGCACGTGAACGGCAAGGAATACTGGATCCCCGGCGGCTGCGGCCAGCCCACCAGCGTCGGCGTCCATTTCGTGTCCATGCCCAAGGTCCTCGAGCTCGTTCTGAGCAACGGCACCGACGCCAGGACGGGCGAGAAGGTCTTCGAGGCTCACAACCGCGAGCTCGATTCCTACGAGACCATCTGGGACCAGTTCAAGCTGTACTGGCAGAAGGCCTGCGACGTGCTGGCCCTGACCAACAACGTCCAGCACGACGTCTGGCGGAAGAACAACATGGGCGTCTTCATGTCCATGCTGAAGCCGGATTGCCTGGAGACCGGTCATCTGGTCAACGAGCTGGGCTACCGCTACAACGCCACCTTCAACGTCGAGTCCACCGGCACGATCACCCTGGTCAACTCGCTGGTCGCGATCAAGAAGCTGGTCTTCGACGAGAAGAAGTACAGCCTGGACGAGCTCTGGGGAGCCATGAAGAGCAACTTCGGCTTCAAGACCGCTCACGAAGTCGATTCGTTCTCCATCGCCGACCAGCAGAAGCGCGACGACGACAAGGGCGAGCTCGACGAGCTGCACTTCGCCTGCCTGCAGGCGCCGAAGTACGGCAACGACGATCCCTACGCCGATCAGGTTCTGGCCGACTGGGAAGAATTCTTCTGCCCCGACTGCCACAACTACGAGTCGCTGTACGGGCATCCGATGTACGCGTGCCAGATCTCGGTGTCGACGCACGGCGCCATGGGTTCGGCCACGCTGGCCACGCCCGACGGCCGCCTGGCGGGCACGACCTTCGCGGACGCCTCGATGTCGGCCTACCCCGGCACCGACCGCAACGGCCCGTTCGCTCTGATGAAGTCGGCGACGTGCTGGGACCACACCCAGTCCCAGAACTCGCAGCTGAACATCAAGATCCACCCGAGCGCCATCAAGGGCGAGGAAGGCGCCAGGAAACTGGTCGACCTGACCCGGTCCTACATGCGTCGCGGCGGCTTCCACGTGCAGTACAACGTGGTCGACTCCAAGATGCTGCGAGACGCTCAGGCGAATCCTCAGAATTACCGTGAGCTGATGGTCCGGGTCGCCGGCTTCACCCAGTACTGGGTCGAGATCGGCAAGGCCGTCCAGGACGAGCTCATCGCACGCACCGAATATGAGGGGGTCTAATCATGGCGCTCCAGTACAGAGACACCGTGGAATACGTTCCGGTGGATGTCGACAAGGGTCTCGATCGTCTGACCGGCGAGATGGTCAAGGCCGACGCCGACGCCCCCGAGGGCTACACCCGCATCGCCAAGTGCAAGTTCTGCAAGAACTACACCGAGACCGATACCAACATCGGTATCTGCGAGGCGAGCCAGCAGACGCCCAAGTTCATGGCCTACGGTGACATGACCACGATCACCTGCGGCAAGTTCAAAGCGATCTAGCAAGCGACGCGAGCCCGGCCGGGGCCTGTCCCCGGTCGGGCCGCTTCATATTCGCCCTTCGCCCCCCCTCTACAGGAGGAGACATGAACAAGGAAAAGCTTTACGGATGGTCGGTGGTGCTGGCTTCGTGGCTGGCGCTGTTCTGCCTGTTCGGATACAGGGCGACCTTCTCGATTCTCAAGGTGCCGATGAGCGCCGACATGGGCTGGTCCCAGGCGGAGATCACGCTGGGCTACTCGTTCATGATGATGTTCTACGCCATCGCCGCTTTCTTCTGCGGCATGATCCTCGATAAATGGGGCGCCAAGCCGGTCTACTTCATCGGCGCGATCTTCGGCGCCGCCGGCTTCTACGTCACCAGCATGGCCCAGAATCTCTACGCCTACTACGCCTCCTACGGCGTCCTGGCCGGCGTGGCCACCGGCATGCTGTGGGTCTCGGCCACGATCTCGATCCGCAAGTGGTACGTGGGCAAGAACTACGCGAAGATGTTCGGGATCGCCTTCATGGGCGCCCCGGTTTCGCAGGTCATCATGAGCCTGTTCGTCAAGAGCGCCCTGGCCGGCGCCGAGGGCGACGCCTGGCGCGGCGCCATGAAGCTGCTCGGCATCCTGACCCTCGCCTGCCTGATCCTGGCCGCCCTGATCGCCAAGAACAGCCCCGAGCGCTACGGCATGAAGGCCTTCGGCGAGATGCCGCAGCCCGCGGGCGCCAAGAAGGAATACGTCTGGGGCATCAAGGAAGCGTTCTCGAGCTACCCCATCTGGGGCGCGATCCTGACCTTCCTGTTCAGCATGCTGGCCGAGTTCCTGGTCTGGACGCAGGTCATCAGCTACTGGCACGCCGATCTCGGCCTCGAGCTGGGCAAGGCGACCAACATGTACATCGTGATCGGATTCGTCGGCATCTTCTCGATGGTGATCATGGGCATCGCCGCCGACAAGATGGTGCAGAAATCCATCAACGAGGCCCAGGGCCGCAAGCGCATGCTCATGATCGGACCGGCCACCGGCGCCGTCGCCTGTCTGATGCTGCTGCTGCAGACGCCCGAGGCCACGATCCTGGGCCTGATCGCCTGCGTGATCTTCGCCATCTACTGGGCCATCGTGCCCGGCGGCGTGGTGGGCTACGCCGGCGCCATGTACGGCCGCGCCACCCTGGGCAAGATCTGGGGTCTGGCGACGCTGATCGTGATGGGCATCGGCCCGTTCATCGGTCCGCTGATCGGCGGCTACCTGAAGGACGCCACCGGCAGCTACCGTTACGCGATCATGTTCGCCACCGCCTCGTTCGTCGTCTCGATGATCCTCGCGGCCACCCTGCCGCTGCGGATCAAGACGCCGGAGCAGAAGGCGCAGGGAGCGCTGGATCCCGCTCTGGCGAACGACTGACAGGCGGAATCATAGCCATTTCAGGTCGACGGCCGGTCTCCCACGATTCTCATCCCTCCCTCAGGGGGATCGGCCGTCGCCGGAAACGAGAGATAGACAATGCCGAACGAAACCAAGGGACTGATCTTCGACATCCAGGGCCATTCCGTGCACGACGGCCCCGGATCGCGGACGACCGTCTTCCTGAACGGATGCCCGCTGAAGTGCGTCTGGTGCTGCAATCCGGAAGGGTTGTTCCACAAGCCGGTCCTGCTCTACATGGAAAGCCGCTGCAAGCGGTGCGGCCGCTGCATGGCCGCCTGCCCGCACGGCGCGATCACCCGTGGCGAGAACGGCCCCGTGTTCGACCGGGCCGTCTGCGACAAGTGCACGACCCACGAATGCCGCGACGCCTGCCTCAACGAGGCACTCGACGTCAGCGGCGAGTACTACACGGTCGACGACCTGATGAAGGTCCTGAGGCGGGATCGCGAATTCTGGAGCGACAACGGCGGCGTGTCCTTCAGCGGGGGCGAGCCCCTGATGCAGAAGGCGTTCATCAAGGCCGCGCTTCAGGAATGCAAGAAGCAGTACATCCACACCTGCGTCGAGACCACCTCGTGCCTGGCGACCGACTACTACCTCGACGTCATGAGGTACGTCGACTGGGTCTTCACCGATATCAAGCACATGGATTCGGATGCCCACAAGGAACTGACCGGAGTCGGGAACGAGCTGATCCTCGAGAACATTCGCCGGCTGGCGAAGATGGAGGGCTGGAACGGCGTCATCGTGCCCCGGATCCCGATCATTCCCGGCAGGAACGACTCCGAGGAGAACGTCCGCAGGACGGCCGTCTTCATCCGCGAGGCCGGGCTCGACGTCGTGAACCTGCTGCCTTTCCATCGCCTCGGCGAGTCCAAGTACCGTCAGGTGGGGCAGGTCTATGCGCTGGCGGACCAGGAATCGCCCACGGACCAGGACATGCACCGCCTGCAGGAAGTGGCCAAGAGCGAGGGCATCTACTGCTTCGTCGGCTGGGAGACTCCTTTCTAGAGGAAGGATGTGAGCGCGGTGACAGGAACGACGACCATCGACAGGATCGTGGAGATAGAGCGCGAGATGTTCGGATCGGTCTATTCGAGCGTCAAGGCGCCGTGCCAGGACAAGCTGAAGATGTTCGAGGCCATGCGCCGGATGCACCATTCGGTGCTGTCTGACGGGACCCTCGATGCGCATCTGCAGAATCTCCAGCGAGCCCGGGCCGAGGGCGTGAACCTGATGACCCTGAAGTACGCGCGCATGGAGAACCAGATCGATCCGCTCAGCACGTCGCCGTTGATCGCCGAGATCGTGGCGGTCGAGCAGCGGTGGATGGGCGATGTCGTGCAGAAGTACCCCAAGATCTTCACGCAGCACAACGAGCAGGGGTTCAAGACCTATCTCGCGTGCGAACTGGAAACGCTGTCGGACGAGACCCTGGACGGCTACCACGCCGACATCGAGGCGGCCAAGGCGGCGGGGCGGAATCTCGTCGAGGATCGATACGAAGCCTTGTTCAGGTCCCTGGGTTACGAGTCGATGGCGGCGCGCAACGAACAGGGCGAGTGAACACGGATGAGGACTCGGGGTCGCCCGGAAACGTCGCGCCGACGCCCGGACGGTCGTGAATGCCTGGAACAGGTCAACAAACGGGAGCAATCATGAATCGCCGCATGAACGTCATCATGCTTTGTCTGATGCTGGGGATCCTGGCGCTCGCGACGATCGCGGCCGCCGATACCACCTGCAAATTCGGCGGGGACGTGCGCCTGCGCGCCTACGATCTGGACAACGTCTGGAGCTTCGACGACGACGCCAAGTTCGATCGCTGGACGGTTTTGCGCTATCGCACGCGCGCCTTCGCCGACGTCTCGATCGACGAGAACACCCAGGTGTTCGTCCAGTTCGCCAACCAGCATTACGGCGAGGGCGTCGATGTCGCCAAGGACAACGCGAGCAACAAGGTGTTCGTGGACCAGGCCTGGATCGGCCTGAAGGGCTTCGCCGGCCTGCCGGTGGACCTGCGCCTCGGACGCCAGGCCGCCATCTACGGCGACGGCTTCGTGCTCTTCGACGGCCAGTCGCAGACCGCCTCGACGTCGATCTACTTCGACGGCGCCAAGGCCGTGTGGCACGCCGGCCCGCGCTTGGACATCGACGGTTTCGCCTTCCTGGACCAGGAGAACGAGCGCAGCAACGAGACGCCCGACGACATCTATCTGGTCGGCGCCTACGCCCGGGCGCATGATTACGCGGGCGAGGGCAGCAAGCAGGAGTTCTACGCCATGTGCCGGCACGACCAGCTGCTGGACAAGGACATCCGCCTGCTCGGCGTCCGATTCGCGGGAGATCTTCCCGCCCGGCTGGCCTACCACGCCGAGGGCGCGCTCCAGCGCGGCGATTGGACGACCGACGTCGACCAGGAGGCCGTCGGCATCCGCACGCAGCTCGACTACCGTCTGCCGGTCGAGAAGGACGCCGCCCTGTTCGGGCGCTACGTCTGCCTCAGCGGCGATGATCCCGAGACCGAGGCCAACGAGCGCTGGGACGTCATGTACGGCGGCTGGCCTCAGTTCGGCGATCTGCTGGCGTGGAAGTACGTGAACATCGGGCCGGGCAACGCCTTGGCGGCCGCGGATCCCGGCTACGCGTCGGGCAGCAGCACCGGCGGCGAGGCCGTGTACTCGAACCTGAAGATGCTGACCGCCGGCCTGCGCGTCTCTCCGCTGGCGTCGCTGAAGGCCGAGGTGTCCTGGTCCAGACTGCAGTTCGACCAGGTCGCCGGCGACGACGATTACGGCCAGTACTGGCAGCTGAAGCTGGACTACCGGTATTCCCCGAAGGTCGGTTTCGCGGCCTACGCCGCCATGATCGATCCGGGCGACGCCTTCGGCGAGGACGCGGACACCGCGACCGAGGTCTACGTCGAGACCATGGTGAAGTTCTAGGGGCGTCGGGAGGAAACGGCGGTCCGGTTCCGATCGGCCGCGACGAAGCGAGGGGGCGATTCCATCGCCCCCTCTTTCTCCGTCAAACCGGAAATATCGGTTCTGTTTCGCCGGGCTTGGAATCGATGGCCGCCGGTTGCCGTCGGCCCCGGATGTTCATAATTTGGGATTTCACCCGCCCGAAATCCGGAACTGATTCTCGCCCGTGCCGTGGTCGTGCTCGCCCGTTCGCGTAATGGGGGGGCGGTCCGATGAGTTCCGACGAAGCCATCCGTTTCGTTCTGGCGTTGAGCCTGACCGCTCTGGCCGCCGGCCTGCAGATCGTCTTCTCGCGCGACAGGCACCGTCGGGAATCCCACGTCCGTCTGCTGCAATCCTTCCTGACCGCCGAGTTCGATCAGGCCTACGAAATCGTGGCCGGACTGCGCGGGGGGCTGGGCCGCCGCGAGATCGCGAATCATCTCGGCGAAGACATCGGCCGGATCTACGGCCTGCTGTCGATCTGGGAAGAGATCGGCGCCCTGGTGGACCGCGGCGAGTTGCTGATCGACCATGTCGAGGATATCTTCAGCGACTGCATCCTCGAATCCTGGCGCGTCCTCGAACGTTTCGTGAGCGACGAGAGGATCGAAGCGCGGGACGGGGACGTCTGGCGAGGGTTCGAGAATCTGGCCGAGCAGATCCGCCGTCGGACTCCGGCGGCGGTCTTTCCCGCCACGGGGCGAACCGCCTGACATCCTTGATTATTCCGGTTTCCCTGATGATGTATTCCGGGTTCGTACAACGTCTTCCGCACAGAGAGGGGACCAACGTGTCCACGAACGCCACCGAAACCGTAGTCACCCTGAAGACCAACCGGGGCGACATCATCCTGCGCTTCTTCCCCGAGCACGCCCCCGAGCACGTGAAGAACTTCATCGAGCACAGCCGCGGCGGCCTTTACGCCGGCTGCCTCTTCCACCGGGTGATCCCGGGCTTCATGATCCAGGGAGGCGACCCCAACACCAAGACCGACGACGTCGCGAGCTACGGGATGGGCGGCCACAGCTACAAGGGCCCGGGCACCCAACTGGCCGCCGAATTCAACGACCGTCCCCACAAGCGGGGGATCCTGTCGATGGCCCGCTCGCAGGATCCCGACAGCGCCGGCAGCCAGTTCTTCATCATGCACGATCAGGCTCCGTTCCTCGACGGCAGCTACACGGTCTTCGGCGAGACCATCGAGGGCATCGAGGTGGTCGACGCGATCGTCTCGACGCCGCGCAACGCCTCCGACCGCCCCGATCAGGAGCAGCGGATCGAAGAGGTGCTGGTCGAGGAGTGGCCCACCGCGAAGATCGATCAGACGCGGGCCGCCATGTGGGAGAAGGACGCCTGAAATCCGGGTCCGGGCCGCATTCTTCGCGGTCCGGACCTGTCCATATCGGTACAATTGTGATAATATGTATAAACCGGGTCGGCTGCGGCCCGATGTATTCGCGCATCATCCTCATCCAGGAATGATTTCACGGCAAGGAGGCCCGCTTTCGCCGCCGGCGGAGGCGGAAGGACCGGTCATGCAGCAGCACCGTGAAGAAGATCGGGATTTGCAGCAACTCGAGCGGCTGTCGACCCGCCTGCGGGTGGCGATCGTCTCGGCGATCATCGTCTCGGCGATCGGCATCGTGTCCAACGCCTGGGAGATCGAGTTCATCAAGGCCCTGATGGGCGGGCGCTACGCCGATCCGGATCTGGCGATCGCCCTGGCCGAGGCCAGCGATGCCCGCCAGACGGTCGTGGGCATCCTGCAGCTGCTGGTCCACGGCGTGGTCTGGACCCAGTTCCTGCGCTGGTTCTACTGGTCGAACCGGAATATCCGCGCTCTCGGAGCCGACGGGCTGACCTTCAGTCCGAAGCGGGCGGTGGGCCAGTTCTTCATTCCCATCCTCAATCTCTGGCGGCCCTACATGGCGGTCAACGAGCTGTGGAAGGCCAGCCACGATCCCGGGAGATGGCGCAGCTCGAGGCAGGGCGCCGTGCTGCCGTTGTGGTGGCTGATCTGCCTGGTGACGGTGAACTTCGGCCAGATAGCCTGGCGCGCCACGCTGGGCGCCGAGGGTCTGGAGCAGCTGATCCACGCCGATACCTCGATCCTCGTGGTGCAGGTGGCCGTGGTGGCCCTCTACTACGGCATGTACATGCTCGTCGGCGAGATCGACGAGGCCCAGCACTCGAACCGGCGGAAGATCCTGCGGCTGCGGCTCGTGGCTTCGTTCGAGTAGGCCCTTCGCCCGGCCCTCCCTTTTCTGATGACGCGCGCCTTTCCGCTCCGGTAAAATCCCAGAATGATCGTCTGATCTCGCCCCGCCGTCACGGAAGGGGAGAGCCGTGGCTCCCGGTTTGGCCGAGCGCTTGCTGATCGCCTTGTCCCGGGATCCGCGGGATGGGGATGTCGGGTCGGCCGCGTCCGAGTGGGACGACCGGACGGCCGACAGGGTGCTGGTGCGCGATTTCCCCGATTTCGCCGCCCTCGTCTCCGGACGCCGCGTCGCCGACCACGGTTGCGGCGAGGGGTATCAGTCCCTGGCGCTGGCCCGGAAATACGACTGCCGGGTGCTGGGGATCGATACCAACGAGACTCTCCTGGCCCGGGCGGCGCGCCTCGCCTCGGACGCGGGATTCTCCCGGCCCTGCGTGACGTTCGCGCCGAAGGTGAATGGATCGATGCGCGGCGTTTGCGATGTCGTAATCTCCCAGAACAGCTTCGAACATTACGGCGATCCGGCCCGGGTCCTGGCCGAGATGAAGTCGATGCTCAGGCCCGGGGGACGCATCCTGATGACATTCGGGCCGCTCTGGTTCTCGCCGCGCGGCAGCCACATGGGCTTCTTCTGCCGGGTTCCGTGGCTGAATCTCCTGTTCAGCGAGAAGACGGTCATGAAGGTCCGCGCCCGCTATCGCGACGACGGGGCGCTGCGTTACGAGGATGTCGAGTCGGGCCTCAACCGCATGACCGTCCGCCGGTTCGAGAAGCTGGTCGAGGCGGCGGGGCTGCGCTTCGAGCGGCGGCGCTACCGCTGCGTCAAGGGGCTGCCCCTGGGACGTCTGCCGTGGGTGCGGGAACTGGTCGTGAACAAAATCAGCGCGGTTCTCGTCTCCCGGGACTGAAGCCTCCGGAAATAATTCCCCACGCCATCGCGTGCCGGCGATCGGCTGCGGTTCCGGCGCCGGCCCGGCCGCCGCGGGCGGCGCGGATGAAGACGGATTTGACATCATCACCGGCACCTTCTAGGTATGGACGCATTCCGGCCGCCGTCGCCGATGGTCGCCGGGGCCGTGACGCGCGCGGTGAATTGGGATCGGACCGACCCGAGGAGCAGATGGTGAACGTCGCCTTCGACTGCATTCCCTGCACCGTCCAGAGCTGCCTGCGGCTGCTGGACGCCGGCTTCGTCGACGAATCGAAACGCGAACTCCTGCTGCGGCGGACGCTGCGTTTTTTGGCCGACGTGGATTTCGCGCAATCGCCGCCCGCGCTGGCGCAGGTGATGCACAGGATGTTCCGCGAGGAGCTCGGCGATCCCGATCCCTACCGCGACATCAAGCGCGAGTGCAACGAAATGATGATGGGCCGCGGCGACGAGTTGCGGGACATCGTGCGCCGGGCGGCCGATCCGGTCGCCGCGGCGATCCGCCTGGCGATCGCCGGCAACGTGATCGACTTCGGGGCCAAGAACCTCTTCGATCCGACCGAGACGATCGCCGCGGTGCTCGAGGCCGATCTGGACATCGACGACACGGCCCTGCTGAAGAGCGATCTGCAGAAGGCGCGCAGCGTGCTGTACATCGGCGACAACGCCGGCGAGATCGTGACCGACGCCATCCTGATCGAGACGCTCGCCCATCCCGGCCTGACCTTCGCGGTGCGCGGCGGCCCGGTGATCAACGACGCCACGGTCGAGGACGCGCGCCTGGTCGGCATCGATCGCCACGCGCGGGTCATCACCACCGGCGACGACGCTCCGGGCGTGATCTGGGAGACGTCCTCGGACGAATTCCGCCAGGCCTTCGACGGCGCCGACGTGGTGCTGGCCAAGGGGCAGGGCAACCTCGAGGGCCTGATCGACATGAAGCGCCCCGTCTACTTCCTGCTGACCACCAAATGCGAGCGCATCGCCGAACACATCGGCGTCGGCGAGAAGGCGTTCGTGGTCTGGAAGATGACCGGCGAAAGCAACGTCTAGAAGAAGCATCACGGCGGGGCCCGCCCCGCCCCGGCACGGAGGCGTCCATGACGACCCTGATCACTTTCTCGCCGACCGGCGGCACCGCGACGATCGCCGAATGCGTGGCCCGCGGGATGACCGAGGAACCTTTCGAACACATCGACCTGACCCCGGCCGGGACGGTCGACGCCGCCCCGCGGATCGTGGCCGGCGATACGGCCGTCATCGCGGTGCCGGTCCATTACGGGCGGGTGCCGGAGGAGGCCGCCGCCCGCCTGCGCCGGATCCGCGGCCTGCAGACCCCGGCGGTGCTGGTGGTCGTCTACGGCAACCGGGCCTACGAGGACGCCCTGCTCGAACTCAGGGATATCGTCGAGGCGATCGGTTTCGAGCCGGTCGCCGCGGGCGCGTTCATCGCCGAGCATTCCTTCTCCTGTCCCGCGACCCCTCTGGCGGCGGGACGTCCCGACTCGAGCGATCTCGAGCGGGCGGTCGCCTTCGGCAAGATGGTGCGCGGGAAGATGTCCGGCCTCGGGGAGGGCGCCGAGCCCCGGCCCCTGGAGATCCCCGGCAACAGCCCCTACCGCGGCCGGCCCGACCGGTCGCCGACGACCCCGCGCTCCGATGCGGAAATCTGCGATCTCTGCGGCCGCTGCGCCGAGGTCTGCCCCACCGACGCGATCACCGTCGCGGAAACCGTGACCACCGACCAGGACGCATGTATGCTGTGCTGTGCCTGTGTGCGGGAATGTCCGAACCACGGCCGGATCCTCGACGGCGAGTGGGCCGAGGAGATCACCGCGAAGCTGGCCTCGCTCTGCACCGAACGACGGGAGCCCGAGCTCATCCTCTGACGGGAGGAACGACATGCCGGAATCCATCCCCACGTCACTGCCCGAGCTGAAGATCCGCTTCGCGACCATCGACGATGCGCCGCTGGTGCTGGATTTCATCCGCGAGCTGGCGGCCTACGAGAAGCTGGCCGACGCGGTGACGGCCGATATCGACACCCTGCGCGCCTCGCTGTTCGGCGAAAAGCCGGCCGCCGAGGTCGTCCTGGCCGATTGGCGGGGCGAGCCGCAGGGCTTCGCCCTGTTCTTCCCGAACTTCTCGACCTTCCTGGGGCGGCCGGGGATCTTCCTGGAGGATCTGTACGTGCGGCCCGAGATGCGGGGCAAGGGGATCGGCCGCGCCTTGCTGGCGTTCCTGGCCGGATTGGCCGGCGAAAGGGGCTGCGGACGCCTCGAGTGGTCGGTCCTGAACTGGAACAAGCCGGCCATCGGTTTCTACAAGGGCCTGGGAGCCGTTCCGATGGAGGACTGGACCGTCTACCGGGTCGCGGGGGCCGAGCTGGCGGAACTGGCCGGAAAGTCCTGAGGTGTCCCGAATGCCCCGCGGCCCCGTCCCTGTTGCGGAAGCGCCCTGTTTTGCAGTAGCATTTGCAATGAGATGAGGATCGTCGTGCGCCAGACTCGCCGGGGCGCGTGCTCGAGGGGGGGGACCTTGCGCAACTCCATGATCGGTCTTCTGGGTTGGCTGGCGGTCGTTTTCCTCGCCGCGGGGGTCGCGGCGGTGCACGGGCCCGGCATCTGGTACGACGGACTGGTCAAGCCGCCCCTCAACCCGCCCGACATCGCCTTTCCCATCGTGTGGAACATCCTGTACGTGATGATGGCGCTGGCCGCCTGGCTGATCTGGCGCGAATGCGGATTCCGCCTGGCCTGCCGCTGCATGGGGATGTTCTTCGCGCAGCTGATTTTCAACGCCGCCTGGATGTGGATCTTCTTCGGGCTGAAACAGCCGGGATGGGCGCTGGCCGAGATCCTCGCGCTGTGGGTGCTGATCCTGCTGACGACCATCGGTTTCTGGCGCCGGCACCGCCTGGCGGGCCTGCTGATGATCCCGTACCTGCTGTGGGTCGGCTTCGCGGCCTGGCTGAATTACGGATTGTGGCGGTTGAACGGATGACCGCGGGTTGTCCGGCGCGGTATTTCATGTCATCATTTCCCGGCCGGTCCGCAGGGGCCGGCTTTTCACATCATGCATCGACCCCCCGAATGGAGAGCCGGACATGACCGATATGGTGCAGAACGCGGCGGGCCGGATGGTCCCCGAGCAGATCAACGGCGTCTCGGCGACGCCGTACCAGGGAATCGGAGTCCACCGGCCGACCGGCCGCAAGGCGGCGCCGCCGATCCACACCTGCATCGATTACCCCTGGGACGGGGACAAGACAGTCGCCGATATCAAGACGGCGCTCGAACAGGCCGGCCTGCGCGACGGGATGACGATCTCCAGCCACCATCACCTGCGCAACGGCGACTACGTGGCCAACGCCGTGTTCGCGGCCGCGGCCGAGATGGGCGTGAAGGATCTGCGGTGGTTCCCCTCGGCCAGCTTCCCCTGCCACGAGCCGCAGGTGGGGCACATGGAGTCGGGCGTCATCCATCATATCGAGGGCTCGATGAACGGTCCGCTGGGCGACTACTGCTCGCGCGGGAAGATGCGCGGCATGGGCGTGCTGCGCAGCCACGGCGGCCGGTGGCAGGCCATCCAGGACGGCGAGGTGCACATCGACATCGCGGTGATCGCGGCGCCGACGGCCGATCCCTTCGGCAACGCGACCGGCGACCAGGGCGCCGCGGCCTGCGGCCTGCTGGGCTTCGCGCTGGCGGACAGCATCTACGCCGATCACACGATCATCGTGACCGACAACCTGGTGCCGTTCCCCTGCATCCCCTGGCAGATCCAGGGCAACCACGTGGATCAGGTCGTGGTGATGGATTCGATCGGCGACCCGAACAGGATCATCTCCGGCACCACCCAGATCACCAAGTCGCCCGACCGGCTGCTGATCGCCGAGTACACCGCGCGCTTCTGCGACGAGGCCGGCATCGTGCGCGACGGGTTCTCGATGCAGGCCGGCGCCGGCGGCACGACCCTGGCCTTCGGCATCTACCTGCGCGACATCATGCGCGAGCGCGGCATCAAGGCCCGTTTCCTGCGGGGCGGATCGACGAAGTACCTGGTGGGGATGCTCGAGGAGAGCCTGACCGACTACATCCTCGACGGCCAGACCTTCGACCTCGAGGGGGTGCGCTCGATGCGCGAGAACCCCGGCCACGTCAACACCTCGCCCTTCACCAGCTACAACTACCACGGCAAGGGCAACTTCGCCTCGATGGTCGACGCGGTGGTGCTCGGGGCGACCGAGGTCGACGTCGACTTCAACGCCAACGTGGTGACCCACAGCGACGGCCGCCTGCTGCACGGCATCGGCGGCTGGCAGAACTGCCTGTTCAGCAAGTGCACCATCCTGCCCATCCCCAGCTTCCGAAACCGCATCCCGGTGATCATGGACCGCGTGACGACCCTCTGCGGCCCGGGCGAACTGATCGACGTGATCGTCACCGAGCGCGGCATCGCCATCAACCCCGGCCGCCGCGACCTGATCGAGGCGATGCGCGGCTCGAGCCTGCCGATCCGCGACATCCGCGAGATCAAGGCCGAGGTCGACGAGATCTGCGGCGGGGCGCCCGAAGCGCCCGAACTGGGGGAGAAGGTCGTCGCGGCGATCAAGTGGGTCGACGGCACCGTCATCGACTGCGTGCGCGAAGTGAAGCCGCGGACCTGATCCGGCAACCGGGAGAGACACGCCCATGACCAGGTTCTCGCTCCTGCTCGCCGCGCTGCTGTGCCTCTGCCTGGCCGGCTGCGCCGCCTACCACGTCTTCCCGGTCGAGGACCGCGATGCGCCGCCGCCG
>CAYLMM010000053.1:0-6495 GCA_964384825.1 uncultured Fibrobacteraceae bacterium
TTTGTCGCGCTCGGGGGACTGGGAGCGGGTTACCTGATCGGCCGCGGCGGCGCCGCAGGTTCGGACTCGGGCTCGACCGCGGTGTCGACGGCGGGCTCGGGATGGGCGACAGCGGATGCCGGCACCTCGAGGATCTGCTCCCCCCCGGCGGCAGCCGCCGCGCGGGCCAGGAACACCGGAGCCTCGGCGACGGTTTCCGATTCCGGCTCGACCGCCGCAGCGGCCGGACGTTCGGCTGCGGGTTCCGCCGTTGCGGCGGGCTCGGCGGCGGCGGGCTCAGCGGCGCCGGGCTCAGCGGCGGTGCTCTCCACCGTCGCGGCCGGAGCGGTCGCATCCGCCGAATCCTCGGCGACGGCCCGGGCCGCGGACTCGGTCCGGGCACCGTGCTCGGCGACGGGTTCGGCTTCGCGCGGCTGCGGAACCGAGCGTTCGATCCGCGGCCTGATCGAACGGGCCGAAGCGGGGAAACCGGTGGCGATGACCGTGACCTCCAAGGCATCGCCCAGTTCATCGTCCAGACCGTATCCGAAGATGATGTGGGCGTCGTCGCCGGCGGCCTCCTGGATCAGCGACATGACCTCGTTGGTCTCCTGCAGGCCCACCTCGCCGCCGGTGATGTTCACCAGCACGCCGCGGGCGCCGCGGATGTCGATATCCTCGAGCAGCGGCGAATGGATGGCGGCCTCGGCTGCCTCGCGGGACCTGTCCTCGCCGGAAGCCTTGCCGGTGCCCATCAGGGCCACGCCCATGTCGCGCATCACCGAACGGACGTCGGCGAAGTCGAGGTTCACCACGTGCGGCTTCATGATGATGTCGTAGATGCCGCGGGTGGCGCCGTAGAGCACGTTGTCCGCGAAGCGGAAGGCGTCGGCCATCGAGGTCGAGGCCGGCACGACCTCGAGCAGGCGCTGGTTCGGGATGACGATCAGCGTATCGACCGCATCGCGCAGCTCCTCGAGACCGTTTTCGGCCTGGTCCATCCGGACCCGGCCCTCGAACTGGAAGGGCTTGGTGACCACGCCGACGGTCAGAGCGCCCATTTCACGGGCGATGCGCGCCACGACCGGCGCCGCGCCGGTGCCGGTGCCCCCGCCCATCCCGGCGGTCACGAACACCATATCGCTGCCGGCGAGCACGTCGCAGATGCGGGCCTCGTCCTCCTCGACAGCCTTGCGCCCCACGCGCGGATCGCCGCCGGAGCCGAGCCCCCGGGTCACCTGGTTGCCGATCTGGATGGTGTGGCCGGCCTTGTTGAGATTCAAGGCCTGCATGTCGGTGTTGATCGCGAGAAACTCGATCCCCGACAAACCGGCGTCGATCATGCGATTGACGGCGTTGCCCCCGGCGCCCCCGACGCCGGCGACCCTGATCCGGGCCAGCTCCTGCCGTTCTTCGACAAGCTCGAAAGCCATGACGATCCCCTCTCCTCCATGAGCCGGGTTGCCGCCACGCAAGCGGTGTAAACACTCGATACTGGCGCAACTCTACACGTTCCGACCCGCATGGCCAAAGCGTTTTTTTCACATTTCCGCAGGCGGCCTTCCGCGGGAGCGTTCTCAGCCCTTCCAGCCGAAAAGCCTCTTCAGCAGCGATCGCGGGCGTTGGGCGGGTTCGGGCTCGGCGGAGGCCTCCTCGCGGCGCAGGACCCAGGCCAGCAGCCCCAGCGTCGAGGCCCATTGGCCGTCGTCCAGCGCGGCCAGTCCCGTGACGTCCTCGGGCACGCAACGGCGCCGGGCGGGCAGTCCGAAAACCTGTTCGCAGAGCTTGTCGGTGCCGCGGCAGGCCGATCCGCCGCCGGTCAGCACCACGCCCGACCGCAGGGCCGCGGGCTGGAAAGCCTCGCCGATATCCTGCTGGACGAGCGTGAAGATCTCTTCGAGCCGCGGTTCGAGGATGGCGGCGATCAGCCCCGGTGTCGGCCTGGGGTCGGCCTCCTCGAAGAGGACCCCGGGATCGACGGCCTCGGCCATCTCGCGCAGCACCAGTCCCTGGTCGTGCTTGATCTGCTCGGCCTCGCCGAGGCCGACGCGCAGGCCGTGCGCCAGATCGCTGGTCAGATGGCTGCCGCCCCAGGGCACCATCCCGCAGCCGGCGATGCGCCCGCCCCGGTAGCTGGCCCAGGAGGTGGCTTCGCCGCCGACATCGATCAGCAGGACGCCCTGCTCCTTCTCCTCGGCGGTCAGCAGGGCGGACGAAACCGCCAGCACGTCGATATCCCAGCCCGCGGCCTCGTAGCCGGCCATGTTCACGGCCCGCTCGATGTTGCGCAGCACGGTGCGCGATCCGGTCACCAGATGGGCCTCGACCTCGAGCCGGCTGCCGATCCTCCCGCGGGGATCGACGATGCCGCGGACCCGGTCGACGCTGTAGGCCACCGGCTGGGCCACCAGGATCGAATGGTCGAAGGGGATGGCGATGCTGCGGGCCTTCTCCAGGGCCGCGTTCATGTCGTCGTCGGTGATCTCGCGCGGACCCGGCCCGATCTGATGCTGGCAGCGGGCCCACAGCGAACGCATGTGCGAACCCGAGAGATTGTAGAAGAAGCCCGAGATGTCGACGTCGGCGATCGCCTCGGCGGCCTTGACCGACTTTGCGATCGCCCGGCTCCCGGAACGCAGGTCGACGAAATCGCCGTCCTGGAAACCGGCCGCCGGGGATGTGCCCACGCCGAGAACCTTCAAACCGTCGGGGCCGGTCTCGGCCACGAGGGTCCGGAATACGGTGGTGCCGAAATCGCAGGCCACGATCAGATCGCTGGGCGCCATGTTCTCCTCCCTACGCCGCGCCGTCGCGGACGCAGACCGTTCCGTCGAATCGCAGATCCACCACGCGGCCGTCCCCCACCCGGTCGGAGACCGCCAGATACCGCCGCAGCCGCCGCCCGAAGGAATCGCGACCCAGGATCAGCCTGCCGCGTTCCTGCTGCAGGACCAGCTGCAGGCCTTCGTCGTCGAGCAGCAGGAAATCCACCGGGCAGATGGTTTCCAGCCCCGTCTCGGCGACCGCCGCGATCAACGCGATCAGGCGGCCGGCCGTCTCGGAATCGAAATCTCCCCCGTCGCGGCGATCGACCAGGACCGGCAGGTCGGGCGCCGGCATCCCCGCGGGCAACCGGAGCGCTTCACCGTTCTCGATCATGACCCGCGGCTCGCCGTCGCGCGACGGCAGCACGAGCACCGGACGCCATTCCACGAAGCTCACCTTCAGCGCGCCGGGCAGGCGCCGGGCCGCCGAAGCCGAGCGCACCCACGGCAGCTGCTCGAGCCTGTCCTCCAGCCCACCGATGTCGGTCCGCCAGATGTTGCCGCCGATCACCGTCCGCATCGCGCCTTCCAGCGCGGCGCGATCGGTGAAACGGTAGGGCCCGGTGCGCACTTCCGAAAGGCTGAAAAACGGCGCGGTCAGCATCCAGAAAACGGTCCAGCCGACCGCGGCCGCGATCGCCGTCGCGGCCGACCAGCGCAGCACGGCCCGCCACCGCGAAACCGGTGGCCGGCGGCGGGAAGCCAGGGAGCGGCCGGATGCCGCGCCCCGTCCGGTGAAGATGCGCGCCTGCGGGCTCATGCGTCCTTTCCGTCGTCCAGATGCTCGCAGAGGGTCCCGACCATCCGGCCGATGTCGCCGGCGCCGGTGGTCAGCAGCAGATCGCCGGGCTCGACCACGGCGTCGAGCCATCCCGGCGCGTCCCGCGGATCGTCGAGCATGGTCACGTTCTCGAGTCCCTTGGCGGCCATCGCGGCGGCGATCAGGCCGCTGTCCACGCCCTCGCGGGGAGTCTCGCCGGCCGGATAGACCGGCAGCAGCGCCACCGCGTCGGCCACCGCCAGCGTGTCGGCGAATTCCTGCGCGAAGCGTTCGGTGCGGCTGTAACGATGCGGCTGGAAGAGCACCGCGACGCGCCGTCCGCTCTCGCGGGCCACCTGCAGGGTGGCGGCGATCTCGGTCGGATGGTGCCCGTAGTCGTCGACCACCATGACGCCCCCGTGCTCGCCGTGGACCTCGTAGCGGCGGCCCACCCCGCGGAAATCGGCCAGGGCCGCGGCCGCCGGATCGAAGGGCACGCCGAGTTCGATCCCCACCGCGATCGCCGCCAGGGCGTTCAGCAGGTTGTGGCGGCCGGGGATGCCGACCGAGAGACGGCCCGCGTCCTCGCCGGCCAGCAGCACCGAGACGCCGTCGTCGTCCGGCAAGGCCCGCACGTCGGCGTCCTCGCCGAAGCCGTAGGTGATGATCTTGCGCTCGATCCGCGGGATCAGCGCGCGGACCTCGGGATCGTCCACGCAGAGCACGCACGCGCCGTAGAAGGGCACCCGGCCCAGGAAGGCGGCGAAGGCGTCGCGCACCGCATCCATGTCGGGATAGAAGTCGACGTGCTCGTGGTCGATGTTGGTGACCACCGCGATCGTCGGGGCCAGCCGCAGGAATGTGCCGTCGCTCTCGTCGGCTTCGGCCACCATGTACTCGCCGCGGCCCAGAATGGCGTTGGCGCCGGTGGCCAGGGCCCGCCCGCCGACCAGGACGGTCGGATCGAGCCCGCCGGCGGCCAGCACCGCGGCGGTCAGCGAGGTCGTGGTGGTCTTGCCGTGGGATCCGGCCACCGCCACGCCGTATTTCAGGCGCATCAGCTCGGCCAGCATGTCGGCGCGCCGCACCACCGGGATCCCGCGGGCGCGGGCGGCCCGGATCTCGGGATTCGCCCCGGTGACCGCGGACGAATAGACGACCACGTCGGCGCCGTCGATCTGCTCCTGCGAATGCCCGATGCCGACGACGGCCCCGAGCCTGGCCAGCCGCTCGGTCGCCGCCGAGGCGTGCAGATCCGAACCGCTGACCTGGAAGCCGAGGTTCAGCAGGATCTCGGCGATGCCGCTCATGCCGATGCCGCCGATCGCGACGAGATGGACGTGTCTGGTATTGCGGAACATCAGAGGGGCTCGCTTTCCGGGTTCGGCTTCAGGCGTCCGGTCAGACGCATCAGGTCGGTGGCGATCTCCATGGCCGCGCCGGGACGGGCGCGGCGCGCGCAGGCCTCCCCCATCTCGTCCATCCGTCGCGGGTCGCCGGCCAGTTCGGCCACCGCGGCCGCCAGGGCCGGACCGTCGCAGTCGCGATCCTCGATCACGATCGCCGCGCCGTCGGCCTCGAAGTCGCGGGCGTTGCGCAACTGGTGATCGTCGGTCGCGTGCGGGAAGGGGACCAGGATCGCCGGGCGCCCCACGGCCGCCAGTTCCGCCAACGTCATCGCGCCCGCGCGGCAGATCACCAGATCCGCCCGGCGCAGCGCGTCCGGCATGTCCAGGATGTAGCTCTCGACCGTGACCTGGTCGGTGGGCCAGCCCATGTAGGCCTCCGCGACCGCGTCCAGATCCTTCGGACCGGTCTGCAGCCTCAATTCGATGGTTTCGCGGCCGGACCAGAGGCCGGCGGCCTCGCGGACGGCCTCGTTCAGGGTGTGGGCCCCGCTGCTGCCGCCGAAGACGAGGATCTTCAAGAAGCGGCCGTCTCCGGAAATCGACACGTAGTCTTCGCCGGGATCGAGCTCCCGGTCGCGGAACTCGGCCCGGACCGGATTGCCGGTGACCACGCAGCGGCGGCCCGCGAAATGCGCGGCGGCCTCGCCGAAGCCCAGATAGATGCGCTGGGCCCAACGCGAGAGCAGCTTGTTCGCGGCGCCGGGGACGGCGTTCTGCTCCTGCAGGGCCGTGGGGATCCGCAGCAGGCGCGCGGCGGCCATCACCGGGGCGGCGGCGTAGCCGCCGGTGCCCAGGACCACGTCGGGCCGCAGCCGCATCAGCAGCGCCACGCCCTTGACCAGTCCCGCCGCGAAATTGCCCAGGAACCGCAGCCGCGCTCCGGCCCCCATCCCCCGGAAACCGGATGCCGGCAGGGTGAACAGGGGATAGCCGGCCCGCGGCACGAGCGCCGCCTCGAGACCGCGCTTCGTGCCGGCGAACCACACGGTCGTGCGGGGATCCAGGGTCTGCAGGGCCGCGGCCACCGCCAATCCCGGATACACGTGCCCGCCGGTGCCGCCGCCGGTGATCATCACCTTCAGCGGTTCGCTCGATTCCGGAGCCGCGGACTCGGCGCGGTCGTTCACGTCCAGGATCCTCCCGGTTTCAGGGACCGGCTGTTGCGGATGCGGTTGCGGCGTCCCTGGCGATCGATGTTCATCAGGACGCCCACCGCCGCCAGATTGGTCACCAGGGCCGAGCCGCCGTAGCTGACGAAGGGCAGCGGCAGCCCCATCACCGGCATCAGGCCGGTGACCATCGCGATGTTGATCACGGCGTAGGTCGCGATCAGGATCGTCAGGCCCGCCGCGGTCAGCCGGCCGAAACGGTCGCCGGCCCGCGCGGCGATGCGGAATCCCCGCAGGGCGAAGATGGAGAACAATACCAGGGTGGCGGCCCCCCCGACCAGCCCGAGTTCCTCGCCCAGCACCGAGAAGATGAAGTCGGTATGCGATTCGGGCAAGAACCAGAACCGTTGATG